>JAPYTD010000013.1:35016-85278 GCA_029936315.1 Planctomycetota bacterium | reverse complement strand
GACGAGTTCTGCAGGTCGAAGTTCGGGTACTCGTAGAAGCCTTCGTCGCAGATGACCTGCGTGCCGCCACAACCAGTGCCGACAGCGGAGACCGTGGCAGACGTGCCAGAGCCGGACGTGTCGAGCGTCAGTTGGCCGGTGCCTAGCGGGTCGAGCCAGTTGGATAGGCGCGAACTGTTGCTGCCGCCTCCGGTCCACGAGGTGAGGAAGCGTCCATACCAGTCGGACTGGTTGTTGCCACACGCGGCCCCACCGCCGTGTAGCTGGCCGATGATGCGGTGGTTCTGGTCGAACAACGGCGAGCCCGATGAGCCGGGTTCGGTCGTGCCGACATCCCAGTCGACGACGCGCACGTGGTTGGCGTTCGAGTTTTGGCTGGAGCTGCCGTAGGAAGTCGTCTGCGTCGATTGATTCTCAAACGAGATCTTCTTCGAGTCGCCACTCGGGTGGTGGATGGCGACGGCGGAGCTGGCGTTGCCGCTGCCGCGGTTCCAGCCAGCGTAGGTGACGCCCCAAGACGAATTCGGCGTGCTGTTCAGTTCGACCAGCGTGAAGTCGGACGAGCTGTAGCCGGCGCGGTAGGTTGCACCGATCGTGAACTGGTTGAGCGGCGCCGAGCTGCTGCCGCAGGTGACGGCGTCGTAGTTCCAGTAGCAGACGAGTGATGACGCCTGGCCGGAGTTGACGCCGCAATGGTTGGCGGTCAGGAAGAAGTTCCGGCCGTCTTGGGCGGTGTTGTTGATCATGCTGCCGCTGCAGAAGATCGAGCCGCCGGTCGAGATCGCGGCCGATGCCGAGATCTCACCTTCCCAGCCAACACCCTGCGAGCAGCTGACGTCGACATTGCACGAGCCGCTACCATCGTTGTTGGTCAGTGCGGTCGGACCGGCGCCGAAGAAGCGGTAGCCCGAACCAATGTGGATCATGTCCAGCTGCAGCTGATTCTGCAGAGCCGTGCGCACGTAGACCTCGCAAACGATCTCGCTGCTTCTCACAACCGGCGTCCAGAATTGGCCCGTCGGCAGGTGGTCGTTGCTGTCAAACGGCCGCACGATGTCCCTGTAGTCCGTCGAGTAGAGTTGCATGCGGGCGCCAGCCGGCATCAGGAACTTTTGGAAGCCGAGGTTGACGTGTTCGGCGCCGGGGGCCTTGATCTTCAAGCGCCACAGCGACCACGTGTCATCAAGTTGCTCCCATGTGCCGTGCGTCGTCGGTGAAATCGCGACGATGTTGGGCATCGCGTAGCGAGCGGGTTGGCCGTTGGCCGAGCGGTTGATGTCTTGGCCGGCGAGTGCCGGACGATTCAGGTTCGGCACGCCGTAGCTGGCGACGTTGCCGATCGGTTGGGCGTTCGGATGGATGCGGCCGATCGGCTGAACGACCTGGGCGAAGACCGGAGAAACGAGCAAGGCCGCCAATAAGGCGGCGGGCGAGAAGAATTGCATGGGATTGTGATGGTGGGAACAAGCGAGAAACGCCGCTGGTGAGACGGCAACCGGATCGTGTGGGGTTCCCTGGAAGTCACATCATTGTGACGATTGGATGCCCGCTGTTGTCGAGCGAGACGATGCGAACAGCCAAAGGCATCGATGTAGCCTACCTCGATGAACGTTGCGGGGCTGGCGGTTGCACGGCGCCCAGCGTTGTCGCTAGGGCCCGAGGCGCCATGGGTTCGGCATCACATGGCAAGAGCCCTGCCAGGCCTTCCACAAAAGGAACGATGCGAGATCCGCAAGCGAGGTCGTTTCCCAGACGGCGATCGTTACCGTGGTCCGCCCGAATCGCCATGACCTACCCGCAAGTCGTCCGCGTCTACAGTACCTACCAGGATCCCGACTACGAATGTCCATGGCAGAGCGTCGCGCCACGCGGGAGCACGGGGTCTGGGGTCATGGTTGCGCCGCAGCGGATTCTGACCGGCGCCCACGTGGTGGCCAATGCGACGTTCGTGCAGGTCCAGAAGCAGAGCGACCCGAAGAAAGTGACGGCGCGCGTCGTTGCAATCAGCCATGACTGTGACCTGGCTTTGTTGGAGGTCGACGACAAGGCGTTCGCACGCAACATCAAACCATCCGTCGTTGGCGATCTGCCGAAGCTGCGCGATGCGGTGCAGGTGGTCGGCTATCCGATCGGCGGCGAGGAGGTGTCGATCACCGAAGGCGTCGTGTCGCGCATCGAGGTGCAGCGCTACGAGCACAGCCAGCGTCACTTGTTGGCCGTCACGGTCGATGCGGCGATCAATGAAGGCAACAGCGGTGGGCCGGTGTTCGCGCGCGGCAAGATCGTCGGCATTGCGTTCCAGGCGTTGCCCGATGCCGAGAACGTTGGCGAGATGGTGCCTGCGCCGATCATCAAACGCTTCCTCGATAGCGTGAAGAGGAAGAAGCTGCCCGATGTGCCGGGCATCGGCATTTCGACGCAGCCACTCGAGAATCCAGCGCTTCGTCGGCATCTTGGCATGAAGTCGCGCGACAGCGGCGTTCTGATCACGGCGGTGCAGTACGGTTCCAGTGCGTGGGGCAAGTTCGTGGTTGGCGATGTCCTGATGCAACTCGATGGGCACAGCATCGCCGACAACGGCACGATTCGATATCGTGGTCGCCACCGCTGCCAATTCGATGCGCTGATCGGGGACTTCCAGTGTGGCGATGTCATCAAGGCGCGCGTCTTGCACAAACGAAAGGCCAAGGACGTAAACCTGTCGCTGCAACCGATGAAGTGGCTCGTGCCGCGCACCGAGTACGACCGCCGGCCGATGTGGTTCCTGTTTGGCGGACTGGTGTTCCAGCGATTGACAGCGGAATACCTGCGCAACTGGGGGGAGCACTGGTGGGACAAGGCCCCGAAGGAGCTGCTGCACAGCTACTACTTGGGTCTGCGGCGACCGGAGCGGCAAGAGGTTGTCGTATTGGCGCAGGTGTTGGCGGACGCCGTCAACGTTGGCTACGAGGCGTTCCACAACGACAGTGTCACAATGGTCAACGGCGAACAGCCCGTCGACATGGTGGACTTCGTCGGCAAGATGGATCGCGCCAAGGGCGAGGTCGTCATCAAGTTGTCGAGCGGCGCGACGGTGTTGTTGGATGCCGACGCCGCGCGCGCGGCGCAAACTCGTATCCTCGATCTCTACCACGTCCCGGGAGACCGCTCTTCGGGTGTGCCAAAGCGCCGCAAGCGGTAGCCTCAACGCAGCCTAGGGCGGGCGTGTTGGCTGCGGAGTGAGTTCCTGAGTGTGTGCCATCAATTGATGGCATGCTTCGCCCGGTTGTGCTGCCGGTGCAGGCAGTGGCAGGGCTGGAGCGGCCGGAAGCTGGGCCAGGTTTTCCTCTTTCATCTATTGAGAACGCGTCTCAGTAGCGATAAGAATGCCGGCCGTGATTCGTTCCCGTCGAGTTTCCTGGTGCGTGCGATTGGCTGGCTGTGCCCAGTTGGCGATCGCTCTAGGCACGGCTGGCTGTGCGCGCGTGGGGCCCCCGGCCCGGCAGAAGATGCCAGGCCAGACCGTCGAACGGGTCGTCGTCGCGATGGGCACGAGCCTGCAGATCCAGGTGACGGCGCCGACGCGCATGCAGGCGCTGCAAGCATCCGAGGCCGGGTTGCGCGCGATCGAAGTGGTCGACGCCCGCCTGTCGACGTGGCGCGAGGACTCCGAACTGTCGCGACTCAATCGCGCGCTCGTTGGCAGTTCGATCACGTTGTCCGGGGCGCTGTTGCGTGACCTGGCGACGGCCCGGCGCTGGAGTCGGGCAACCGGTGGCGCGTTCGATCCTGGCATCGGTGCACTCGTGGATCTCTATGGCCTGCGCACAGGTGGCACGTGGCCGAGTGACCAGGATGTATGGGCCTGCCTGCCGCACTGCGGCATGCAAGAGCTACACGTGATCCGCACCAGTGCCTCGCGGCGCATGGCGCGGTTGCGTATCGAAGAGGGGGGCTTTGGCAAGGGCGTCGGCCTCGACGCGGCCGGCCGAGCCGTGCTTGCTGCTGGTGCGACCGCGGCTACGTTCGACTTCGGTGGTCAGGTGCTCAGCGTTGGCGGGCGAGTAGGCGGCGATCACAACCTCGCCGATCCGCGCGCCCGCGATCGAGCCGTCGTTCGCGTGCATCTGCGCCATGGCAGTTTCGCCACAACCGCCAACAGCGAACGACGGCTCCAGGCTGCCGGTCGCGACTTCGGCCACATTCTCGATCCGCGCACCGGCCGGCCAGCCGCGGACTTTGGCTCGGTCACCGTGTTCGCGGACTCGGCGTTCGCCGCAGACTGCTTGTCGACAGCGTTGTTCGTCATGGGCCCGGTTGCAGCGCTCGTCTGGGCGGAACAGCAAGACGGCATCGAAGCACTCGTGCTCGAATCCACTGTCGCAGAAATGACTGGCAGCGAGCACGCCCTGACCCAACTCACTGCGCGCATGACTTCCGGTCTGCGCGATCAGGTCACGGCGCTCGTGCCGGACATCACCATTCTGCAATGATCATTCGTTCTCTCTGTGGCATCGCCGCCTTGTCCCTGTCCTGCCCCGCGCTGTTGGCGCAGGAGACCATCGATCAACGACTGCAACGGCTGGAACGCCAGAACAAGGTGCTGCAAGAACAGGTTGGCGCACTTTCGAGTGACTTCGAGCGCATCGATCTCGGCGGCCTCGTGCCGCCGTTGAGCCAGGCCAGCCGCGGCGTCGGCCAAGGTGCTGCGAAGGTCTACGACGTATCTCAAGGCCTGTCGATCGGTGGTTACGGCGAGTTCCTGTTCCAGCAGCGCAGCGGCCGTGCTGATCGCGCCGACGCGCAGCGCGCCATCCTCTACGTTGGCTACAAGTTCGACGAGAACTGGGTGTTCAACTCCGAGATCGAAGTGGAGCACGGCACGACCAGCGGCGACACGGGCGAAGTATCGCTCGAGTTCGGCTACCTCGACTACCTGCACAGTGACGCGCTCAACCTGCGCGGTGGCTTGTTGCTGTCGCCGATGGGCTTGCTCAACGAGTTGCACGAGCCGACTGCCTACCTGGCGGCCAACCGGCCGCAGACCGAGAAGCGCATCATTCCGACGACGTGGCGCGAGATGGGTCTTGGGGCCTATGGCGACGTCGGCGACTTCGCCTATCGCGCCTACGCGATGACGTCGCTGGACGGCGCCAACTTCAACAACACTGGCTTGCGCGGTGGCCGTCAGAAGGGTGGCAAGACCGAAGCAGACGATTGGTCCGTGGTGTCACGCCTCGACTACGTCGGCGTGCCCGGCCTGATGATCGGCGGTTCGGTCAGCTACGGCAATTCGGGCCAGGACAACCTCGACGATTCCCAGCCGTCGGATGCCGTGCCGGCGATGCGCACGACGATTCTCGAAGCGCACATCGACTACCGCACTGGGCCGTGGCAGTTCCGCGCGCTCTACGCCCAGGCCAAGGTGCAGGACGCGGCGGCGTTCAACCTTTCGACCGATAACAACCTTGCCAGCCGGATGAAGGGGTACTACGCCGAAGTTGGCTGCGATGTGTTGGCGTGGGTGTGCCCCGAAGCGAACGCGCAGTTCACGCCGTTCTTCCGCTACGAGCGCATCGATACGCAAGATGGCATGCCGGCCGGCTTCCTGCACGACCCGACCCAGGAAGACGAGATCTACTCGTTTGGCATCAACTACAAGCCGATCCCGCAGGTCGTCATCAAGCTCGATTACGAATCGTGGGACAACGACTTTGATCGCTTCAACATCCTGTTCGGCTACGTCTTCTAGGACCTGTGTTTTCTAGGGCAATGCGATGAGATCTCTCCTACCGATCCTGACTTGCGCGATGAGCCTGGCTGCGGCTCTGCCGGCGCAGGGCAAGACGTTCTTGACGACGGCGGAAGCGCTCGCGTTGGCATTCTCCGGCTGCAAAGTCGAGCGCCAACGCCATGTGCTCGACGACACCAAGAAGAAGCTCGTGCACAAACTGTCGGGTCACAAGCCGAGTCGTTCGATGGTGATCGCCTACCAGGCCAAGAAGAACGGCAAGGTTGTTGGCACCGCCTACTTCGACCGCCATCGCGTGCGCTCGCAACGAGAGTTGGTCATGATCATCGTGGACCCAAAGGGCAAGGTGCGCCGCATCGAAGTCGTATCGTTTGGCGAGCCGCTCGACTACCTGCCGCGTGGCAGGTTCTATGCGCAGTTTGTTGGCCGCGGCCTAGACAACAAACTGAGCACCAAGGGTTCCATTCGAAGCGTGGTCGGGTCGACGCTGACAGTCAATGCGACGACGGCCGCGGTGCGACGCGTGCTTGCGACGCACCAAGTCCTCTTTGCCAAGCCCGTCCGCGCAAAGGTCACGCCGAGTCAAACGTGACGAACAATCGTTCGTGGGTGCCGAATACTGGGCCTTGATCAATTGGGCCTTCGCCTGAGACTTCTGCGACGTCGTCATCCGCCACTGCTACCGGCAGTTAGGCGCACGCTGATCCAGCCAATTGCGCGGCTAGATATCGTCTTCTTCGTCAGTGCCGTCGTAGATATCGGCAATCTCTTCGAGCGCGGACTCCAGGTCATCCGGCGTCTTCAGGGGCAAGAACCGTGTGTGGCGGCCATTGCGGCGTATCTGCAGGAAGTTGGTCGACAAGTGCGCGGTCATCTCTCCGATCAGATGTTCGACTTGCACGGCGTCGCGGTCGTCGACCTTCTTCTCGACGTAGTACCAGCCCAGATCGAACTCGCGATCGAGTGCGGTGGCCGTGAACGTGAACGTGTTGGTGTTGAACACGTCGACGACGTTGGGGTCGAAGCCTTTCGGGTAGCGCAGTTGTTCGATCAACTGGGTGCGACCGAGGTAGTGGAACGGCGAACCGCCGACATCATCGGGCCACTTCGGCGCCAACTCGACAGTCATCTCGTTGCCGCTCAAGATGTGGTGGCCGAGTACGCCCGCATCGATGCGGGCGCCGAGGTTGTCGACGTTGCGCACCAACAGGTAGCGGCCGCCCCCGTCGAGGAAGCGCTTGAGGCAGCCGCTCCTGCGGAACGCGGACGGGAAGTCACCGTGGCCGGGACCGTAGGGCGACGCCAGGCCGTCTTCCGTCTCGAACAGCTCGCCGGACTTGGTCATGCGCACGCCGACGAACTGGTTGAAGTGCTCGATGCAGTGCTTGGTGAGCCCGAACTGGGCGTGGTCCGCAAAGTGTGACTTGGAAGCCTGTTCGGTTGCGAAACTGTTCATACAGAACAACGGCACGTGGCCGCCACTCTGCTTGCGGTGCATGAGCACGTCTTCAACCGCCAGGCCCAGAAAGGTTCGCGACTTGCCGAGCACGCGCACGATGCCCTTGACGACCCCACCAAAGCGCGTCGCCATGCCGCCGTTGAGCACGACGACACCGAGTTGGCCATTGGCAATGGCCTCGCGGCCAAGTTCTTCGAGCTCTCGGTGGGCCTTGGTGCTGATACCCGGCTGCTTCTTCACGGAACCCGGTGGCGGAACGAGCAAGTCACCACCGACGGCGTTGGTCGCCTTGCTCAGGCGGCCATCGGCGATGTCCTTTTGCCAGCGACGCTGTAGTTCGGCATCGAAGCCGTAGCGTTGCAGTTCCAAGTGTTGCTGCTCAGTGAGCTCGTTCAAGCCGGCACAACGTAGCGCAGGCAACGTCGCGTGGCGAGCCTGCGTCGGCTACACCGTTAGTTCATGACTCGATCGGTCCAGTCTGAGTTCGTCGATGGCGGCGCCAAGAAGGCGGCTGCTGCCGCACCTGTGCGCGCCGACAACCTGTCACCGGACGCGCCGGTGACCGAGTTGGCTGGGATTGGCCCGACGGTCGCGAGTCGTCTCGCGAATGTATCTGTCGCCACTGTGTTCGACCTTGCGACCTTTTTTCCGCGTCGCTACCGGGCGCTGCGCGAACTCGTGGCTCCCGACGAACAGTCGCTCGGCGAGCTGGTGCGCATGACCGGCGAAGTGCGAAGTGTCGGGCTGTCATGGCTGCCGGGTCGCCGAGCGATGGTGACCATTACGTTTGTGTGCGAAGACTCGAGCACGTTCCAGGCGGCGTTCTTCAACCAGCCGTGGCTAAAGAAGAACTACACCGTTGGCCAGCTGCGCAAAGTCGAGGGCACGCTTCAGAAAAAAGGCAAGCGATTCGTGCTGCAGGCTGCCAAGGTCCTGCCGGTGGGGGCGGTCGCTGATGGCGAAGTGCAGCTGCGTTATCCCGAAGTCGAGGGCGTCTCTTCGGCGCGCATGCAGCAGTGGATCCAGTTGGTGCTCGATGGCTTGCATTGGCAGCGCGTGATGCTGCCCGAGTTGCCGGTAGGCTTAGAAGAGCTGACCTTGTCGCCGCAGCAATTGTTGCTTGCGATGCACCGACCCAAGGATGTCGCCGAGCATGAACACGCGCGTCGACACTTTGCGGTGCGCGAGGCGATCAAGTTGTTCGAGGCGGTGGAGCGGGCCAGGCGCGCCCGGCAACAACGCGCGGCGGCGTCGTTCCCGGTCGATGACGCGATGGCCGAGCGCATCCTTCAGCGCATTCCGTACACGTTGACCGACGATCAGCATCAGGCCGTAGCGGCGTTGTGGCGGCGTTTGGCGGGGCCCGGGGCGATGGGCGTATTGTTGCAGGGAGACGTTGGCACCGGCAAGACTGCGGTGGCGATCGCGGTGAGTCTCGCGGTCTGTGCGGAGGGCAAGATGGTCGCGTTCTTGGCGCCTACCGAGTTGCTCGCGGAGCAACACTATGCGTCTGTGTCCAAGTGGCTGAAGGGCACCAGCGTCGACGTTGCGTTGCACACGGCGACGCACCGCTGCAAACTGCCGACCGCGGGGGCGCGCATTGTGTTTGGAACCCACGCGCTGTTGACGGGTGACGACAAGCTGCCGGGCCTCGGTCTTGTGGTCGTCGACGAACAACACCGCTTCGGGGTCAGGCAGCGCATGCAACTAGTGCACAAGGGCGACAACCCGCATGTGCTGGTGATGACGGCAACGCCGATCCCGCGCACCATGGCGCTGGTGTTGTTTGGCGACCTCGATGTCGTCACGCTGAAGAGCCGTCCTGCCGGCCGCGAGGCCGTGCGCGCCTTCCACGTGCCAGCCGAAAAATGGTTTCGCGTTCTGAGGAGCATCGAGAGAGCCGTCAAGCGCGAAGGTCGCGTATTCGTCGTTTGCCCTGCCGTTGGCGAAGAGGGTGAGAAAGGCGGCGTGATGCGCGTGCACGAGTCGCTGCAGAAAAAGTTTCGTTGCGCGCTGGTGCACGGGCGCGTCAAAGCCAGTGAGCGGCAACGTGCGTTGGCGCTGTTCCGCGAAGGCATCGTCGATGTCCTGGTTGGCACGACCGTGCTCGAGGTTGGCCTCGACGTTCCCGAAGCGACGCTCGTTGTGATTGTGTCCGCTGACCGCTTTGGCATCGCGACGCTGCATCAGGTGCGCGGTCGCGTCGGACGTGGTAGAAGGCGCGGCATTGCTTTGTTGTGCGGCCCAAGAACCGACCGCGTGGCCGCGATTTGCGCAACGACCAACGGCTTCGAATTGGCCGAGCGCGACCTCGCCCTGCGCGGCAGCGGTGAATTACTCGGAACGCAGCAAAGTGGCTTTTCCACCCTGCGGGCGTTGGATCCCGTCGAAGACCTCGAGCTGTTGTTGCAGGTGCGCAAGGCCGTTCGTAGCGAGGATTGATCATGACCAAGGAACGCGTGCTGTCCGTCGCCGAAGCGCGAGCCATCGACCAAGAAGCCGTCGACCGCTTCGGCATGCCGACCGTGCTCCTGATGGAGAATGCCGCGCGAGGCGTTGCCGACGTCGCTCGCACCCTCGGTTCGCGCTTCGTGATTCTGTGCGGCAATGGCAACAACGGCGGCGATGGCCTCGCGGTCGCGCGCCATCTTGGTTTTGCCCGTTGTGCGTTGCACCTACTCGGCGAACCAGACCCCCAAGAGTCGCCCGACGCTGCCTTGCAGCTGAAGATCCTCCACAACGCAGGAGCCAGCATTCGCGTCGGCCAGGCGCCGGACATCTCGGAGCATTCCGGCGCAGTCTGGATTGACGCCCTCTTCGGAACCGGTCTCGACCGAGAACTGCGCGACCCAGCCCGTTCGTGGGTTGAGCTATTCAACTCCGCGACCGGCCCTAAGCTCAGCATCGACATTCCATCCGGCCTGCACGGCGATACCGGCGAAGTGCTCGGCCTGGCCTGCCGCGCCGAAGTCACCGTCACCTTCATCGGCAAGAAGGCCGGCATGCTCACCAAAGCCGGCGAAGCCCACTGCGGCCGCATCGAAGTCGCAGGCCTAGGCCTGCCCTAGGTGTCCCGGCACCGAACTGGCCCTTAGGTCCAGAGCGTCGTGACTGCGGAGCTCCAGGCGGTGGCGTTTTCCATTGGCGACATGTGGCCGGTGCCGGTGACGACGTGCAGTTGGGCGTTGGGGATTTCGCGCGCCATCAACTCGGCTTCGGCTGGTGGGATGATGACGTCTTGGTCCCCGGCGATCACGAGTGTTGGAATGGTGATGCTGGCTAGCTCGGGGCGGCGGTCTTTGCGTTGTTGCAGGCCACGTTGGTCGGCGACGATCGATGCGACAGGCACGGATTCGATCATCTCGCGCAGTTGGGCGCGCTGCGTGTCGCTGGCGTCAGGTCCCAAGAGTTTTGGTAGCATGGCGTCGGCGACGGCCGAACGACCTGACGTCTGGACCGTTTGCATGCTCGTGTCGCGAGCAGCACGCTGCGCATCGGTGTCGGCTGCGGCTCGCGTGTTGGTTAGCACCAGCGAACGAATGCGTTCTCGATGCCGTGCGTGCAGCGCGAACGCCACGTAGCCACCCATGCTCAGGCCACAGACATCGACAGGCACCGTGCTCAGGCTGTCGATGACTGCCGCAACGTCGTCCGCCAGGCGCTCCATCGTGTGTGTTTCGTCGCCGCGCCACGGGGATTGCCCATGGCCGCGCAGGTCGATCGCACACAGCGTGCGGCGCTTGTTGAGTTCTGAGTGCATCACGTCGAGCCACATGCGGTGGTCGAGCGGGAAGCCATGGATCAGGACGGCGAGTGGGCCCTGGCCGATTGTGTGCACGGCAAGTTTCGCTGGTTCGCCGCCATCCGGTGCACCGGCCAGAACCGTGCGCGTTTCGACCACTAGTCGTCCTTGTGACGCAGCTTCGCAACCGCTTCGACGTGGTAGGTCTGCGGGAACATGTCGAGCGCCTCAACACTCTCGAGTTCGTAGCCGCCGTCGACGAGCGTGCGCAGGTCGCGCGCCAGCGTCTGTGGATCGCAAGATACGTAGACCATGCGCCTGGCCCGCAACTTGAGCAGCATCGGGATCGCTGGCTTGGCGCCGAGGCGCGGCGGATCCATCAGCACGAGGTCCGGGCGTTCCTTGTTGCTCTGCAAGAACTGCTCAGTCGTGCGCCTTTGGTAGTGCACGTTGTTGCACTTGTTCGTCTTGACGTTGACGCGGCCGAGTGTGCAGGCGCGGCGCTCATCTTCGACCGAGATGACGCGTTCGAAGCGCTTGCTCAGCGGTAGCGAGAACAGCCCCACGCCAGCGTAGAGGTCAAACGCGAGTGCGCCCTGCTCTTCGCCCATCGCGACTTCGACGAGGCGATGCACGAGGTGGCGGTTGCCCTGGAAGAAGCTCTCCGGCTCGATCAGGTAGCGGAAGCCGAGCACCTCATGTTCGACCAGATCCTTGCGCATGCCCGGGAGGTCGGGCGAGTACGACGCGCCATCGATGCCGCACGAACCTTCGATCTGGTAGGGCCAGTCGCGCGGATGCATGCCGGTGATCGCGGTGCGGATTGTTTCGATGCCTTGCTCCAGGTCCGGCGCCAGCACTGGGCACTGCTTGATGTTGAGTACCTTGTTGGAGCCGCCGTAGTGGTAGCCGACGACGGGTTCGCGCGGCGCGCCAGATTCTTCTGGCTGGGGGATGCCGGCTTGTGCCTTGGCTTCGGCTTTTGCCTTGAGTTGTCGGCGCATCTTCTTGTCGATGCGGCCACGCGTGCCATCTGGGCGGGTGCCGGCTGTGGCCTTCAGCTTCAGTTGCGTGCGCGAACGGTAGTTCCATGGCTCCGCGTGATGCACGACAATGGGCTCGGTGTCATCGAACTTGCCGATGCGCGTCAGCGCGTCGAACACGAACTCGCTCTTCGCCGCGATCTGGGCCTCGTAGCTGACGTGTTGGTAGTTGCAGCCGCCGCATTCACCGAAGTGCTGGCACTTGGGTTCGACGCGGTCCGCCGATGGCTCGACCACTTCGACAACCTTGGCGCGTGCGAAGGTCTTTTCGACGTCGGTGATCTCGACGCGAACCAGTTCATTCGGGGCGGCGAAGTCGACGAATACAGCTCGTCCTTCGTGCCGGGCGATCGTTGATCCACCAAATGCCAGGCGTTCGGTGCGCAGTTCGAGGATCTGTCCGGGGCTCAGCTCTGTGGTCAATTCGCTCATTGGGGGCGAACAGGCTACCCGAACGCCCGCCAAAACCACTAGCCCTGGTGAGCTATCCCGGCGCGCGATTGCGGCTGGCGCTCGTCTGGAGCCACAGGCCGAACGCGACCAGGCCGAGGGCGACGTAGAAGCGATGTCCCGGTGCCGGCGCTCCCATCGCGTAGTTGAGCGTCGCCGCGACGATCGGCTGCACGTTGATGTAGAGCGCAACGTTGGAACTGTGCGTGTGCCGCAGTGCCCACGTGTTGAGGAGGTAGACCAGCACGGTCGACACCAGAATCGTGTAGAGCGCAAACCACAGAACCGGCGGCAGGAACGCCTTCTCGACGTGTTCGGTCGCGATGCTCGGGCCGCTCCACAGGCCGATCATGATGGTGCCCTGCACGAATAGGATCGCCGTCGCGGTCCATGGATCGAGGTTGCGCGCGATGCGGCGCATCATGACGAGATGGATTGCAAACGCGATGCCGTTGCCAGCGGTCAGCAAGTCGCCGACGAGAGTGTCGCCTCCAAAGCCCTCACCCTCGCCAAACAGGATGCGGTCGAGGCCTAGCAAGTAGAGCACGCCTGCGAGCGCCGACACGATCGCCAGCACCTTACGACGATGGAGCCGTTCTTGTCCGGCGATGGTCGCGACGATCAGGGTCCACATTGGGATGCACGAGTTGACGATGGCGGAGTGTTCGGGCGTCGTCAGAACCATGCCCTCGGTGAACAGGATCTGGTTGAGCACGACCCCAAACAACGATGCGACGCCGAGCGCCAACCATGTTCGGGCACCTGGCATGCCTCGTTGCCGGCGCAACCACATCGCCAATGGCACGAGCAGCACGGTCGCGGCGCCGATGCGGAAGAACACCCACGAGGTTGCCGGGATGTGGGCGAGGATCTGCTTCGTAAAGACATAGTGGGCGCCGAACAGCACGGAGACCGTGATCAGCGCCAAGTGGACTCGCAACGTGGAGGGCAAGGTGGCGGACTGTGCGACTGCCGAGTTCGGATGCAAGCTGGATCACGCCCGGCTGTTTGCGAATTCCTTTCGGCAAGCGATTCATCGGCCTGTTGTTATGGCGTTTGACCTCACTTCGTCAGCCTGCGGTGGTCAAGTCCAGTCGGGTAGCTATGATGCGGCACCCTCTTCCGACGCCGGTTCCACCCCGCTGGAGTCGTTACATCGCGGTCCTGCCCAATGACCCTCGCTGCTACCCTTCTCTTGTCTTTGATGCCCCAGGTGTTTCCTGGTAGCGATCTCAAACTGCCCCCGAAGAAGCCGGCAGCTGCCAAAGCCGCCGAGGCTCGGCCACTCAAGGAGATCGAACGATTCCGTCGCGACCTCATCGAGATGTCGGGTCCTCGCGTCAAGGTTGATGCCAAACTCGAAGAGATGGGGCGGGCCTATCCAAGGATCGAGGAGCTGATTCTGCAGGTCGTACGCACCGCGCGTGCTACGGAGATGAAGAACCTGATGCCGGTCGCGCGCCGATTCGGTCGCGTTTCTGGCACGGCGCGAGTCGCCGACGAGTTGTTGTTCCAGCTGCTTGCGCGGCCGTGCGCCGGGGCGACGCGATCGGTCATCGAGACGATGGCCGTGCTCAAAGGGGCGGATGCCAAGCAGTCGCTGAAGCAGTGCATGCGTGCGCGCATTCCGGCAGTTCGTCGTCAGGCGATCGCCGTGCTCGGGCCGCTCTGCACCAAGGACGACTTTCCGTTTGTGGTGTCGTTGTCGCGCGAGCAATCGCTCGACCTGCGCCTGCGCGCCGTCGATCTCTTGCAGGCAATCGGTGATGCCGCGGCATCCGTGCGCCTGGTCGAATTGTTGTCGAAGGATCCGGCCCTCGCTGCCGCGGCTTGCCTCGCGCTGATTCGCGTTGGTGGCGAAGCGGTCGAAACGCTCCAGAAGCGAGTCGCCGCCCCGGTCGTCGATCGTAGCTACGTGTACGCCGCGTTTGCATTGGCGCAGATCGGGCAGAGGAGCGGTGAGACCGTGTTGCCGGCTGAGCTGCTTGAGCCGTTGTCGAAGCGTCTGCTCGCGCCCGAAGCACTGACGCGTGTGCTGGCCGCAGTGCCGCTCGCGGACTTGCTCTATCGTGCCGCTCCCGGCGAGGGCCGTGAATTGCCGGATGTCGGCCTGGTTGACGCCTTGCTGTTGGTCGTCGAGCCGACGGCGTTTGTGCCCAACATTGACATGCTGCGCAATCCGGCTGAGCAACGGCTGCTGCGCCACACCGGTCGCATGATCACCGGCCAAAAGGCCCTGTCGTGGCGCAACTGGTGGCGCGAGCAGAAGAACACGTTCCTCGGCGTGCGCTCGCGCATCACCATCGACGAGAATAACGCCGGTAGCGCCGTGCTCATCCTGCGCCAAGAAGGCCGCCGCGTGCGTGTCCTTGGCGAACACATGGCGAGCGCCGCGCCGATGGCCAATGCGCTTGAGGTACTGTTGACTTCCGAGCAGATGCTCGCACTCGTGCGCTCGCTCGAGCGGGATGGCTATGGCAACGCGACGGCCATGCGCGTCCAAAGCGCGCTGCCGCGGGTTCGTTCGCTGGAATTACGCGTCAGTGGCGGTCGCAGCAGCGTGTCAGTCACCGAGCGTGCCCATCTCGCCTTCGATAGCATGGTGCGTTCGATCGACGCCCTCGTCGATGCGGAACTGTGGCAAATGTACCGCGTGGCTGCCGAGCAACCTGATCGCGTCGCGTTCTGGCGCGCCGAGCAAGAGTGGCGTCGCACCCACAAGAGCGAAGTTGCGCGCGCTCAGCGATTTTTTGAGCACGTCGTGCGCGGCTGGTCGACGTGGGGCAGCGAGATGCAACTGCGTGCGATTGGCTTCCTGATTGGCCACGCAGACCGGCGCGAGATCGTGCGCGAGAAGGATGGCGTCGCCATCATTGCCGCGCTGAAGGCTCTGCCGAAGCTGGCTGCGGCTGACCTGCAGTTGCTCGAAATGGCAGCTGGAGCCCCGGGCGATGCCGTTTGGCGCGATTGCCTCGCAATGGCGGTCAGCATGGACGGCGGCGGTCGCGAAGCGGTCAGGTCGATCTTTAACGTGCTTGGCCCCGATGCCGTGCTCAGTGCCCTCAAGGACGAACGCGCGCTCGTGCGCCGCGCCGCGGTCGACGAGGTGGTTTCGGTGCGCGACCCGCGCGCCGCGCCGGTGCTGGTGGAAATGCTCGCCGACAAAGACTTCGACGTGCAGCGCGCGGCGGTCTTTGCGTGCGGTCACCTGCGCGTTGCGATCGCCAGCAGACCCCTGATCGACATGATCGCGGCCCAGGGCACAGACCCCGACCTGCGTCGTGACTGCATGCGTTCGGTTGGCCGCGTTGGCGGTCAGTTGGCGTTCTCGGTATTGCAGCAGTCCATGGCGTCGCCCAATCAGGACGACAAGGAAGCCGCGCTGCGCGGTCTCGGTGAGCTGCGCGACCCTCGGGCAGCGCACCTGCTCGCCGAGTTCGCGGTGCTCGGTCACGGCAAGGCCCTCGGCAGGCTCGCCAGGCTCCACCTGCAGCGTCAGGGCGCGCCGATGGCCGTGCCGGCGTTGCGTCGTCAGATTCCGCTCGCCAAGGACGAGCGGATCCGCGCCGAGTTGGTGTTGTTGCTGGCGCTCTATCAGGATCCGCTCAATGTGCCGGACTTGATGGACCTGCTGCGCAAACCGAAGTTCGCTGCGCAAACGGTGGCGTTGCTGGAAGGCGCGACTGGCGTTGACCTGCAAAGTGTTACCGATCGCGTGACCGTCATCGAAGCCTGGTGGCGCAAGAACAAGGACATCGCCCAATGGCAGTGGCTGCTCGGTGCATTGCGTGGCAAGGACGTAGCCACGACGTTGGGCCTTGAGGACTTCGCCAGCGATGCCAACATGTCGGCCGTGCCAGAACTGGCGCGCCTGATGGTCGAGGTCGAGCACCCGCGGTTGTGGGTGCTGTGCTCTGCCGTGATGCGCACCGTTAGCGGCCAGGACTATGGCATCGTGACCGAGCATATGCCGGCCGGCGTTCGCCAAGGCATCGCCGGCCGCTACCTGGTCGCGGCCGAAACGGCTCGCGACGAGAAGAGGTAGTGGCGGGTCGGCGGGGTTCCGGGCCGGTACTCTTGGCCGCTGCGGCTGCGTTTCTGCTCGCTTTTAGCTGGCAACGCAGCCACTCGAGCTTCCTGCGCATTGAGCAGGAGCGCGGGGCTGCGGCTGGCCTCGTCGGCATGGCGCGCCATTTGACCCACACGATTTCCGTCGCGGACGCCTTGGCGCTGCGCGACCTGGTTGGTTTGCACGCCACCCAGGCGGCATGGGCCAAGACCACCTCTGAGTTTGCGAGCCTCGTGCAGGCCGCATATTTCGCGCAAACGCTGAGCCTCGCTCCGGTCGGCGCGGATGGCCCGGAAGTTCTGTCAGCCATCAGAAGGGCGATTGGCCAGCTCACCGACGATGCGGTGGCCGTGCGACGGTTTCTGCTGCTGCGTGAGCGGTTCGCGGCCCGTGGCTAGCCCGATACGCTTGCCCGATCTTCCCATTGAGGAGTTACGGGCAGCATGTATCGTCATCGGCCGATTTTCGTGCCCCATTAGCCCATGACTGACATCGCCGCAATCGCCCAACGTATTCAAGCCGAGTGCCAGACACTCCAGGCCGTTCGGTCGTCGCTGCAAAGCGTGATCGTCGGTCAGGACGACCTGCTCGACGGACTTCTCATCGCCTTGCTCGCCGACGGCCACGTGCTGCTCGAGGGCTTGCCTGGTCTTGCCAAATCGCTGGCCGTCAGTTCGCTCGCGCGTTCGATCGGCGGCGAGTTTCGGCGCATCCAGTTCACCCCGGACCTGTTGCCGGCCGACCTCGTTGGCACGCACGTTTACAATCCGAAGACGGGTGATTGGCAGGTCAAGGAGGGGCCGGTGTTTGCCAACTTCGTACTCGCCGACGAGATCAACCGCGCTCCCGCCAAGGTGCAGTCGGCGTTGCTCGAAGCGATGCAAGAGCGGCAGGTGACGCTGGCCGGCGATACTCGGCCGTTGCCGGATCCGTTCTTGGTGTTGGCAACGCAGAACCCGGTCGATCAAGAAGGTACCTACGCGCTGCCCGAGGCGCAGGTCGACCGCTTCTTGGTCAAGCTGATCGTTGGCTACCCGAGTAAACCGGAAGAACTGAAGATCATCGACCGCATGGCGGGCATCGGGGCGTCGACCAAGGTGGCGCCGGCGACCAGCCCAGAAGAGTTGCTGCGCATGCGTGCGTTGCTCGACACGATCTACCTCGATGACAAGGTCAAGGGCTACATCGTCGACCTCGTGTTCGCGACGCGTGAGCCCGAGCAGGTTGGCTTGGCCAAGCTGAAGCCGCTGATCCTCTACGGTGCTTCGCCGCGTGCGTCGTTGGCACTGGCCCGGACTTCGCGTGCCCGTGCGTTTCTCGAAGGGCGCGGCTTCGTGACGCCGCAGGACGTGAAGGCCGTTGGTTTGATGGTGCTGCGCCACCGTGTGCTGACGACCTACGAGGCAGAGGCCGAAGGCGTCGACAGCGAAGAGTTGCTGCGCACGATCTTCGACACCGTTCCGGTTCCATAGTGATGCCGGTCCGACAGGGGCAGGTGTAGCTACCCGAGATGGCTCGCGCACTCGATCCAGAACTGCTGGCCGAGGCTCGCCGTATTCAGTTGCGAGCCGACCGCATGGTCACGGACGTCATGTCCGGCGGCTACAGCTCCGTGTTTCGTGGCTCCGGCATCGAGTTCGACGAGGTCCGCGAGTTTGCCGAAGGCGATGAACTGCGCAGCGTAGATTGGAACGTTACAGCGCGCGTTGGCCGGCCGTTCGTCAAGAAGTTCGTCGAAGAGCGTGAACTGAGCGTGATGTTCTTGCTCGACGTATCGTCGTCGATGGCGTTCGGCACCAAGCCGGGCAAGACGGATCGGCGCAATGTGACGTCGACGGCGGCGATGTTTGTCGGTTGCGTCGCGTTTGCCGCGGCTCGCAACAACGACAAGGCTGGCTTGATCACGTTCGCCGAAGACATCGAGCGCTACGTGCCGGCGAAGAAGGGGCGCAACCACGTGCTGCGGCTGATCCGCGAAGCGTGTGAAACACCGCTAGAGCGCCAGGGCACCGACTTCAAGAAGGCGCTCGACTACGTCGGTCGTGTCCAGCGAAAGCACGCGATCGTCTTCGTGGTTAGCGACTTTCTCGGCGCCGATTGCGAACGCGAACTACGTCTACTGTCGCGTCGCCACGAAGTGATTGCCGTGCGTTTGCGCGACCCGTTGGCTGCTGGGCTCGACCGCGTCGGTGGCGATGTCGCGCGCCTGCCTAACGCCGGCTTGTTGCATCTGGTCGATCCCGAGACCAACGAGATCTGCGTCGTCGATACGACCAGTGCCCGCGTGCGCGACGAGGTGCAGAAGCGCTGGCAGGCCGAACGGCTCGGCTTCCGCGATGTCTGCCGGCGTTGTGGCGTCGACATGCTGGATGTGCCAACCGAAGGCTCGGTGGCCGATCCGCTGATCCGCTTCTTCCGCATGCGTGAGATGCGCAGGAGGAAGCGGTGACTCGCACAGGCACTCATTCCTGGTGGCTCGGTTGGCTGTTGGCCACGGTGCTCGTGCTGTTTGCTGCCTGCGGCAACGACAACGCGGTGCCATCGCCCTGGCAAGAACCACCGGTGCTGCAGCTCGATCTGCGCATCACTGTGGATCCGCTGGAAGTCGGCTTGTTGCAGCCGGTGCGTGTCACACTCGATCGCTACCGCAAGCGCGGGGTCGAGGTGTCGTTCGTGCCGAAGGTCCCGGACAAGTTGTTCGTAACCAAGGACACGTTGACGAGCGAGGAGCGCCCATTCGGCGACGGCTTCTGGCAGCGCACGACGATGACCTTGCTGCCGATTGCTGGACCGGGGGACTTGAAGATCCCGGCATTCCGGGCCGAAACGGCCGTGCCCGAAGGCGAACAGCCTCAGATCGCGACGACGCCAGAGCAGCTCGTCAACGTCACCACGAACCTTCTTGCCGAGCACGGTGCCGACATCGAGGCGCCGGGTGATCCGTTCCCAACGCCGTTCGCCGGCTGGTGGTGGATCTTCGGGTCGGTTGTTGTGCTGCTCGTCTTTGCGGCGGTGTTTTTGTGGCTGTCGCGGCGTAAGCCGGGCATCAAGGCGCATGCCACTGCTGTGCCGGCACACGTCAAAGCGCTGCGCGAGTTGCAGATCTGGCGCACTGCGCCGCGCACCTCCGAGGCCGAGATCGATGCGTTCTACGTCGGGGTTTCGCAGGTTCTGCGCGTCTACCTTGAGGATCGCTTTGGCCTGCACGCACCCGAACGAACGACCGAAGAGTTCCTGCGCGACCTCGAAGGCTCGACGGATCTGGTTCGCGAACACACGGAGGAGCTCAAGGGCTTCTTGACGCAATGCGACATGGTCAAGTTCGCCAAGCTCGTACCAGGAGTTGCCGAGCACCACACGACATTTGAGTTGGCGGAGGCGTTTATTGAATCGACGCGCGCCGATCGCACCCCGGATGCTGCGGTTGCGGAGGTGTCGTCGTGATTGCCGAGTTTGGTTTGTTTGGCTTCACCCTGCTGGACCCGTGGTTCCTGCTGGCTGCGCCGTTGTTCGTGTTGGCAACCTGGTTGCGTGCGGCCACGCGTCGCGTCGCGTTGCCGACGGCGTCGGTGCAGTTGTTTGCCGACTTGCCGCGCACGATGCGGCAGCGCGTGGCCTGGGTGCCGCTCGCCCTCAAACTGCTCGCTGGGCTGAGCTTGAGCCTGGCATTGGCCCGGCCGGTGCAGCGCGACGTGATCCCTCTGCGCGAGGAAGGCATCGATATCGTCATCGTCGTCGACGCGAGTTCGTCGATGCTGCAGGAGGACATGCGTGCGAGCGACACCTACCGGCGCATGGACGCCGCGCGCGATCGGGCGATGGAGTTTGCCGCAGCTCGCAAGCACGACCGCGTCGGTCTGGTTGCGTTTGGGCGCTACGCCGAACTGCGCTGTCCGCCAACGCTCGACGAAAACGCGCTCGCCGCGTTCTTGCGCGTCTTGGACACTTTGCCGCGCGGCAGCGAGTTTGACGCTACGGCGATCGGCACGGCACTCGCCAAGGCCGTGCAGGTGCTCGACGGCAGTGACGCCAAGTCCAAGGTCGTGGTCTTTCTGAGCGATGGCGAAAACAACGTGCACGACATTGAGCCCGAGGACGCGGCCAAACTCGCCAAGGACAAGGGCATTCGCGTGCACACCATTGGCCTTGGCCATGGCCTGCAACACGCGGGCGGTTTCCGCGAGTTGGCGTTCGCCGAGTTGAAGCTGATTGCGGAAACGACTGGCGGCGAGTTCTTCCCCGCGCGCAGTGATGCCGATCTTGCCGCGGTCTACATCCGCATCGACGAGATGGAGACGACCGAGCGCGAAGACCCGCGCTACCGCACCGCTGACCACTTTGCGTGGCCGCTCGGCATTGGCCTGCTGCTCATGCTGTTGGCGGTCTTGTTTGAAGCGCTCGTCGTTCGGAGGGTGCCGTGAGCGATATCGAATTCACGCGTGGGCACCTGTGGCCGTGGCTGTTCTTGCTGCCAGTGGTGTGGGCGCTTCTGTGGCTGGTGCTGGATCGCACCCGTGCGGCAATGGCCCGCTATGGCGTCGAGCCATCGGTGCGAATGGCGACGCCTCTGTGGCGCTCGTTCCGCGTGTCGATCCTGCTAAGCCTCGGCTTTGTTTGTTGGCTCGATCCGCGTTGGGGCGAAGAGACCGTGTCGATCGAGCGCCGCGGCCTCGACATGATCTTCTGCCTCGACACGTCGCGTTCGATGCTGGCGAGCGACATGGCGCCGACTCGGCTGGCGCGCGCCATTAGCGATATCCACTCTGTCTTGCCCAGGCTGCAGGGCGGCGACCGGGTCGGGCTGGTGGTGTTTGCTGGCGCGGCGCGGCTCTGGGTGCCGTTGACGCACGACCTCAATTCGTTTGGCGGTCTGCTCGAGGAAGTCGACACCGACGTCGTCAAGACCGGGGGCACCGATCTCAGTCGCGCGCTGCGCAAGGCTCTCGAGCTCGCCGATCCCGACGACTCTGCGACTACCGTCGTGTTGTTGATGACCGATGGCGAAGACTTGGCCGGCTCCGGCCAGCAAGCTGCGAGCGAGCTGAAGGACAACGGCCTGACCGTGCACACGATTGGCTACGGCAGCGCGCTCGGCAGCAAGATTACGGTCACCGTGAGAGGTCAGGAAGAGTTCCTTCGTGATCGTCAAGGCAACGAGGTCGTCTCTCGCATGGACCCAGATAGCCTTCGCAAGGTCGCTGCGGTGACTGGCGGGGAGTTTGTTCGGGCGGAGGCGATGGTTTTGCCGCTTGTGGAGTTGCACCAAAAGCGCCTCGTGCCGATGCAGAAACGGGCTTACGACGCCGGCGAGGAATCCGGCAAGCAGGCGCGCTATCAGTGGGTGCTGCTGCCGCTCGTGATCCTGCTACTGTTGGAGATTGTGTTCGCACACGGGCGACAACGATGAAGATTCTATTGCTGACAACGGTTCTGTGGTCTGCGTTCGTCGGTGGCGACCGGGAACGCGGCATGCAGCTCTACAAGGAAGGCAAGTTCCAGGAGGCGCAGGTGGCGTTCACCGCGGCCCTGAAGGGCGATCCGGATTCGGCCGAGTTGCAGTGGAACCTGGCGTTGGCGGCATGGCGTGCCGGCGACCTCGATACTGCCGAAGTGGCGGCCGAGAAGTACGCGGCACTCGCCACGGATGCTAAGGACGAATTGCACCGCGGTATGCTCGGGGCGATTCGCTTTGCAGAAGCACGGAAGTTCGAGGAGCAGGCCGATCAGGCAATCGCCACAGCAAAGAACCAACCGGTGCAACCCGATCCCGATGCGGACGAACCTCAGAAGCCACTGCCTCTTCTCGAGAAGGCACTACAGAAGGCGTTGAGCGCTCGGGACCACTTCGTTCGCGGGGCGCGCGCCAACCCAATGCCCGAAATCCTGCGCAACACCGAGCGAGCGCTTCGCAAGATCGATGAGCTGAAGAAGCGCATCGAAGAGCAGATGAAGCAGGAGCAGAAAGAAGGCGACAAGAACGACGACCAGAAGAAGCCGGAGCCCGACGGCAAGGAAGACGACCAGAACGATGGCGAGAAGAAACCGGACGACCAGAAGAAGGGCGACGAGAAGCAGGAGCAGAACAAGCCGGACGAGAACAAGGACGGCAAACCAGAGGGGCAGCAGTCCAACCAGAAGCCCGACGACAACAAACCGGAGAAGCCGGACGGCAAGCCTGATTCGTCCGATCCGCAGCAAGGCGAAGGCGAGAATCCGCCGGAGTCGCCGGAGCCGAAGCCCAACGAAGGGGATGCCAAGGCCGAGAACGGTGACCAAAAGCCGGGCGACCAACAACCCGAACCGGACGGCAAGGAACAGGCAGGCAACAAGGATCAGAACGCCGGCGATGGCCAGAAGCCGCGACCGCCGGAGCCGCGTTCGGATGCTCCGGGTGAAGCTGGCAAGGGACTTGAGCTGACGCCGGAGCAGGCGCAGCGCTTGATGGAGCGCGCCAAGAAGCTCGACGAGCGGTTGAAGAAGGCCAAGAAGCGTCAGTCCAGTCGGCGACGAGCCGTGGAGCGCGACTGGTGATTCGCGCATTTGCAGTCCTGGTGGTTGCGATAGTGTTCGCCGCCGCCGCCACAACGCAGGAGAAGCTCAAGGTCAGTGTGCCGCAGCCCGGCACCATCCGGATGAATGACACGTCGGTCGTGAGTATCTCGATCGAAGGAGGCGGCGCCAAGCCGCGCATGCCCAAGCTGCCGGTCGTCGCCGGCCTCGAGATGCGTTTGCTGCCAAAGTCGACGCGCTCGGAGATGTTCCACAACGGGCGCCGCATGGTGACGCGCGTCAGTGTGCAGTTCGGCATCGAGTTGAGGCCGCTGCATGCAGGCTCGTTCACGGTGCCGCCGTTTCCGATCTGGACCGGCACCAAGAACCAGCTCACACCCGAACTCAAACTCGAAGTTCGCCAAGACCTGATCTCAAAGGAACGGTCGTGGATCGACGTACAATTTGAACAGCAGCGCGTCTACGTGCATGAGCCGGTTCGCGTGACCATCCACTTCGCGGTGCAGCAAGGGGTGCGTCTGGCGCAGGAGTTCCACGAGCGCCGCCGCTATCTTGCGATCTTTGTGGTCGCGGATTGGTTGGCCAAGTTTCCAGCCGGCGAGACGATCGACTTGCCGCAGCCGCGCGGAGACTTGCGCGCGGTTGTCTGTAACAACGAGCTGTCGCTGGCGAAGTTCCAAGGCAACTTCGAACGCAAGGGCCAGCGTTGGCAGCGCTTCACGATGGAGCGCGCGTTCTTGCCGTCAAAGATCGGTACGTTTGTGCTGCCGGCACCTGAGCTGCGCTTCCACGCGGTGCGCAGTTCGCGCTACGGCGGGCAGGTTGAGAAATACGCCATCCGGGGCAAGCCGCTCAAGATCGAAGTGCTGCCGATCCCCGAAGTGGGGCGGCCGTCGCCGTTCTTCGGCGCGGTGGGGCGGTTTACGATCACCGCTGGTGTCGATCGGGATCGGGTGCGTTTTGGCGACTCGTTCAAGCTGACGCTGATCGTGCGCGGTCAGGGCAACTTCGAGTTCTTGCGCCTGCCAGAGCTGCAAGACCTCGAGGGCTTCCATAAGCGCGGCACGGCCGAGGCACAGCGCGATGGCGATCGCGTCGTGGTTACCTACGACCTGACGCCACTGTCGACCGACGTGAAGGTAATCCCGTCGATCGCGTGGAACTACTTCGACACGACGCCTGGCGTCGAGAAGTTCGTCGAGGTCGCAACGTCGCCACTGCCAATCGTCGTCGATGCGATTGCCAATGCCGAGTCGATCGAGGCGTTGCCCGAGGTCGCCGAGGCCGCGGTAACGCTCGGCGTCGACGACATCTTTGACCTGCCCAGCTTCGAAGGACCGCCGGTCGTGATCGCGACGCCGCCGCTGTGGCAGCGCTGGTCGGCGGTCTTGGCGCCGTGGCTGTTGGTTCTGCTCGTGTTCGCCGGGTTCCGTAGCCGCCAACGCGCCGCGCAGGATGTCACCGGCAAGCGCGTGCGCGGGGCTCGCAAGCAGTTCGAGGCTGCTTTGCAGCGCGGTGACGAAGTGCTCGACGCGGTCTCTGCGTACGTGGGGGATCGACTCGACGTGCCGCCGGCAGCGGTCATCAGTCCGGAGTTGGCTCAGCGGCTCGCCGAGAATGGTCTCGACGATGCGGTTGCCGCCGAGGTCGCGGCGATGATCGAACGTGGTACGTCGGCGCGTTATGGCGGCGGCCAGGCGTTGACGTGCGACGATGCGCGCGGGCTCGTGAAACGGCTCGAGGCGATTCGCTTTGGCGCGCGCAGTTGGCTGCCGTTCTTGTTGTTGCCGATGATGGCCGTGAGCGCTGCCGACTTGCAGGCGCAGGAAACGCACGCCGTGCGCGCCTACCGCGCTGGCGACTATGTGGCCGCTGACGCCGCGTTCGCGCAGGCCTACCAAGCCGATGCCGATCGCCTGTTCCTGCGCGCGCGCGGCAACTGCTTGTTTCGCCTAGGCGACCTGCCGAGAGCGCTGTGGGCGTATGAGAGTGCCCGGCTCGCGAGTCCTCGTGATGACGAACTGTTGGCCAACCTGCGGTTGGTGCGCACGCGCCTGGAGTTGCCGGACAAGGACGCGGGCTTTGGCGCCGAGATCGGTCGGTTGCTGCAGCGCTACACCGTGACAGAGCGCGCGCTCGCTTGCTTGATGTGCATGTTGCTTGCGGCTGGCTTGCTGGTATTCGGTTGGCGGCGCATCGGTTGTCGTTGGCTCGCCGCGATCTGTCTACTGCCAGGAACAGTGCTCGCACTCGACATCGTCTGGCTGACGCCGTTTGCGCCGGTGCAGGCGGTGGCTCTCGAGTCGTTGTTGGTGACAGCCGAGCCGCGCGAAGGCATGGAGCCGGTTGCCAAGGTGCACGCGGGTGCCATCGTTGCGCTGCTAGGCAGCCACAGCGGCGAGTTTGTGCGTATCGACGCGTCGGGCCGGTCGGGCTACGTCGCGGCGGCGGCCGTTGCCGTGATCGAGTAGTGCCTTATCGACCTCTAGCCGAGCATGCGCTTGGCCCGGGCACCGACTAGCAGAATCAGGCCGCCAAATAGAATGAAGATGCCGGCGACGAGGTAGCGCAGCAGCCATTCGTTGAACAAGATCAGCAAGCCGAAGCCGATCGCGGCGATGCCAACAAACAGCAGCAGCATCGGCAGGTTGGCTGGCAACGATGGCATGCCGCCACCCTTGAGATTGATATCCATTTGCTTCGTGATCAGCCGACGAGTTCGGCGAGGGGTCGTTGGTAGATTCGATAACGCCGGTAGGGCGTGCAGCCAAGCGTTTGCAGTGGGCCGAGCATGTCGTGGTTGTCGGCAAGGATCCAGCTTGCTTCGCAGGCATCAAAGCCCGCGTCGATGCCGTCGCTCATTACCCGGTGCATGAGCAGCATGTCGAGCCCGGTCTTCCGATATTCTGGCACGGCGCCGAGTGTCAGCACGCGAATCAGGTGCTTCTTCTTCATCGCCCGCAGGAACTTCCACCAGCCGAACGGCAAGAGCCGGCCGTTGCATGCCTTGGCGCCGACATTGGTGTCCGGGATGGCCAACACGAATCCGATCGCCTCGCCGTCTTTTTCGGCGATGTGCATCAGGCTCGGGTGCGCGACCTTCTTGAGATCCTTGGCCTGCGCCAGAAACTCCGCTTCGGTCATCGGCACAAAACCCCAGTTGCGCTCCCAGATGCGTTGGTAGAGTTCCCACAGCACGACGCATTCCTGATCGAACCGGCGTAGATCGACGCGCCGCAGCTTGATGCCGGAGCGCTTTTCGATGCGCCGCGTCAGCTTGTCCATGCGCGGCCGATCGAGGCTCTCGCTGGTGCCATGCAGGGCCAGCAGGTCTTGGCACTTCGCCAGCCCGAAGCTCTCGATCCAATCGCCGTACTCCGGTCGATTGTACGGCATCATCATCACCGGCGGCCCGGGGTGGCCATCGATGAGCAAGCCGCAGCGGTAGTTGGTCGACATGTCGACCGGGCCGCGCAACGCGCTGGCCGACCGCACCCGGCACCAGGTCGCCGCATGCTTCAGCAGGGCATGGGCCGCGGCTTCGTCTGTGGCTTCGAAGTGTCCGAAGAAGCCGATCTGGTCGCCATGGAACTCATCGTGCAGGCGGTCTCTGGTGGTGCTGATCCGGCCGACGCAAACGCTTTGGCGATACGCTGCGAAGCACTCGAACTGGGCGTGCTCGAAGAATGGATTCTTGTGCGGTTCCAATTGCCAAGATTCGGCAATCGTGACCGGCGGCACATAGTTCGGGTCGCCGCGATAGAAGCCGCGCTGCAAATCGAGGAACTGACGCGCAGAACGCACGGGGCGAATCACCACATCGGCTGCCAGGTCTTTGCGCGGGGCGGTCATCCGGATAGACGTTAGGGTATGACCTGCGCCGTCGCCAAGAACCCTACTCGATGCGTGCCCGGCAATTGCCGCGCGCGTCATGCCAGCGCGGCCGTCGCCCTGCTGTTTGGATTTGCATCAGGTTGCAGCACTGCGGGCGCCGACTACACACCCGGCAAGCTCACCGCCGAGCAGTTGGCGAATTGTCGCGTAGTGGCCCAGGCATACGTTGACGGCAAGCCCGAATACCCTGCAATGCGGGATGAACTCAAGCAGGACCCGGTGGCTATCGCGTGGTTCGTTCGCTACCTCGAACAGGAGATTGTGCAGGCGCGCGAGGGGCACATCGAGATTCTCGGCCAGGAGACGGTTCCCGCTGCGGAAGTGCGTCTAGATCCGAAGTCGCCGACGCCGTGGAACCTGCCCGGTCAGCGTCCCGACAGTCGCGCCATTGGCCAGATCGTTGCGATCGGCGCGTCGGCAGTCGACGTGGTGGTGAATGACCTGGTGTTGCACCCGCAGGAGTTCGTGCGCACGATCGGTATCGAGGTGCTGACGGGTATTGGCGACCCGGCGGTGCCGGCTCTGCTCAAGTTGGCGAGCGACGGCGAATCCATGCAGCAACGAGTCGCCGCGCGCGCGCTCGGAGAGATCGGCGCACGTGGTGAGTCGCTCGAAGCGCTGCGCATGTTGGCGCATTCGCCGATCTGGCGCATTCGCAGTGATGCGGCGCAAGGGTTGGCCAAGGGCGGTTCGGGCGCGCGCGACCTGCTGATGGAAATGCTGGCCGATGACGATCCGTTCGTGCGCCGCAAGGCCGGCGAGGCGCTAGCCAACTACAAGCATCGCAAAGCGGCCAACGCACTGATTGCCTTCCTCGAAGCCGCCAAGAAGTCGAAGGTATCCAGCGACGAACTCGCCGCGCAGAAGGCCTTGCAGATCATGGCTGGCGCCAAGAGGCCGCGCACCACTGGTGCGTGGCGACGGTTTGCCAGCAGCTTGCCGGATGAAGTCGCCGTGAAGGAAATCGAAGCCAAGGAAGGTGGGCGTTGAGGGCCCATTCGTTGCATGCTAGCTGCACGCAACTTTGAGCTAGATCCAACATGGCTGACGAGTGGAAGATTCATCGGGACCGAGAAGGCTGTCAGAAGCCCGGTTGCCCTTTGCCGACGAGCAAGTCGTACCTTGCCATCCTTGAATGGGCCCCCGTCATGGTCAAGAGCAAGGGCTCTGGCCAGAAGGGCTCGAAGAACACGGACTCCGAGATCGAGGTGATGAGCTGCATCCGGCGCGAGCTGTGTGATGCGTGTTTCCAAGACCACGAACGCAAGTGCGAGACCGACAAACCACCGATCTTCTGGCGCGCGCAGAAAAAAGTGAACACCAACAAGGAGCCGGTTCTCGACCTGCAATCGCTGCGCATGCTGTTCGATCGGCTCGCGACGGTTCCGGACGATCGGGCGCGCGCGTTGCGCTACTTCTGCGCGCTGCTGTTGTTGCGCAAGCGGGTGCTGAAGATAGCGAAGGCGAAGACGCGTGAGCAGCAGCAGGCCGATCTGGTTCTACGCGATCCGAAGATCAAGGACATGGAGCCAGTGTGTTTGGTTGCGCCGCCGATTGACATGGATGACCTTGGGGCGATCAAGGATGAGTTGTTGGCGATGATCGGCGAGGGGTCGGAAGCGGAAGAAGAGAACGTGGACGCGTAAACTTCCGTGCGATGATGGGATCCAGCGCTACCTCCTGTCTTGCAACGGTGTTCCTTCTCGCTGGCGCGCTTCGTTGGCTAAGCGGCCGGTCGGGCACGATGTGCACCTGACGGTGCTGCGTGATGGCAAAGAGTGCGTTGTGATGGTGCAGCTCGGCTGGCGTCGTCGATGATTGCCGATGGCTTCCATCGCGCCGGGTTCACCGTGGCGTAGCGGCGCCTACTGCGCCTTCCGCAACCAGCTGATATCCCAAATAAACGCGTCGCCCTCTTCGAGCATCGTCGCCACCGGCAGCAACAGGATGGCCTTCCTGCCATCGCGGTCGACGTTGACGCCGCGGCCGGTCGGAAGCACGCCGGACGTGATCACCGGGCCGGGGGCCGCTACCTCAATACGCAGCACGTCGCCGATCTCGTCGGTGCGTCCTGTCGGGTCGTAGGCCTTGGCCATCTCCTTGCGCCTTGCCTTGCCGGGTGCCAGCTGCGCAACCCAGTTGCCACGCTTGAGCGTGACACGCAGGCCGGGGCGGTCGCCGTCGAGTTGGGGGGAGAAGGTCACGGCACCCTCGCCCAGCGTCACTTCGCCGATCTGGTCGAACTGGCCCTGGCTGGCGACGAGTCCGGCGCGCACGCTCCACTTGACGCCCTTGGCGCGGGTCTCGGCGTCAACGGCTTGTTCGAGCGGCATCAAGGCGCGGGTCGTGATCGTGCCGGAGCCGTTGGCGTCCAGCTTGATGTGCACACCGACGAGTTCGCCACCTGAGCAGGCGGAAAGCAGCGAAACGAGCAGTAAGGACAGGATTGAGGGGGTTCGCATGGGGATGTGTCGGGCTGGGCCTGAGGTGCGATTCGACTGTTGAGGCCACCATGCCACCGCGGTCGTGCGACGGGAGCCCTCTGCACATTTTTTTCTGCCAGCCGGAACTCCTGCCGGATCTCTTGTCGGCGCCTCGTCTGGTGTCGACGTAGCTGGACCGCCACCAGGGGATGTGGCCGATTGTTGGTAACTAGAGTTAGGAGTGGTGGTGCAGGGGGTGAACGTGGTTCTGGCGTGGGGATGTGTGGTTGACAGTGGGTGGCTCGTTGCTAGAGTCCGACGTGACAAGGGCGCATGGTCGCGACCTGAGTCCAGCACGATGGCCACCTACTACGGCAGTTCGGAACACGGCGTGGATGACAAAGGCAGGTTCACCCTGCCGGCGCGCATCCTCGACGAGCTCCCGAAGAGTCGCTGGAAGTTCCACCTGACCGCTGGCTTGGACCGTTGCCTGCTCCTGCACGACTCCGATGGGTTCCAAGAACTCGTCGACCGGATCGGTCGAGCTGTGCCTGGCAGCCGCGCTCACCGAGCACTGTGTCGGCGGTTTCTTGGTCACTCCGTCGAGGTTGTGCCTGATGGCAACCGGCGCATTCGTGTGCCGGAGCCATTGCTCAAGTATGCGGGGCTCGCAGTGAGCCAGCCCGTCACCCTGGTAGGCACTGGCCGAGTCGTGGAACTCTGGTCGCCGTCTGTCCTGGATGTGGCACTGGCTGAAGCGAGTCCCGAAGAAGAATTGCTCTTTGCTAGTTTGGTCAATCCTGCCACACCATCGACTCCCTCGGAACCGTAGTGACGAAGGTCGTCGCCCGGTCAAGGCTGTTGCATCGCGATAGGCGTTGCGGTGTGAGTGGCGTGATGTGCTTTTGCACCCATGGTCTGGGTGTGCGTTCTGCGACTGCTGTCGGGTGGTCAAGGGAAGTAGCTCAATGAATGTGGGCACGAACGCTAGTGGCAATGACGGTGAATCGCACGGGAATAGGCCCCCGCTGCACTTGCCGGTGTTGTTGCAGTCTGTGCTGGCGATCCTCGAACTCCGCTGTGGACTCGTGGTCGTCGATGGAACGGTCGGGGCTGGTGGCCATGCGGTAGCAATATCGAAGGCCATCGGTCCAGACGGTGTCGTGGTGGGACTTGATCGTGATCGGGAGATCCTGGCTGCGGCGCAGGCAGCTTTGGCAGACGCCAAGGATGCGGGCGCCGGGGCCAGTTTCTCCCTTCACCATTCACCTCATGCAGAAATGTGCGAGGTCCTGTTGGGAGCCGGTCAGCCCCAATGTGATCGCGTGCTCCTCGATCTCGGCGTGAGTTCCCTTCAGTTGGACCGACCCGAACGAGGGTTTTCCTTCATGGCCGATGGGCCACTTGACATGCGTATGGACGCGAGCGCGCCACTGACAGCTGCTCAGTGGTTGGCGCGCGTGCCGGAACAGGAGTTGGCAGACACCCTGTTTCAGCTTGGCGAAGAACGCTTCAGTCGGCGCATTGCGCGTCGCATTGTCGAAGAGCGTCGTCACACCAAGATCCAGCGCACCAGCCAGCTCTCGAAGTTGGTGATCTCCGCCATGCCTGGCGCTGCCCGGCATGGACGCATTCACGCCGCGACGCGCACGTTCCAAGCGGTGCGCATGGCGGTCAACGACGAGATGGGTGAGCTCGAGCGCGGCATGGCTGCGGCAGCGAAGAGCCTGAAGCCCGGCGGGCGCTTGGCGGTGATCTCGTTCCACTCGATTGAAGACAGGCTCGTCAAGCACTGGATGAAGGCGAACCTCGACGTTGTAACCAAGAAGCCGATCATTGCGACACCTGCGGAGGCGCGACAGAACCCGCGCGCTCGCAGTGCCAAGCTTCGTTGTGCGGCAAAGCCGGCGGTGGCGGCATGAGGTGGCTCATCGCAGGATTGTTCTTCGCCTTGGCGGTCGCTCTGACGATCGCCACCGCGGCCATCAGAGCCCAGAACATCGCGGAGCGCCGCGATATCCAACGCGTCTACGACGATGTTCAGGATCGCGACAAGGACCTGATCCGACTCGGCTACGAGGGTCTCGAAGCGGCTTCCCCTGAGCGCCTGGCGCAATTGCACCGTGAGTGGTTGCAGAACGAACTGCTGCGCCAACAGGAGCAGGTGCAATGAAGCCCGGTGAGCTGTTGAGGATTCGCGTTGCCTTTGGCGCGCTCGCCGTGGTGCCGATCTTCCTCGCCGGCTGGCTGGGATGGTTGCAGGTCGCGCAAGCGGGCACGCTCACGCGTCGCAATGGTAAGTTGTTGCCGTTGGTTGCTTCGACCGCCGACCGTCAGGGCCGGCGGTTCGAGAAGGTGCCGGCTCCGCGCGGCACGGTTACTGATCGCTTTGGGTTTGTGCTTGCCGCGGATTGCGCGATCTATGAAGTTCGTGCGCGCATCACGGTGCCGCTCAAGTGCCGTGAGGACGTGACGTTTTTCCGTCCTTGGGTGAAGCGCATCGTCGATGGATTCTCGTTGGCGTTGGTTGCGGATCCCGACATTTCGGATCGTGCGGCCGTGCATGCCAAGCATCGGAAGCGGTTGACGGACACCATGAACCGCGAGTGGTCCCTTGCCAACTTGCCGACGTCGGGTAAGTGGCCGAAGAAGCACACTCAGGTGGTTGAGTTTTTGGTGTCGAGCAGTATCGACCGCTTGATGGTCAGCGACGCGTTGCGCGCCTACCACATGAGCGACGCCTACCCGACGATCGTGCTCGACTTCCTGCACGGCTTTCGTCGGGTCTACCCTGAGCGCGCGTTGACCCACGGGCTCATCGGCCACTGCAATTCGTTCAAGGTCGAGCGGCCGTCGGGCGGCTTTGACCTGCAGACCTTCGGCATGTGTGGCTTGGAGACGTTTGCGGGGCTCGAGCCGCGAAAAAGCGCTTCGCGGCGCTACCTGGCCGACGGTCGCCGCCGCTCGTACTTCGTTGCTCCCGTTCGAGAAGCTACCAACCCGGCGGTCTTGCAGTCGACCATCGATATCGAACTGCAGCGCGCCGCCGTGCGCGAACTGACTGCGATGTGTGAAGCCGGCATGCGCCTCGACCCCAAGAAGAAGGCGCAGTGGGGGTCGTTGGTGCTGATCGAACTCGATACCGGCGATGTGCTCGCGTCCGCTTCGTGGCACCGTGGCAAGCCACGTCTGGAAGCGAAGTCCTACACGCCTTACCAGAACCTGTTTGAGCCCGGCTCGATCGTCAAACCACTGGTCCTGAGCTACGCCTACGAAGTGGGCGCGCTCGATTGGGACCACGAATACGACTGCAACCCGCGCCATGCAACCTACCGGGAGCGCATCCGCAAGCTCGGTCGTCGCAACTCGGTCACGGACGACCACGTCTGCGAGATATTGACGCCGCACGGCATCTTGCTGAACAGCTCCAATATCGGCGCGGCCTACATCGGCCTGCAACTGACACGTGAGCAGTGGCAGGACTACATGGCGGCCTACGGCTTCGGTCGTTCGCTCGGCCTGAACCTGCCGTCGGAATCACGTGGGGGAAACCATCCACGGTCGTTCGCGCCCGATATCCCGCTACGTTCCTTCCGCGCCAACAGCGCGATCTCATTCAGCTTCGGCTACGAGCTGACCGCGACTGCGTTGCAGGTGGCGCGCGCCTACATGCGCATGTTCAAGGGGCTCGGTGCCGAGTTGCGTCTCGTGCGCGGTCTCGAAATCGACGGCCAGTGGCACCCTGTGCCGGCGAAGCAAGATACCGGTCCGCACTATCGCCCCGCGGTTGTTGAGGCGGTGCGCCGGGCGATGACCGCCGTTGTTAGTAACGATCCACATGCAACGGGTCGCCACTTGCATGCTGCGATACTGAAGGAGCTCAAGGTCGACCTACACGGTTTGATTGGCGGCAAGACGGGCACAGCGGCGAGCAACGTTCGCCTGCGTGACGGCAGAAAAATCAGTGCGCGCAACGCGAGCTTCGTCGGCTTCTTGCCGGCGGACAACCCGCGTTGGCTCGCCGTGTGTGTTCTACAGAAAGACGATAGTGCGCCCTTCTATGGTGGTAGCTATGCTGCTCCCCCAGCGGTGAAGCTGCTGCTCCAGTGCCAGTCTCTGGCGGAGCGCGGCCCACTGCGCCAGGAATCGCGTCTTAGTTTGGGTGGTCAGACCCAGCTCGCTCCTTCGGGAGTGGGATTTCGTTCTCCTGGTTCTCAAGGTTGGAGCGCTCCGGTTGGGGCCGGCGTTCCAAGCGATACTCGTTAGGGCGGTTCATGACTGACTTGGCTTTTCCGTCTGGACTTCCGTCCGGGCAGGGCTTCGTACGTTTGCGAGAACTCCGCGACTGCTTGCAGCCGCGCGAGGTGATGCATTGGCGCGATTTGGCAGTGGACGGTCTGGCGTTTCACTCCGCCGAAGTGCGCCCGGGCAATCTGTTCTTCGCAATCCGGGGCACGAAGAATGACGGCACGGTGTTCGCCCAACAGGCGATCGCACGCGGCGCGGTCGCAGTCGTTGCCGAAGAGCCGTTGTCGTTGTCCGTGCCCGTGCTGGTGGTCGACAACGTGCGCGAAGCCCTGGCCGATGCCGCGCGGTTCTACTATCGCGATCCATCGAAGTCGATCTCGGTAATTGGTGTCACCGGCACCAACGGCAAGACCACGACCGGTCATCTGATCCGCGCTTGCCTGCAGGCGGACCGCCGCCAGGTTGGCCTGATTGGCACGATCGCCTACGAGTTCGGTGGCCGTCGCATTCCCGCTTCCAACACGACGCCGGACCCGGTGCGCATCCACGGCTATCTGCGTGAGATGACGGATCGCTTCGCGAGCGCCTGCGTGATGGAGGTGTCGAGCCACAGCCTCGACCAGGATCGCGTACGCGGCGTGCAGTTCGCAGTTGGTGTGTTCACCAACCTGTCGCAGGATCACCTCGACTACCACGGCGACATGGCGTCTTACATGCAGGCGAAGGCCCGCATGTTCAAAGCGCTGAAGCCGGGGGCGACCGCGGTGCTGAACCGTGATGACCCGGCCTCGCTCGCGATGGCCGAGCAACTCGAGACTGGCGTCAACATTATTTGGTACGGCTTGTCACCAGAAGCGGACATCCGCGCCGAAGACGTGCAGCTGGGACCCGATGGCACGCGCTTGCGCATGGTGATGCCGCACGGTGCGGTCGAACTGTTCCTGCCGATCGTGGGTGCCCACAACGTCGAGAACGCGTTGGCAGCTGCGGCGACGGCGCTTGCTCTCGGAGCCAGCGAGTTGACCGTCGCATCCGCGCTCGAAGATGCGCGCGCGGTTCCTGGGCGACTCGAATTGGTTGGCATTCCCGGTGGCGTCATGCGCGGCGGCCGGGTGCGCACCTTTGTCGATTACGCACATACGCCGGATGCGCTCGACAAGGTGTGTGGCACGTTGTCGAGTGTCTGTGAGGGTGACCTGCACGTCGTCTTCGGCTGTGGCGGCGATCGCGATCGCACCAAGCGCGCGCCGATGGCACAGGCCGTGGCACGTTACGCGCGCTATGCCTACCTGACCAGCGACAACCCACGCAGCGAAGACCCGAGCACGATCATCACCGACATGATCAACGGCCTCGACGACAGCGAACGATCCTGCGACTTGTTCCAGGTTGTCGATCGCGCCGAAGCCATTCGCCTCGCGGTCAGTCAGGCCAAGCCTGGTGATACCGTGTTGATCGCTGGCAAGGGGCACGAGACCTACCAAGTCTTCAAGGACAGTGTCATTCCGTTTGATGATCGCTTGGAAGCCGGGCGAGCATTGGCGGCGCGGGAGGCTGGATGGTTGCACCGATGAAAAGCGCAACGCAGGGCAAACCGTCTGCGTCGTCGAAGGCGGCTCCGCGTGTCGCGGCGCGGCCGGTGGGTTCGGCCAGGGCGAAGACGACCAGGACTCCACGCGGTTGGTTTACGGCTCGCTCGGTAGCCAAAGCCACCGGCGGGCACGTTCTGCAAGGCGGTGCGACCGGCAATGGTGTCAGCACGGATACGCGATGCGATTGCACTGGCCATGTCTTCGTGGCGCTCCGTGGCGACAACCACGATGGCCATCGCTACCTAAGCCAGGCAGTGGCGCAAGGCGCGATTGGTCTGGTGGTCGCGCGCGACCACGATCTTGCGCCGCTGTTGCGTGAGCTACGTGTGCGGTCGGGGCGCGAGCCGTTCATCGTGCAGGTTGATGATACCGGCAAGGCGCTGATGGATCTCGCGGCTGAGCATCGCCAGCGTCATGGCGCCAAAGTGATTGGCATCACCGGGTCGTGCGGCAAGACGTCGACCAAGGAATGGTTGGGTGCGGTCTTGGCGGCGTCGATGCCGACCATTCGTTCGCCCGGTTCCTACAACAACCAGATCGGTGTGCCGCTGACGTTGTTCCAGTTGCAGGCGGAAACTCGCGCAGCCGTTGTCGAGATTGGTACCAACGGACCTGGCGAGATTGCGGAACTCACGGCCGTGACACGCCCCGACATTGGCATCGTGACCTGTGTCGCGCCGGCGCACCTTGAAGGTCTCGGCTCGCTCGATGGCGTCGCCCGGGAGAAGGCGGCACTCGTGCAAGGTTTGCCGGAAGACGGGTTGTGCATCCTCAACGGCGACGACGCCGCGTGTCGTGCGATGGCCGAGTTGACCAGCGCCAAGGTGGAGTTGATCAGCGTGCATCGCGTGACTGATTGGTACGCGACCGATGTGCAATTCCATGCGCTTGGCACCACGTTCTTGCTGCAGGGGGAACGGCCGGTCACGTTGCCTCAACTCGGCACCCACAACGTCTACAACGCGCTGGCCGTCATTGCGGCCGCCAACTGCCTTGGGGTCCCCGAAGAAGACGTGTTGAAGCAGTTGGCCCGTGTGCCGTCGGCGGCGCGTCGGCTCGAGCCGAAGGTCAAAGGCGGTGTCACGATCTTCGATGACACCTACAACATGAACCCTGAGTCCGCCCGTGCTGCCCTGCAGGCGATGGCTGGATTGCGCTCGGGAGATCGCGATGAGAACGGCCAGCCTGGTCGTTCGATCGCCGTCTTTGGCGGCATGCGCGAACTTGGTGCGGACAGTGTCGCGTTGCATCGCAAGCTCGGCGAACAGGTAATGGCCAGCGGCCAGGACATGCTCGTTTGTGTTGGTGACGATGCCAAGGCAATCGCCGATGGTGCGTTGCTAGCCGGCATGCACAGCCGTTCGGTGACCTGTGTTGCCGACATCGGTGCGGCGCACGATCTGTTGATGGGTGTGCTGCGCAGTGGCGATCGTCTGCTGTGCAAGGCGTCCCGTCGGAGCGCACTCGACGGCTTGGTGGACCGGTTGCTCAAGGAGTTCGGCGAACAGCCCCCAGATAAACAGACGCCAGACAAACAGGCGCCAGATCGCTCGGGTCGTCCCGATAGCACTGGGGTAGTTGGCGGATGATTCACTGGCTGGCGCCATACCTGTTCTCAGAGGATGTCTGCCGACTGCTCGGCTACATCTCCGTGCGAGCTGGTGGTGCCGTCGTGACTGCGTTCTTGTTGGCGATTGTGATCGGTCCGGCGGTGATCCGATGGCTGTCGCGTCAGGGCGTCGCCGAACGCATTGATGGCACTGGTTCGCTGAAGCTCGAAGAACTCCACAAATCCAAGGTCGGCACGCCGACGATGGGTGGCTTGTTCGTTGTGGGCGCCGTGTTGCTTTCGGCGGCTCTGTGGCTGCGCTTCGATGGCGTCAACCGCTTCTCGTTGCCGGGCCTGGTGTTGATCGCCGGTTTTGCCGCCGTCGGCTTGTGGGACGATTGCACCAAGCTTCAGCAGGGCAAGAAGGGCGAGAAGAAGCGCGGCATCAGCAAGCGAGAGAAGCAGGGCGCGTTGACGATCGTGGCGCTGCTCATCGGTCTGTGGCTGATTGGCCCAGCCGCGCTGCAGAGCGATGTTGGCGGCCCACACCTCTACATTCCGTTCATCAAAGACTTCTCGTTCGACCTGAGTCAGTGGTGGGGCGTGCCGTTCTTGGTGCTCGCGGTGTTGGTGTTGACGGGCGCGGCCAACGCGGTCAACCTGACCGACGGCCTCGATGGTCTGGCGACAGGCTGCATCGCGACCTCCGCCATTGCCTTCGCCGTGATCACCTACGCGGTCGGCCGCGTCGACTGGTCGCAGTACCTGTTGGTGCCGTACGTAGCTGGTGCTGGCGAGATGGCTGTCTTGATGGCCGCGCTACTCGGTGGTGCACTTGGGTTCTTGTGGTTCAACGCGGCGCCGGCGCTCGTCTTCATGGGAGACGTCGGCAGCCTTGGCTTGGGTGCATCGCTCGCGTATGCCGCGCTGATCAGCCGCACCGAACTGGTGCTGTTCGTCGTCGGCGGCGTGTTTGTGGTCGAGGCCATCTCGGTCATCTTGCAAGTCGGCTCGTTCAAGCTGCGCGGCAAACGGGTGTTCCGCTGTGCACCGCTACACCACCACTTTGAGTTTGGTGGCATGCCCGAGACCCGCGTCGTAGCGCGCGCCTGGATCGTCTCGGCGCTGCTCGCGATGTGCAGCCTTCTCCTCTTCAAGGTCCGGTAGGTAGCAATGACCGCCATTCTTCGGAGAGCCAGCGGCCGTGAACAATCGCATGGCGGCCTCCATATCCGCGAACTCGATTGGCTGATGCTGGTCGTCATGGCACTCAGTTGCCTTGGCGTGGTGATGGCCGTGTCGGTGCGTGGGCCGCAGATTGAGGCCGGACCAATGGCGGTGATGAAGGCGCAGGGCCTGAAGTTACTGGTTGGAGTGATCGCGTTCATGGTGGCGGCGTTGACCCCGATGCGGGTGATTCGCCGAGTTGCCATTCCGGTGTTTATCCTGACAGTGCTGGCCTGCCTGCTGCCGCACGTCATCGGTCGGTCCCATGGCGCGGCTCGTTGGATCAAGATCGGCAGCCAACAGTTTCAGCCGGTCGAACCGGCCCGTTTCTTCTTGGTGCTGGCGGTGTCGTGGCTGCTCGCTCGCGTCGGTACCGGGCTGGCGAGCTTCCGTCGTGGCTTCTTGCCGGCGATTGGCTGTGCGATGTTACTGGCGTTGGCGCTGGCAACCCAGCCAGACAACGGCAACGCGCTACTTGCCGTCATGCTCGCGGGTTGCATTGCCTTGGTAGCTGGCGTGCGCATCCTGCACTTCGCACCGTTCGCCGTGGCAGGTCTTGGCCTGATGGTCTTTGTCGCTACCCAGCACGACTACGTGCGCCGGCGGATCGAGGACATGTTTCATACAACGCCCGACTCGCAAGTCGGCCTCGGCTTGATCGCGGTCGGCTCCGGTGGTGCGTTTGGGCGCGGCCTTGGGCAGGGCTGGATGAAGATGAACTACGTGCCGGAGGCGAACAATGACTTCATTTTCGCGATCATTGCTGAGGAGTTCGGCTACCTCGGATCTCTGTTCGTGCTCGGCTCGTACACGTTGTTCGGTTATGTATGTTACCGCCTCGTACGTCAGGTGAAGGATCCGTTTCTTCGCTACGTCGTTTGCGGTTATGCTCTGATGATCTGTATGCAGGCGGCTGTGAACCTACTCGTGGTCAGCGGGTGGGCTCCGGCCAAGGGCATTGACTTGCCGTTCGTTTCGACGGGCGGAACAAGTCTGGTGTTTTGTTTGGCGGCGGTTGGTTTGATCGGCAACGCAGTGCGCTCGGATCGCACGGGGTCGTTCTCAACCGCCGACGAAGTGGTGGTTACTTGATTCGATTCCGCAAGGTTTGGAGGGTGTGATGGGTCAACTCGAAAAATACGGGCTCTATGTTTTGTGTCTCGTCATCTTCCTGATTCTGGGAGTGACGATTTGGGGCGAACCCGCGTCTGCGTTGAAGAAGGAAGGCCGCGAGAGCGTCGCCATCCGGGCCAACGCGTTGGGCATTGACGCGAATGGCGGTGCTGCTGCGGCCAGAGTTCGCACAGCAACTCCGGTAAGCATCGGGGCGCTGCCCAGTGGTCCGGCCAACGCAAATCGTCTGTTGGTCAACGCCGGCAATGCTGGCGGCGACCAAGGTCTAATGGACTCGTGGTTAAGGCCGGGGGCGCGGCCGCCGCAGCCGCAGCCGGGCAAGACTCCGGTAGCCCCAGCGGGTGCTGGCAAGCTAGCGGCTGGTCCCACTTCTGGTGGCCCGGCTGGTGGTGAAAAGGTGACGACTCCGGTCAAACCCAAGCGGGCAGCGACTCGCATCTATAAGGTGCGCAAGGGCGACACGCTTGGTGCGATTGCGCAAAAGCAACTGGGCAGCACAAGCCACGTCGGCGCCATCGAGAAGCTGAACCCGGGGCTTGATGTGGACCGTTTGTCGATCGGCAAGATGATCGTGTTGCCTGGTAGTGCCGCGGCAAGCTCGGCCCCTGCGTCATTATCCGGCTCATACCGCACCTACATAATCAGCAAGGGCGACAGCTTTGAGCGCATTGCGCGCATCGAACTTGGTTCGGCCAGACGCGTCAGCGAAGTCATGCGACTCAACCCCAACGTTGATCCGCGTCGTCTGCGTCTCGGTAAAAAGATCAAGCTGCCCCGGAAGTAGTGGGTAATTGCACGGGACGCCTGTGCCTGGTCAGCGGTGGTACCGGTGGGCATCTCATGCCCGCGCTGGTGCTGGCCCGCTCGATGCAGGAGAGAGGTCAGGAGCCGCTGCTTGTGACCGAAGGCCGCGATGTCGAGCGAGCGCTTGTTCGTCGCGAACTCCCCGATGTGACTTCGGTCGAGTTGTCGCGTTCGACTTCGTCACCGGCTCTACTGCCGTTGTGGTTGCTGCGCGCGACGTGGGCGGCACGCCGCCACTTGCGCGAGCACGACGTCAAGGGCGTGATCAGCACCGGCGGTCGCGCCAGTGTGCCAGTTGCCTTGGCAGCCAGAAGCTTGCGACTGCCGTTGTTCTTGATGGAGCAGAACGCGGTTACGGGTCGCGCCAATCGCTGGTTGCTGCCGCTCTCGCGCCGCATGTACGTCGGGTTGCCCGGTGCTTCCGAGCGTCACGGTCGTACGTTGTTTACCGGTACTCCGTTGCGCAGCGGCTTTGGTCGCGTGCAGCGCGAAGAAGCGCGTCGTTCGCTCGGCCTGCTGTCGGACGTGCCGGTGGTCTTGGTTACTGGCGGGAGCCAAGGTGCGCGTGTCTTGAACGACGTCGTGCCCACGGCACTACAGCAGGTGCGCGCCAAGATGCAGGTCATGCACCTGTCGGGCCTCGGCAACGAAACTACTGTTCGCCATCGATATGCAGATGTCACGCGGGACACCGTCGCTCATGTACGTGCCGTTGCGGCGGACATGGATCGCTTGTTTGCAGCCGCGGATCTTGTCATCTGCCGGGGCGGGGGCACGACGATCGCAGAATTGATGGCCGTTGGCCGCGCTGCAATCATCCTGCCCTACCCTCACCACCGGGATCGGCAGCAGTTCCACAACGCGCGCGTGCTCGAACGAGTTGGCGCGGCAATCATCCAAGAAGAGGCGCACCTCGATCCGGCCGCGCTGACCCAACTCATCGAAAGTCTGTTGCTCGAACCGTCACGGTTGCGGGCAATGGCCGATCAAGGTCGCAAGCTCCGGCGCCTCGACGCAGTCGACGCGATTCTCGAAGATGTGCGGCGTGAAGTCAGCGGCGAAGACGCCGTCAGTACCGAAGCTGGCAGTAATCACGACCCCATCGTTGGTTCTCGTCCTGCCGAACGCGGTGCGGCAGCCCGGCGCGGAGGTGTCGCTTGAGTGCTACGAAACCAGCGCCTGTTGCCGCCGGCAAAGGGCTGGTCGAAGAACCTGTCGCGCAAGAGGGCATCGCCGGGACGACGTTCGTCTCGCGCCGGTTCCACTTCGTAGGGGTCGGCGGATCGGGCATGAGTGGCTTGGCCCGACTGCTATCGGGAGTCGGCGGGGTCGTCAGCGGCAGCGATTGCGCCGGTGGTTCGATCGTCGAACGGTTGTCGGATGAGGGGCACGACGTTTGGGTCGGGTGCCAGCCCGAACGCATCAAGGGCTTGGACGGCTACGTCATCCGCAGTGCCGCCGTGCCGCTCGCCGATGCGGAAGTGCAGCAGTGTGTTCGTCAGGGCTTCACGTCTCTTCTCTATGCCGAAGCCGTTGGTCGCCTGAGCGAAGGGCGACGGACCTTGGCGATTGGTGGCACGCACGGCAAGACCACGACGACGGGTCTGACGGTGTCGGCGCTGCGCGGAGCCGGTCGCGATCCATCCCACCTGATCGGCGGCGAAGTTCCCGAACTCGGTGGCAATGGCCATGGCGGTAAGGGTGCGAGCTTTGTTGTCGAGGCCTGCGAGTTCAACCGCAGCTTCCACAACCTTCGCCCGTTTGGTGCGGCGATCCTCAACCTGGATCACGACCATTTTGACTGCTACCCATCGACCGACGAGTTGATAGAAGCGTTTGCCGGCTATCTCGCGCGGGTGCGGCCTGGCGGCACGGCGCTCGTCGAAGAGACGGTGTCCAAGGCCGTGCTCTCGAGTCTGCGCGGCGATGTCGAGATCCTGACCGTTGGCTCGGGCCTGTGGGCCGACATTCGTGCGGTCGACGTCACCGAACGCCTCGGCTGCTTCTCGTTTGATCCGGTTCTGCTCGGCGAACGGTTGCCGCGCATCCACTTGCAGCTAGCAGGGCGCCACAACATGTTCAACGCGATGTTTGCGCTCGGCCTGGCGCACATCGCAGAAGCCGATTTGCCCGGCGCGTGCCAGGGCATCTCAGACTTCGTTGGCGTGCGTCGTCGCTTCGAACTCCTTACGGGGCCGGCTGGTGGCATGCTCGTCAACGACTACGCGCACCATCCGGTCGAGATCGAAGCCGTGTTGGGTGCAGCGCGCCGGCGGTTCCCGGGCCAGCGCTTATTGGTCGCGTTTCAGCCTCATCAATACCAACGCACATTGTTCTTGTTGGACGGGTTCGCTGAGGCGATTGCCACGGCCGACACGGCGTTGATCACGGGGATCTACGGCGCGCGTGAGTCAGACGAGATCATGGCGTCAGTCAGCGCCGGAGACCTCGTCAATAGCGTGCGCGCACTCGGTTGTGATGCGCACTTTGTGGAGCGGGTCGCCGGCTTGCCCGAGGTTGTTGAGAAGCACTACAGGCCTGGCGACGTCATCTTGGTGCTCGGTGCCGGGGACATCGACGCGGCTGTTGGGAGGATCGTTGCCGGCATCTGACGTCGCTACCCTGCTGGCCGAGATGAAGGGTGCCGTGCAAGAGAACGTGCCGTTGGCACCCATGATGCACCTGCGCATCGGCGGACCCGCCGAGTGGTTTGTCGAGCCGTTTGCCGAACAGGACGTCGCGCTGTCCGTGCGAGCCTGCAACGAACATGGTCTGCAATTGCACATCCTCGGTGGTGGCAGCAACGTGCTCGTTTCAGATCAAGGCGTGCGCGGCGTCGTAATTCACCTCGGCAAGTTGAATCGCATCGTCAGAGAAGGCAATCGCATCACAGTTGGTGCCGGCGTGACGCTGCCCAGCTTGTTGCGCACAACGAGGGAAGCGGGGTTGGCCGGACTGGAAAAACTGACAGGCATTCCTGCTGTCGTAGGCGGTGCGGTCGCTATGAACGCCGGCACCCGCGATGGCGAGACGTTTGAACACCTCGTGTCATTGACCGTCGTGCAATCCGACGGGCGCATCGCGATTCTGTCGCGCGAAGACTGCTCGCCCAAGTATCGCAACGGCGGTCTCGGCGACGCGATCGTGGTGCAGGCGACGTTCGAACTAGAGCCCGACGAGCCAGACGCCATCTACGCGCGTTTCGCGGCTTCGCTTGCGGCGCGCAACAAGAGTCAGCCGGTCACGCAACGAAGCGTCGGCTGCGTTTGGCAGAACCCCAAGGGTGATGCTGCCGGCAGATTGGTCGAGGAATCGGGTTGCAAAACACTGCGCGCCAACGGGGTTGCGGTTTCCGACAAGCACGCCAACTACTTCGTCAACGATGACACCGGAACGGCAGAGGACTTCGTCGACTTGATGCGGCAAGTGCGTAGCCGAGTCAAGCAAGAGTTCGGCGTCGAGTTGCAGCCCGAAGTGAAGTTCTGGGGATTCTCCGGAAGTTGCATCTCATGAGGGACTCGTCTTCGGACTAAGTTGTTTTTGGTGGCGCGGATCTTCCCGTCCGGAGTCGATAGAGTTGGCTCAAGACGAGGTAACTGAATGACAGAACACTCAGAAGTTCGCATCGAGTTCAAAGGTCGTCACGACCACATCACCGAACGTATGCAGGAGCACGCAACCAAGAAGTTGCAGCGCCTCGCACGCTATGGAGACCTGCTGACGCGGCTGGAAGTTGTGGCCGACCACGCTCACGAGAATCCCGAGGTCGAACTGATCGTGCACATGGCGAAGGGCGCTCCGCACATCGCAAAGGAGCGGGGTGAGTCGTTCTCCGGAACCGTTGACCTGCTGGTCGACAAGATGGAGGCGCAGCTGCGCAGGCTCAAAGACAAGCTGACGGATCACAAGTTCCCGGGCGCCAAGGAAGAGCGAGCCCGCCTGAGCGATGCGCCCGAAGCCCCGGTGGCGGCGGACGAAGAGACCTACGAAGACGCGGTTCGCAAGACCCTCGATAACTAACCTGGTTCGTTGCGGGGCCTGCGTGCCCACGATCCGTATGGCCCGCGCCACGGGGGGTGTAGAGCGACTTGGCGGTAGCCGCCGCGTTTGACGGCGCGCCCCCGGTCGACGCAATTCGGGTTGCCCCCGGAATTCGCAGCACAACGACCGTTGCGCCCGGGGTTCGCTTTCCGCACACTCTTCGCCCCATGATTCGCAATCTGGCCCAAACCTGCGCAGTGATCGGCGAGCTCGTAGCAACCACCAAGGAGGCTGCATTGAAAGAACTGCTCGCCACTGCGGCTGCTGCCGGCGGATTCCCAAAAGCAGCCCAACCGGCTCTCCAAAAGCGGCTCGCCGAGCGAGAAGCGATCGGCTCCACTGGCCTCGGCAACAGCGTTGCCGTTCCTCATGTGAAGGGCGATAAGGTCAAGGGCGTCACGCTCGTGCTTGCTCGCAGCCACGCCGGCCTCGAATGGCAGGCGATCGACGGCCGTCCGGTGCACGTGCTGTTTCTGCTCGTTTCGCCGAGCAATGAGCCTGAGGCCCACTTGCAATGCCTGCGTTGGATCGCGGGTCTGGCGCGAAACTCGGACTTCCGCAGGTTCTTGCTCGATGCTGGGGGGGATGATGCGATCCGCGATCTGCTGTTGGAACTGAGTGGCAAGGAGTAGTCCTCGTGAGCGAAACCGGCAACACCAGTGAAGAACCGCGCACTTCCCGGCTGACCCTCAGCAACCGTCACGGCTTGCATGCGCGTCCGGCCCATTTGTTCGTGCAGACCGCCAACGCCTACGCCAGCGCGTTGCAGGTTGGCCGCACGGACAACGACGAGCGCGTCGATGGCAAGTCGATCATGGGCATGATGATGCTCGCTGCCGAGAAGGGCGTGGAGCTCGAACTCGAGGCCAGAGGGCCGGATGCGGACGCGATGCTGCGCGCTCTTGCGGAGTTGATCGGCGCCAACTTCGGCGAAGAGTAGCGGGCCGGCGGGGGTATCCGTAGTCAGCGACAACGCTGCCGGCGCAAATCTTGCGGCGCCTGGCCTGACCTGAGCCGGCGCGCCGATGGCATTGGTTGTTGGCGCCTCCTAGAGCACTGAGTCGCGCCAACGTCCGTCTGCAGCTGAGATTGCGTTGCCGTCGGGCTCAATACTGGACAGCCGACCGGCCGATAGGGCTGACGAGTGGGGCCTCCGTCCCACCAAAAGAGTGGGTAGTCCCACCAAAAGAGTGGGTAGTCGTCCCACCACAAGGAGCGTTCATGCTGAAGCAGCGCAAGAGCATCGTCGGACTTGATATTGGTAGTAGTTGCATCAAAGCCGTCGAGTTGACTCGCGAGAAATACGATCACGTCATCACCGGTTATGCGCAGATCGATGTGCATCATGAGTCCTCGCGCCAAGACGCGATTGCGGAACTCATGGCGGCTGCCAAGTTTCGCACCAAGCGAGTTGCTACGGCAGTGAGTGGCAAGAACGTCGTGTTCCGATTCATCACGATGCCGGAGATGAACGACGACAAGCTGCTGCAGGCAGTTCGTCTTGAGGCGGGCAAATACATCCCGTTTGACGTCGAAGACGTCGAGCTTGGTGCGCAGCGCCTTGAGATGGACAGTGACGACCTTGCCATCAAGGAGATGAAGGTCTTGCTCGTCGCTGCCAAGAGGGCTGTCGTGCAAGACCATAGTCGCATGCTGACCGAACTTGGCTTGCAGCCGGTCTCCGTTGGTGTTGACGGATTCGCACTCGGCAACGCCTGGGAACTTGGCGATTCGATCAATCCTGGTGTCCAGGAAACAGGTCGCACCGTCGCCCTCGTCGACATTGGTGCGACCAAGACCAGCATCAACATTCTGCGCGACAACATCAGTTGCTTCGCCCGCGAAGTGCCGATCGGTGGTCAGGACCTGACCAATGCAATCGCTCGTCGCCTCGGTATTGACCCATCCAAGGCTGAAGACCTCAAGCGCGACCCAGGTGATGACCTCGGCGTCATGCAGGAGGCCATTGGGCAAACGCTCGAAGACCTCGGCAACGAAGTGAACCTGTCGTTTGACTTCTTCGAGAACCAGTTCGACGGCGAAGTGCAGGAGGTCTGGCTGACCGGTGGCACCTCGTTGCTGCCGATGCTGGAAGAGAGCTTCGAGAAGATCTTCGAGAAGCGCACCAAGACCTGGAACCCCATCGAAGGGCTGATGGTCAAGGCGGACAACGTCGACGTTGAGGCCCTCAACCAACTCTCTCCCCAGCTCGCTGTCGCGGTTGGGCTTGCTGCTGCTAACTAGGAGTACTGAGACATGATTCGCATCAATCTCCTGCCTGCTGACTTGCGCCGCGGCAATCGTCTGCCGGCTCGTGTCTTGGCCGCTGCCTTCGGCGCAGCTCTGATCATCAGTGCTGCGGTCGGTTGGTTTGGCCTGGTTTACTTTGGCAACCTGGCTGCCTCCGAGCAGGCGCTGCAGAAGGTCACGGCCAAACTGGACAGTCGAGCCGCCGGTGTCAAATACTACACCGATCTTGAAGCCAACCGGAAGGACTACGCCCTGCGCGTGCAGACCATCCAGAAGATCGGCAAGTCACGCCGCGTCTGGTCGCAGTTTCTTGATGACCTGATCGACGTCGTCAACAACAACGGTGCGACCGATCGACACCTGGCCTGGTTTGACAGCATCACCGTCAAGGGCGACCCCAAGAAGGGCGTGACGGTCAAGTTGCCAAGCAACGTGCAAGGTGACGACAAGTCGCTGATGGCGAACTTCCACGAGGACCTTGAGGCAGCGCCGTTTGCCAAGGAACTCAGCAAGAAATCGGACCCGTCCTTCAGGCAGAAGAACGATCCAGAGCGTATCCCCACGGCATACCTGACGTTCCCGATGGAACTGCAGTTTGTGCCATTCGCCAAGAAGGCCAAGAAGAAGTAGAGGACACACACAATGGCCAGCTGGACCCAAAAGAAGTTGCTGATGACCATGGGTGGCGTGTCGCTCGGCGTCTGCATGCTTGCAGGCGGCGGCGTCTACTACACCCATGGGTTGATTGACGAAGTCGAAATCAAGATCGCTGAGAAGGCGAATGCCGTTCTTGCCGCCGATGCGAAGATCAAGCAGACCCGCAAGGTTGAGACGGAAGTCATCATCCTTCGTGAGAACCTCGGCGAGTACGTCAAGATCCTTCCTGATGACAAGGAACTCATCGACTTCGTGCGCATGCTGCAGCGCTTTGAGCGTGAGTCTGGCATCAAGAGCACGGGCCTGCAGCAAGCCAAGGGATCCCGCGGCAACGCCAAGGGTCGCTTCGCGCCGATCAGCTATACGTTCGACATGACTGCCACGCTGTGGCAGGGCCTGAAGTTCATGAACCTGATCGAGAACTTCGAGCGGTTTGTGAGCATCACGGACTTCAGCATCAAGAAGCCTCGGACCACCGGCGACGTGAAGACCATCGATGGCGAGGTCGTGCATTCGATCAAGCTGACGATGCAGACCTACAAGTACAACAAGGCGGCTGCCGGCCAGGAGGTCACGATCCCGGGGTACGAGGATCGCATGGCCGAGTTGCGAGAAGAGATCTGGAAGCGCATGCAGGAAATCCGGCTTACTCACTACGAGCACCCCGGCGTCCAGGGTCGACGCGACATCTTCGTCGACCCGCGTGAGAACGGTCTGGCCGGTGGCAGCGATCCGTCCAATGCCGACCAGCGCGACGTCTTGGAGAAGGACATCGGTGCGGTCGCCGATCTGAACAAGATGCTCGAGAAGTGCCGCGCCGAAGGCACCCCGTTGATGGAGCAATACGCCATCGAGAAGCTGTTCAAGTCAAAGCTCACCGTGTTGTTGGCAAACCTCGACAAGGATGCTGCCTTCATCGTTTACCGACCGTACCGGTTGCGTTGGGCGCAGGAAGTCGTGGCCCCGATCAAACAACTGCAGCAGCGGATGATCACCCCGCAGTCGAAACCCGCCGATCCGTACCTGTCGAAGGACGCGATCCAAGACCTGATTGCGCTGATGACGGATGACTGCAACAGCGGCCAACTTGAACAGGCGCGTCAACGTTACGAGAGTTTGCAAGAGCGCCTGGCCGTGCCGGCCGCGGATCCGCGCTACGGTCTCGCCGTGGACGCGAAGTCGTTGCACCACAAGGCGAGCACGGCGCTCGACTTCAAGCGGCTCGACCTCAACATTCAGGGCGTTGTCGTCAATGGTGGCACCGGCAGGTCCGGCATGCTGTTGAACGGCGAAGTCTTCGAAGAAGGTGACTACATTGCAGACGACTTGCTGGTCAAGCAAGTCGAAGAAGAGCAGGTCTGGTTCGTGTTCCGTGGGCTGACCCTCGTGCGCACGATGTGATCTGGTGGGCGGCTAGGGTTTGCTCAAGCCGCCGGTGTCAGCGGCTCGATGTAGGGAACACATCTGGTCACACCCTGTTGGGTGCAGCCAAACGGTGAATCAAAGGGAACCCCATGACGGGGTTAGGAAGGATCGACGATGCAGGCATTCAAGACGGTGATTGGTTTTGTTCTGAGCACGTTTGCTTTGGCTGCGCTACCGGCGCAAGAGGCAGGGCAAGAAGCTCAGGAAGGCGTTAGTTCGCAAGCGGAGGGCGCCCTCGACAGTCGGTTGACGCTGCGGCTCAAGGATCGAGAGCTGCGCGATGTCGTGCAGAGCATCCGGCGCAAGACCGGCGCGAACATCATCATGGACCCGGATATCGAAGCCCCGGTGACCATCGATCTTCAGGATGTTCATTGGCGCCAGGCGCTGAGTTTGGTCGCTGAGCAGGCTGGCTGCATCGTGACCGAAAGGGAAGGTGGCGTGCTCAAGGTTGAGAAGCCGCCGCGCGTCTACTTCGCGTTTGAGAACACCGACATCCAGAAGGTGATCGATACGATCTCGAAGATCTCCGGCGCCAACATCGTGGTCGCTCCTGAGGTCAAGGGCACGATCACTGTCCGCCTGAAGAACGTCCCTTGGCGCCATGCTCTCGACGCTGTCGTCAAGACGCTCGGTTTCGTCGTTGTGCAGGAAGACTTCGGCATCCTTCGTGTGGTGCCTGCCGCCAACATCGAGCAGGATCTCGTCACCAAGACGATCCCGCTGCGCTACGTGCGTCCGAGATCGGTGTTCCTGCCGATCATCACGTCGGATTACATCCAGGATCTGCGCAATGTGCAGCCGTTGCAGAAGGGCGAGTCGAGCTTCACGTTGCTCGACACCTTGCGCAACATGATCACTCCGGACATCGGCTCGCTGGAGTACATCAGCGAGACCAACGTCTTGATGATCAAGGATACGCGGCCCGTCGTTGAGACGATCGAGCGCACCATCGCGATGATGGATATCGAACCGGCACAAGTGCAACTCGACGTTCGCTTCGTGACGACGACCAACGACGATCTGCTCGATATCGGAATCTCTCCCGGTGGCAGTGGTTGGTCCGCCAGCCTTGGCCTCGGCCAGATCCCGACGCGCTTGCCATTCGACCTCGGTGTCGGTGGTTGGGAAGACTCGATCATCGCCAACGAAACGGGTGCGGGTCCGTTCGTCGATGGCACCAACCTACAGAACCTCCCGGCCACGACGACGATCCCAAGTGTCGTCTTCGGTGCGCTCAACTTCCAACAAGTGACCGCGACTCTGCGTCTGCTGGCGCGCGACTCGCGCTCCGAAATCGAGCAGGCCCCGCAGATCACGACGCTCGACAACCACACCGCGACGATCTTCGTTGGTGAGGCCGTTCGGTATGCGCAAGCGCGTGTCGAGCAGGGTCAGGCCGGTGGTCTGCTGCTGGCCCTCGAAGAAGGCGACGAGTCGCCGGTCAACATCGGCTTCCAACTGCTTGCGACGCCGCACATCGTGCCGGGCTCCGACAAGATCATCATGGAAGTGATTCCGCAGCGCACGTCGCTGAGCGGCACCGGCAGTTCGGCGATTGCACCGGCTGGCTTCGACATCTTCGAAGTCGGTGGTGGCTCGGCCGCGGGCGCTGGCCAGATCGCCTTGCCGCGTGTTGCCTCGAGCACCCTGTCGACCACCGTGCTCCTGAGCAGTGGCGAAACCGCCGTGCTCGGTGGCCTCAAGAGCAAGACGGAGAGCGAGACCATCACCAAGCTACCGTTGCTCGGTGATATCCCGCTGCTCGGCTACCTGTTCAAGAATCGCGTCAAGCAGGAAACCACCTCGACCTTGCTGGTCTTCATCACGCCGCACATTATCCGCAGCACGGAAGACATGACGGCGTCGATGCAGAAGGTGCTCGAAGAACGCATGCGCGACCACCGCTCGAGCCTCGCCCAGACCCGCGAAGCCATCTTCGGCAAGTAGGGCAGGGCGATCCCGGCTCGTTCGCGCCAAGACCAGCTTGTTCGAGCCAAGACCGGCTCGTTCG
>JAPYTD010000013.1:25447-34916 GCA_029936315.1 Planctomycetota bacterium | reverse complement strand
GTTCGAGCCAAGACCGGCTCGTTCGCGAGCTGAGCGGGTCCGGCGGTATGCCCGCTTTTGGGGCCACCCCAGATGGCAGGGCAGTTAGTGTCCACCGTGCCGGCACAAACATTGAGTGGGCCGGCCCCCGAGGCTATCATCTGGGCTGCTTGCTCTCGTGAGCAAGCGTCGCCACAGAATCACGCCTCATCCCGAGGCGCGCCGTGGCTATCCGAGCTACCCCATGCCCGTCTTCGAGACGCACTCCCGGCACCGACGGCTGCATCCGCAGCCAGACCAACGTGTTGGCTCTGTTTCCCTGCTGACTCGGCGTGGATTTCCATTTCCCACCCTGTTCGCCGTTCCCACTGACACCACCCAAGGCTTTCCAGCCGGGGGTGACAGAGGCCGTGGCGTGAGGTTCGACTGCGTAGAGAGCAGCGCAACCCGCCAGACGATCTTCGTCGAGTGCCGGAACACACAGGGGGTCGCCACCAAGAGTGTCGATCATCAAGCAAAGGTTCCCCGTGAAGAGAATGCTCATCAACGCCATCGATCCGGAAGAAAGCCGGATCGCCGTGGTGGAGGATGGCGTGCTGCAGGAGTTGCACGTCGAGTTGGCCAACCGAGACGCATACCTCGGTAACATCTACAAAGGCAAAGTCGTCAACATCGAACCGTCCATCGGGGCGGCATTTGTGGCGTTTGGAGGTCGAGTCAACGGGTTCCTGCACGTCAGCGATGTGCTGCCTGCTTACGGACGCGACGAGTTCCGGCTCGAAGATGTGATCGAAGGCCGAGCCCGCGTCGATGTCGACGACGGCCCGGAGTCGATGCAGTTGGCGTTGTCGGATGACGACGAAGACGATGGCGACGCAGGGAGTGGCGACGCAGGGAGTGGCGACGCAGAGAGTGGCGACGCAACTGCGACCGCGCCTCGCAAGTCTAGCAAGCGTGGATCGCGTCGTAGCAAGGGTGCAGCGGAAGGTCCTTCCGATGAGGGAGCCGCTCCTGAATCCGGGGACGAAACCGCCAGTTCGGGCCAGTCTGAGCCCAGTCCGTCTGATCCCAGCGAAGTCCATGAGGACCAGGAGCCTGCGATCGAGGCCGTGGAAGACGTGGATGTTGGCGTCGAGATCGCCAGTCACACCGAAGAGGAACATGCCGAAGACGAGCATGGCGATGCCGACGCGGACGAGGCCGACGCCGCAGGTGACGATTCTCCCGCCGATGCCGATCCCGCCGATGCCGCCGATGCCGCCGAGGACGATGCTGATGACGATGCTGATGACGATGGCTTTGGCGATGGCCTGACCGAGCGGCCGTTGGCGATGGCGGCGGCTGATCCGGAAGATGAGTCTGCGGCTAGTGACGATGACGACCACGGCGCTTCGGTTACGGCTCGGCCCGACGGCGCTACCGCACCGGCTGCTGCGGCACCATCTGGTTCCGACGGGTCTGATTCGCCCAGCACCGGCTCCTCGCCGGGGGATGCCGCCGATGGGGAGGCTGTCGAGGCTGCTCCCGCTGACGGCGATGCTGGTGAGCAAGGCGAAGGTGCCGCTCCTCGTCGCAAGCGTTCGCGTTCGCGCCGTTCCCGTTCGCGCAAGTCTGCCGAGCGCGTTGATGGCGATGCACCAGCGGATGCCGCCCCCAGTGATGGCGACGCGGCTCCGGCCGAAGCTCGCGAACAACCGGGACGCAAGAAGCGTTCACGCCGTGGCTCAGGCCGCGACAGCAACACGATGCACGATCGTCGCGCGCCGCGCGGCAATCGGCCGACGATCGACCAGCTGCTCAGGAAGGGGCAGGAAGTCGTCGTGCAGATCACCAAGGAAGGCATTGGCAGCAAGGGCCCAACGCTGACGACCTACGTGTCGCTGCCGGGCCGTTGCTTGGTGTTGATGCCGAGCCTGCCCAAGTGCGGCGTTTCGCGAAAGATCGAAGATGGCCGCGAGCGCCGTCGCTTGAAGCGAATCGTCAAGGAACTCGACGAAACCGGCAGCGGTGGCATTGGCTTTATCGTGCGCACCGCCGGGATCGACAAGAGCCTCGAAGACGTGCAGCGCGACCGCGACTACCTCAAGAAGATCTGGGAGATGGTTGCGCAGCGTTTGAAGGTGACCAGGGCGCCAGCATTGCTCTACCAAGAGTCGGACCTCGTCTTGAAGGCGATGCGTGATCAGTTCACACCCGACATCGCCGATGTCGTGGTCGACAGCGAAGACGTCTACATGCGCATCCGCGACTTCGCCGAGAAGCTGATGCCGGTGATGGCCGATCGCATCAAGCGCCACTCCGTGACCACGCCGCTGTTCCACTCCTTTGGCATCGAGAAGGATGTTGAGGAGCTCTACGAACCGCAGGTCAACCTGTCGAATGGCGCGTCTATCGTTATCGACCAGGCGGAAGCGTTGGTCGCGATCGACGTCAACTCCGGCAAATACAAGGCCGGTGGACAAAGCTCCGACGAAACGGCGTTTCGCACGAATCTCGAGTCGATCCCGGAAATCGTGCGCCAATTGCGGCTGCGCGATCTCGGTGGCCTGATCATCATCGACTTCATCGACATGCTGCACGAGAAGCATCGCCGCAGCGTCGAGCGCAAGATCGTCGAAGCGCTGCGCGGCGACCGTGCCCGCATCAAGGTTGGTCGCATTTCGCCGTTCGGCATGATGGAGATCACGCGCCAGCGCGTGGGCCCCGGCCTGAAGCGCACGGTGTTCATGCAATGTCCGCACTGCAAGGGGGCCGGTTGGTCGCGCACGGTGCAGTCCAAGGCGTTGTCGGTGCTGCGAGAAGCGCGCGCGCTGGTCAACCTGAAGGGCTACTCCATGCTGCAAGTGTTCGTGGCGCCACCCGTCTCGGACTACCTGGTCAACTACAAGCGTCGCTCGGTGCTCGAACTGGAGGATGCGGTCGGTAAGTCGATCGTATTCCGGCCCGAAACCAGCTACCCGATCGACGTGGTGCACTACCGCTTCATGACGGGTGATGGCCAGGAGGCTCGTGTTGCGATCCCGGCCGGTCTGGGCGTGAAAGTCTGATTCCAGTGGCATGCTCTGGTTTGGGCGTGAAGGCTTTTGGGCCGGCTGCGCCCTTTGGCCCGACTAGTTCGCCCCGCTGGAAACGCCAGTGCGGGCGCAAGTTCCGCTCCTGCCAGGATCTCAGTCCCGGCCACTATTGACACGAGGTTGGTCAGCGCTACTCTGCTTCGCCCTTCCAACCCCAACGTAGTCCCAATGTACGCCGTTCTCGACGATCGCAACCAGCAGTACAAAGTCGCCGCCGGCGACCGTATCAAGATTCACTTGCGCAGTGACAGCAACGAAGGTGACACGCTCACGTTCGACAAGATCTGCGCCGTCGGTGGCGACGCCGACAAGGCTGGTCGCGTCGGCACTCCGTTTGTCGATGGCGTTAACGTCACGGGCAAGGTCGTGCGCCACGTGAAGGACCCGAAGGTCATCATCGGCCACTTCCGCCGCCGGAAGAACAGCCGCAAGCGCAACGGTTTCCGCGCGCAATACACGATGGTGCAGATCGAGGCGATCAACGGCTAGCGCTCGCGATCCCATAGAAGACGAGAACTGAGCACAGAGACTGAGCTATGGCACATAAGAAGGGACAGGGTTCAACCCAGAACGGCCGCGACAGCAACCCGCAATACCGCGGCATCAAGGCCTACGGTGGCGAGCGCGTTAACCCGGGCTCGATCATCGTTCGTCAGGTTGGCACCAAGTTTCACCCCGGCCGCAACGTTCGTAAGGGCAAGGATCACACGCTCTTCTCGGTTGTTGATGGCGTGGTTCGCTACCAGAAGAACGGCCGCGTGCATGTTGACGTCGCCGCCACTACTTGAGCGTAGTGCCCATAGGATTAGTCCTCTGCGGGCCAGTTGGCCCGATTCGCTTTGCGTAGATTGCCGACGATTCCCGTAACTCACGATGTTCGTCGACGAATTGGTCATGACCGCGCGCGCAGGCAAAGGCGGCGACGGCTGTATCTCGTTCTTGCGCGACAAGAACACCATCAAAGGCGGGCCTGACGGCGGCGATGGCGGCAATGGCGGCGATGTCATCTTGTTGCCGACGACGCACGTCAACACGCTCTACCACCTGACCGGGCGTGGTGTCTTTGGTGCCAACAACGGCGTGCCAGGCGGGCCGAAGGCCTGCAGCGGCAAGGCGGCCGAAGATCTGATCATCGAAGTTCCGATCGGCACGCAAGTGCTCGATGCAGCTCGCGGCAACGTGTTGGTTGATCTCGGCACACCTGATGAGCCGTGGGTGTTGGTGCGGGGTGGCTTTGGTGGTCGCGGCAACATTCACTACGCGAGCTCCATCGTGCGCACACCTCGCAAGGCCGAACCCGGCCGCACGGGCGAAGAGCGCAAGATTCGTCTGAGCCTCAAGATGATCGCCGATGTCGGTTTGCTCGGGTTGCCCAATGCCGGCAAGTCGACGCTGCTATCCACGGTCACCAAAGCGCGTCCGAAGATCGCTGACTACCCGTTCACGACGCTGGAGCCGATGCTCGGCATCGCCCAGGGGCCGGGTGAAGCGACGTATGTGATCGCTGATATCCCGGGCTTGATCGAAGGAGCCAGCGCCGGCAAGGGACTCGGCGACAAGTTCCTCAAGCACATCGAGCGCACCAGGTTGCTGCTACATCTGGTCGATTGCAGCGCCGTGCCGCTCGACGAGCCGGAGAAGGCCTACGCGATGCTGCGCAACGAAGTCGCCCAGTACTCGGGCGATCTGGCAAAGAGGCCGGTCATTGTTGTGGCCACCAAGGTCGAAGACGAAGAGTGCCGCAAACGTGCGCAGAAGCTGGCTACCAAGATTCAGTTGCCCGTGCTGCCGATTTCGAGCGTAACTGGTCAAGGTTTGCGCGATCTGAGCGGCGCCATCTGGTCGGTGCTGTCGGAGATTCGGGATAGCTCAGACGGATAGCTGAGACCCTGTCTTGCAGTGGGGCTCCGGGAGCCGTTCGCAGCTGTCGATAAGTGGCTTGAGGACTTCCACTTTGTCGAGCCCGAATAACCAGCAACCAACTTCTCCCGACAGCCGCCTGCCCAAGTTGCGTGACTTACTTCGCATCATGGTGAAGGAGAACGCATCGGACCTCGTATTGAAGGCCAATGGCTGCCCGGCTGTTCGCGTCGCTGGCGTCATTCGGTTTCTTGGCGACCAACCGCTGCCTGCCGAGCTCGTGCGCAGCTACGTCAAAGAAGTGCTGAACGAGCGTGGTGAGCGGGAGTTTGCCGAGGACGGCGCGACCGATACCGCGGTGGCCCTGCCTGGTGTCGGCCGATTTCGCTGCAATGCGTTCCACCAATGTGGTGAGCAGGGCCTCGTGTTCCGCGCCATCAAGAGCGAGATCCCGTCGTTCAAGGAGCTCAACCTGCCAATCGAGCCGCTCAAGCGCCTGGCTTCGTTGAAGCGCGGTTTGGTGTTGGCCACCGGCATCGCCGGTTCGGGCAAGTCGACGACGCTGGCTTCGATGCTCGAATACGTCAACCGCACGATGAACAAGCACATCGTGACGATCGAAGATCCGGTTGAGTTCCGCTTTGAAGACAAGCGTTCGATCATCAACCAACGCGAGATTGGCACCGACGTCAGCAGCTTCCCGCAGGCACTGCGTCATGCGCTGAGGCAGTCTCCAGATGTGATTTTGATCGGTGAGATGCGCGATGCGGAAACCGTGTCGGCGGCGATCTCCGCGGCCGAAACCGGCCACCTTGTGTTCTCGACCCTGCACACCGTCAACGCCGTGCAGACCGTTGAGCGCATCATCTCGTTCTTCCCGCCGCACCAGCACGAACTCGTGCGCATGCAGTTGGCGCTCAACCTCGCCGGCGTTTGTTCGCTGCGTCTGGTCCAGAACAAGGATGGCACGTCGATGGTTCCGGCCGTCGAGTTGATGATCAACACGCCGACCGTTCGCGACCTGCTGGAGCAGGGGCAGACCCGGATGTTGCCGAAGGCTCTCGCCGAAGGTGGCTACTACGGCACGATGACCTTCAATCAGTCGCTGATCCGGCTCTTCCAGGCCGGCAACATCAGCCTAGAAGATGCCTTGGCCGCGTCGGATAATCCCGACGACCTGAAGATGCAGATGCGTGGCATCACCGCCGGCGCCCAGCCACGGCCGATCGGCACCTAGTTCCGCGTTGCAGAACTGCGGCTTGGAGCTGGTCGCAGACTAAGGCTGTGGCGATTTGCGCCGCGAACTCCTAACGTCTCGTAGCCCATGGATCGGTTGCGCACGTTCGGCATCGTCGCTCACATCGATGCAGGGAAGACCACGCTAACGGAGCGCATCCTGTTCGATACCGGAGCCCAGTCGTGGGTTGGCAGTGTCGACGACGGCACGGCCACGATGGACTTCATGCCCGCGGAACGTGCGCGCGGCATCTCCATCACTGCGGCCGCCAGTCGCGTTGCGTGGGGTGACTATGCTCTGCAGGTCGTTGACACGCCGGGGCACGTTGATTTTGTGGCCGAGGTCGAGCGTTGCCTTCGCGTCATCGATGGCGTGGTTGTGCTCGTCGATGCTGTGCGTGGCGTGGAGTCGCAGACTCGAGCGGTGTGGCGCCAAACGGTAGATGCCGGCGTGCCGCGCCTGGTGTTCGTCAACAAGTTCGACCGGCGGGGCGCCGCGTTCGACGCGGTCCTTGACGAAGTGCGCGAGCAACTCGAGTGCACGCCGGTCGCGCTCGTCTTGCCGCTGATGGACCTGGAAGGCCAGTTTGCCGGCTTGGGCGATGCGTTGACGGGGGCCGTGCAGTGGTTTGAAGGTCGTCCTGATGCGGAGCAGGTGCCGGCTCTGCAGGCGATGCTGGTGGCAGCGCACGAGCGCCTCGTAGAAGTCGCGGCCGATCACGATCCTGAAGTCATGGCTGCGGTCGTCGCAGGCGACTCGTTGTCTGTCGACCGCTTGCGTGCGGCCTTGCGAGGTGCCTTCTTGGCGGGCGAGCTTGTGCCCGTATTGAGTGGCGCGGCGCTCTACAACCGTGGCGTGGATTGGCTGCTTGACGCCGTCGTTGCATTCCTGCCTGGGGTTGCCGACTTGCCGGCACGAGGCCTCTGGTCGAGCAAAGGAGCCGGCGACGCGTGCGCGCCGTTCTGCGGGTTAGTGTTCAAGGTCCAGCATCTCGACGAGGTCTGGAACTACTTGCGGATCGTGCGCGGCCGCATCATCGCCGGTGCGTTCGTGGTGCGCGGCAACAAGCCTGCGACCACTGGTGTGGTCGTGCCGGAGTTGTGGGCGATGCGCGCCGATCGCCATGATGTGGTCGCCAGTGCCGGCCCCGGCGAGATCGTTGTGGTGCCCGGGGATCTCGGTTGGCGAACCGGCGACACCATCTGTGACCCCGCGGACGCGGTTGTGCTGCCGTCCCCGAAGTTCCCAGCCCCAGTCCTGGCGGTGACATTTGAGCCCGATGTCGCCGAGCACAGCAGTAGCGTGTTCGCCGCGGTGCACGAGCATGCCATCGATGACCCGACCCTGCGAGTTTCACGTGAACACGACCGCATCGTCGTGCGCGGCATGGGGGAGTTGCACCTCGAGGTCGTGGCGGAGTCCGTGCGTTCCCGAGCTCGGGTCGACTTCCGGGTGTCGAAGCCGTGGGTCGATCGCCGCGAGAGCATTCGCAAAGCCGCAACCGGCGTTGCCGAAGTGCGGGCCATGATCGGTGGCGTGGAGCGGGCAGCGCGCTGCGAGTTGGCGATCGAGCCGGTAGACGGCGGTGAGGCCGCCACGATCGTTATCGACGCGGTCGGTCCTGTCGTGGCGGTTGCCGAGGCCGAGCTGCGCAATCGGCTGGTGTCCGGGCTTCGGGTTGGTCCGTTGCACGGCGCCGTAATCCGTTTGCAGTTGGCGACGAACGATTCCGATGCCGAGGCCCTCATTGAGCAGGCGGCCAGTAAGGCCTTCGAGAACGCTGTGGCGGCAGCTGGCCTGATCGAACTCGAGCCATGGGTGTCGTTTGAAGTGCTGACGCCGGCGACGACTTCGGCGGCTGTCTTGGCGGACCTTGGCTCGCGCGGTGGCGAGGTCGGCAACCTGACCGCGGGCCGCACCGGTGCCCGCCTGCTCGGCCGCGCCCCGCTTTCGCGGATGATCGGCTATGTCACGAGGTTGCGTTCGGTTACGAAGGGTCTCGGGCAGGTCGTCATGCGCCCCGACGGCTTCGCCGAGGTGCCGTGATCGGGTGGCTGCCGCTGACAAATAAGTGGGTAGCCAATGTTGACCGCCCCTGGGCAGATCGCTACTCTGTCTCCCCGCCTGTGCCCCAGGGAGCACACTTAACAGTGTAACCCCTTGCCGCACAGCGACTTCCAAGCAGCTGAGGCCGGCGAGATTACCCCAATCTTCGCTGCTTTCATTCCTGCAAACACTGCCTTAACCCCTTACCGGACCCTTACCTGAGACGTTCTCAGTGAGTTCGTCCGTCCCGACTGTCATGCAAGAGCGAATCCAAATCCGGATGGAGGCCTACGATCACGAGGCCCTCGATCAGGCATCACTCGACATCGTCGAGACGAGCAAGCGCACGGGTGCCCGTGTCTCTGGCCCGGTCCCGTTGCCGACCCGCATTGAGCGCTACACGGTCCTGCGCTCGCCGCACGTGGACAAGAAGAGCCGCGAGCAGTTCGAAATACGCACCCACAAGCGCTTGATCTACATCTCGGAGCCGACGACCAAGACGGTCGACGCACTGAGCAAGTTGAACATGCCTGCTGGCGTAGACATCCGCATCAAGGCCTGCTGAGCGCCGCTCGACTCAGAAGCAGCTGGAGCAAACGAATCATGGTTGAGGTCAAAGTATTCAAGGGCGGATCGGTCGCGACGCAGGAAGTCGATGCCGGCGCCTTCGGCACGAAGGTTCTTGGGCGCACGCTCAAAGACGCCGTCGTCATGTATGAGGCCAACCAACGTCAAGGCACCGTGCGCGCCAAGACGCGGTCCCAAGTGCGTGGTGGCAACCATAAGCTCTACCCGCAGAAGCACACTGGTCGGGCTCGCATGGGCACGACCAAGTCGCCGATCTGGCGTGGTGGTGGCCGTATCCATCCGCCGCAGCCGCGCGACCACAGCTACGCGATGCCGAAGAAGGCTCGCCGCGTTGCGCTTCGAAACGCGATCTTCACCAAGTTCCGCGATGGCGAAGTCGCCATTGCTGACGGTTGGCCCACGGATGCGCCGAGCACCAAGTCGGCCGTCGCGATCCTGGCGCAGCTCGACATGGGTATCAGTGTCACCGTCGTCACCGATGGTGCTGACAAGACGCTCTACAAGTCGCTACGCAACGTGCCGCTGATCGACGTGGCGCGCCTCGATGACCTCAACGCCCGTCAGGTGTTGCTGCGCCGCTACTTGGTGCTGACCCCGACGGCTTACGAGTTGCTCGAGAAGAAGTTTGCAAAGTCCGAGCCCTCCCCGTCTGAGCCCGCCCCGTCCAAGCCCTCCCCGTCCAAGC
>JAPYTD010000013.1:0-25347 GCA_029936315.1 Planctomycetota bacterium | reverse complement strand
CGTCCAAGCGCGCCCCGGCCAAGAAAGGGAAAGCTGCTGGGAAAGGGAAAGCTGCTGCCACTGGCGGGGAGTCCTAAATCATGGTCAACGCAGCCCAATTCTACGATGTCATCCGGCGAGCAGTCGTGACTGAGAAGTCCGCTGGCCTGCAGGAGAATGGCAACTGCTTTACGTTCGAAGTCGCCGACTCGGCGAACAAGGTTGAAGTGAAGAAGGCCGTCGAGACGCTGTTCTCGGTCCAAGTTCTTTCCGTCAACGTGGTGTCGGTGCCCGCCAAGCGCCGCCGCGTCTTTGGTCGTCCGGGACACATTCCGGCTTGGAAGAAGGCCCTCGTCAAGCTCAAGGATGGCGACACCATCGACGTCGGCTAAGCCGAACACGCCCAAGTCGAACGAGAAGCGAATCAACTGAGGATCCGAAACGATGCCAGTCAAAGTTTACAAACCAACATCAGCCGGTCGACGCAACTCGTCCGTGCTCGACTTCAGTCACCTGACCAAGGGCGCACGCCCTGAGAAGTCGCTGACTGAGCGGTTGCCGAAGCGGGCAGGTCGCAACGCGCACGGCCATATCACGAGCCGGTTCCGTGGTGGTGGTGCCAAGAAGATGTACCGCAAGGTCGACTTCCGTCGCGACAAGGATGGTGTGCCGGGTGTCGTCAAGACGCTTGAGTACGATCCCAACCGCACGGCAGACATCGCGTTGATCTTCTACGCCGACGGCGAGAAGCGCTACATCCTGGCCCCCAAGGGCATGAAGGTCGACGACCAGGTCATGTCGGGTGAGAAGTGCGAGCCCGAAGTTGGCAACTGCATGCCACTCGGGACGATCCCGCTCGGCCTGTCGATCCACTGCGTCGAGTTGCAGCCCGGCAGGGGCGGACAGTTCGCTCGCTCGGCCGGCAACTCCTGCACGCTACTGGCGCGCGATGGCAAACACGCCACGATCGTCATGCCGTCGGGTGAAACCCGCAAGGTTCCGATGTCGTGCCGCGCCACGATTGGCGAGATCGGCAACAGTGACTGGCAAAACGTTCGCGTCGGCAAGGCCGGTCGCAAGCGTCACATGGGGCGTCGCCCGCACAACCGCGGCACGTCGATGAACCCCGTTGCCCACCCGATGGGTGGTGGTGAAGGTCGAACCGGTGGTGGTCGTCACCCCGTTTCGCCTACGGGCAAGCTGGCCAAGGGCGGACGCACCCGCAGTGGCAAGGCTCGCAGTAATCAATACATCTTGCGTCGTCGCACGCCGGGCAAGCACGTCGCCGTGGGCAGTGGTAGCTAACCGCTAGGACTTCGATATGAGCCGCAGTACCAAAAAAGGCCCGTTCGTTCACCCCAGCCTGATCAAGAAGGTGGGTAGTCAGAACGAGCAGGGCACCAAGACCCCAATCCAAACGTGGTCGCGCGCCAGCGTGATCCTGCCTGAGTTCGTTGGACACACGTTCAACGTTCACAACGGCCGTGCATTCCTCAAGGTCTATGTGACCGAGGACATGGTTGGCCATCGTCTAGGTGAGTTCGCGCCGACGCGGACTTTCCGTGGCCACCAGAAGAGAGACCGATGAGCTTCGAAACTCGAGCAGTGCACCGCCGTGCACGTATGGGGGTCAACAAGGCCCGCCGTATCATTGCCCTGCTTCGTGGCTGCACTGCCAACGAAGCGCTCGACCAGTTGCGTCACGACCGGCACCGCGCCGGCAAAGCGATCTACAAGGTCTTGGCGTCGGCCGTTGCCAACGCCCTGCAAAACCCGACGGTTCGTCCGAACCGGTTGGTCATCTCGCAGATCTTCGCGCAAGACGGTCCGCCGCTCCCCGGCGGCAAGCGCATGCGTCCAGGCCCGCAGGGTCGCGCGATGCCATTCAGGCGTCGTACCTGCCACATCCACGTTCACGTGGCCGATCCGGAAGCCACCGACATGCGTGCCGATGACGGTTCTGATGCAGGTGCTGCGGAGGTTGTCGAGACAGCTAGCGTTGAAAGCGAAGGCGTTGAAAGCGAAGGCGTTGAAAGCGAAGGCAAGGAATAACCATGGGTCAAAAAGTACATCCAACCGGCTTCCGCATCGCGATCACCGAACAGTGGCGCTCGCGTTGGTACGCGACCAAGCGTGACTTCGCCCAGAACTTGATCGAAGACCACCGCATCCGCAGCTTCATCAAGAAGGAATGGCAGTTCGCTGCGATCCCGAAGGTGGAGATCGAGCGCGCTGGCGAACTGATCACCGTGTTCGTGCACACTGCACGTCCGGGTGTCATGATCGGCAAGAAGGGCACCAAGGTGGACGAGTTCCGCCAGGCGCTCGAGAAGCTGACCAGCAAGCCCGTGCGAATGAAGATCATGGAGATCCATCGCCCGGAACTCGAAGCGAACCTCGTGGCCGAAGCGGTCGCGGAGCAGCTCGGCAAGCGCATCAACTACCGTCGCGCCCTCAAGAAGGTCGCCGAGGCGTCGATGGCCGCCGGTGCCAAGGGCATCAAGATCCGCGTTGCAGGTCGTCTGCAAGGCGCCGAAATGTCGCGCGTCGGAAACTTCCGCAAGGGCCGAGTGCCGTGCAGCACGCTGCGCGCGCAGATCGACTACGGCTTTGCATTGGCCAAGACCAAGTCGGGCGTGCTCGGCTGCAAGGTGTGGATCTTCAAGGGCGAATACGGGCCCGGCGAAACCACCAACGGCTTGTTGCCGGTCCGTACTGGCGCTCCCGAGCGCCCGACCGCTTAGCGCCGAGCTAGGCCAGCACACGATAACCACCAGCTAACCAAGCATACGGAGCCCTAACCAATGTTGATGCCAAAGAGGACCAAGTGGCGCAAGCAGATGCGCGGACGCATCCGCGGCGAAGCCACGCGTGGCAATGTGGTCGCGTATGGCGAGTACGGGCTGATGTCGCTTGAGCCAGGCTGGGTATCTGCTCGCGTGATCGAGGCAAGTCGTATCGCCTGTGGTCGTAACGCGCCCGAAGGCAAAGTCTTCATCCGCATCTTTCCGCACAAGTCGGTCAGTAAGAAGCCGGCCGAAACCCGTCAGGGTTCGGGTAAGGGCGATGTCGATTACTGGGCCGCGGTCGTGAAGCCCGGAACCATCCTTTTCGAGCTCGATGGGGTTACGGAGGAAGTCGCAAAACTCGCCTTCAACCGCGTCGCTCACAAGTTGCCGGTCAAGGTCCGCTTGGTCCGCCGGCGTCACAACTAACGACTTGGCTAAGTCACACTGGAAATCACGATGAATAAGGCCATGGATGAGATTCGCGGGCAGGACACAGCTGAGCTGAAAGTGACGCTGGACGACCTCCGCAAGGAACAGTTCGAGGTGCGTTTGCGCAGTTCGAATGAAGGCCCGAGCTCGGCACGCGCCGGCACCATTCGTCGCACGATTGCGCGCATCCTTACCGTGATCAGCGATCGCACGAACCAGCAAGCCGGAGAGCAGAACTGATGACAACCCCTTCCGATCAATCCTCGGCTGATAAATCCCCTGCCGGCGAGCGTGGCGTCCGCAAGTTGATGCTCGGCATGGTCATGTCCACCAAGATGGACAAGACCATCATCGTGCAGGTCAACCGCAAGGTTCGTCACCCGCTCTACGAGAAGTTCGTGTCGAAGCGCACGAAGCTCTATGCGCACGACGACCAGGGTGAAGCCAATGTTGGTGACATCGTGGAACTCACGCAGACCCGTCCGCTGAGCAAGCTCAAGCGTTGGCGTCTGCTCCGTATCGTGCAGAAGTCGACCGCCTAACGCGGGCTGCTGCCCTCCACTGCACCACAGCATTCAACGCATACTGATCCCCTCCCATAAGGTCAGGAACATCCAATGATCCAAGAAATGTCCATGCTCGACGTGGCCGACAACACTGGCGCCAAGCGCGCGATGTGTCTCAAGGTCCTCGGCGGCAGCAAGCGACGCTTTGCATCGGTCGGTGACGTGATCGTCGCCGTCATCAAGAAGGCGCTGCCAGCCGGTGAAGTGAAAGAGCACGAAGTGGTCAAGGGCGTGATCGTGCGCACGGCCTACGCGGTCCGTCGCGCCGATGGTTCCTACATCAAGTTCGACCGCAATGCGTTGGTCGTGATCGATAAAGACAACAACCCGCGCGGGACGCGCATCTTCGGTGCGGTGGCGCGTGAACTACGCGATCGCAACTTCATGAAGATCGTCTCGCTCGCAGAGGAGGTCGTCTGATGCTTGACAACAAGCCGAAGCCGAAGCGCAAGACGCTGCACGTTAAGAAGGGCGACAAGGTTGTCGTCATCACCGGGCAGTACAAGTCCGGCGTGGCTCACGAAGTGATGAAGGTCGACGGCATAGAACGCCGTGTTGTGATCGAAGGCGTCAACATGCGCTGGAAGCACCAGAAGCCATCGCAGCAGAATCCCAAGGGCGGTCGGATCCAAATGGAGCACCCGATCGATGTAAGCAATGTGTTGTTGTTCAGCGAGAAGCTGGGCAAGGGCACGCGCACCAAGACTGAAGTCGTCGACGGCAAGAAAATACGCGTCGGCGTCAGCTGTGGAACCAAGTTCGACTAACTCGACTTAATCAGAACTGAAGGCCAGGCAACCCATGACTACCACTACTGAAGCACCCGAAGGCGAAGCGAGCACCGTGCCGCGTCGTCAGCAGCTCTACCGCGAGAAAGTTATCGCGGCGCTGCGCTCGGAGTTTGACTACCCCAACCAAATGATGGTGCCGCGTCTGCAAAAGATCGTCATCAACATGGGCGTTGGTGAGGCAGTCGAAAACAAGAACCGCATGGACGCAGCGGTCAAGGACCTGACGGCCATCACTGGCCAGAAGCCCCTGATCCGCAAGGCACGCGTCGCCGTGTCAGGCTTCCGCCTGCGCATCGGCTACGCCGTCGGCGTTGCGGTGACTCTCCGCGGCTCGCGCATGTGGGAGTTCCTTGATCGCTTGGTCACCCTCGCCATCCCTCGCATCCGTGACTTTCGAGGCTTGCCGAAGAAGTTCGACGGCCACGGCAACTATTCCATGGGCCTTTCCGAGCAGAGTGTCTTTCCGGAGATCCAGCTCGACAAGGTCGAGTTCGTGCAAGGCATGGACATCACGTTTGTCACCGACGCCTCTACCGACAAGGAAGGCTTCGCGCTGCTGACGCAGCTCGGAATGCCCTTCCAGAAAGAGTCGGACAAGAACTAGTGGCAAACACCCTGAACCAACCGAACGCATACTGATATGGCCAAGAAGTGCTTGAAGGTAAAGCAGCAGCGAAAGCCGAAGTTCTCAACTCGGCAATACAACCGCTGCCAGCTCTGCGGACGCCCCCGGGCGTACTACCGCAAGTTTGGCATTTGCCGTTGTTGTTTCCGTTCACTCGCGCTGCTGGGAGAGATCCCTGGAGTGCGGAAGGCCTCGTGGTAGGAGATTTACAGCCATGATGACCGATCCGATCGCTGACATGCTGACGCGTATGCGCAACGCTCTGATGAGCGGTGCCAACAACTGCGTCGTGCCAGGTAGTCGTCTCAAGGTGGCCATATTGGACACCATGAAGCGCGAGGGCTTTATTGACCGCTACGAGGTTGCCGCTACCGGCCCTCGCTCTGCGGTGAGTATTGAGTTCCGCTTCGGACCCGAGGGTGAGCGCGTGATTACGTCGCTGGCCCGGTTTAGCAAGCCGGGTTGCCGCCGCTACCGCTCGTGTGCCGAACTGCCAAAGGTCCGCGGGGGCCTTGGTATCGCCGTGGTGTCCACCAACCAAGGTGTGCTGTCCGACCGTGAGTGTCGCCAGCGCAAGGTCGGTGGCGAAGTGCTCTGCACGATTGACTAGCACGACTGACTAGCACGACTGAATTAACGGAGATATCCAATGTCCAGAATTGGCAAACAACCCATCGATGTGCCGAGCGGAGTGACGATCAACGTCGCCGCCGACTCGGTCTCCATCAAGGGTCCGAAGGGGGAGCGCACGCTACCCGTTCGCCCGGAGATCAAGCTTGCCGTGGATGACGGCCAGGTGAAGGTCGACGTCGTTGAAGAGTCCCGCTTTGCTCACGCGATGCGCGGCACGATGCGCTCGTTGGTGGATAACGCGATCACCGGTGTGACTGCGGGCTACGTCAAGAAGCTCGAGGTCAACGGTGTTGGCTTCGAAGCCGACCTCAAGGGCAAGACGCTGATCCTCAAGATTGGCTTCAACATGCCCAAGAAGTTCGAGATCCCGGACACGGTAACTGTCGAGTGCCCAACACTGACGTCGATCGTGATCTCTGGCACCGACAACCAGCAGGTTGGCCAGGTCGCAGCTGAGATTCGCAAGCTGCGCAAGCCGGAGCCGTACAAGGGCAAGGGCATCAAATACGAAGGCGAAGTGATCAAGCGCAAGGCTGGTAAGGCCTTCGGATCTGCTGGCTAGTAACCCGGGATAGCAATAATGACTTCCACTAAGAAAACGCACAAGGCTCGCCGGGGTAAGGCGCTCTCGCTGCGCAAGCGTTTGCGCAACGTGTCGGACCGGCCACGCCTGTCTGTTTGCCGCAGCTTGACCAACATCTCGGTGCAGCTCATTGATGATCTCCAAGGCAAGACGCTCGTTGCGGCTTCGTCGCTGGAGAAGGACATCAAGAGTGCCTCGAACAGTGATTCTGGCGGCAAGCTGAACAAGACCGACATCGCGAAGAAGGTGGGCACACTGCTCGGCGAACGCGCGAAGAAGGCAGGTGTCTCGAAGGTCGCGTTTGATCGCGGCCCCTACAAATACCACGGTCGCATCAAGGCTCTTGCCGATGGCGCCCGCGAAGCTGGATTGGAGTTCTAAAAGGCAATGTCCAAGAACAACTACACACTCATCCCGATCAACGAGGCCCTTGGGGCTGACGTTGAAGATGACGTCGTCGCGATCAACCGCTCCGCTGCGGTGGTCAAGGGCGGTCGTCGCTTCTCCTTCAGTGCCTTGACCGTCGTCGGTAACCGGAATGGTCTGGTCGGCATCGGCTACGGCAAAGGTCGTGAAGTGCCGATGGCAATCGAGAAGGCCGTCAAGGATGCGCGCAAGCGAATCATGCGCGTTGTCCGGGAAGGCACGACCATCCCGCACGCCGTGGATGGCTCCTTCTGCTCGTCGACCGTGCGCCTGATTCCGGCTGCGCCGGGAACGGGCATCATCGCCGGCAAGGCGGTGCGCAAGGTTCTCGAGCGCGCCGGTATCACTGACATTCTGACCAAGGTCTACGGCTCGACGAACGCTCTGAACGTCGTCAAGGCCACGATGGTCGCCCTGGACATGCTGCGTAGCCGCGAAGACACCGTGAAGCTGCGAGGAGTAGAACTCGAATGAATCTCGCCGAAGCAAAAGCTCTAGGTCTCGCATTCCCGACGCGCATGCGCGTCGGTCGCGGCCCCGGTTCGGGCAATGGCAAGACGGCTGGCAAGGGCCACGGGGGTGCGCGTTCGCGCTCGGGTTGGTCAAGCCGTATTGGTTGGGAAGGCGGGCAGATGCCGCTCTACCGTCGATTGCCGAAGCGTGGCTTCAACAATAAGAACTTCCAGAAGGTCTACACGGTAGTCAACGTGAGCGACCTTGAAGCCTTTGATGTCGGTGCAACGGTTGACCTCACGGCGGTTCTCGCCAAGGGTCTGACGTCGCAAGCCAAGCACTCGAAGTTGTTCAAGATCCTCGGCGATGGTGCCATCACCAAGGCTCTGACGGTTCGGGTTGACTCGATCACTGGCACGGCTCGCAAGAAGATCGAAGGTGCCGGTGGCACCATTGAGATCATCGAGAAGCGCGTCATGCGTCCCAAGTTCATCGCCAAGGATGGCAGCAAGCGCACGCCTGGCAAGGCTCGCATTCGGCGCGGCAATGGCAAGGCCAAGTTCGCTGCTGGAGCATCAGAAGGTGCGGATTCCTAGGAGAACCGCAAGGTTCGTCCTATTCCTCGCCGGCCTACTGCATCACGACGTGATTCTGCCTCTTGACCTCAACTGCTCGAGAACGCGAAACCCAGCATGAACGTGTCCATCGCTAACCTTTTCAAGGTGCCCGAGATCAGGAACAAGATCCTGATCACGCTGGGACTGCTGTTGATCTACCGCATCGGGTTCTACATCCCGCTGCCTGGCGTCAACGCGGACAAGATTTTCGAAGGCCTCGGCAGTACCGATGGCGTCGGCCGCTTGTTCGGCATGATGAACGTGCTGACCGGTGGCTCGCTGCAAAGCGCGACGCTGTTCTCCTTGGGCGTGATGCCATACATCTCGGCAAGCATCATCTTCAGTCTGTTGACGAAGGCGGTGCCAACGCTCGAGAAGATCGCCAAGGAAGGCGCCAGCGGCCAACGCAAGATCAACCAATACACTCGCCTGGCGACCGTGCTGATCTGCCTCGTGCAGTCGTGGTTCGTCATCGGCGGTTCGCTGAGCGGTGAATCGGGCGCAAACCTGCTACACCTCGGTGTCAATCAGTGGTTCGGCCTCTACACGATCGTCGTCATGGTCTCCTTGACCGCCGGCACGATGTTCATCATGTGGATCGGTGAGCAGATCACCGAGAATGGCATCGGCAACGGCATCTCGCTGATCATCATGGCGGGCATCATCTCCAACCTGTCGCCGGCCCTGAGCGGCTACGTGACTAGGGGCATGGACACGGCCGCCTGGCAGAGTTTGCTGATGTTCATGGGGGCCTGGGCCGTCACGGTTGTCGCCGTCGTCTTCATGACGAAGGCACAGCGCCGTATCCCGATCCAGCAAGCCAAGCAGGCACGTGGCCGTCAGGTCTACGGTGGTCAGAAGACCTACCTCCCCTTCAAGGTCAACCACGCGGGCGTCATGCCGATCATCTTCGGTTCGGCCCTGCTGATGATCCCCGCCATGCTCGGCACGGCGTTCGGCGTGACCTTCCTCGAACAGTCCTTCGGCGCGCAGAACGGCTTCTGGTATGTCGTTTCGTTCGGCGCGATGGTCTACTTCTTCGCGTTCTTCTGGACGTCGATGATGTTCCAGCCGAACGAGATCGCCAAGAACCTGCAGGAGGGTGGCTCGTTCATCCCCGGCATCCGCCCGGGCAAGCCGACGGCGCTGTTCCTTGAGCAGACGATGGTTCGCATCACCCTCGCCGGCGCGACCTTCCTGACCGTGATCGCGGTCATGCCGTCGCTGATCAGCTCCGGTAACTCGACCAGCATGGTCCTGATCTACTTCATGTCTGGCACGTCGATCCTGATCGTCGTGGGCGTGGCACTCGACATGGTCGAGAAGATCAACGGCCTGCTCGTCATGCGCAACTACGAGGGCGCCATGACCGAGGGTGATGGCGGTGGTGGCTCGGGCCAGTCCGCAAGCGCGACCAGCGGCTGGGGCCGACGGTCGACCTAGATCTGAACGTAATCCGATTCCCGACAATACTGTTCCCGACAATACTGTTCCCCGCAATATCTCACCGCTCCCGACCCCATGAACTCCTCCCTGACAGCTCGATGTGTATTCCTCGGCGCCCCCGGCGCTGGCAAGGGTACCCAGGCAAAGCGTGTCGCCCAGCACGGGACGGGAGAAGCGGAATCGGGCCTGACGCACATCTCGACGGGCGATCTGCTCCGCGAGCAGGTTGCGTCTGGCAGCGCGCTCGGAGCCGAGGCCAAGACCTACATGGACGCCGGTAAGCTGGTGCCGGATCAGCTGATCATCGACATGGTCAAGGGCAAGATCGAGCGCCCCGAGGGACTTGGCGGGTCTGCTGGCTGGATCCTGGATGGCTTCCCCCGTACACTCCCGCAGGCCGAAGCACTGGACACGAACCTGTCTGGTGAGAACGCCCTGACGCATGTGATCTCCTTCGCCGTTCCGGAAGAAGTCCTGATGGGACGTCTGACGGGTCGTCGCACTTGCTCGAAGTGTGGTGCCATCTGGCACATCGAGCACAAGCCCACGTCGAAGGACGGGGTCTGTGATCAGTGCGGTGGTGACTTGACCCAGCGCTCAGACGATCGCCCCGAAGCGATCGGTAAGCGTCTGGAAGTGTATCGGTCGCAGACGGCGCCATTGCTGGCGTACTACGGCGACCGTGGTGTTTTGCGGGAGATCGATGCGAATCGATCGCCCGATGTCGTTTTCCAGGAGTTGCTGACGCACATGCAATGACCAAAGGCTCAGGACAACCTGATTGTGATTCGGCTGGCGCTGCCAGCGAACGCATAACCGCCCCCCAAAAGGCAGTCGTGCTCGAGTCACTCATCAACGGGTTGTTCCGCCTGCAGATGGCCGATGGCCGACCGGTAGTGGCTCACGTTGCCAAGGACCTCAGGATGGCGCTCTCGCGTCTGCTCCCCGGAGATCAAGTGCTCGTCGACGTGTCGCCATACGACCCCGGAAAAGCCCGCATCTGCAAGTTGCTCGCACAGTAAGTCCCGCACGAATCCAATCCTCCCTAGCAAACGAGAACTGTTGTGAAGGTCAGAGCCAGCGTCCGCCGCATGTGCGGCAAGTGCAAGGTCGTTAAACGCCGCGGGATCGTGCGCGTAATTTGCGAGAACCCGCGCCACAAGCAGCGGCAGGGTAAATAACTGATATGCCCAGACTCCTCGGTGTCGATATCCCGAACGAGAAGCGCATCGATATTGCGCTCCAGTACCTCTACGGCGTTGGCCAACACGTGGCCACCAAGGCCCTGAAGGAACTGGCCATCAGCGGTGCTGTTCGTGCAAAGGATTTGAAGGACGACGAAGTCGCGACCATCGCGGCCTACCTCGAGCAGCACTTCGTCGTCGAAGGTGCTCTGCGTCGTACCAACATGCAGAACATCCAGCGGTTGAAAGAAATCTACTGCTACCGCGGACTGCGTCACCGTCGTGGCCTGCCCGTTCATGGGCAGCGCACCCGCTGCAATGCTCGTACCCGCAAGGGCCCGCGCAAGACGGTGGCCAACAAGAAGATCCTGAGGAAGTAGTCGAATGGCCCAAGCAGATAAGAAGAAAGCAGATAAGAAGAAGACGAAGATGCGCAAGAACGTCGGCAAGGCCGTCGCTCACGTAAAGGCTTCGTTCAACAACACGATGATCACCGTCGTCGACGTCGCCGGGCAAGTCATTGCCTGGGACTCGGCTGGCACGATTGGCTACAAGGGCTCGCGCAAGAGCACGCCGTTCGCGGCGCAGCGCGCTGCCGAAAAGGTCGCCGACAAGTGCAAGAAGATGGGCGTGCACGAGATGGAAGTCTTGGTGCGTGGCCCGGGATCGGGTCGTGAGTCCGCCATCCGCGCGCTTGCGAACTCCGGCATCGACATCAAGTCCATCGAGGACTGCACGCCGCTGCCTCACAATGGCTGCCGGCCGCGCAAGCGTCGCCGCGTCTAATCCGACCAGCGTCTACCCGACTCAATAACGAACAACTGTAATGGCACGTAACGACACCAACGTCTGCAAGCTTTGTCGCCGCGAAGGCGTCAAGCTCTTCCTGAAGGGGCAGCGATGCTTCTCTGAGAAGTGCGCGGTCAACCGCCGCAATTACCCGCCGGGTCAGCATGTCCGCCCAAAGAAGGGCACGGACTACGGCACCCAGCTGCGTGAGAAGCAGAAGTGCAAGCGCATCTATGGTGTGCTCGAGCGCCAGTTCCAGCACTACTTCGACATCGCGAGTCGTCAGAAGGGCAACACCGGTGAGAACCTGTTGATCCTGATGGAACGCCGCCTCGACAACGTGCTCCTGAGCCTGGGCTTGGCCTTCTCGCGCTTCGATGCGCGTCAGATGGTTGCCCACGGTCACATCAAGGTGAACGGTCGTCGTTTGGACATTCCGAGCTACCTGGTTCGCGCCGGCGATGAGATCGCCGTCACGGGCAAGGAGAAGATCACCAAGAAGGCTGGCGATGCCATCGAGATGAACAAGGGCCGGCCATTGCCGACCTGGCTCGAAGCCACGCCAACCGATCACAAGGGACGCGTCATCCAACTGCCCAAGCGTGAGGATGTCAGTGTCGAACTCAACGAGCAGCTCATCGTCGAGCTGTGTTCCAAGTAGTCCGGCTCCTAGCCATCACCGCTCATTCCGAGCATTAGCTACCAGGAAGAATCCAATATGCGTATTCGTTGGCGTAACTTCGAGTTGCCGTCCCAAGTCCGGTTGGAGCGCGAAAGCGCCACGCCGCAGTATGGCCGCTTCGTTGTCGAGCCCTTTGAGAAGGGCTTTGGCACGACGATCGGCAACGGCCTCCGTCGTGTTCTGCTGTCCTCGATCGAAGGCACGGCCGTCACTTGGGCGCGCATCGATGGCGTCGTGCACGAGTTTTCGACGATCCAAGGCGTGCTCGAAGACGTCAGCCAGATCGTGCTCAACATCAAGAAGCTGCGCGTCAAGATGCACACGGATGCGCCGACGACGCTGCGTCTCGATGTTAACGAGAAGGGCGAAGTTCTCGCCGAGAAGATCGAAGGCGACAACAACGTCGAGATCGCCAACCCCGAGCTCAAGATCTGCACGCTGACCGAAGACGTGCGCTTCTTCTGCGAGATGCAGGTCCGCAAGGGTCGGGGTTACGTCACCGCCGAAGAGAACGTGCAAGACGATCTCGAGATGGGCACGATCCCGGTCGACTCGATCTTCAGCCCAGTGCATCGCGTTCGCTACGAGATCGAGAACACACGCGTCGGCAAGTCCACGGACTACGACCGCCTGGTTCTTGAGATTTGGACCGATGGCACGGTGTCGCCGGAGATGGGTCTCGTCGAGGCGAGCAAGATCTACCGCAAGCACCTGAACCCGTTCGTGCAATACTTCGAGATGAAGGAAGACCTCGCCGTCGAAGGTGGCGTGCTCGCACCGGAAGGTGATGAGGGCGCACGCCGTCGCGAGATGGTCGACCTGCTCAACAAGAGCATCGACATGCTGGAGCTGTCGGTGCGCTCGAAGAACTGTCTCGACAGCGAGAACGTCGCGCTCATGCGCGATCTCGTGGTCATGACGGAACCCGAACTGCTCAAGGTCCGCAACTTTGGCAAGACCTCCCTCAAAGAGGTCAAGAGCAAGCTGGCAGCGCTGGGCCTTTCGCTCGGCATGGCAGTCGAAGAATACAAGTAGTGACGGTTCACTCGCTCGGGCGACCGCCTGAGCGTCTTGAACGGCAAGGAATGTAGTTATGAGACACCAAGTCGCAGGCAAGCACCTCAACCGGAACTCAGCGCACCGCAAGGCGCTGCGCATGAACTTCACGGTTGCCATCCTCAAGCACGAGCGCGTTACCACGACCCTGGCCAAGGCCAAGGCGTTGCGTCCGTTCATTGAGAAGATCATCACGCTCGCAAAGAAGGATGAGCCGGCGACGCGCCTCCACCGCATTCGCCAAGCTGTCACTTTGCTGCAGGACAAGACGATCGTGAAGAAGCTGTTCGACGAGATCGGCCCGCGCTTCACCAATCGCCCCGGTGGCTACACCCGCATCCTTCGTCTGGCCGATCACCGCATCGGTGACGGTGGCGCCAAGGCCATCATCGAGCTGGTCGACAACGACGTTCTTGAGCGCAAGATCAAGGCAGCCGAAGACGCGGATTCCCAGGTCGAAGAAACCGAGACCGAAGACGCGGGCGTCTAAGCGCCCCGGGTTCTTCCCCGACTCTTCCCCGAAGGTTCCTCAAGGGCGCACACGGCGCCCTGGTTAGTTGATGCCGCCAGCACCCGATGCTGCGCTTGCGCGTCCTGCCGATCCCCACTGGTGTGTTGTGGGGCCCCAGCTCCCACGACCATCCCGGCTACGACTCCGCGCCTACATGCGGGTGAACGACATGTTGTCCGGTCCGACGAGGATCGCGAACTCGTCCAGCAGCATGTCGGTGACCTTGACCCCGCCGTCCGCACGGATGCGGAAGCAGTTGCCGTCATCGTCGACGTCGAGGTTGAGTTGCTGGTGGCCCTTGTTCTCTTCGGCGACGTCCTTGATGCGCGACAGGAACGCGTCTGTTGCCATGCTTGCGTCGAGGTGCAGCACGATCCCGGACACTTCGCGGCGCACGACGACTTCGGACGGATCCAGCGCGTCGAGCAGTAGGGCCGGCTCTTCGCTGCCCTTGTCCTGTCGACCAGTCAGGAACACGATTTCGTCCTCGATGATGTGGTCCTTCAGCGTCTCGAAGCTGCGCGCGAAGCACGTTACTGGCACCTGGCCATCGAGGTCCTCGAGCAAGAACTTGGCCATCTTCTTGCCAGCGTTCTTGCCATTCTTGATCTGCAGGATGCGCACACTACTGATCATGCCGGCGATGCGTACGCTCTCGCTCGGCTGCAAGGACGCGATCGAGGCCGTGGTCTGCCCGGCGATACGCCGCAGGAACGCGCCGCGCTTTTCGAACGGGTGCCCTGACAGGTAGAAGCCAAGCGACTCCTTCTCGCGGGTCAGGCGTTCGTGCTCAGGCCACTCAGGAATGCCGTTGTCCTCGTTCGGCTCGGTGTCGATTGGTGGGGGAGCGAACAACATCTTCTGGCCGCGTCGCCGATCTTCGCGTGCCGTCGCTGCCGCCCGGAGAGCGCCCTCGATCTTGGCTGCGTCGCCAGCGCGCGTCCGGCCCATGCCGTCAAAAGCGCCCGCTTGGACCATCGATTCGAGTGCCGTCTTGTTCAGCATCGTGCTGTCGAGCCGCTCACAGAGGTCGTCCAGGTTGCTGAACGGACCGGCCTCCTTGCGGTTCTCGGCGATCGCATCGGCGACGCGTGAGCCAAGGCCTTTGATGGCGCCGAGCCCGTAGCGGATCGAACCTTCTTCGACGCCGAAGTAGCGCATCGAGCTGTTCACGCTCGGCGGCAGGATCGTCATGCCGGCACGACGGATGTCGTCGACGAACTCTTTGATCTTGTCGCTGTTGCTCGACTCCGTCGTCAAGTTGGCTGCGATGAACTCAGTAGGGTAGTGCGCCTTCAGCCACGCGGTCCGGTAGGTCACTAGCGCGTAAGCCGTCGAGTGCGACTTGTTGAAGCCGTAGCCCGCGAAGTACTCCATCGTCTCGAACAGTTCCTTGGAGAACTTCTCCGCGTAGTTCTGTTTCGAGGCGCCCTCGATGAACTGGCCTTTGAACTTGAGCATGACCTCGGGCTTCTTCTTGCCCATGGCCTTACGCAGGTTGTCTGCCTCGGACATGGAGAACCCGCCAATTGAGCCGGAGATCTGCATGACCTGTTCCTGGTAGACGATGACGCCGTAGGTCGGCTCCAGGATCGTCTTGGTGTCTTCGTGTGGATAGACGGTCTTCTCTTCGCCGTGCTTACGGCGAACGTACATGTCGACCATGCCGGAGCCGAGCGGTCCCGGTCGATACAGTGCGAGTACGGCGATGACGTCTTCGAAGTTGTCCGGCTTTAAGCGCGTGAGCAGTTCGCGCATGCCGCTCGACTCAAGCTGGAACACACCCTGTGTGTCGCCGCGCGTCATCAGCTCGTAGGTCGGCTTGTCATCCAGCGGCAGCTTGCCGAGGTCGACGTCGACCCCGTGCACTTCCTTTACCAGCCGAACGCCCTCTTGCAGGATGGTCAGCGTCTTGAGACCGAGGAAGTCCATCTTGAGCAGGCCGACTTCCTCCAGCTCGGTCATCTGCCACTGCGTGACGATGTCGTCGCCGCTCTTGGCCAGGGGCACGTATTCGCGCAGCGGCTTGTCGGAGATCACGACCCCGGCTGCGTGGATCGATGAGTGGCGCGCAGAGCCTTCGAGTTTGACTGCTAGCTGGAACAGCCGTTTGTATTGCGGCGAACTGTTGCGGATCTCCTGCAGTTCGGTGTCGGTCTCAAGCGCCGCGACCAGCGAAGCACCGGGGCCCTGCGGCACCTTCTTGCACAGCTTGTCGATGTCGGCGACCGGGAAGTCGAGTACACGGCCGACGTCGCGCAGCACGCCGCGACTCGCCATTGTTCCAAACGTGATGATCTGGCAGACACAGTCGTCGCCGTATTTGTCACGCACGTATTGGATGACTTCTTCGCGCCGGTTGCCGCAGAAGTCGATGTCGATATCCGGCATCGACAAACGGCCCGGATTCAGGAACCGCTCAAACAGCAGGTTGTACTGCAGTGGGCATACATCGGTAATGCCGAGGCAATAGGAGACGATCGAGCCGGCCGCAGAACCGCGCCCTGGGCCGACCGGGATGCCCATCTCCTTGGCCTTGGCGATGAAGTCCCAGGTGATCAGGAAGTAGCTGACGAAGCCGAGCTTCTTGATGATGCTGACTTCGTAGTCGAGGCGGTCCTGGACTTCCTTGGTGATCTCGCCGTAGCGCTCGATGGCGCCGTCGTGGCAGAGCTTTGCGAAGAACTCGTCTGGCGTCGATCCATCGTCCGCTTCATAGACGGGCACGTGGTAGACGCCGAACTCGATGTCGACTTCACAGCGTTCGGCGATCTTGACTGTGTTTTCGAGCGCCTCGGGCCAGTCCTTGAACGCCCGCGCCATCTCTTCGCGTGACTTCAGGTAGAGCTCTTTCGACCCCATGCGGAAGCGCGATTGGTCCGCGACGCTCTTGCCGCTGCGGATGCAGAACATGATGTCCTGCGCCAACCAGTCTTCTTGCTTGAGGTAGTAGACGTCGTTGGTCGCAACACACGGAATGCCAAGTTCGTCGCCCAGCTTGCGCATGCCGAGCGTCACCTTGCGCTGTGCTTCATCGCCGGTGAGCGCGACCTCGAGGAAGAAGTTGTCCTGCCCGAACAGGTCGCGCATGCGTAGCGCGTTCGCCTTGGCGGCTTGCCAGTCGTTTTGCTGAATGGACATCGCGATTTGCGACGTCAAGGTGCCGGACAGGCAGATGATGCCCTCTTTGTGCTCCTCGATCAGTTCGTAGTCGACCCGCGGCCGGTAGCTGAAGCCTTCGAGGTATGCCTTACCCGACATCTTCTTCAGGTTGTCGAGGCCGACGTTGTTGGCTGCCAACAGCGTCAGGTCAAACGTCGGGTTGTCCGCGCCCGCGGTCTCCTTGTTGGTGCGAGCCGCGTAGTAGGTCGTCTGTCCGATGATTGGCTTGATGCCGGCCTTCTTGCATTGCTTGAACAGGTCGACTGCGCCGAACATGTTGCCGTTGTCGGTCAGCGCCATCGCAGGCTGGCCGTCTTCCTTCGCCGCAGCTACGAGCGGTCCGACCTTTTCAGGCGCCGACAGCAAGCTGTAGTGCGAACGCACATGCAGGTGGACAAACGGAGGCGCTTCGGACATCGAACGAGCAAGGCTACGAGTCGAGCGTGTTGCTCGCCAATGGCACACCTACGCAATCTTCTGTTTACCCGCGGGCGACTCGCGATGCATCGCTCGGCGGGGCCTTGCGGATCAGTCCGAGTTTGTGGCCAGCTTGTGCAAAGCGCTCAAGCACTTGTGCAATCTGCTCGTCAGTGTGGCTGGCAATGTAGGACGTGCGGATCAGGTCCTTGCCCATCGGCACTGCTGGTTGCGTTACAGCGTTCGTGAACAGGCCACATTCAAACAAAGTTTTCCACAATCGCATCACGCGATCCTGGTCGCCGACGACGACCGGCACGATGGGGCTGTTTTCGGTGCCTGCCGTGTGGAAACCCATGGCGCGAAGGCCCGTGCGCACGCGGTGCGCAATGTGCAGCACGCGTTGGCGCATGTCGGGGCGCGTTTCGATCAGGTCGAGCGAAGCCAGTGCGGCAGCGGCGGATGATGGCGTGATCGACGCCGAGAACATCAGCGAGCGGCTGTGGTGCCGCATGTAGTGGATGACGTTGGCCGGGCCTGCGATGAAGCCACCGAGGCTGGCGAAACTCTTCGAGAACGTGCCCATGACCAGGTCCGGATGTACCCCGCAGTGTTCGGCGGCACCGCGACCGTGCTTGCCGAGCACGCCCATTGCGTGGGCTTCGTCGACCATCAAGCGCGCACCGTAATGTCTGGCTAGCGCGGAGATGTCGGTGAGCGGCGCCAGGTCGCCCATCATCGAATACAAACCGTCGACGACGATCATTATCGCCCGGTCTTGTTGCTTGGCGAGTTGCAGATGTCGTTCGAGGTCCTCGACATCGTTGTGCCGATACTTGCGCATGTCGGCGAAGCTCAGCCGACAGCCGTCGATGATCGATGCGTGGTTCTCGCGATCACACAGCACCAAGTCGTTCTTGCCGGCGATCGCGGAGATCGCGCCGAGGTTGGCCTGGAAACCAGTCGAGAAGCAGACGGCCGCTTCTTGATCCATAAAGGCTGCGAGCCTGCGTTCGAGTTCTTCGTGCAGCTCGAGAGTGCCGTTGAGGAACCGCGAACCAGAACACGAAGTGCCGTACTGGTCGATCGCTGCCTTGGCAGCGTTGCGCACGTGGGGGTGGTGAGTGAGGCCGAGGTAGTTGTTACTACCAATCATGATCAGCGACTTGCCGCCGATCTCACACTCCGTGCCCTCACTTCCCTCCAGTGGAATGAAGTAGGGGTAGATGCCTTGAGCCTGAAGCTCTTTGGCACGACGGAACCCATCACACTTTTCGAAGATGTCCAAACTCTGCAGGGATGGTAGATTGCGGTGGGGAGAGTGACAAAAGCTTTGTCTTACGCAAGGTCTCGCCAGAATGTCAGACGGAACGTCATCACCTCAAAAACGGCTGCCCGGCCCGATATTAGTAACCGGTGCCACCGGGTTTCTCGGTGGCGTACTCGTTAGACGAATATTGGCAAACGGCGTGGCTCCAGAGCGGCTGCGGTGTGTGGTTCGTGACGTTGACAGGGCAAGAAAAGGTGGCCTTCCCGCTGCTTGTCTTGTCGCAGCAGACTTGAGCGACCCCGGGTGTGGTGCGCAACTCCGTCAGGCGGCCGACGGTGTCGAGGTTGTTGTGCACTTGGCAGGTTCGCTCAAGGCTTATGATCGGCGCGGCTTCGAGGATGTCAACGTGCACGGCACCGAGCGGCTCGTAGATGCGGTCAAGGCCGTTTCAGCTGGGGCGCATTTTGTGCATGTGTCGTCGTTGGCAGCGGCGGGTCCGAGCCTGGACGGTGGCGGTAGCGACGCCCCTGCCGACCGGTGTCGAACGGTTTCCAGCTACGGCGAGAGCAAACGCCGGGGCGAGCTTTTGGTGGTCTCAAGCGGCCTGCCGTTCACGATCTTGCGGCCGCCTGTCGTCTACGGTCCGGGCGACGGCGCGACCCAGTTGCTGTTCCGGCAGGCGCTGGGGCTGATCACGGCGATGCCATTGCGTGCTCGGCCGTTGTCCGTGATCCACGCAGACGATGTCGCCGAGGCACTGTGGTTGTCGGTGCAGCAACGACCGGGCGGCGTGACCTTGCCGCTGGATGGGCCGGAGCGAACGGACACGCATGCGTTCCTGCGCGCGATCGCGGCATCCTGTGGTCGCAAAGCTCGTCTGGTGCCGATCCCGATGATGGCCGCGGGTCTGGCGGCGATGGGCTGCGATCTTTGGGCGCGGCTGGTGGGCAAGCCCGGCTACTTCAATCGCGACAAGGTGCGCGAGCTCGCCGCGCCTGGCTGGGTTGCCGACGCCGAACCTGCTCGCAGGTGCCTTGGGTTTGCAGCGGCGACACCGTTGGCAGAGGGGTTGGCCGCTGTCGCAACACAGGACGGCTTTGCCAAGCGATCGGCGAGCTAGTCTACTTCAGCAACTGCATCAGGAGCGCCTTCTGCACATGCGCGCGATTGGCGGCCTGGTCGTAGATCCGCGAACGCTCGCCATCGAGCACCGCGTCGGTTGCCGCGACGTTGCGGCGAACTGGCAGCGGGTGCATCAGTAGGGCGTTGTTGGTCGTCGCCATCAGCTGTTCGTCGACGCGCCAGCCCTGCAGTGATCGCTTGACCATTGCTTCGCGTTCGTTATCGTCCCAGTACTTCGTGCAACCCCACGAGCGCGCATACATCACTTCGGCGCCCTTGCAGGCTTCCTCGCGATCGTTGCTGACTCGCACGGAACCACCGGCATCGCTCGCGGCAGTCTTGCTGCGCGCGAGCACTTCGTGGTCGATATCGAAGCCAAGTGGGTGGGCGAGCGTTACGTCCATGCCCATCAACGCCGCCAGTTGCAGCACCGAATGGGTCGGGCCGAGGGACTTCGGCTCAGGATGGTTGCACCACATCAGCGTCAGCTTGCGGCTTTTCAGTGAGACGAGATTTTCGCGCATGGTCAGCACGTCGGCGAGCGCCTGGCACGGATGCTCAAAGACAGTCTCGAGGTTGATGACCGGAACGGATGCATGGCGCGCGTAACTGCGCAGCAACAGTTCTTGGCGATCGTGTTCCCACGTGCTGGTGCGTGCCGCGGCGCGGATGCCGAGCGCGTCGACGTAGCGTGACAACGTCAGCGCCGCGTCCTTGACGTGCTCCTCTGCGCGGCCATCCATGATGGTCTGCTCGTTGGGCTCAAGCTCGTAGAGGTCGTCGCTCGACAGGTTGATGCAGTGGCCTCCGAGCTGGACCATGCCGACTTCAAACGACACCCGCGTGCGCAGGCTCGGTTGGAAGAACAGCATGCCCAAAGTCTTGCCGCCGAGCACCTGACCGGGCCGCTTGCCCTTGATGCGCGTGGCCAGGTCGAGAAGGTCGTCGAGTTCGTGCCGGGTCATTCCGGCGGTGGTCAGAAAGTCTCTCTTGCTCAAGGTTCCTCGTTGCGGTGGGATGGTCGACGATAGGTGGCCATGACGTTCCCCACAAGCGAAGACGAGCACTGGATTGCGCGTTGCCTCGAACTTGCTCGCGAGGCAGCCGCCGCGGACGAGGTGCCGGTCGGCGCGATCGTCGTGATCGACGGCGAGATCGTCGGGGTCGGCCGCAATCGCGTCGAGCAGCGCTGCTCGTCGCTGGCGCATGCCGAGATGGAAGCGCTACAGGCCGCGCTGGCCAAGATGGGGCAGAAGCGGCTCCCCGAAGCGGAGCTTTACTGCACCCTTGAGCCTTGCTTCCTCTGCGCTGGCGCGATCCTGCACACGCGTGTTCGGCGGGTGGTCTTCGGTTGCCGTGATCCTAAGTTTGGGGCGGTGCGTTCACTGGCGACGATACTCGAGGACGAACGACTCAATCACCGCTGCGAGGTCCTGGAAGGCGTGCAAGCCGACCAGAGCGCCGAATTGCTGCGCGCCTTCTTTCGCGGCAAGCGATAGCGCTCGGGATGTCCATCGCCGCTGGTAGCGGCCCCAGGCCCGCGAGTTCCCCGTAGGCCAGGACTTGCGGGTTGCAAAACGGTCGCGGATCTGCACGATCCCCGCCTCATTCGTTGCGACGCTCCCAGCGTTGTGACCCTCGCGGAGAGGTGCCAGAGTGGCTGAATGGCCCGGTTTCGAAAACCGGTTAGGGTTCACGCCCTACGGGGGTTCGAATCCCCCCCTCTCCGCCACTTTCCCTTCCGCGTGGCACTCGACTACGAAGCCATCGAGGCCCTGATCGCGCACGCCCTGGCCGCCTTCTACCTGATCTCGCGATTCCGGCTACACGCTGACGCGCGGCACGCTGCGTTCGTTGTCGTCGTCGATCTCGAAGAACGTTGGTTCTTCGATGCCCATGACGCTGCCGACGATGCTGGTCGGAAAGGACTCACGCAGATCACGCATCTCGCGAACGTTGCCGTTGAAGAACCGGCGTGACGCCGCGATGCGGTCTTCGGTGTTGGCGAGTTCTTCTTGTAGCACGCGGAAGTTGGCGTCGGCCTTGAGGTCGGGGTAGCCCTCGGCGACGGCGAACAGGGTCTTTACTCCCAGCTGAAGAGCGTTTTCGTCGCGGCCCTGGCTCTCGGCGGAGCCGTGGTTGCCCATCGCCGTGTTGCGCAGTTCGACGACGCGTTCGAGCGTTTCGCGTTCGTGCTTGGCATAGCCCTTGATGGTCTCGACCAGATTCGGGATCAGCTCGTAGCGGCGCTTCAGCTCGACGTCGATATCGGCCCAGCTCTCCTTGACGGTGTGCTTGAGTCGGATGAAGCGGTTGTAGGTCACGATCCACCAGATCAGTGGCAGCAAGATCGCAATGCCGCCGACAATAAGGACAGGTTCCATCAGTTGTTCAGATCCTTGATCAGGTGGCGTGGCCAATGCTCGCAGAATTTGTTGAGGAACACGATCTCCGCCTTGAAGCGCTCGGGGTCCCAACGACTGCTGCCGTCACTGAGGCACAAGGCGCCGTGTTCGATGTCGATCATCGGCGGCCGTTCGGCCAACAAGAACTCCATCATGCGCGGGTGCAGCACGTCGTAGGCGAAGCGCTTGTCGGTCGACTTGACGTAGAACTTGCGGCTGAACTCGGCCGACTCAAAGTCGATGTCGTCGAAGCCGAACGCGCCCTTGATCTTGTCGAACAGACCTTCTGGCCGGATCAGCAGCGGCGGCGTGTCCCACGGAGGATGCACGATCAGGTAGCTGAAGCGATAGGTCGACGTCCTCCGGTTCTTGCTACTGCGGCTGGTGACCTTGTAGCGGAAGTCGCCGGCGACAAGGTGGCAGCTCTGATCAAATAGTTTGACCGTGCCGTGCAGGGTGTTGCGCGCGGCGCGCGAGTGGCCGCGGCGGAAAATCTCGAACTGCGCGTACTCGTCGTCGTGGTCGCGATCGAGGCCAGGATCGAAGCGCAGTCCGAGTTCTTGGGCCAACGCGAGTAGCGCTTCCTGGCGCTTTTTCTCGGCGAGCCAGGAGTAGTAGGCAATTGTCGCAATGAGTGCGATCCCTGCGATGACAGCAACTACGACCATGGGTTCCACGCCAACCAAGGTAGCGAGAACCCGCGCCCGGTGCCGACTACTTCTTCTGAGACAACTGCGGGGTGCCGCCACTTTGGTGCATGGCGGTGATGGCCTTCTTGGCCTCTGCGTGCACGTCGGCGTCCTCGTCCTTGGTCCATGCGATCAAGCAAGGCAATGCCTCGGGGGCGTTCGAGAGAGCGAAGCGAACGGATAGCGAGTACGCGCGGTCCGTCGAGTGCTGCCAAGCTACGGTAGTGTCTCCCACAAGAACGCAAACGCCAACGCCGACATGAACGCAGCCTGCTTGTTGTCGGCGGCGCCGCCGTGGCCACCTTCGATGTTCTCGTAGTAGAGCACGTCGTGCCCCTGCTCTAGCATGCGCGCCATCATCTTGCGCGCGTGGCCGGGGTGCACTCGATCGTCTCGCGTCGACGTTGTGAACAGCACCTTCGGATAGGTCGTCTCTTTGTTGACGTTGTGGTAGGGCGAGTAGCGCCGCAGCCATTCCGCTTCCTTCGGTACATCGGGATCGCCGTATTCACCCATCCACGACGCGCCCGCCAGCAGTTTGTGGTAACGCAGCATGTCGAGCAGCGGAACCTGGCAGACGACCGAACGGAACAAGTCCGGGTACATCGCCGTCATGTTGCCCATCAACAAGCCGCCGTTGCTGCCGCCTTGGATGCCGAGGTGGCGCGGCGAGGTGATCTGCGTGTCGATCAGATCGCGCGCGACGCAGGCAAAGTCCTCATAGCACTTGTTGCGGTTCTGCTTCAGTGCCGCCTGGTGCCAGCGCGGCCCAAACTCGCCGCCGCCGCGGATGTTGGCGACCACGTAGACGCCGCCTCGCTCAAGCCAGTTGGCACCGACCGTTGCGCTGTAGCCGGGCGTCAACGAGATCTCGAAGCCGCCGTAGCCGTAGAGCAACGTCGGATTATTGCCGTCGCGACTGGCCGATTCGCGCATCACCAAGAAGTAGGGGATGCGGGTGCCGTCCTTGGACGTAGCTTCGCGCTGTTCGACCACGAGGCCGTCGCTATCGAAGAACGCCGGCAGGCTCTTCAGCTTGGTCGCGGGGCCATTGCCGACATCGCCGAGCCACAGACTCGTCGGCGTCAGGTAGTCGGTGATCGTCAGCCAGTAGGCATCGCCCTCTTCGTCGTCGACCGGCGATGCGTTGATCGTGCCAAACTTGGGCAAACCCGGCATAGGCTCGGTGTGCCAGTTACCGTCTTTGTGCGTGGCGACCTGCACGACATTGCGCACGTTGTCGAGTACGTTGATCAGCAGATGGTTCTTGGTGCCACTCCAGCCTGCGAGCGAACTGCGGTCGGTCGGCGCGAACAGCGTGTCGAACTCGCGGTTGCCGGTGAGGAACTGGTCGAAGTCGATAACCAGCAACGAGCCGGCCGTGTGTTGGGTGCCACTGACGAGCCAGTCGTCGCGCAGTTCGATCAATAGCCACTGCCTGTGCACCGATGCGTTGGCACTGTCTGGCTTGTCGACCTTGGTCTGCTCGCCGTCCTTCAGCAGGAACATCTCGTTGGTGTAGAACGTGATGCCGCGGAACAGGAAATCGCGTTCGAATCCTACGGTCTGGTCGCGGTAGGCGTACGTGAAGACGTCCTCGACCTTGCCTTCCGCTACCGTCTTGGCCTCGCTCAGTTTGGTGCCGCGAGTCCACAGCTTGACGATGCGCGGATAGCCCGACTCCGTCATCGAGCCTTCGCCGAAGTTGGTGCCGACGAACAGGGTATTGCGATCCTGCCACGCGGCCTGGGTCTTCGATTCGGGCACCACGAAGCCGTCCTTGACGAACGACTTGCTCGGGATGTCGAACTCGCGCATCACCGAGGCGTCGGCTCCGCCGCGCGACAACGACAACAGGCAGCGGTCGCGATCGGGAACCAGCCACGTCGAACCCTTCCAGACCCAGTTTTCGCCTTCTTCTTTGCCGAGCGCATCGAGGTCGAGAACGGTCTCCCAGGCGGGTTTGTCCTTGCTGTATTCGTCGAGCGTCGTGCGCCGCCACAAGCCGCGCGGGTTGTCGGCGTCCTGCCAGAGGTTGTAGTAGTAGTCACCGCGTTTGGCGACGTAGGGCACGCGATCGGTCGAGTCCATGATCGCCAGCGTGCGCGCTTCGAGCTCCTTGAAGCGCGCGCTGTCGGTCAGCGCTTTTTGGCTCTCAGCATTGCGCGCACGGACCCAGTCGAGCGACTTGTCGCCCAGCACATCCTCGAGCCAGAGATACGGATCAGCTGCGAGAGCGTTCGAGTTGGGCATCGGTTTCTGTGCGGCCAGCGGCACAGCGATGCAGGTGGCTGCGAGCAGTGCGAGGTATGCGGCTTGGGTAGTCGTCATGGCGTAGCTCAGGCACGGTAGCCGGGGCGGGCGGCGACGGCCACCAAAGACGGTCTGTGCTGCGGCGACCGCGATGTCGGCAAATTGCTGCCGGCGCCGTTGGTGCGTCGACAGTTCTGGCAGGGCGATCACAGGCACGCCCGGTAGTTCCGGCGAGGTGCCCTGAAGCAGGGGTTCCTCGAATGCTCCAACGTCGATCTGAACCGAGAGCTACTTGTCTCCAGATCCTCGAGAAGAAGCGCGCTACCCTGCTTGCGATGATGCAGCAGCATGGGCTCGAATTACCGTAGCTTGGCTCCACGCGAATACTGCTAGCACGCGAACTGGGCGTCATTGCGATGGCTGTCGAATGCTCGCGGCAATCATGCTAAGGTCCGCTCTGGCGGTCAGGC
>JAPYTD010000079.1:20157-21571 GCA_029936315.1 Planctomycetota bacterium | reverse complement strand
CGACTTCTTCGTCAAACGCGCGCTCGACCAGCTCTACTACAACCTCTACTGGGGCAGTTCGTTCGTGCTCGTCGGCACGCCATCCGGAATCACGCTCGCACCCGAAGGTGCGCAGCACAGTTGGAAAAGCGACATCCAGATCCCCAACCTGATCACGTGGGAACCTGCCTACGCGATCGAGATGGAGTGGATCCTCTGCGACGCGATCAAGCGCCACTTCAAGCGCGACAATGCCGGCCGCACGGGGGTGATGATTCGTGCCGTCACGCGCGGCGTGGTGCAAAAGGACCTGCTGTTCTGGCTGAAGAAGCAGCTGCAGTTCAAGACCGACATGCCGGCCAATGCACAGCTCGGCATGACCGCACAGGACGGCGGCTTGCACGAAGCGGAAGTCACGACCAAGACCGAAGAAGAGATCTTGGCGGTAATCAAGCAACACTGCTTGGCCGGCGGCTACCGCCTGATCGACTGGCGCGGCTACCGCGGCTACCAGCCCGGTGAGAACGTCGTCGAACTGTTCGTCATGGGCGCGTTGGTTCCCGAGGCAATCGGCGCAACCCAGCAACTGCTCGATCGCGGCATCTACGCCAACGTCACCGTGGTGTCGTCGCCGGACTTGTTGATCGGCGAACTCGCCCGCAAGAACGGCTTCTCGCATCTAAAGCAGACGCTGCAGATCGATGGCCGCCTGCACCTTCGCCCTGCCGGTGGCGCTGCCGGCCAAGCCCTGTCTGCCTCGGACGCCGTCAACCTTGCTGGCGCCCGCGTGCCAGTGGTCTCGGTACACGATGGCGAAATCGGCCTGCTCGACAATATCGGCTCGATCCTAGGGGTACCGCAACTCGCCAAGGCCGTCGTGAAGTTCAGCAAGTCCGGCACGATAAAGCACGTCTTCGAATACCACGGCATGCACGCCGAGGGCATCGTCGACGCATGCGGCCAGATCCTGAGCGAGACGGCCATGGAACAAGTGCAACTGCACCCCGAAGCGATGTCGCAACTGCGTCTCCAGCAAACCCGTCTCCAGCAAGGCGACGCCGCCAATGGGGATTGGCGCGACCTGTGGCCAAAGCCGGAGTAGCACGCCGCGGCTGGGCTTTCTTCTGAACCTGATCCGCGCTGCACTCGTTGCGCGAGGCTCACTCAAGGAACCTCCTCATGATCCTGCGCGCAATTGTCTCAGCTGGACTCGCTTGCCTGCCGGCCGTCCTGGTCCCGTCCCTCACCGCCCAGGAGCCACCGGTGATGCTGGCGACGTCGCAATACCTGTTCGTCGTACGCGGCGACTGGATCTACCAGTACGACGTCGACACGCTCGTGCTGCGCGGCAGGGCGCAGATCCCCGCAGCCGGCCAGGCTCGCGGCGGCCGCGCGCGCCTTCCGCAATACAGCCAGAGGCTGCCGAAGAAGGTGG
>JAPYTD010000079.1:0-20057 GCA_029936315.1 Planctomycetota bacterium | reverse complement strand
AGGCCGGCCTCAAGTGGCTCGCCGCACACCAAGACAAGAACGGTCGCTGGGATTCCGACGGCTTCATGAAGCACGACAAGGGCACACCCACTACCGGACCCGGCAGCGCGGTGCACGACGTCGGCGCAACCGGCCTCGCCATGCTGGCGATGCTCGGGGACGGCAGCACGCTGCGCAGTGGTCCCTACAAGGACAATCTGAAGCGCGCCGCCAAGTGGCTGATGCAACAGCAGCATCACGACGGCCGCTTTGGCACCAACGCGTCGCACGACTTCATCTACGACCATGCGATCGCGACCTATGCGATCTGCGAGGCCTACGGACTGTCGCAGTACAAGTTGCTCAAGAAGTGCGCCCAAGGCGGCATCAACTACCTTGAGAGCCACCGCAACCCGTACTCGGTCTGGCGCTATCAGCCACGCGATAACGACAACGACATCTCGGTTACGTCGTGGTGCCTGCTCGCTTGCGCATCCGGAGATCTCTTCAAGCTCCAGGTCAACAAGAACGCGATCAAGCTCGGCGAAACCTACCTCGATCAGGTCTCATCACCAAATGGTCGCCACGGCTACACCAAACGCGGCGAACGCAGCTCGCGTCAACCGGGCAAGCACGGCACGCAGTTCCCGGTCGAGAAAGGTGAGGCGCTGACCGCAGCCGGATTGTTCTGCCGCTTCTTCCTCGGCCAGGACCCGAAGGAAAAGCCGATCATGAAGGCCGCCGCCGACCTGATCGTTGCCAAGCCACCAAAGTGGAGCGAAGCTGACGGCACGATCGACTTCTACTACTGGTACTACGGCACCTACGCGATGTTCCAGATGGGCGGCAACCACTGGCGCACGTGGAACCGCCACCTCAACAAGGCGGTGACCGAGCACCAGATCCAGACTGGCAACGCCGCCGGCTCCTGGGACCCAGTCGGTGTTTGGGGTGACGTCGGTGGCCGCATCTGCTCGACGGCGCTGTCGGTGCTGTCTCTCGAGGCCAGCTACCGCTACGCCCGACTGATTCGCTAGGCGAGGGCATTGGTGCTTGGCACCGCACCACCAGAACCCCAAACCATGGCGGTCTCTCAAGCCGAGGCGGCGTCCCTGGGGCCTTTTCCTCCTGATGCTCCCCAGCGGTAGCACCTTCCCCCCAACTCGCGGCGCCCGGATTCGGTCCATCGCGTAGACTTCTTCAGTGTACTTCCGAGCCAGAAGCGTAGCGGGCCCGACCCGCTAAACCCCACGCTTGCAACCCGGCCAGAAATCAACCTGTGCCCCATTCAGATCACTGATGAGCAGCAACTACACGCCGTTCACTCCCCAAAGGCAAAGTCCGATGCCGCTCCTGTTTGCCGGAGCAGCGTTCGCGCTAGCGGCGTATCTGGTGCTGGACCGCACCGGGGTCTTCGAGCCATCGCCGCTCGCGACGGCTCGCATCGTCACACCCCGTGGCGAGCTTGCGCCGTTCGAACAGAGCTTCGTCGAGATCTTCCAGAAGGCGGGCGCATCGGTCGCCCATATCAGCACGTCCTCGCTGATTCGCACCTACTCGGGTGTGACCGAGCAGCAAGGCTCCGGCAGCGGGTTCGTCTGGGACAAGGCCGGCACGATCGTCACCAACCACCACGTCGTCAACGGCGCCCGCGAAGTGTTGGTTACCGTCGCCGGCCACAACTACCTGGCTGATGTGTTGAACTCATCGCCAAGCCATGACCTCGCGATCCTGAAGTTGCGCGGTCACGCCGCCAACCTACAACCGATGACGATTGGCAGCTCGGCGGAGCTACAGGTCGGCCAGACCACCATCGCGATCGGCAACCCGTTCGGCTTCGACCAGACGATGACCACCGGCATCGTCAGCGCGCTGAACCGCACGTTGAAATCGAAGGAAGGCAACATGATGCGCGGCCTGATCCAGGTCGACGCGGCGATCAACCCGGGCAACTCCGGCGGCCCTCTACTCGACAGTGCCGGCCGACTGATCGGCGTAACCACCGCGATCTACTCGCCGAACGGTGCCAACACGGGGCTCGGCTTTGCCGTGCCCGTCGATGTGGTCAACTTGATCGTGCCACGCCTGATCTCAGGCAAGCCCACCACCGCGCTGCTTGGTGTGCGCACCGACTTCGAACGCATGACGCTCGAACCAAGCCTTGGCTTTCGATCGGGCGCGATCGTCACCGAAGTGGTTGACGGCTACGGCGCTCGCGCCGCCGGCCTGCGTCCATTCAAAATCGCGGAGGATCACAGCATCCGCGAATATGGCGACGTCATCGTCGCGATCGACGGCCAGCCGGTTCGTTCATTCAGTGAACTGCCGCGCGTACTATCGAGCCGCAACTCTGGTGACGTCGTCAAGGTCACCGCAATCCGTGGCCTGCCTGAGAATCCCGTGCAGATCACGCTGCACATCGAGCTGCGAACCGAGGACGAGCCGATCGGCGCGGGCATGTAGCTCGCTGTCTGGGGCTGCTCACCGCTTCTTCAGGTCCGGGTTCTGGCGTCCCATGTAGCCATGGCGACCCAGTAGGCTCTTGCTGCCGGTCGTCGTGAACATGCGTCGCTGCTTGGCCTTGCCCTTGTCGCTGGTCTGGCTGTAGGCCCAGTCGGCGCGATAGCTCCAACGGTTGTCGCCGTTTGCCTTGACCAGTTTCTTCCACGTCGTGCGCGCGGCCTTGCTGTCGCCTTGGTGGTACTGCGCCATACCAAGGTAGTAGTCGGCTTCGGCCTTGCGGGCGCCATCGCCGGGGTACATAGCCAGCGGTTGCATCATCGCTTCGTAGTCGCCATCGAGCCACGAGAGCAACGCCATTTCGAGCGCAACTTCCGCCACCTGTTCACCGGCCAAGGACTTGAGCAGCTGGCGCGCCTTGGCGGCATCCCCGGTTCGACGCGCGATCTGCGCCAAGAACAGGATCTCCTCGCTGGTGCGCTCGCCGGGCGCGAGCAGGGCAACGGCAGCCACATCGTTGCCGACGAAGTGCTCGATGTTCGCACGCTGCAACCGCGACAACTGTGCTTCGTTCGCCGAGGGCTTCGCGTACTCCGGGTGATCCTTGAGCACCTTGCGCAGACCGCTGAGCATCTGCTCTTCGGTTGCGTAGTTGCTAATCTCGCCGACGACTTCGCCAGCGGCCGTCATCAGCAACACCGGCGGGGTCGAGACCGCCGCACCACCGAGGTTCTTCTTGGCATTGACGACAAAAACACGCGCCGCCTTGTCGGCCGCCGGACTGCCTCGACCAAGGTCGAAGTAGATAGGCACGAAGCGCGAGTTGAGCAACCCGACAACCCGCTCGTCACTGAATGGCCCCGACCGGAGCACTTCGGCTGCGGGTCACCAACAACCGTTGGCCGTCGTGCCAAACGCCACTGGCTTGATCGCCAGGAGCCGCCCGGAATCTGCTGCCGCCTGGCGTGCGTTCTCGAAAGGAATGTGCCATTTGATTCCAGTGCGGTCGAAGCGAACCGGATGGTCATCGGGGATAGAAACCTGCGCGACGGCGAGGGCCGAGCACGCAAGCACCGAGAGTAGGGGCATCATGACGGCCGCCATCGTCTCCTAACCGGACCGTGCAATACACGCTTCTTGGAGCTACCTGCCAATGGCGTGTTCCAGGTCTGCGACAACCCAGAGCAGCTGCACCGCTACTTCGTTCCCGGCAAGGCGCAACTGCCACCCCCGGTCACTGGTACGCGACGACCACGTAGTTGTAGGTAGCGTGCAACAACATCGACGCTGGCAAGAAGCCACTGCGTCGATACAGCAACGCGGTTGCGATGCCGAGCAGGAACACCGGCGGCCAAGAGTGAGACGGGTGCATCAGAGCAAACAGCAGCGCACTCCAGACCACGGCAACCGGCACGCTCACGCTGCGCAGTAGGCCCGTGAGCACGAGGCCGCGGAACAACACTTCTTCGATGAACGGCGCTGCGACGCAGGCCAACAGCAACATCTGCGCGTAGTCCGACGCCGGCGTTGCGGGCAACTCGAACCACTGCATCTGCTTGACCAGGTGCACGTAACCGAGTCCGAGCAAGCCAAGGCCAACACCAACCCCAATGGCCACCAAACAGGCGAGTAACGCCGGCCGACCCTTCGCCACGAAGCCGAGCGAGCGCGTCACCTTGACACCTCGCCACCACAATAGCAGCGAGAAGATTGCCGCCGTGACGGCGCCACAGATCGCAAACGCCAGGTTGACGTGCACCAACGCAGCCTCTTCACCGCGACTCACGAGGCGCATGATCTGCACAACGACGGTCACCATTGCATAGAAGATCAGGACGGCCGCACCACCATCAAACAAGCTGATGTGATCGCGCGGTTCATCGACTGGGTCGAGCAACCACTGCACGCGTTCGCAGGCGCGTTGCCAGATCGCGTAGGCAAGCGTCACGAAGGTCAGCACTCCGGCCAGACGCCCCATCGGGTCCTCAACCCACAAGACGGCGAAGTAGGTCGAGCCGAACAGGAGAAACAGGTAGATGTGCCGAGGCTTTGGCTGCTTGGGGATGTGGTCGGCGTTCGGATTGGCGCCAAGAACACCGATGCCCGCCGCAATGTGCGCGACGCTCCAGATGCCGATCGCCAAAAAAACCAGATCAACCAACACATCGACGGGAAGCCTCGCGCCATAGAACGAGAATGCCAGCAGCGCGACCACGCCAAACGTCAGCGACAACGATGCCCAGATGCGGGTCTTGCGCCGCAGCACGTCAGCAATCGAAACCGGCAGCGAATAGAGCATCCACAGCGCGCGGCCTTCGCCACTGAGCACCTGGAAGCAGCCACCGAGGCAGCCATAGAGGCCAACGAAGTAGGCGATCATCACGACGCCGACGCCTTCGGCCTTGCCCAGGCTCGGATTGACGATCAACTGCATGCCGACGACAAAAATCGGCACGAGCAGTGTCTGCACCATAAAGTTGCGGTCGCGGCGCAACATCAGCAGTTCTTTGCCGGCAACCCCGAGTCGCTTGGCGTGCCGTTTCCAGTTGAACGATTTGCCGCGAGAACCAGAGTCGACGCCGCCGCTGCGCATGATGCCACCGCGCAGCTGTCGTGATGTGTTGAACAGCGCCGCCCCAAACACGGTGACGGTCATCAACAAACCAACCACCAGCGCCAGCCAACCAAAGGTCGAAATACCCAGCGGCCACGAGCACGGCAGCAACGTGATCGCCATCGGCATGGCGCTGCAGACATCGATGAAGACGAACGGCAAGCCCGGTCCCAACGTCACGCCAAACACCAACGCCATCATCACCAGCGACAGCATCGTACAGCACCCCTGAACGTTCTTGAGGCCGTGCAGAGTCAGGCGAAGGCGCAGCGAGGTCTCAAGCCACAGACGAATCGAGCCAATGGAGAAGGTCGTGACGAGAGTGACCAGCAGCGAGATCCAGATCGCGTGGGGTTCGCCCAAAGCACGCAGCCACTGAAAACTGAGTGGCCAGATCGTGAACCACGGGAAGAACTGTACAAGCGAATACTCGAGCGCTCTTGCTACCACCAGCGACCGCGTTGCCACCGGGAAGCTCATCAACCACGCCTGGGTCCACTCGCCACCTGACAGGGCCGCATTGGCGCCTCCCATCACCACCGCCATCATCATGATCGTCAGCGCCAACAGCAGCAGCGCGCCGACCTTCACGAACATCGTGCGCGCTTCGTCGCTCTGCCATTCGACCTTGGGCATCAGCGGCCGAGGATGGGTGCCCTTATTGTCCGGCTTGAAGCAGTCCTCTTGGTGCTCGCGCCAATGTTCGAGGATCTGCGTGCGCGTCGGCCGGCTGGCCTCATCGACGTCGTAGTCTTCGAGAGTCTCAACCAAATGAGCTTCGTCGAAACCGTGGTTGCCCACCACTTCCCAGTAGACCTCGCGCGGCAACCACATCTTTTTGCCGCCGGGCGCGGTCTTCTCTGCGGCCACGCGAAACTTCTGCGCCGCACCGCCAGCGATGATCATGCCCTGGAAGATGAAGATCGGCGTCATCAAGAGCATCAGCCACATCAGGCCATCGCCGCGCTTGCGACTGGTGGCCTTGCGCTTCTTTGCCTTACCCGTGAGGAGCTTCTGCTTCTCGCGATCGTGGCCTTTCTGGGCGCGCTTTTGCCGCTGGATCTTGGCTGCCCGCAACAGGCGGCGCACCGAAGTCAGCGCCAACAGTCGCAGCACCCGCAGGGTGCCTGGCGGCTTGTAGTTCATTCCGCGGCCTCGCCATCCTCACCTGCCGTGCGCGCATCCGGGGCGGTCGCCTCCGCTCCTTCGGCCGGGGCCGATCCCTGCGCCACCTGGAAGAACACATCTTCCAGCGAGCCGCCAGCCGCCAGATCGTTGCGCAGGTCATCGGGCGTGCCAAGTGCCGCCAACTTTCCCTGGTGCAGGATCGCGACCCGATCACAGAGGCGTTCGGCCTGATCGAGCAAGTGCGTGCTGTAGAAGACCGCGGTGCCTTCTGCCGCCAGTTCGCGCACGATTGCCAGCAACGTGCGTGTCACAACCGGATCGAGACCATTGGTCGGCTCATCGAGAACCAACACATCGGGTTGATGCAGCATCGCGCAAGCCAGCGCGAGTTTCTTCTTCATGCCCATCGAGTAGTTGACCGCGTATTCGTCGAGCGCGTCGGCAAACTGCAGCCGCTCCGCCAATTCACTCGTACGGGAAACGACTTCCTCGTCCGGCATGCCACGCATGGTGCCGCAGAAGCGCACGATCTCACCACCGCGCAAATGGTCGTAGAACATCGGCTCGTCAGGCAAATAGCCAACGTGCGCCATGACCTTGGCCCGATCCGAGAAGCAGTCGAGACCGTTCACCGACGCGCCGCCGCTGGTCGGCGACAGGATGCCCATCAGCATGCGGATGGTCGTCGTCTTGCCGGCCCCGTTGGGGCCAAGCAACGCCAGCACTTCGCCGCGCGCGACCTGCAAAGACAGGTCATCTACCGCGCGATGCTCGCCAAACTCCTTGCTCAGATTGCGCAGGTCGATCAGGGTATGCGCGGCCGCGTCAGCATTGTCGGACATGTGGCTAGCGAGCCTACCGCCACCGCAACCGACCGCAACCAGCCCTAACCCGACTAGCCCATCTTCGCTTCGACGATTTGCTCGTTCGCATCAAAGCTCGGCAGCTTGATGTGCGTCGCTAATTCGGCATCGATCGCCGCCGCCGGCGCCAAGCCGATCAGTTCACTCTCGACGACTTCGACACCCTTCGCGGCGGCCAGCTCGGCGACCTTGTCAAACACCGTGCGGATCGACGTGACGCCATAATCGAGCAGGTTCATGCTGACCTGCGACTGCTTCTTGTCATCGAGGAAGAACCCCATGCCCTGCACCTTCTTGAAGCCGCCATCCTTCTCACGCACCGCCTTGGCGATGTCCTTCGCAATCTGCACATCCTCCGTCGCGAGGTTGATGTTGTAGGCAATCAAGAACGTGCGCGCGCCGACGGCCAACGCACCGGCACTCTCATGCATCTTGGCCGGCCCAAAGTCCGGTGCGTAATCGGGATCCACGCCGACCAGATCTTGCAGGCCTTCAAACTGCTTGTTGCGGAAGTTACCCAACTTGCGGCGGTCTTCGCGCTGACACGCTTGTGCGTACAAGAACACCGGCAACGGCAGTTCCTTGCCAATGTGTTCGGCAACCGCGCGCGCGGTCGCAATCGCATCCTGCATGGTTGAACTACCGAGCGGCACGAACGGGCAAACGTCCATCGCCCCCATGCGCTTGTGTTCGCCAACATGCTTGCGCAGATCGATTTTCTCGATCGCCTCACGCGCACCAACAAAGGCAGCCTCGGCGACGGCATCGGCGGCTCCGGCAAGTGTCACGACCGCGCGGTTGTGGCTGCCGTCGAGCTCGGCGCCAAGGCAAATCACGCCGGGCACGGCCGTCATCGTGGCGACCAGACTGTCGATCACGGCTTGGTCTTTGCCTTCGGAGAAGTTGGGGACGAACTCTAGAAGCTTATTTGAGGGGTCCATTTAATAATGTTCTACGGTTGTGTCGCACTGCCAGCGCGACTCGGACGGGGTGACGAACAAGACAGCCTGTGCAAGACCAGGCCATTGCGTGACCAGCTGGCCGCCCCGAGCGAACGGGATTGCCGCCGCGAGTGGCCCATGGCGAAAGGGTTGCAGCCACTGCGAAGAACTGCTCGACCTCTGATGCTCACCACGGTGACATCAAAGCAGCCAGAGTGATATCACAGCAGCCGAGCCTAGCCAACCTTGCCGCCGCCCCCAGATGGGCGTGAATAACAGCCTGACGGCCGTTCAAGATCAGCCTCCATCCGGTTGGCGCAGTCAAGTGATGGCGTACGTGCTACGCGAGAGAGTGCTCCTGGTCGAAGATGACGCCAACGTTCGCGGCCTGGTATCACGGGTACTGCGAAAGGCCGGCTTCACCGTGATGAGCTTTTGCAACGGCGCCGACGCATTGCGCGAGTGTGAACAGCACCGCGGCAAGATTGACCTCGTGCTCACCGACTACCTGATGCCTGGCATGCGCGGAGACGAACTCGGCCGCCGCCTGACCGAGCAACGACCGGGCATCCGCGTGCTCTACATGTCGGGGTGCATCAGCCTCGTCGGACTCGGCGAAATCCCTGAGCAGATGGGCGCCGTGCTGCAAAAGCCGTTCTCGCCGCAAGAACTCGTGCACCGCATCCGCGCCGAGTTGGATCGGTAGGCGCTTTGCTCGCAAGGGACCGTGTCAGGGCGCAGGCGAAATGCGCGCACTGGCCGCGGGGATAGACATTGTCGAAGCACCCCGGCCGGCTACGCTTCTGGCATGAAGAAGGCACTTCTCGTCCTCTCCGCCCTCGCCTGTGTCAGCCTGCAGGGCTGCGTGCTAACCAACGTCCAAGTACCCCTGGACACGGACCTGAACGAAACGGATCTCGGCGACAAGGTCGGCGAGTCGTCCTACCAGAGTGTGCTGGGACTCGTTGCCTGGGGCGATGCCGGCACCCAAGCTGCAGCCAAGGATGGCAACATCAAGACGCTGAAGCACGCCGACCAGAAGATCTTTTCGGTGCTCTGGGGGCTCTACTTCAAGCAGACGACTGTCGTCTACGGAAACTAGGCATGGTGCGGCCCATCACAGCCTGTGCACTTCTGGCAGCGTTGACGCTGACCGGATGCACGAATGCGCGGCTTTATCACCACGTCACGCTGCCGTTAGACATCAACTTCAACAACACGCCAGTGGTAGAAACCGCTGCCGGTGGCAACACCAAACAGCTCCGCTACTACGTCGACGTCAACTGGGATAGCAACGGTATCGGCGACATCGCCAAGAAGGCGGGCTTCGACAAGGTCTACTACGCGGACCGGACCGTGCTCAGCATCGTCGGCGTCTGGACCCAGATCTTCGTGACGGTCTACGGGGAGTGAGTCGGTCCCAGCCGCGGGCCACGATCGACTAGTCACGATCTAGCCCCGCATCAGCCGTGATCTTGCGCCGTCTTCAGCGCATGATTACGCGCCGCATGATGCACGCACTGAACCTCGTCCAAGGTCCCGGCCTCGAGCAGGCGCAAGCCGATCGCTGGTTCCCCCAGATGGAACTGTGGCTTGAACAGACCATCGACGTTGTCGCACTACTCGTGCTGATCGTCTTGGTCGCCTGGTGCACGCAAGCGCTGCGCAAGCTCGTGATCGTGCCGATCATCCGGCGCACCAAAAACACCTGGGACGATGTCTTCATCGACAAGTCGTTCTTTCGCTGGATCAGCTACATGCTGCCGACGCTGATCGCAACATCCGCCATCGCATACCTGCCTGGTCTCGACCCAGCGTTCAACAACAGCGAAACCATCGTGCAGACGGCCCAGCAGGTGCTGACCGCGATGACAACCCTGAGCGGCATGCTCGCGATCGGCGGTCTGATCGACGGTGGCCACGAAATCTATTCGCAACGTGCAGGCCCCAACCAACGCCCGATCAAGGGCTACATCAGCCTGATCAAGATCTTCATCTACGTCATAGGCACGGTCGCGGCGGTCGCGTGGGCATTCGGCAAGGACCCGAGCGGGCTGCTGACCGGCATTGGCGCGATGACGGCCGTATTGATGTTGGTGTTCAAGGACACCATCTTGTCGTTGGTCGCATCGATCACGCTGACGCAGAACGACATGATCCGACTTGGCGACTGGATCGAAGTGCCCGGCGGTGCCGACGGCGATGTCGTGGACATGGCGCTGCACACGGTCAAGATCCAAAACTTCGACCGCACGATCTCGACGATTCCCACCATCAACCTGGTCAACAAGCCGTTCAAGAACTGGCGCAACATGAGCCAGGGCCAAGGCCGCCGCATCAAGCGCTCGATCAAGTTGGACGCGGCATCGGTGCGGTTCCTCAACAAGGAAGAAATCGAGCGGTACGGCAAGCTCGACATGCTCCAGGACTACATCAAAGCCAAGATGACGCTGCTGGACGAGAGCAATAAGGCCACCAAGGCTTCAACGCCACCGCTCGAAGTGCGGCGACTGACGAACATCGGCACGTTCCGCGCCTACGTCTACAAATGGCTGAAGCAGCACCCGCAGATCAACCAGGGCATGACGTTGTTGGTTCGCCAACTGCAGCCAACAGCGACCGGGTTGCCGCTCGAGATCTACGCCTTCACGCGTACGACGGCATGGGGCGAGTACGAAGATATCATGGCCGACCTGTTCGACTTCCTGCTCGCTGCAGTGCACGAGTTCGACCTACGCCTCTACCAAGATCCGACCGGCCAGGACGTGCGCGCGACTGCGACCGAAGGGCCGCGCGATGTCGGCTAACCAAGGTGAAGACTTCGCGTTCGACGAGTTGTTCGATCGCGACTACCTGGCGTTCTACGCGGCCGAACTCAACGACGAGACCAACGACGACGAAGCCGAGACGATCGCCGAACTGCTGCAGCTCACACCTGGCCTGCGCATTCTCGATCTACCGTGCGGCCACGGCCGCATCGCGCGGCGCCTCGCAAAGATGGACGCCTTGGTCACCGGCATCGATCGCAGTGAGCTGTTCGTAGAACACGCGCGCCAGGACGCCGCCGCGCACGACGCATCCGTCGACTACCGCGTCGCCGACATGCGCACGATCTCGTTCGATTCGGAGTTTGACGTCGTGCTCAACTGGTTCACGTCGTTCGGATTTGGCGACGACGAGACGCTGCGCACCATGCTAGCTCGCATGCACCGCGCCTTGGTGCCAGGCGGGCGCCTGGTGGTCGAGACCCTGAACCTGCACCAGCTCAACCTGCGGCCCTACGAGACGTCGCACACCAAAGAACTGGTCGACGAGAACGGCACCCATTTCCTGATCGATCGATCCTGCTACGACCCGCACGACGGCCGACTGCATGGGCGCCGCTTCATCACGCGCAGCGGCCAGCCAACGCGTATTATCCCGTTCGACATTCGCCTGTTCACGCTGACGGAACTAAGCGGTTGGTTGCGAGCCGCCGGATTCGCGCATTGCCAAGCGTTCGGATCCGACTGCGAAGTGTTCCGCACCGATAGTGATCGATTGATCGTCGTGGCCCAGCGCGACTGAGACTACTCCTCGACGATTTCGTCCTGCTCGCCATCGAGCACGACACCATCAGCGAACCAATCCGGCTGACGATCAGCAGCGTTGGCCAGCACCGGCCGCCCGTCCTTGATTGTCATCGCGACCGGGTTGCCACCAAACGTGTAGCCGAGTGCCTGCCAGGACGGAATGTCGAGCACGCACAGATCCGCACGTTTGCCGGGGTGCAACGAGCCGACTTCGTGGTCCAGTTGCAGCGAGAACGCCGGATTGATGGTGGTCGCGACGATGCACTCTTCGGGACTCATCTTCATTTGCGTGCAGGCGATCGTGTGGATCATCGTCATCGATTGCGTGTGCGACGAACCAGGGTTGAAGTCCGTCGCCAATGCCACCGCACAGCCCGCTTCAATCATCTTGCGTGCCGGGGCGTAGCCTGGTTTGGCCAGGAAGAAGATCGTGCCGGGCAACAACACGCCAACCGTGTTGCTGTCGGCCAAGGCGGCGATACCAGCATCGGAAATCTGGCCCAAGTGGTCGACCGAGTCTGCACCGAGCGCAACGGCCATCTCGGTGCCACCCATCGGTTTGATCTCATCGGCGTGCACTCGCAACCGCATGCCGGAAGCCAGGGCCGCTTGCAGCACGCGCTCGCTCTGTTCGCGCGTGAACACACCCGGCTCCGCGAACACGTCGCAGTAGTCAGACACGCTTGCCATGGCCGGAATCATCTCTTCGCACACGATGCGCACGTACTCATCGCGGTTGTCGCGATACTCCGGCGGAAACTCATGCGCGCCGAGGAACGTGCGCTTGACGGTCAACGGCACAACGGCCGCCGCCTGCGTCAGCGCCTCCATGCTCTTCTGTTCGGCTTCGAGCGACAATCCGTAGCCACCCTTCGCCTCGATCGTCGTCGTGCCGTGCTCGAGGAAGCGCCACATGTGCTTCTCGGTGCGTTCTACGAGTTGCTCGATGGTTGCCTCGCGCACCGCCCTCATCGAACTCAGGATGCCGCCGCCCGCCTGCGCGATCTCCATGTAGTCGGCGCCAGCACACCGCATATGGAACTCCTGTTCACGCGTCTTGGCAAACACGGGATGGGTGTGGCAGTCGACGAAACCGGGCATCACCACGAAGCCATCGAGATCGAGTTCCTCAGGTGCCTGGTAGTCGCGCGTGATGTCTTTGGTGGAACCAACCGCGACTATGCGACCATCCTTGACGGCAATCGCCCCGTCCTCGATCACTCCGAGCTTGCGCATCGCTTCGCCGCGACGTGGACCGGTTGCCTCCCCATCGGTCAAGGTGACAAGCTCACGGCAGTGCACGAACAGGCGATCGACGGTTACGGGCATTGCCAGAGGATCTACCGCTGGCGCGGGGTTGCAAGCTTCGAACGGTAGACAGGCCGGTTCGTCTGCCAACAGCGCAGCGCAACGTTCCCCAAACGAAACGGTAGCCCGCATCAGGAACATGTCGGTCCCTGCTTGCAGCGCCAAGGACTCTGCTCAGGCGACCGCGCTGGATGTCGCGGCAGACAGCGGACGCCGAGCAGCACGCGTCGTGCTCGCTGACTTGCGCACAGCCTTACTGGAAGCACCGACCGCGCTCTTGTCCGGCGTGCCGGATAACAGGCGCTGAAGACACTCGTGGATGCGCTTGCGAGCCCGAAACACGACCATCTTGAGCGCCTCGGGCCGGATGCCGAGGATCTGCGCGAGTTCCGCGTAGCGCATGCAGCGTACCTCAACCATCTGCAGAACGAAGCGTTCACGCTCGCCGAGACGGTGGTAGGCCGCTAGGTATGCCTGCAAGACAACGCCGTAGGCCGAAGCCGTCGCGAGGCACTCCTCGTTGTTCTCGGCTTCCATGCTCGGATCGCGCGTGGTCGTGTCGGCTTGTTCCTGCAGCGCCTCAGGGTCTCGCAGAATGATGCCGAGATCTCGTTTGCTGCGACGCAGGTGTCGCCGGATCGCATTGTCCACGATGGTCGACGACCACGCGGCAAAGGCACCGGGACGCGACGCCAGGAAGCGATTGGGATACCGATAGATGTTGACGATGGTGTCCTGCCAGACCTCGTTGGGGTCCAACATCGCACCGAGAGATCGCAAGCGCGAGCGGACGCGGGCACGCAATTGCGGACCCGCCCAGCGCACGAGGCCGTCAAAGGCATCGCTGTCGCCGGTCTTGCGGAAGGAATCCATCAGGGCTGTCGCAAGGGCGGCATCTCTGTCAGTGGTGGAAGGTTTATCTAGCGGAACGTCACAACCGAGCCTCTCTAGCAGAGAGATCAGTTGTGAGCGAATCCGCTCACGCTCAGGGAACGCTACTGAGCGACTAGACGACTGCGAGGGGGAGCAGGTCATGGCGATGGTCCCCTTGCGAAGGGCGGGCCAAACAGTCGCAAAAATGTCCCAAGTCGCCGACCCAGAGAAGGTAAGCATGTGTCGTTCTGGGACTTGCCCGTTGTCGGGCCGATTTGGGGGCGATCGGCTCTCAGACCACCCACGAGCGGGCCCAACCGCGCTTGAGCGCAGGCTCGTGCGGAGCCGAACAAGTGATATAGCAACTCGTGACTTCCGCCCCTTCGTTCAAAGCCGCACACAACCCGCTGCGCCAACTCCCATCGGTGTTGGCGATGCCCGCCCTCAGGCGCCGCCTGACGCGTGTGATTCGGCACATGCCACTCGGCGAGGACGAGCTGGTTCAGCTGCTGAAGCTGGACCCAGTGGCCGTGGTCCGCGGCCTACGTGCCACAAGTGCCAAGGTGTTCCCGCAGACGGACGAACAACCGACGATTCCCGGCATTGTCAGGAGCCTCGGGCCAACGCTGACGCTGCGACTGTTTCGACAACCATCTGCGGCGATTGAGAACTGCGACGAACTGCAAGAGTTGTGGCACCACGCCATCGCGACCGCGCACGCTGCCAGCCAGCTCGCGACCAATACGGGACTGGTCGACCCGGAAATTGCGTACTTGCTCGGGCTCGTCCACGACTTGCCCGAGTGGCTGACGCGGCTCGAACACAAGGCTTCTAATTCTTCGAGCGCGACCCTCCAACCGATCGACTGGATCGTCAACTGGCAGCTGCCGGCACCGTTCGTGTCGCAAATCCTGGCGATCGACATGCGCGATCGTGCTGGTGCCTCGGACCACCCACCGGACACTGCCGGGCTGATCCGCACCGCGGAGCTGCTGGCCGAACTGGCTGGTTACAATCACCCCAACCAAAACACCAACGACGCCAGCCTCGATCCAACGATCCTAATTGACGCAGCCCAGCTGGCCGTATCGAGGAAGCTCAAGCGCAGTGTGAATGCGGCGCTGCGGTCATTCGGCTTTGACCCAGACATCACCGAAGCCGAGATTGCCGCGGACGAAGAGGCTGTTGTGCCGCAGTCGCACGAAGACCACCCCGACAAGATCATCGCCAGTATCCTCAATCGCACGCGCTCCGAGAGTTACAGCGGCATCGTCACTGCGGTCACGGCAGCCGCCGTGCGCTATGGCAACTACGATCGCGCGTTCTACGCCAAGTGGCATCGCAACAGCTCGACGTTGATGTTGCGGTCGAAGGCCGACTCGCCCTCGCGCAGCATGCGGCTCACTTCGGTGCCGGTAACCAACCAAGAAGCGGCAGCGCTGAACCAGGCGATCGAAACCGGAACGCCGATCTCTCTGCCGACCGAAGATGGCTCTTCTGAGGGCCTGCTGGGCACGCTGTCGACCGACGAACTGTTGGCGATCCCGTTCAACACGGACTTCGCGACACCGGCGTTCTTGTTATTGGATCGATCGCTGACGCTGGCGCCAATCCAGGCCAAGAAGGACATGACGCTGGCGACGATGCTGGGCATGACTGGCACGTTGCTGATCGAGAACCTGCTGCTGCGCCGCCGCGGACAACGTGCCCAGAAGTTCGCGTCGACCGATCCCTTGACGCGATTGTTCAACCGACGCATGGGCATGCATACCCTTGAGCAGTCCATCGCCCGGACCAACCGTAACGGTACACCGTTGACCGTACTGATGTGCGACCTCGACCACTTCAAGCGGCTCAACGACACGCTCGGCCACGTGCGCGGCGATGCTGCCCTGCGTTCGACTGCCGACGTGCTGCGCCACAGTGTGCGTAAGTCGGATACCGTGTGCCGATACGGCGGCGAAGAGTTCCTAGTGGTCCTGCCGGACACGACGCCCGACGAGGCGACCGTGCTGGCAGCCCGCATGTTCACCTCCGTGCAAGCGCGCGGCGAAACCCTTGGCCTGCCCATCACGATTTCGATCGGCCTGACCTGCTGCCGGCCGGACGACACGCTTGAGACCATCCTGATGCGTGCCGACCGCGCTCTGTACGCAAGTAAGGGGCACGGGCGCAACCGCTTCTCCGCGGACGTCGAGGGTGATGAGGTCGCCGAAACCGTCACCGCTGGCCCCGCCATCACCCCAGACGAACCAGATAAGCCGGGGCTAACACCCCCAGAAGCATCCTGAGACCCGCAAACCGCGCCCCAAGGAAAGCTGCGCATCTCCGCACCAATCAACCGTATGCTGAGCGAACCAGTGCCAAGTGCTAGATCAGAACTCGGCTCCACTGTGGCACCTGTTGCCGACGGTGGTCCCGAGGAACCCGAACCTCCTTCGACGCGAGCCCGCCTGATACCGGCAGCTCGCGATTCCTTCAACCGTGTCGCCTTCAGCCGGGTCGCCGCGATGGCCTTCGTGCCGTTCGCGCCTGCGCTGGCCCCACCGCTGGGCCCGACAGTTCCCGAACTGCTCGACGGCGACCCATGGGTGGTTTCGATTTCACCGCTCTACGCACTGCTGGCGATCGCCGCAGCCGCGCTCGGTAGCTACGGCGCAATCGCCGCCGGCAGCCTGATTGGCTACTCGCCAACGCGACTGAGCCAACTGCTCGACGAACGCCGCCGGCCCGACAAGGACAAGTTGGTGCAAGAGCTAAGTAGTCGCGACCGTGAGTACTTCACCGTCGCGACCATTTTTGCAGGCATCGGCTGCGTGCTTGGCCTACTCGCACTGAACAGCGCTGTCGACCCGGGCACCTACCCGTGGGCGCTCGGCGCGTGGGTCGCACTGATGCTGTTCGTTGCTGGCAGTTTGCCGGGTGCCATCGCCGACAACCGTTCGGAGAGTGCCGTGCTTCGTACCCTGCCGCTACTTCGCGCTGGCTGGCACTTGCTGCGCTGGCCCTTGGTACTGCCCCTGCATGGGCTGACCCGCCTCGCGGTACGTGCCCTGCGCTTGCAACGCGAACACGCCGACACCCCCAGAGAAGTGCAGAAGCAGGTCATGGCTGCGGTTGCCGACAACGTCGACAAAGACGAGTTGGCCGACGCCGAACGCACGTGGATTGGCAACATCATCGCGCTCAAGGACCAACAAGTCTCGACTGTAATGACGCCGCGGCCCGACATCATCGCGCTGCCCGAGGCCATGAGTTTGCACCAAGCACTCGACCAAGCACTCGAACACGAGTTCTCACGCTACCCAGTGTATCGCGATCGCATCGACGAAGTGGTCGGCATCTTCTACATCAAGGACGCCCTGCGCCTGATACAGCAGGGCTCCAAGAAGACGTCCGAAACACCGCTGCGCACGCTGCTGCGCGAGCCGTTGTTCGTGCCGGAGACGACCAGCACAGCACAGCTGCTTCATCGCGTACAGGCCGGCAACCAGCACATGGCGATCGTCATCGACGAATACGGCACCACGGTTGGACTCGCGACCATCGAGGACCTCGTCGAAGAAATCGTCGGTGAGATTGAGGACGAGTTCGACGCACCGGCTTCGGAACAGCCCGAAGAGCAACAGATACGCGTCATCGAAGAGGGACGCGTGTTTGAGATCCCGGCACGCACGTCAGTGCAGGACCTCAACCGCATCCTCGGTTCGCAGCTGGCGGATGAAGGCGACTGGGACACGGTGGCGGGCTTGGTGATCAACTCGTGCAATCACATCCCGCCCGTTGGAGAAACCGTCATCATCGGCGATGTTGAGTTCCGCGTGCTTGAGGCAAACGAACGCCGCGTGCATAGGCTTCGGGTAACGGTCATCGCTCCGGCCGAAGCAGAGGGGTCGCGGTGACGCAAACCGGTCGCATGCCAAGACGGCGTGCAGACCCAAAGACGGTCGCGCAGGCGATCGTTCTGCGACGCCGCGACTTCCGCGAATCGAGCCGGCTCGTTACGTGCCTGACGCGCGAACACGGCAAGATCACGGCGCTGGCCAAGGGCGCCCATCGCCCCGACTCGCCACTTCTAGGCCGCATCGACTTCCTCAACGAACTCGATGCATCGTTCTCGCCGGACCGCGGTGGACTGCGCATCCTGCTGCGCGCCAAGCTGACTCGCGAGCGCCGGGCCCTGCGGTCGCCATGGCGCTACCTGTCGGCTGGCCATATCGCCTGGTTGTGCGATGTCGCCAGCCAAGAAGGTCGCAGCGACCCCGAGCTGTTCGACTTGCTGTCGGGCGGACTCAACCTGCTCGAACGCTGTCCGGAGGCGAAGATCCCGCAAGTCGTGCTCGGCCTCGAACTGCGCCACCTCGATGCTGTTGGTGCCCTGCCGGACTTCGACTCGTGCACCGAATGCGGCGACGACCTGAGCAACGAAGCGTTCCGACAAACGGACACGATGGGACTCGCCTGTCGCCGCCACTCGGGCCTGCCGAGAATACCCGTGCTCTGGGAGGCCCTGCAGGCTCTGCGCACGCTGCGATCGACGAACGGGCGCGACTGGCCGTCGCTGCACCTGGGCACAAGTGTTCATGCCGCGGCATCACTACCGGCATTGTGGCTGGCCGCGGCCCTGGAGCAGCGTTCCCCGTATCGGCGCATGGTCTTTGAAGGGCTGGCGATGCGGGCGTCGGACTGCCAAGGCGTGTGAGAAACCGCGCCCGCAAGGTTGCCGCCAAGCCAGCGGTGCCCGAACATCGTCACACATGTTGCGTCGCCATTTGTCGTGCCTCGGCCTGAGCAGCCTGCTCCTGGTAGCCGCGTGCACGACCCCCCCCGGAGTTCTGCCGACGGCCCCGCAATTGCTCGCCGTGGCTGAACAACAACTGGCGGCTAAGGAGTTCGATGCAGCCATCGAGACGCTTACCCCAATCCTTGAGCTGCAGTGCCCCAAGCGCCTGCGCGACCGCCGGGACCTGGTGATTGCCAAGGCAGAGCTCGCCCGCGGCAACCCGTGGGAGGCGTTCCTCACGCTGGAAGACTTCTCGGCGCTCTACCCGCACAGTGACCTGCGCAGCCAGGCCGTCGACGTAATCTGGAACACGGGCAAGACGTTGGTCGAAAGCGACGGCGGCTTCCTGTTCTTCTGGTCCGATGAACGCGCCGGGCGCACGGTGTTGGAGCACCTGATCACCCACCACCCCGACACGCAGCGGCTCGCCGACGCCCTGCGCATCCTCGGAGACCTCGCCTTCGCCGATACCGACTACGAGCTGGCGCAACTGCGTTACCGCGACATCATCCACAGCAGGCCGGACAGCGACTGGCGCTTCTACGCGCAGTTCCGTTACGCCATGAGCATCGTCGCCAGCCTGCGAGGCTCCGACTACGATCTCAACCGCATGGAACAAGCCGTCGGCGAGTTGCGCGCGTTCCTGGGCACCAACCCGGAGAACCCGCAGATGTTGGCCGAGAGCAACAAGGCCGTGCTGCAGGTCATGACATGGCAGGTGCAACGCCATCTCGACATCGCGGACTACTACAAGACGTTGCAGAGCGCCGCGGGCGTGCGTCACCACTTGCGGCTGGCGGCGCGCGAAGACTTCGTCGGTGTGCCCGGCTACGAGCGCGCCCTGAGGATGCGTGACGAGTTTGAGGCCAACAACCCGCGAGGCGCCGCAGCCGATAGCGCCGCAAAGCCTGGGGGCAGACCATGAGTCGCCGCGTGCCCTCGGTGGCGACGATGCTGCTGACCGGACTGCTGTGCGGCTCGTGCGGCTACACAGCCGGCACCGGCCTATCCGAATACGGCATCCGCACCGTTGCCTTCCAGGTTGTCAGCAACCACACCTACCGACAACGACTCGAAGCCCAAATCAGCAGCGAACTCGCCAGACAGCTTCCGCTGACGGGCCTGATCCTCGCCGACCGCGCCACCGCCGATGCAGTGCTTGAGGTCACGTTGACCGACGCGCGCGAGCGCACGATTGTCACCGGCCGACCCATCCGCAACGATCCAAACCCAGCAAACCGCCGAGCCTTCCCGCGCGTTCGCGAAGGCGCGCTCGAAAGTGCAGTGTGGATGCGACTCGTCGGCCGTGACGGCACCGTCTACCTCGAACGCCGGTTGCTGGATCGCACCGAGTTTCGCGCCACAATCGGCGAGAACGTGACCAGCGCTCGCGCCGAGCTAGCCGAGGACCTGGCGCGAAAGATCGCGAGCGCCCTTGAGACCGACTTCTGATTCCGACGGCGCTCAGCAATCGTATCGCTCGCGAACCGCAGCATCCTTGGCCAACACCTTGTCGCGCTGCGCCTCTCGGTAGCC
>JAPYTD010000078.1 GCA_029936315.1 Planctomycetota bacterium | reverse complement strand
ACCAGGATGGACCGGTTGTCAGAGAACGAGTCGTGCAAGACCGTGAGAACATGCGCGCAGCATGTTCAAGCGTCGATGCGGCAGCGTTGCGTCAGAAGTTCCCCGACGACCTCGACACGTTTCGGGCGGCGCTGCATGAAGCGCGGGCGCATGCGATCAAGACACACGCATCGTCACCGAACGATGCCGCCGATCACCGGTGACCTTTCCGTCGCCAGGGCGATCCAAGCATGTCGGCCCCCCGCGATGGGGGCCCGGTTCGCTACTCGACCTTGAGGTTGAGAACGGCCGTCTTGCCAGCAACCACCTCAACAGTCTCCGGCTCTGACGGATCGCCAGCGTTGCCACCCAGTGCCCGGGCGCGAACTTCGTAGCGACCTGGCGCAAGGCCCGTCAGGCGGTAACTGCCCCGCATCGCCATCTCGCCTTGATCCCAGGCCTCGGTGCCGGCCAGCCGGCGTTCCACCAACGCCATCGTGCCCTTGCCGGCTTTGGTCACGCGGCCGCGAATCTGGCCACCACGCGTGAGCTCGACCGTGCCGCAATCGGTCAATTGCAACTCGACAACGGACACATCCTTCTTCTCGCCGGGCGCGTACTTCGAGCTCTCGACCTTGAGGGTGTACTGACCAATCGGAACGTCCTCGAAGACCGCGATGCCATCGTCGTCGGTCACCACGCGTTCCTGACCGAAGGTCATCGAGCTGGTCTCCTCGCCGTCGCCGTCGCCGTCGTTGCTGATGCTAATCATGAAAACCTGTTGCCGGCGTTGTGGTTGGCGCGGCGCGCCTGCGGCGCCTGCGCGGATCAGTTCCACTTCGGCACGTTCAACCGGTTCAGCATCTTCGTTAGACAAGACCAATACGCGCACCGAGCCGGTGCGCAGTACCAGGTCGCGATGCACCTCGCGGGTGTTCGGCGGCACACTCAGAGCGAGCCTCGCCTTGACAACCTGATCGGGCTTGCCGTAGCGCAACTCATACTTGCCGCTCTCAATACCCTCGAAGGCGAAGTTGCCGTCGGCATCGGTTCGCTCCTGATGGCCACTGAGACCTGCGGAGCCGGTAGTGTCGTCGACGTTGGATAGTTCAACTATGCATCCGACAACAGGCCCTTCGCTGCCCATCACGCTGCCAGATATGCGTGCCAGTATCGGAAACTGCATCTTGATCGATGCCGTCTCACCCGCGCCAACAGAGAACTGCTTGGCAGACGAAGTGATCTGGTCGTTTTCGTTACCGACCGTAATCATCATGCCACCAACGCCGCGCGACTTGGGACCACGAGAAAGCACGGCGACGTACTCACCGGATGCAACTGGACCGAAGCGAACCTTGCCGTCGGCATCGGTGGTCTTCTTCGCCACGAGCCCTTGGTCTTCGAGCCCGGGAAGCGAACCTCGCGTTGCCTGACCCCCACTCGGTTCTTGAAGCAGGACTTCGGTGCCAACCGATACCGTGCCGTCGGTGTTGGTCACGACCACATCGACGAAACTCGGAGCCTGTAAGGAAATCTGACGCTCAATGGCACCAGAAGCCGGCATCGTGATGCGATTGTCAGCCGACGGCGCATAACTTGCGTGGCTGACGGCCGCGTCGACGTCCCCCGCCGGCAAACCCATGATCGTGGCGACTCCATTCTCGTCGCTAAGAGCTGTGCCCAGGGCCCGATCGCCAAGGACCATGCCGCCAGAGCCCTGATCGACCTCGGCGCGCACTCGCATCCGAAAGCCGGGAGTGACCGGCTCTGCCGCCTTCTTGATGGTCACCTTCGCATTTGGGATCACCCGGCCTTGACCATCGAGGATCGTGATGCGAACGATCGCACCAACGTCGACCATCAAGCGAAGTCCGGAGACTTGCTGGGCCGGTGCAACGGACACGCCGTCTAGCTCAACCGGAAGGTGTGTCTTACCGCGAGCCTTCACGGTCACCATTCCTGGTAGCACGTCCTCCAAGACGAACTTGCCCAGTTCGTCCGTCTTGGTCGACGGACCCGATCCCGGCATGTCAAAGTCGATCAAACCCTCGACCAGTTGCCTAGGGCCGCCGTTCTTGCTGGGAGACTTCGCCGTGACTCGCGTGCCAACGACCGGAGTGCCATCCGGCGCCACCACGATGCCCGACACCGTCGCCAACCGTTCGACTCGCAGCTGCACATTGTTGGTGTTGGTCTCGACGTTTGGCAGCGTGACTCTGGTGTGGCCAGGTCCCGTCGCCCGCAGCGTCGCGGTCTTGCCCTCCATTCCGGCAAGCTTGAAGTTGCCGAGTTCATCCGTCACCGCGGCCTCATCGGTAGTGAAGCGCTGGATGTCGACACCACCAACCATGCGCTTGCGTTGGCTCGCCACCTTCATGCCGGCAACGCCGACGCCGCGATCATCGATCACGCGACCGGCGATCGTTCGCCCAGGCTTGACCACAAGCACGAGACCCGTCACCTGCTGCTCGGCCTCGACGTCGATCTTCTTGGTCGTCGGCAGAAACCTGTTCGACTTGGTCGCCAAGGTCCAACTGCCGGGCCGCAGTTTGCCAACCGAGAACGTTCCATCCACGGCGCTCGTCGAGTTGCTCAACACGGAGAGGCCCATGGCCCCGAGTTGCGCGGCAACCTTGACACCGGCAACCGGCTGGCCGTTTTCATCCTGCACGACACCTGCTAGTAGCGACGCGCGAATCACGACCAGGTCACCGAGATCAAGTTCGGCCTCAGTCGCCGTGAACCGCGGACGGGTTTCGAACACGAAGTCGCTGCTCGGCAGCGAAAAGGTGCCTGCGCGCTTCGTTGCGACGCGCGCCTGGAACGTGCCGTCAGCAGCAGTCGTCACCTCTGCCTTGGCCTCGTTCAGGCCGCTCGGCTCATCGCGGATCTCCTCAATACCGAACCTGTCCCGCCACGTGTCGACGGAGACCACGACTCCGGGGCGCGCGCCGCCTGCGCCGTCCACGAGACGACCACGCAACAACGTGCCCTTGGCGGCAGCGCCGGCCGGGGTCACATCCGGTGCAGCGGTGCGATTCAGGTCGGGCGCGGCACCAATGTCATCCGTCTTGGACGCCGAGGCACTCTCCGCCGACGCGAGGTCCGGCTTATCGGCGGCACCACTGTCGGCGCTACGTTCAGCATTGCCAACCGGGAGGTTTACCGGGGCCACGTCGTCTTCGCCGCGGAGGAGGAAGTAGCCGAGGGTGGCAAAGGTGGCCACGAGCAAGAGAACGAGCAGTGCTTGGGGTTTCATGGGCGACGAGGAGATTGTGACGATCCACGACGCTGGTCGGCACGGAAACTCCCGATCCCGAGCATTCAGCGGAGCCCTGCCGTGGCCTACGCTCTGAAAGTCATGCCGAGTCCTTCGCACCACAAGAATCGCCGTAAGCAATTTCTCCACTCGATCGACTCCCCAGTCCTGTTGATGGCTGGCGGGTGGATCTCCCGCAACTACCCGGCGAACTGGAGCGCCTTCCGCGCCGACAGCACGTTCTTGTTCTTCTTCCCCGAGCCGGAGGCCAACGCCGCCGCACTGTTTGACCCCAAGGACAAGTCGGTGACGCTGTTCCTCGACGAACGCACCGCGGCAGACGCGCTGTGGCACGGGCCGACGCCGAGCTTTGCCGAGATGAAGCGCAAGCTCGGCGTGACCAAGATCGAGAAGCGGTCCGACCTGGATCAGATCGTCAAGAAGAAGCTCGGCCGCCGCAAGGCCACAACACTCGCGATCGCCGATCCGCGCGCGACTGCGGAAGCGAAGAAGATCACCGGCCACAAGGTCGACTTCTTCAACACCAAACGGGTTGGCGACCCGGCGGTCGTGCTCGCGATCGCCGCACTGCGCAACCACCGCGACAAGGAAGAGATCGCCGAGATGAAGAAGGCCGCCGCGATCACTCGCGATGCGCACAAGCTTGCGATGGCGCACACGCGCGCAGGCATCACCGAGCAAGAACTCGTCGGCCACGTTGTCGGCACGTTCTCGAAGCATGGCTGCGTTGAGGCCTACGGCACCATCCTCAGCGTGCGCGGCGAGGTGCTGCACAACCACGACCACAGCAAGACCCTCAAGAATGGCGACCTCGTGTTGCTCGACGCCGGCGCCGAACTGCCGAGCGGCTACTGCGGCGATGTCACGCGCACGTGGCCAGTCAATGGTCGGTTCTCGCCGGTGCAACGCGACATCTACGACATCGTGCTCGCTGCCGAGAAGGCGTCGATCGCGATGGTGAAACCAGGCGCGCGCTACCGCGACATTCACGTCGAATCGTGTCGCGTGATCGCTGATGGCATGCAGCAACTTGGACTGCTCAACGGCAAGACCGAGGACCTGGTCGCATCCGGGGCGCATACTCTGTTCTTCCCACACGGCGTCGGCCACCTGATCGGCATCGATGTTCACGACATGGAGGGCTTTGGCGAACTCGTTGCTTACGCACCGGGACGCAAGCGCAGCACAGACTTCGGCACGGCCTTCTTGCGCAACGACATCGACATGGCAACAGGCATGTGTGTCACGATCGAGCCGGGTATCTACTTCGTGCCGCCGATCCTGCACGACGCCAAGTTCCGCAAGCGGTTCAAGTCGCAGGTCAACTTCGCCAAGGTCGAACGCTACCTGACGATGAACCAGAAGCGCGGCTTTGGCGGCATCCGCATCGAAGACGACGTGCTGTGCACCAAGTCGGGCCGCACGGTGCTGTCGGCGCAGGTTCCGAAAGAACGCGCCGATCTCGAAGCGCTCATCGGAAGCGCCTGCTAGCTCATGCTGCGCGCGCTCTCACTGGCCTTTGCCCAGCTGTTTACCGGACCAATCCTCATGGTCCTTGGCGCCTGCACGATGCTCAGCATTGCGTGCTTCGTTGGCGTTTGGTACGGCGTCGACTGGGCCATTGCCAGTTGGTTCGAAGTCGACGAAGAGGCAACCGGTTGGCTTGGCTGGCTCAGTGGCTTTGCCACGTTGGTGCTGGCCTACTTCCTGTTCCCGGTGATCTCGACGGCCTTTGTCACTCTCTTCCTGGACAGGGTCGCCCGCGTCGTCGAGAAGCAACACTACCCACACTTGCCGCCCGCCAAGGGGCTGCCATTCATGGCCAGCCTCGTTGTCACGGCACGCTTCCTCGTCGTGCTGATCACCGCCAACGCGCTTCTGCTGGCGCTACTGCTGTTTCCGCCGGTCTACGCGGTCGCGTGGTTTGTCGTCAACGGATGGTTGCTTGGCCGCGAGTACTTCGAACTCGTCGCGATGCGCCGACTGAGCCCAGCCGATGCCGACTCGCTACGCAAGCGGCAAGGACTGCCAACCTTCTTGACGGGCGTGATGCTGACGCTGTTGTTGATCGTGCCGTTGCTCGCGTTGATCCTGCCGGTGCTCGCGACCGCGGTCATGGTGCACCGCTTCCACGAACTGCATGGCACGGAGCTAGATCGCTAGGCACGGCGGCCGGCGAACCGTTCTCTGGTATCGTGTCCTCATGCTGGAAAAACCACCGCTGGCTGCACCTCCGCGGGCGATTCCGACATCCTTGCGCTACCGCGTCCTATTGGGTGGGATCTGGATGATGATTGGGTGGCCGATGCTCGCCGTCGGCGGCTTGTTATCAACCGTGTTCGTCGGCAACTCCGAAATAGCGACCTGGTATCGCTTCGCCACCGAACTGGCCACAACGCAAGGGATCGTGGTCGGCAGCGAAGCCACCAACATGCGCAACAATCGCGACGAGGTGCTGTTGGTGGAGTTCACCTACTCGGTCAACGCCCAGGACTATCGTGCTCGATCGTTCACGCAGCAACAACCGCCGGAGGACGACGCCGTCGTGACGATCGAATACGCCGTCAACAAACCAGAGAACGCGCGCATTGGCGGCATGCGCAGCGCGCCCTTCCCGGCAGTGGCGGGATTGACGCTGATCGCCCCATCCGTCGCAATCGTATTGCTCCTCATCGGCTACCTCAGGGGCAGGAAGAAACTCCGCCTGATGCGCGACGGCACATCGGTTTGGGGCCTGCTCACCGACCGCCAACCGACCAACACACGTATCAACAACCAGCGTGTCTACCGACTGACGTTCTCGTTCGTCGACGATTCAGGCAAGCAGCGCACCGCCACCGACCGTTCGCACCGCAGCGAGTTCTTCAACGACCAGGTCGCGCGGCACGTGCTCTGGGATCGCCACTCCCGCGATAGCTGCATCGCCGAACTGATCACCGGCAAGCCAAAGATCGCCGACGGCGCATGGCAACCGATCTCCAAGGCTCGCATCGCACTGCTCTTCGTGCTCCCAGCCATCGCCTTCACAGCGATCTACGCCGCCAGCCACATCACCGTCTAACCCCGTTTGTCAGTACGGTGCCTATCAAGGGTCAGGGGGTTAGCCAGGTGAAGTCGGTGTTGCCGCCGGTGGCGATCATGCCGATGCGTTTGCCGGCGAGTTGCTCAGCGATGCTGCGGATGGAGGCTAGAGGTGTGGCGCCACTGGGTTCGACGACGATCTTCATGCGCTCAAGGAAGAATCGCGCAGCTTCGAGAATCGCGGCTTCGGTGCAGGTGATGATCTCGACCTTGTTGGCTTGGAGCAGAGCGAAGTTGGGCTCGCCGAGGCCGGTCATTAGGCCATCGCCCCACGTCTTGGGATTGCTCACCGCTGGTTGCCGCACACCGGTTGCCATCGATCGCGCGGCGTCGTCGACCGCCTTGGGCTCGGCGCCCAGCATGCGCGCGTGGGGCAGAAGGGCGCGCACGACCACCGATGTGCCACCGCAAAGCCCACCACCACCCACCGGTGTGATCACAACATCCAACTCCGGGGCCTGCTCCAACAGCTCCAATGCTGCGGTTCCTTGGCCGGCGATCACGAATGGGTTCTCGAACGGGTGCACTAGCTCGGCACCAGTCTCCGCCTGCCACGCATCACAGGCCTGCTGACGCTCGCTCTGCTTGCAAGACCGGATCTCCGCACCGTAGCCTCGAACGGCAGCGACCTTCACTTGTGGCGCCGTTTCTGGCATCACGACGTAGCACGGCACACCACGCGAACGCGCTGCATATGCGAGCGCCGCAGCGTGGTTGCCGCTGCTGTGCGTGACGACGCCGCGTCCGGCGGTTTCTTCGTCGAGCGCCATGACGGCGTTGCAGGCGCCACGCGCCTTGAACGCGCCAACCTTCTGCAGGTTCTCGCACTTGACGAAGACCTGCGCGCCGAGCTCCTTGTCCAAGGTCGCCGACGTCAACACCGGCGTGCGATGCACGTGGTCGCGGATGCGCTCGGCAGCCGCACGCACATCTTGGATCGAAGTCACAGCTAGGTGGCTTAACGCTACTGGGGGTTAACTTTGAGCTTGCCGCTCTTCCGTTCGACGTCGAAGAGCTTGTTGCCGAGCGGTACGCCCTTCAGCTTGAAGTCGGCCGGATCGCCAATCGGATCGTTCTGGATCTCGCCATAGCGAACTGCGAAGCCGCAGCCGATCCGGAAGATGTTGTCGAGCATGAACGAGTTGATGTTCAGGTCGACGCCGCGGTAGCGCGAACCAAAGCCGTTCTCCGGATGGAAGTGCTCGAGGCAGTTCGCCTCTTCGGTTCCGTCCAAGGCACCACTCATCAACAAGACCGTGCGACGCAGCAGTTCGCCAGCGAGCTTCTGCGCCTTCTTGTTGCCGCGCTCGGCCCAGTAGGTCAGGCCTTCGAGGATGTGCGAGTTGACGACTGGCCACGTGCGGCCGTTCCACGGCGAGCCCTTGCGGGTGCCCTTCCAACGACCAGCGCCATCGTACGTCGAGTCACTCATCGAGATGCTCGGCACCGGGTAACGGGCCCAGAACTCATCGCGGCTCGACAGCAGGTCGAGCATGCGATCAACCTGCTTCTGGTTCGGGATGTCCGTGGCCAACGGGTAGAAGCCGACGGCGGCGCGAACGTTGGTCTTGCGGCGACTCTGCGGGTCGAGGTCCATGAAGAAGCCGGACTTCTCGTCCCACATCTTCTTGCGCACGGTCTCGAGGATGACTTCGACCTCCGCGTGGAAGCGGTTGGCCATCGCCTTCTCTTGGATCTCCTCTGCGACCTGGCCGAGCCATTTGACCAACCGATAGCGAAACACCGATGCATCGATGCCCTTGAGCCGGAACTGCTCCGAGAACTCGACCGCGCGATCCGCTTTGTTATCGATGACCGTGTAGCGACGCGAGAACTCCTGGCCGGACTCGAAGTGGTTGACGATGTCCGTCAGACCACTGCCTTCGGGGTCGCGGTTGTTGCCAACCCATTTGACGTAGCGCTGCATCGCCATCAAGACGGCCTTTTTGGTCGCCTTGTCATTATGCATCGTGTCGATCGCCTCGAAGCCACCACCCCAATCGGCGTGCGTGAAGTCGTTCGAATCCGTGCCGCTCATGTACATGCGACCCGGAACCTGACCGTTGTGCAGCAGGTTATCGAAGAAGACGCGCATCAAACCGCGCGCATAGCTCGGGTCATGCAACCAACGCGCCTCGCGCATCACCGACGGAGCACTGAAGCTCGTCGGCAGGTGCTGCGTGCCATTGCCTTCGCAAACGCTCGCTGACGAGTAGTTGCCTGCACCTTGCTGCTGACGCAACAGGTAGAGCATCTGGAAGCGGTGCTTGACCACGCGCTCCATGGCCTTGTCTTCGCACTCGAACTTCGGCACACCAGCCCAGAACGACTTGTAGGCGTTCTCATCCTTGGGGTCGGGTCGACGCACGCGATAGTTGACGCCCTTGCCCTTGAAGGAAACGTTCGCCTCAAAGCGATGCGCGGCCTTGCCACCACCCTTCAACACCACGTGGCGGAACAAGCCGGCGTAGACGCGCGACCCCGGAATGATTGGGCTGGGCTTCTCGACTGGTCGCTTGGCGCGAGGCGTCGGCAGACCCGCCATGTCGTACCAAGGCGTCTCGGTGTAGTTCGGCAGGTCGCTGCCACCTTCACAGAAGAACGCCTGCAGACAACGCGCGCCCTTACTGTCGGGGCTCGAGAACAGAATGTCCGTCGGCACCTGCGGATGATTGGGATCGCCGATCGCGCGACGAATGCGAAACGAATCGCCTTCGAGCGAGACTGGCTCCCCTTCGGGGTCCGTCGTCGTCCAAAGCACCACCGTCAGGTTGCGCTCTTCCTTGCCACCGTTGATGAGCTCGAGTTCCGAGACAAAGCGGTCATCGACGGTAATGAAACGCGTCTCGACAATGGTGACGCCATTGGACCCCGAATGCGTGATGACGGCCTTACCGTCGACCATCTCAAAGGCCGTGCAAACGGTGTCGAATGGGCGTTCGTCCTGCAAGAACGACAGGAAGTAGACCGACGGCACGAGGGCACTCGAGATGTTCGTCTCGTCGGCAAACCCCGGCGCGAGCACGCGTCGCGCGTAACGCGGCGCGAATAAGCAGTAGCCGCCACCGGCCAACGCGATGTTTTTCGGCAGTTTGCCGGCGACATCACCCTTCGAGCCTGCCTTGGAGGAGGAGGCTCTGGACTTTGTCGTACGCTTGGCCGTAGCCTTCTTCTTCGCAGCTGCCATGGGCAAGTCTCTGATATTAGGTCGCTTATGATGCCTAATCGGAACGATTGGCCCGATCCGTTGATTACGATCTCACCGGATTCCAATCGAGTAGGCGACCGCATATTGATGGCTACCCGCTACCAGTCAAGCGCTTTCCTTGCTACCAGAGGTCTGGCAGCGCGACGTCAGGTTGGCGGGCTACGGCAGCCCCGAACACAGCCGTCAGGCTACGGCAGCCCCGAACACAGCCGTCAGGCTACGGCGGGAAAAGCCCTGAAGCTGGTCCCGCCGGCAGCCAGGCATGGCTTTGCCCTGCTGTTGGGCGTCGATCATCTGGCCCAATGCACGCGCCAATTCTGAGGCATCCGTCGGCGGCACGAACACCGCATCCGTGGTTGAGGCCCTGCGCCGCATTCCACCCGTGCTGGTTCGGCTCGACCTTGAGCCACTCCGGCATCGTGTCGGCGACTTGGCGCAAGGACTCCTGGCACGCATCGAACTGCGTGGAGTCGTTGACCAAGGAGACGAAGGCGAGGCGGTTCACGAAGCCGAGGCGTTGCGGAGGCGTTCGAGCACGGAGGTCAGTTCTTCGGGCATCGGGTCATCGAGCACGAAACGTTCGCCAGTCGTCGGATGCGCCATCTCGACCCGCACAAGATGCAAGAACAGGCGGTGCAAGCCATAGAGACTGCGGAATGTCGCGTTGATGCGGCCCTTGCCGTGGGTTGTGTCCCCGATCACATGCCGACCAGAGTGGTTGGCATGCCGTCGAATCTGATGGTATCGGCCAGTGAAGATGCGGCACTGCACCAAAGCACACCGTGAAAACGTCTCGATCACCCGAAAGTCGCTGCGGCAATCCCGCTTGACGCCTTTGTCGTCGGTCAGCGAACGATCCATCGTCCACGATTCGCCGAGTTCGCGGTTGCTGCCGGGATAGCGCATCAGCGCCAGGTAGTCCTTGTGGGCATCCGGAGCCGACAGACTCTGCTGCAGCAAGGCGGCGCTCTCGGAGGACAAGCCAAACATCAGAATGCCCGACGTGGCGCGGTCGAGGCGATGGAACGGGTAAAGGTACTTGCCCAGTTGGTCGCGCACGACCTGCAGTGCCGCCGAAGCATTTGGGAAGTTACGGTCGCGATGCACCAACAAGCCGCTCGGCTTGCTCACCACCACAAACTCATCTTCCTGATGCAGTACAGCCAGCGGCGGAATGAGACTCTCTTGGACGTCTTCGGCAGGAGGTTCGGTCATCAGGTGCACGGACAATTGGAAACCATCGACCGCTGTTAGAACAACCTCGTTCGCGACAACTCGTTTTGCACGTCATACTCGCGGGCGTGAACGTGTGGAACTTGCTGGCCGACGCGGCCTCGAACTGGCCCGAACGCATCGCCCTGCGAACGACTGGCGCAGACGGCCGGCTAAGCCTGACGTATCGCCAAACCGCCAATCGCGCCCTGGCGATCGCAGCCAAACTGCGTGACCTCGGTGTGCAACCTGGCGACCGCGTGGGTTGCCTGATGCACAACAACCCCGAACACCTGTTCGCCTACTTCGGGATTGCGGCCGCCGGCGCCATCCTGGTGTCGCTCAACACACGGCTGACCAGCATCGAACAGAACGGCATCCTGCAACACGCCGGCGCCCGGTTGCTGATCCATGACCACGATCACCATTCGCGGGCTATGCAACTCGAGATCGAGGCGACACCCGTTACCGACTCCGAGACCGATGGCTTTGTCGCCACACCGGCTGCCCCAGACGAACCCGCGCAGCTCTACTACACCAGCGGCACCACCGGCTCCCCGAAGGGGGTGACGCTCACGCACGCCAACGTCTGCACCCATGCGCACGCAGCGATCCACGAACTGGCGCTGACGGACAACGACACGTGGGCGCACATCGCGCCGATGTTCCATCTTGCCGACGCCTGGGCGACGTTCGCGATCACCGCCGTCGGTGGCCAACACGTTTTCTTGCCGCAGTTCTCCGCGGTCGCGGCTCTCGATCTGCTGCGGGACGAACGGGTCACAATCACGAACCTCGTGCCGACCATGCTCAACCTCATGGTCAAGGATGCAGGCGCCGCGAATCGCAGCTACAGCTTGCGGGTCATGCTCAGCGGCGGCGCGCCAATCGCGCCAAATGTCGTGCATCGCATTCTGCAGACATTCGACTGCGACTACGTGCAGACCTACGGCATGACCGAGACGAGTCCGTATCTGACACTCAGTGTGCTAACACCTGAGTTGTTGGCATTGCCGCCCGAACAACAACTTCTCTACAAGTGCAAAACCGGGCGCGCCTTTCACGGCATCGAACTGCGCATCGTTGCCGACAACGGCCAAGACATCCCAAACGATGGCAAAGCCGTCGGCGAGATTCGCGTGCGGGGCAAGACGGTGACGCCCGGTTACTGGCGCAACCCCGAAGCGACCGCAGCCGCGTTTGATGCCGATGGCTTCCTGATGACCGGCGACCTCGCGACGATCGACCAGTACGGCTTCGTCGACATCGTCGATCGCAAGAAAGACGTCATCAAGAGCGGCGGCGAGCCGGTGTTCTCGGTCGAAGTCGAGAACACGCTCTACGAACACGCGGCCGTGCTTGAGTGCGCCGTGTTTGGCAGGCCAGACGAAACGTGGGGAGAACGCGTCGTCGCGGCGGTGGTGTTACGCGACGGCCAGTCGGCAACCAGCGACGAGCTGATCGCGTTCTGCCGCGAGCGCATCGCTGGCTACAAGACGCCAAAGCAAGTGGAGTTCTTGGCTGCACTGCCGCGCACCGGCACCGGCAAGATCCAGAAGCGTTCGCTGCGCAATCCGTCCTAACAGCCCGTTGAAGGGCACTGAATCCTCGTTAGCTAGGGCCGCCGCAGCACAACAATGCGGTTGGTGTTGGTGCCGCCCTTGTTGTTGTCGACGCCCCAGCAGTTGGCCGTCTTGGTGAAGTTCTGCGCGTTGATCATCACCAACTCGGGCACGAACCCCGCCTTCCGTGCGACCGGCAACGCAGCTTCTTCGAGCCGTACCTTGCCCTTGCGCACTTCGCCAACTTCAAACGCGACATAGCCGCCCGAACGCACTACGCGGAACAGCTCGACAAACGCTTCGTACATCGACTGCTGCCACGCTTCGACCGTGCGTGCCATGGTCATCGGCACAGCCTTGGCATCGATGCCGCAGAACCAACAACGCAGCCAGTTGTCGCTTGCATACTGCACGACATCCAAGAACGGCGGCGAAGTAATGACGAGCTGCACGCTTTGATCGGCGAGCTGCGGCATCGCCGCAGCGGATCCGGTCATCAATACCGCGCGGCTCGCGAACTCTTGTTGGCTACCGAGCAACGGCTGCACATCGCTCAACAACGCCTTCGATTTCTTCTTCAGAATCGGGCCGATGTCGCGCTGCTCGGGCACCTGCTTGCGCTTCTCATTGATGCGGCGTTGGCCATCTGGCGAAGTCGCCTGGTTGGGCGGCAGCGTATAGACGGAGAAGAAGCCGTTGGAGTGGCCAGTCAGTCGGTTGACGCACACCATGCGCAACCAGTCATCTTCTGCATCCAATTCGCCCGCCTCGTCGCGACGAAGGAAGTAGGCACGCATCGCATACAGCGCTCGCAACGTCTCCGGATGGAAGAACACCAACAGGTCCTTGTCAATATCTCCAGACCACCACAGATCGAGCGAGTCGATGCGCTCATGCACCGCGGTCAGTGACGGCGGAAAGAGCCTTGGCCGCACCAACATCTCCGACAGCGGATTCACATCGTTGCCGCACGGCACGCGCGAACGCAGCGAAGCTTCGAGGGCAGTCGTGCCGCGACCCATGAATGGATCCAACACCAAGTCGCCCGGCTTGCTCAATCGTTCGATGAAGAACGCCGGCAGCGATGGCTTGAAGCACGCGCGGTAGCTGACCTCATGCAAGCTGTGACCTTCGCGCTGTTTGGACGTCCAGAACTCGTTTGTAAACGTTTCCGTGCGGTGACCATCAACCGTGACATGATCGCTAATGGTCTCGGTACCAAACTCGTCGAAAGCACGCAATTCGCCCATCAACCCCCGTAGCGGCTGTTTTGGCTCTGGCGCAGTTTCGGTCACACGACGATCACAACCGGCGCGCGCAGCCTACGCCAGAACTACTTTTGCCTGCAGCGCCGCGGAACAGGCAAGCGTCAACCACAGGATCATTGCGTACGACCGACGACGCAGTCCTCGGAGTGTGGCAGGATCAACGTATGACCATGCCCAATCGTCGATCGTTCCTCGGTGGCATTGGCGCCGGCATGTTCGCGGCGCACGCATCGACGTCGTCGATGGCGAGCCGCGCAATCGATGCGCCACCGGCCGACATCAACGAACTCGTCAAGCGGGTGCGGGCGACGCCACACGACGAACTGCTGCAAAAGGCCCTCGAATGGCACTCATCCGGCAACGGACCTGACTGGCGCGACTTGCTCGCAGCTGCATTCCTCGCCGGCATTCGCGACGTCGAACCACGACCGGTCGGATTCCAGTTCCACTGCGTGATGATGACGGCGTCGGCATTCAGCATTGCCAGTCGGGCCCCCGAACCCGAACGGTTGGCGGCGGCGCTGTTCAACCTTGATGATTTCAAGCGATCGCAGACACGCGATGCTCGCGGTGGCGACTGGATGATGAAGGCCGCACCTACGACCACTGTGGTCGATGTCACTGCGGCAACTTCGGTGATCACCGAAGTGTTCGAAACGTGGGATCTCGACAATGCGGATCAAGCCGGCACAGCGTTGGCACACTGCGCATCCTTGGACGAAGCATTCGAACCACTGTGGTGGTACGCACTGCGGGACTTCACGAACATTGGCCACCACCCGATCTTCGTCGCGCAGACGCATCGCACGCTGCAGCACATCGGTTGGCGGTACGGCCGTGATGTCATGCGCTCGTTGGTGTACGGCCTGCTGGATGGCAAGCCGGGCGCCGCGGATCAGACCTTTGTAGCCAACCAAGAACGTGCCGCACGCCTCGTTCTGCCAACAACGGCAAGCAAGGCGAAAGCCTCCGTCGAGAACATCGTCGCGCAACTCCACACCGGCACGCCCGAGTCTGCGAGCGAGGCTGCGGCGGCGGCATTGGCGAACGGGCTGCCGCTTGACGCGTTGTGGGACGCCTTGCGCCTGTTCGCAGTCGAACAGTCTTGGCGCGACCCCGGCCTCCTGACGGCACATTCGCTGACATCAATCAACGCGCTGCGCTACATCACCGACAAGGCGACTGCGGCGCACGTGCGTTCGATGGCGGTGTTGCAGGCAGTCTCCTACCAGGTTCTGTACCGCGACTTCTTGTCGTCCCGCGACTCGTACAACAAAACCGTCGACGGCATCGCTTCGCTGAAACCGGCAGCCACCGCCAAGGACGCACAAGCCGTGTTCGTGGCGGCTGGTGACAACGCCCGCGCTGCGGCACCACTCGCGATCGCCACGGCACACAACCAAATGGCCGAACTGATGACCGCGACACGCCACTGGCTGGTGCGCAAGCCGCGCGACGCCCACGACTACAAGTTCGCCGCCGCGTTGCTCGAAGAGATGCACGCCGCAAGTCCGGCTACGGCTCGCACCATGTTGGCAGCCAGCCTCGGCTACTTGCGCAAGCCGGCCGACCGCGACCACAAACTGTGGGCGATGGTCACCAGTCGCTAGATCGCTACCCTCTTTGGCATGCTGTTCGACTGGTTGTTCCGCCCTCGCCGGCAAGAAGCTCGCCGCCAGTTGCTGGAGCAACCGTTTCCCGAACAGTGGCAAAAGATCGTGCGGCGGTTGCCGTTCTTTCGCTCTCTCGACGAACGTGGCCAAAAGCGCGTTTGCGATGACCTGCGCGTGCTCATCGACGAGAAGGGCTGGGAAGGTTGCGGTGGACTTGAGATCACCGATGAGATTCAGGTCACGATCGCCGCCCAGGCGAGCCTGTTGCTGCTCAACATCGAGCACGAGTACTACAAGCACGTGCAATCGATCCTGGTCTACCCGAGCGCCTACAAGACCGCGCCATCGCGGGATGCTGCGGGAGTCGTTCGCGAAGGCCAGGCCAACCTCGGCGAAGCGTGGCGCCGCGGCCCAGTGGTACTTTCGTGGGATGCAACGCTGCGCGGCGCACTCGATCCAAAGGATGGGCACAACCTCGTGCTTCATGAGTTCGCACACAAACTCGACATGCTCGATGGACTCGCCGACGGCACGCCACCGCTAGATAGCAAGGACCAACTCACGCAGTGGGTGCGCACGATGAGCAAGGAGTTCCAGAAGCTACGCGACGCCGCCGAATCAGGCCGTGCAACAGTCATGGATACGTATGGCGCAACCAACCCGGCAGAGTTCTTCGCCGTCGCGACGGAGTGTTTCTTTGAGAAGTCACGCAAGCTGAAGCAGCGGCATCCGACGGTCTATGACTGCTTGAAGGACTACTACCACCAAGACCCGGCGGGGTAGGCAAGCGTTCCCAACGAGATCGCTGGCTTGCACGATCGCACGCGGCGATGCTTGATGCCATGCTGACTCGTCCCACCGCCGGTGACTACGCCGACTACTTTCAGGGGTATATCGATCGCGTTCCCGAAGGCGACGTGCTCGCGATTCTGCCGACGCAATGCACCCGTATGCAACAACTGCTCGGCAACTCCAGCGAGCAACAAGGCAACTTCAGTTACGCACCCGGCAAGTGGTCGGTCAAACGCCTCGTGCTGCATCTGGCCGACGGCGAACGCATGTTTTGCTACCGCGCCATGTGCCTTGCCCGCGGCGACGAACAACCCATGCCCGGCTTCGATGAGAAAGTCTATGCGGCCAACGACGGCAGCGACGACCGTACCCTTGCCAGCATCGTTGACGAGTACGCATCGGTGCGCGCGGCCACGGTGACGCTGTTCGCTGGCTTCGGCCCAGATGCTTGGGCTCGCCGGGGCATCGCCAACGGCAGTCCGGTCACGACGGCGTCGCTACCTTGGATCATCGCCGGCCACGATGTGCACCACTTCACGATGCTGCAGGAACGCTACGGCTTGCGGCTTAGCAACTAGCCCATGAGCTCTTTCGCGATCGCCAGGTATTCAGCGCGCATCTCGCCTTGCGCCACGGGCCGAGAGCATCGACGGTACCAGTAACCGGCATTGCTAAGGTCGCCTTCCTCGCGATGCAACGCAGCATGCACCCACGAACACTCGTCCGTGTCATCCTGCACCGCATCGTGCGCTGCCTGCCATTCGCCGCGCAACGCATGCCAAACACCGCGCAACGGTGCCACGACCGTATCTGGCACTGCATCGAGCATCTGATCACCATCGAGGCTCGCAACGAACTGATCCAACTGCGCATCCGGTCGCATGCATGACATGTAAGGCCATAGCCATGGCTCGCGGCAACCGTAACATCGCTCGCCCTCTTATGCCGATTCGCCGCGAAGGCCCCGTTACGGAACGTCTGCTACAGCTGTTGCGCACGCATCCCGGACGTACTGCTGTGCGCAGGGCCAGGCGCATCGTTGCGCGCACCGCGGTTGGCCATTGCGTCCTGCTCGAAGGCTGGCGCGGGCTTCGCGACAAGGCGGCATTTGTTCGCCTCGCCTCTCGTCGCGGTGTCGTGACGGCGCTCGCACGCCGGAGGTGTCAGGCTACTTAATCACGAAGTTGATCGCAGAGCCGAGCCGGAACCCGCTGTTGATCGTCGCGCCAGCACCTTGCACGGCGAACGTCACGCCAACCAACCCGGGCGTGTTCGGCACCGTCAGAAAGACGTCCAGGCGCTCACCGACAATGTAGGACTCGGCAATCGAGAAGGCCGATGTCGGATCCAACAGCAGCGGACCCCACAAAGTCGGAATCGCAACCGAAGTCGTCTGAGCTGCCAGTAAACCAGCAAAGCCATTCTCGGCAGCAACCGAGACGCGGGTCGTCATACCGATCGACAAGTCAGCGCTCGCCCACGTCTGCGGCACGGCCGCGTCCATGTCGAGGTTCGCAAGATTCGGGTCGTTCAGGCCATCCGGACCAAGCACAGCATCAAGGCCAGCAAAGCTGTCACCGAGGAACTGGCCAAAGAAGCCAACCGCAATGCCGCTCGTGCGGTCGTACACTGCAGGGTTGCTGGTCGTCAGACCAACCATGTTCATGTGCGTGCAGCTCGGACCCATCTGGTAGTGGAACTTGAGTCCCTGACTTGGCGCCAACGAGTTGTAGTATGGGACCGCATGCAGCGCCGGCGGCGTCAAGATATCACCCTGGCCAGAGACCAAACCGAGCGGGACTTGAACCATCGTGCCAGCAATCGCGATCGAAGGATTGACCGGAGCGAGAGCAAGACCGCAAGAGTAACCAGGGCTGACCGCCGGGGCAGTCGGATCAGCGTTGAGCACGTACGCAATCACCGCGCCACCCATTGAGTGGCCGAGCAGGCCAACGCGATCCACTTGCAGTTGACCTTCGAAGAACCCATCCGGCTGACTATTCGCAGCTGCAATCCCATCGTAGATGGCGCGGGCGTCGTCCTCCATCTGCGTGTAGCTGTACTGAGCAGTGTTCAGCATGACAGCCACGAACCCTGCCGCGCTGAGCGAGTCACCCAAGCGGCTGTAGTCATTGCCAAGCATTCCGAAGCCGTGCAGGAACACGACGACCGGATAGCCGTCCGGTGACGTCTGCAGCGCAGCCGTCGTCGTATTTGCCACCGCCGGGTAGTGCACCCGGGCAAAGAGAGTCGTGGAACCGACACCACTGGTGTTCGGCCAGGCAACATCGATGGTGCTAACGTAATGCTGACCGACAGCGGCGGACAAAAGCACAGTGCACGCGAGGGACGAGACCCAGAGGTTCGGCATGGTAGTAGGCTCTGAATGAGGGAAGTTCAGGGAGCGAGACAAAGGGACAATACCTGGAGTCGCCCCCCCAGCAAGGCCGTACTTTCGTACGGCGTGACGCATAAATCGCTAGTGACGGGGTTCTTGGGACAGTTCCGGCGACACCATAGCGCCCCGCTGATGGGGTGCCGACCGCAAGCGGTTAGAGAATGCGCCGGAATCCCGCCAACTGCGGCAAGGTGTTTGGCAACGCAACACCCATGGCCATGAGGGCTTTGTGGCGGTGGTCCCCACAAGCGGTGTTTGACCACTCGGCGGCATCCCGACGATTCCGCTTGGAAGTCACCGCCAACCTGCCCACAAGACGAGGGCCACGGCCTGCGATCGCAGCCGCGCCGAGCGCCGCCTGGGCGATACACAATTGCGACGCAAGATCGCTCGCTACCGGACTCCGCTCAAGTTGGCACTCGCAGTTGCGACAGTCTCCGGCGTCTTGGTAGCTGCGTCGTAGTAGGCAACGAAGCGAACGGCCTCTTCCGCCGCCACTTCGCGCAGGGCATCGACCCAAACTGGCGGCACCGATTGGTAGTGCAGAGTCGCCCGAACCTCCCAATCCCCGGTGGCTTCAGCCGGCAGCGGGATTCGGCACGCGACGCGATCTCCACCAGCCTGGAAGTCCTCATCGCCGTCGACGCCAACGGGCGCAATGTCCTTGATGTGCGGGCCACGCATGTCAAAGCCGCGCGGCAACAAGCGAGTGTCCTTGCGACGCTCGACCATCTTGGTCAGGTAGGTCGTCGGCTGACCATCGGGGCCATTTGCGATCATCTCGTAGATCACGACATCCGACGGCTTCTCGATGGTCTGCACGTGCGGCACGCGCATTTCGTGTTCGACGCCAACGATGCGCCCTTGGTCGTCAAACGCACCACTCACGAACACGACCTTGCCAGCAACCAAGACCTCGACCTTCAGCCACGCGCGACGTGCCGGATAGCCGGTCGGAAACTTGTGCCCCGTCAGGTTTGCGATGTCGACATCGAACGCCAGTACACCGTTCTTCTCGATCGGTTTGGAGATCGTCATGCGTGCCGTCTTGTTGGCGAGCTGCGCACGCGTGGCCGCTGCCATATTCAGCAACTGCTCGTTCTCAGCGTCGACATACAGGTCGTCGCGATGCTCACGGAGCATATCCAGCATGAACGCATTGCCGCCGACAAACGCATGCGAACGGTAGCCCTCGCGCTCGGGAATGCGGAAGTCGAAACCGTTCGGCGAGCGCGCCAACCGAGTCCTTGGCAACTCGGGCATGTGGCACTGCTGGCATGTGCGAGTCTTCTTTGGATCCGCTCCTTCGCGCTCGTTGTTGAACTCGCTGTTGCGCCATTCGAGGTACGGCGTCTGCTCAGGGAATGACGTGCCGTGATGCTCGGTGAACAACGTGTGGCACGTCGCGCAGAGACCCGCAGTTCGAATGTGGTCGCCTTGCTTTGGCGTGTAGTTGACTTGGCCCTGCATCGGGCGCGTCAAGACGTCTTCGAACGGGCCGAAGATCGTGCGATCGTCATTGAACTTGGGCCGACCGGAGAACGAGCCCATCGTGCCAAGACCATCGGTCGAGATCATGTGGCACACCGTGCAGGAAACGCCGTCGTCGGCTGCTGCGTCCTCATCATCCACGGCGACCGCCAAGCGCGGCGGTGCCTTTCCGTTGAGCACAGCTTCGTGGTGCACCATCGGCGTATGGCACCGCAAGCATAGTTCTTGCACCTGCTCGCCAGCGGCTTCGGTCTCCTTCTGCAACTGCGCGCGGAAGTAGGGATCGCGAAACGAGTTCGCCATCATCGTCGCCTGCCACGTGTAGTAGGGCGACACGTCTTCGCCATTCTTGTCCTTCATGGCGGTCGCGCCGGGAGCTGCGAGGTGGCAGACCGCGCACGCTTCGGAGGTTGTGAAGTGCTTGGCGCGATGATCCCAAACCGGCACAACTTCGCCGTCCGCAAGCGAGCAGACGGCAATCCCCATAACAGCCAGAACGGCAGGAACGCGAATGTACATCGCGGAAGACTCTAGCGACATCGGTGCGAATGACCGCCCCCCCTCCAGCTGCAATGGGCACCCCGGGCGGCCCTTCTCGACGGCAGCGTTGGCAATCGCGTGCAATGCAACGCTGCCACCAGCCAACTGACACATGACACGTAATCGCGCAACAAGATGCGTAGCATCCTGATGTGCCCCGCCCCCCTCGCGACGACCGACATTCCTCCCGCAGCCAGCAATCCCGCGGCCATTCGCGTCGGACCCAATCAACACCACCGGCAACGCCACCGGGCGACCTGACGTTCGAGTGTGTGCACTTCGGCACCTGTGGTGGTTGTTCGTTGCTCGAACAACCTGTCGCGTGGCAACTGCACGACAAGGTGGCCACGAGTGAAGCTTTGATGGCGCCATTCCTCAATGGAATGCGGATCGACTACGAACTGCCCGAACGGCCACAGCGATACTTCCGGTCGCGTCTGCTCTATCCCGTCAAGCAGAACACAGATCGGCAAGCGATCCTGGGCATCTACGAGTTCCGCAGCCACCACGTCGTCGAAATCGATGAGTGCCAGACGCAAGACCTGTGGCTGACCGAGCTCGGCAAGACGGTGCAAGGCATCCTGCGCGAATTGAAGATCGAGGGCTTCCATCCCAACCGAAGGCGCGGCATCGCCAAGGCCTTTTGGGCCCGCCTTGCAAGTGGTACGGGTGAGGTACTCGCCGGCCTGGTGACCCGACCCGGCACGTTCGAAGAAGGTTCTGAGTTCGCTGCTGCTCTGACCGAGAAGGCTGCGGAGTTACCGAACCCAGGCCGACCGCGCCAACTCGTCGGCGTCATGCACTCGATCAGTGATCGCGAGGATGACTTCATGCTCGGCGACCGACACATGCCCCTGCGAGGCCGCGATTACGTCGTCGATCGGCGCGACGGGCTGTCGTTCCGCGTTAGTGCGGGCAGCTTCTACCAGATCCACTCAGGCGCCGGCGCGCTGCTGTATCGACCGGCCATCTCAATGTGCGGTGACGTCATGGGCAAGCGCGTGATCGACGGCTACGGCGGCGTCGGTGCGTTTGGTCTGCGCCTCGCGAAAGCCGGTGCCCAAGAGGTCCTCGTCGTCGAAGACAACGCGTCGTCCTGTCGCGATGCGGAACAAAACGCCATCGACAACAATCTGCCCCAACTCAAGGTGCAGCGTGCGTCGTTCACCAAGTCCAAGCTGCCGACC
>JAPYTD010000077.1 GCA_029936315.1 Planctomycetota bacterium | reverse complement strand
GGTGAACACCGCGCCGCAGTTGCCCGAGTTCCAATACCACTTGCCATCCGGCCCCGCGGTGATCGAGTGCAAGCTGTGGTCGTGGTTGCGACCTTGGAAGCCAGTCAGCAGCACCTCGCGCTTGTCGATCTTGGGATCGAACTTCAGGTTCCGGTCGACGTCGGTGTAGACGATCATGTCCGGCGGTTGCGACACGACGATCTTGTTGTCGAACACCGCGATGCCCAGCGGTGACACCAAGAACTTCTCCTGCACGAACACAGTGCTCTTGTCGGCCTTGCCGTCGCCGTCGGTGTCTTCGAGCACGACCACACGATCACCTTCCTTGCGGCGCTTGGCTTTGCCGCGGTAGTTGACGCCCTCGGCCACCCAGATCCGACCGTGTTGGTCGATGTCCATGTTGGTCGGGTTCAGCAGCAGCGGACTCGTGGCCCAGACCGTCACCTCAAGGCCTTCGGGTACGGTGAACGCTTCTGGTGGTACGTGGGTTGGTGCCTGGGCGAGCAGAGCACCTGAGAGCAGAGCGGTGGCGAACGGGGCGTGCGGGAACTTCATTGGGGTGCGTGAGAGCGAGGGGTCTGAAGCACTAGAGGGTATCGAGTGCGCACTGGGTGTTCGACGTCGGGGGCTGCGAACTCCGCGCCTACGTGGTTCCGGTCGCAATTCTTGAGCCAGGAAGCTCTCGCCCAAGGCAAGGGTCTAGGTGCGGAGCCAGGACAAGCACTCTACAGGGTCGTTAACGCCTGATTGAGGACTTTGAGTAGGCAGTCGGCGGCGGCGGCGTCAAAGGTCATCGGGGGGCGGATCTTCAACACGTTGTCGTGGGGGCCGTCGGTGCCGATCAGGATGCGGCGGCGGCGTAGGAAGTTCTTTATGTGTGATGCGGCTTGGGTCGCGGGTTCGAGTGTTGCACGGTCAGTGACGAGTTCGACGCCGAGGAAGAAGCCGGTGCCGCGCACGTCGCCGATGATCTCGTGGTGCTGCTGCAGTTCGCGTAGCCCAGCGAGAAGGTGACCGCCGATGGTGCGCGCGTTGTCCATTAAGCGCTCATCGCGAAGAACATCGAGCACGGCGAGGCCGGCGGCCATTGCGACGGTGCTACCACCAAAGGTGCTGAAGAACTCGGGTCCGTTGGCGAATGACGCCGCGACTTCCTTGGTCGTGACGACACAGCCGAGCGGGAAGCCGTTGCCCAGCGGTTTGCCGAGTACGAGCAGATCCGGAACGACCTGCTGCTTCTCGAAGCCGAATGCGTGGGTGCCGGTTCGCCATAGCCCCGTTTGTACGTCGTCGGCGATGCAGAGCCCGCCGGCTTCACGTACGGCGTCGTAGACACCAGTAAGGAAGCCTTCTGGTAGCTCGAGTTGGCCACCGACACTGGGCAGACATTCGCACAGATAGCCGGCTAGTTTTCGCCCATCCTGTTGCAGCGCGGCGATCGTCGCAGCAACTTCGGTGGCATAGCGGGAGCCCGCATCGGGACCTCGGTGGGCGCCACGATAGACGTCTGGCTGCACCGTGACGTGCACCCAATCAGCCTTTGGCGGCGCGCCAGCTTGGCGGAACTTGTAGGGACTCATCGCCATCGCCCCAGTTGTGTGGCCGTAGTAGCCGTGGTCCATCACACAGAGATCCAGCGCACCTGTGTGTTTGCGAACGAGACGTAGCGCCAGTTCGTTGGCTTCACTCCCAGATGGCGTGAAGAAGAACACCGACAACTCTGCTGGCAAGATCTCGCGCAAGCGATCGGCATAGCGCTGCATGCCTGCATGCAGGTAGCGCGTGTTGGTTGCAAGCAGGGCCGTCTGGTCGTGGATGGCGCGCGTGACGCGTGGATGGCAGTGCCCAACGTGCGGCACGTTGTTGTAGGCGTCCAGGAATTTGCGACCATCGTGGTCGAAGACGAAGTGCCGGATGCCGCGAACCAGCGCGACCGGTTGCTCGTAACTGGTCTTGAGATTGCTCGAGAAGCTCTCCTTGCGGCGCGCTTGCAGACTTGGCTGTTCGTTGTGGTAGATGGCGCGCGAATCGGTCAGGCCGAGTAACGCAGATGGATCGGGGTAGACCTGCAGGTGAGCCGCGAGGTCGTCCGGATCGGCAACACCGCGAGGTACTTCGGGAAGGTCACGCGGATCGGCAGCCAGAACTTGGAGGTGGAGGTGCGGTGGCCAACCGCCGTTGACGGCCTTGGTGCCGAGTTGTGCGAATGGTTCGCCGGCGTCGACGTGCTGGCCAGGGCACAGCTTCGCGATGCTGTCTGGATCGAGGTGGCCGTAGAGCGTTCCGAACACGGTGCCGTCGGCGAGTTGGTGACGCAGGACTACCATGCCGCCGTAGTCGAGATGGCCTTCACAGACTTCGGTGTCGTGCACCACGCCGGGCAGTGGTGACAGGACTTCCGTACCCGCCGGTGCGAACACATCGATGCCGAGGTGCACGGTGCGACGGTTGCCGTTAGGGAGGGCATCGCCAAACGCATCGCCAACGTACATAGCGCGAGGCTCGGCGTATCGGCCGATCGCCAGTTCGGTGTTGGCTGCGCGCATCTCACGGCGGATGCGTTCTGCGGCCAGGTCGGCGTCGAACTGCATCGGGTCGTCGCCGCCAGTTGTCGAGCCGAACGACAGGTCCAAGACGATTGCAGTATCGAGGCGGGCTTCGGTGTTGAGCACCTGACCGTCGGGTGCCCCGCGGTTACGCAAGAACTTGGCGACGCGCGCGAAGCCAGGCTTGTCCGGCATGCCGCAGGCATGGCGCAGTCGAGCCGCCGCTGTCTCGAAGTCGCGACCGTGCAAGAACCGCAACAGCCGGGTGGCACCGCTCTGACTTATCGTGATGTAGGGATCGTCTGGTCGAGTTTTCTGCTGCACCGCGGCGGTGGTGATGCTGACGGCGAGCCGCGTTTCGATCAGAGGCAGGATGAGCGCGATATCATCTTCCGTTAGCGGCATCGAAGCATGGAAGCCTCGCACCACTTCGTCGATGGCGACCAGCGGGTCGCCGAGGTGCATCGCGGCATACGTGGCGGCAATCGCAACGTCACCAACGACTGCGGTGAGGCACAGGTCGCCGAAGTCAATCAACCCGATCGTGCGCGCCGAGCCATTGGTCTGCACCAGTACGTTGTAGTCGTTGGCGTCGTTGTGGATGACACCTTGGCGCACGCGACCAAGTGCCGGCGCAATGCGTAGGAATTGGCTGTGAACTTCCGCGGTGATCGTCTGCAGGTCTTGGTCGGCGATGGCGTCCAAGTGCGCTTCGATCCAGTTGCTTTGACGCAGGTCCCACTTCAGGTCGCGTTTGGCTCGTGGATCGGTAAATGACTGAAGCGCCTGATCAAGGGTGCCGAGTTCTCGACCCAGTTCGTGGCAGAGCGCTTCGTCGACAACGGTTATCTTGGCGAGCAGTTCGCCGTCAACCCAGGTTGTGACCCAGACGGCATGGTCTCCCTGCGCCGCTTTCAGAGTGCTAGTGCTTTCCTTGGTGGTTGTCTCGACAACACGAGCAACCGACAGCGAAGGCGCGGTCTTGGCGAGGTGCGCGAGCACGTCGACTTGCAGGGCGATGTGCTCAACCTCGGCGGCGATCGGTGCCACCTTGACGAGGTAGGTTGCGCCTTCGCTGGTCAGCTTGACGTTGAAGTCATGTTCACCGGGCAACGCGTGCAGTTGTCCCTGCAGATCGTAGTCACGTTCGAGCAGCTGCAGTAGGGCTGCACCATCGGTCGCCAAGAAGTCGGTGGTAGTCACGCGTCGCAGTCTTTCTGACGGAGAGGTGGGCGGCAAGGGTCTTCGTGCGATTGCACTGGCCAACTCGCTACGATACCAGCCATGGCAGGCGACGCGTTCTCGGACTTACGCATCGATTATGGCGACGACGCCCTACGGCGAGCGGATTTGCCGGCGGACCCGGTCGATTTGTTTGCTCGCTGGTTGGACCTCGCCCGGGACGCGGGCGTGCGGGAGCCGAACGCGATGTCGTTGGCGACTTGCGATGCCCAAGACCAACCGCATTGTCGCATGGTGTTGCTCAAGCAGCTCGACACGAACGGCTTTGGCTTCTTCACCAACAAGCAGAGTGGCAAGGGCGAGCAGTTGCGGGCCAATGCGCGAGCTGCGGCGACGTTTTGGTGGGTTGCGCCTCGCGCCAGGCAGGTGCGCATCGAAGGCGTGATCGCCGAGTTGCCTGAGGCAGATTCGCTAGCCTACTTCTTGAGCCGTCCTCGTAACGCGCAGATTTGCAGTGCTGCTTCTCCGCAGAGTCGCGTCGTCGCGGACCGGGCGGAGTTGGAAGCCATGGTCGATGCCTTCGCCAAAGAGGTCGGAGATCTTGCCGTGCCAAAGCCGCAGCATTGGGGCGGCTATGCGCTGCTGCCGAGTGTCATGGAGTTTTGGCAAGGGCGTGAGGCCCGTTTGCACGATTGCTTCCGGTATGTGCGGGGGGAAGCTGGCTGGCAGGTAGATCGGTTGGCGCCTTGAGGCGCGGGCATCAGGCACCGAGGTTCTGGTAGGTGATGTAGCTAGTGAGTTCTTCGTCTGCACCGGCGATCGCCATGCGCACGTGTGTGAGCTCGACCGAGAGGTCGGTGGTTGCTTGTTGCAGTTCTTTGCTGGTGCTTTTAGGCGGTTCATTGCTGGCCTGCCCGTTGCATCCTTCGAGTTGCTCCCGCAGGTCGCGCAGGGCGTGCGACATGAACCGTTCTTGTTTGGTGAAACGGCTCTTCAGCGCGCGCAGGCGGTTGGCAGGTGATTGGGTGTTAGGCGCAGGCTGCATGGCAGTCTCCTTCAACCGAGGGCAATCCGTCGAGCAACTCGCGAAGCACGGCGACTTGTTCGGCGTGCAAGATGCAGTCGTTAGCCAGGTCCGGGGGGATGGTCTCGACACGCGCCAGAATGCTGTGCGTGCGTGCCGTGCCGATGGCCAACTGCGCCTCGGCCTGGGCCAGCTCGGCTTGCAGCCTTGCGGTCAGGTCGCAGGCTGCGCAGGCGGCGCCTTCTAAGAGTTCCATATCCATGCAGAGAGCATCGATTGGCACCGTGAAGACGTTGCAAGGCGTAGAAAAAGCCACCGGCAAGACCTGGCCGGGCTTCTAGTGGGGCGGCTCTTGCTTCCTACGGGTGCAGAACTTGCGACAGCCGCCGGGTAGTTATCCGGCTTGGCCAGGCATCGTGGTTGCGTGCGTGATCCACAATAAACGTAGATCAACCATGATGCTTAGTTAGCCCACTCGCAGACGAACAGGTTGGTGTCGCCCTTCGTTGCGTTGTTGCGGTTGCTTGCGAATACCAAGAAGCGCCCACACGGCGAGAACATCGGGAAGCCGTCAAACTCGGGGCTGTTGGTGATGCGCTCGATGTCGGTGCCGTCTTCGTTGATGACGAACAGTTCGAACTCGCGAAGCCCGGTGTGGTCACCAGTCTTGGCGAAGTTCTCCACGCCGATCATGTTGCTCGAGAAGATGATGCGCTTGTCGTCGGGCAGCCAGAACGGACCGAAGTTGGCGGCGCCGTTGGTCGTGATGCGCTTGAAGTTACCGCCGTCGCGATCGCAGACGGTGATCTCCATGTGCGATGGCTTGACGATCTGTTGGCCGAGCAAGGCCGCGTTCGTCTTGGCGACTTCGGCGTTCTTCGGGAAGGCTGAGCGGAACACGAACTTGCTGCCATCGTGGGAGAAGAATGCGCCGCCGTCGTAGCCGGGGCGGTCGGTGATGCGCTTCACGTTCGAGCCATCGGGATTCATCGTGTAGAGCTCGAGGTCGCCGTCGCGAACCGACGTGAACACGATGTCACCCGTGACCGGGCATACCGTTGCCTCCGCGTCATAGCCAGGCGTCTTGGTCAGTTGGCGCATGCCCTTGCCGTCCGGCTTGACGTCGAAGATGTCGTATTCGCGGTACACGATCCATTGGTAGCCGCGGCCCGTCATCTTCACGACCGGTGGTGCGTCGCCGCTGTGGTGCGTCGACGCGTAGACGATGCGCTCGTCGCCTTGCGTGTAGTAGGCGCAGGTCGTGCGGCCCTTGCCCGAGCTGACGAGTTCGGTCTTGCCGGTCGACAGATCGAGAACATAGATCTGGTCGGCGGTCATGCCGCCGGACTTGCGTTGGAAGACCAGCTTCGTGCCGTCGTTCGACCAGTAGGCCTCGGCGTTTTCGCCTTCGAACGTCAGTTGGCGAATGTTGCGCAGGCGCGGTTCGCTCGGCTTCGAGTCGACCGGCTTGCCGGCGCGGATTACGAAGTCCTTGGCCGGGACGACAGGGTCTTGATTGGTCGGAAGCGAACCGCAGGCCGCGAGGGCGCACAGCGGCAGAACATGGCTAAGCAAACGCATTCGAGAATGCTGGCCGGAGCGCTGCTCGCTCGCAAGGATTGCCGTTGCCCAAGGTCACGGCAATGTCATGGGGCCAGCTCTGTGACACAGGCTGGGCGCCCGGCCTCTAGGTTGCTGGCCCTAGATTACTGGCCGCCGCCGACCTGATTTGCCAGGCCTTTGTTCGAGGCATCTGGCTCGGGTGCCACCGCGGGTTTGCGTTGGGGCGCCCCCACATCGTTCCCGCCAATCTTCCCGACGACGCCCAGGTCCGTATCCAGCAGCCCGAGCAGCTTTTGCTCGTTGGTCGTCAGATCTGGATGGGCGGCAAGGAAGTCGTCCCGCTTCGACTGGACGAAGCCGCTAAGGCGCCTCACCAGGCGCTCGGGATCTTCGATTTCGAGCATGCCGCTGCGAGTAATCGCTTCAGCTGCTCCGCGGTGCGCGAGTCGATCGATTGCGATCGGCGCTAGCCGGTCGTCATCGAGCCAGAACTCGGCGCGAACCTCAAAGTACCTAATTAGGTTTCGCAAGTGAGGCAAGGTGATCGCAGATCGCCCTTTGCAGATGTCTGTCGCAGTTTGCGGAGACACCCCCAAAGCCCTTGCAAGATCCCTTTTCTTGAGCCGCCGCTGCTCAAGCAGGGCCGTGATCTTCTCGTGGATGAGGACCATAGTTTCGACGCTGACCGGTTTAAGGCTCGAAAGCCCGTCGATGGGGACGGTAGCGCCGAACCTAGGTCAGTGCAAACACAACGTGCACGACTGCTAGTGGTGAAGTTGGCGCAAGGGGTTGTCGGGCCCCCCAGTGGTCAAGAGTTTGCGTGGCCCTCGACCACCCCTATGGGCTGATCCACTGCGCAAGTTGGCGCGCCATGACGCGGTGGCCTTGTGCGGTCGGGTGGCACCAATCGAGGTATAGCTTCTGCGCTTCCTTGGCTTCACGACCGGCCAGAAACAGCTCATTCACGTCGGCGAACGGCACGGCAGCCGTTTCGGCAACTTGGCGTTGGCGCTTGCGATACGTTAGGCGAGCCCGGTCCGGGAAGCGGTGTTGCTCAAACACCTTCTCCAATTCCTCGCGGCCGCGTTCGGCATCGACGACCCTGGCCGTGACCATCGCCCGCAGCCATTGCAGGTAGGTGTGTTTTGGGTCTTTGGCGAGCGCCTCGTCCGCCAGTTTGGTCGCCGCTTCGACGTTTCGGCTCTGGATCTCGTCGAAGATCCGGTCACCCAGTGCCCGGTGCTTGTCGATCTCCTGGTTCATGTTGCGCGGCGGGAAGTGCAGGTTGGCCGGCGCAGCGAGGATCATCGGGCGGGCGTTGTGCTGCTTCGCCAGGGTTATGACGGCTTCGATGTTGGCCGCCATCTCGTCGTCGCTGACGCGCGGCACGGAGTCGTCGGCGAAGTAGATCGGGTTCTCGGGCTCTTCTTTGCCACGTAGCAGTGCGGCTGCCCAACTCAGAAAGGCGCTCTTGCCAAGAAGACCGGCGACACCGGACGCGAACCCACCCTGTTGGGCTTGGAGATCGGATTCGCGCGCGGGCCATGCATCGTTGTTGCCGATGCAGATGACGACGACCTTGGGCTTGAGGATCGGGATCCAACGTTCGGCCATCTGTCGCATCTGGTGTGAGCTAAAGCCGGGCACGCCGGCGTTGTGCACAGTCCATTGTGCGTCTGGGTTGCGCCGCGCGAGGGTCTTCTCGAGCACCGTAGCGAACACGCTCGTACCGGGCACACCCCAGCCAAACGTCGTCGAGTCGCCAACGCACAGGACGTGGGAACTCTCGGCACGTTCTTCGCGAGGCTTGGCGACGCGGAAGCCGCGCGAGTCCGTGACCGCTGGTGTGCCCAGAAACACCACGTTCGCGTCATGGCGCAAGCCCCAGTGCATCTCCGAATCCTTCACGAACAGCTTGGCGGAGTTGGCGTCGGCCCCGAAGCTGATTGCACGGTAGCTGGTCTGGTCGGTGCTGCTGAATGCGCGAACCAGCAACTCGGGGATGACGAAGAACACCGTTAGCGCGAGCAGCACGGCGACCAGCTTGAACTTACCGTTCTTCTTGGTCCCGCTGTTCTGGGGCTGGTTCTCTCGCGCCTGGCCCTTGGGAGTGCTCATACCGGGCAGGCTAACCACCCATGCCCCTCGGGAATAGAAGCAGCGGCTTCACGAGCGCTGATGGGGTGCGTTGGCTAGGATGACGGTGTGTTGTGCAAGCGGCTTCTCATTGCGATTCCGGGTTTGCTTCTGGCTGCGTGCGTCGGCGACGGCTTATCGCCGTCGGTGTGGCCGCCGCCCAACTTCCGATTGCTCGTCGAAGAACTCCGCTGGGAAGGCCGCTCCGTTCACGTCGTGCGCCGGTTTCAGGTCGATGCCGAAGGCACCGTGATCTACGGCACGTCGTCGCAGCCACTGATCGATTCGGCCACTGGTGGTAGCTGGCCGGTGTTCGATCGTCTGTCGGTGTATCGGCTCGAACCCAAGTGCGTGCGTGCGTTGGCGCGCCGCATTGCCGGCATTGGCATTGGCGAACTGGTCATACCAGCTTCGAGTATCGAGCCGGAATCGGGTTCTGGGTTGGTCGTTCGTTGGCGTGCCTTTGAACAGCAACGAGACTTGCCGAGCTCTGGACGCTTGCGTGGTCAGATGGCCGAGATCATGGCCACCGTGTCGGCGCATCTGCCGGAGGGCGAGTCGTTTCAGATCGAGATGAGCAAGCCGGTCGTGACGGTGTTGCGCGGCGTGCCTGCTCCCGTCGAGGGAGCCGAGGGTGCGTTGGCCGCGTATCGCCAGCGACTCGATGTGAACCCTGGCGACGAAGAGGTGCTGTTGGCGACGTATGCGTTGGCGTGCTTTGTCGGCGAACGCTCTGAGGCCAAACGGTTGTTAGAGCAATGGACGGAGCTCAAAGCGCGCCAGCCAAATCCGGGATTTGGCGACAACCCCGAGGATACGCCACAAGCGCGGGCCAAGGTCTTGGCAAGGTTCTTGCCGCAGATCTAGGCGGTTGGCTGTCGCCCAGGGGCGCCCAGGCAATCCGCTAGAAACCTTCTGAGTTGCGTAAGTGCAGCTCGTAGGCGAGCAGCAGATACAACGCGTGGCCGAGATTCGAGCTGCCGCGTCGGTGGCGATCCATCGCTAGGGCCAGTCCACCCGATTGCAGGTGTTCTCGTTGTCGGCTTTTCGAGTCGGCAAGAACGTCAAGCAGCGAGGTGTTGGAGCGGAACCAATCATCGAGCGGCAGGGCGAACCCGATCTTGGGCAGTTGTTGCACCTGGCTCGGGAGTTCGCGGCGAAACGCTTGCCGCAATGCGCGCTTGCCGATGTCCGCGAGGTCCTGGCCAAACGGTTCGAGGCCAGCTTCCAGATACGGACAGCGGCCTTCGATGCCGGCGGCCATCAACGCGATGTCGACCTTGGGCAGCAGGTCGCGCGGCAGGTAGTTGTTGATGTCATCGGCACGGGCTGTGAGGGCGAGGCCGGCCAGCCCGGGGGGCATGCTTTCGGCATCGTGCCAGCACTTGCGGTTGGCGAGCTCGGGGACCAGCACGTTGTGGCCGAAAGCTGGAGGTGTGACGGCGAGCAGTGCCCGGATTGGGTTCTTGGCAACCATTGCACGCCACATGCGCGAGATCTTGCGCATCGACCAACCGGAGCCGAGACCGCGCAAAGCAGCCAAGGCACCCAGGCGGGGCAGTTTGCTCAGTGCGCGGTAGCGCTGGTAGCCGAGCAGCAGTTCGTCGGCGCCTTCGCCGCCGAGCATGATGCGAATGCCGTCGTCTGCGGCCCGCTGTGCTACTGCGTGTACGGCCAGGATCGATGGGTCGCCGAGTGGCATGCCTGCCAGTTTTGTCAAGCGTGGCAGTGCGTCGAGCACTTCGTGGCCGCCGTCAACGTGGTGCAGCGGCAACCCGGCAGCTTGTGCGACGACTTGGGCGGCGTCGCGCTCGCGTGAGGATGCGCCGGCGGCGCGAAATTGGTAGGCCGGTGTTGCTGCGCCAATCGAGCCCAATGCCAAGGCGAGGCAGCTGCTGTCGACGCCACCCGAGAGGAACAGCCCAGCTGCGGATGGGCTGTCGATGCAGCGGCGCACGCTGTCGATGAGTTGTTCGCGCAGTTCGGTTGCAGGTGCGTTTGTCGGCTGGGTCGTCGCGTCGCTTGTGATGGGCTCGCACCAACTGGCTTGGCTAGTTGTCGTGCGCATCGGCCGGCCCCGCATCGGCAGGCAGTCGACGCGCAACCGACTTGAGAAGCGGTGGGCGCGTTGCTCGGACCAAGAAAAACGAAACCACTGCGCGAGCCTACGGTTACTTCTTGCGACCGGCATTCCGAGGACGTGTAAGGCGGCTTGGGTCGATGCGAATGCGACGAGTTGCCAGTGGCCAGCAACGCGCGCGACCAAGCAGTGCAGTGGCTTCTCCGCGTAGCGATCTTGGCCGAGGATCAGTTCGCCGGTCTGGGTGTCGATGACTGCATACGCGTGATGGCCGCGCAGACGCGCAAGTGTATTCGTGCGGTTGTTGGCGACCGCGAGCAATGGCAACCACGCGTCGTTCGGCGGCGCAGGCCGAGTTCCGGCACGCTTGGAGAACATCGGCCAAAGCTCACGTGCATTGGTGATGGCGCCATTCATGACTCCAACGAAGCGGCCGCCGCGGCGTACCACCGGCTGTCGCGCATTTGGGCCGGAGATTGCCAGGCGCGCGCAGCCGAGCCACCAGTCGCTGGCATGCTCGGTCGCCTGGCTGTCAGGCCCCCGCCAGCCGAGTTCGGCGGTTGCTTTTGCGATTGCCACTACCGGGTCGAAGCCTTGCCCGATCAGCCAGTCGTTGCGCGCTCCGGCGATGCCGCACATGGGAGCGTTCCGCCTAGCGCTCGTCCGACCGCACGCGGTCGAGATAGGCGCAGAGCATGTGCCACTGGTGATGAAGGTCGTGTTCGCCGACGCCAAAGGGGCGTTTGAAGAAGCAGGCGAGGTGCGGCAGGGCGCCGCTTTCGCCGCGGCTGGCGGCGAGGTCGGCGAAGCGAACGAGGTCGAGCACCAACGGCGCCGCCAGAATCGCATCGCATCCTTGCCACGTGAACTGCAACGACATCTTGAAGCCAAGGAAGCCTTCAAAGTGCACGTAGTCCCAGGCGGTCTTGAGATCGTGCAGCGACGGCACGTAGTCAATGCCGACATGCGTGTGCAGCGGATAGCCGAGGATCGACGGCAGCAGTGCGTCCTTGCTGTCGAGCTTGCTCTGCTTGTTCGTGCTGTCGGAAAGCACACGGCCGTCGCGGTCGCCGAGGATGTTGTATCCCTGCCAACTCAACACGCGCAGGTCGCGGTACTTGAACATCGGTGCGAGAGCCGACTTGACCAGCGTCTCGCCCGTCTTGCCGTCGCACCCCATGAACGGCGTGTTGTTGTTCTCGAACAGTTCTTCGATCGCGGGCGTCAGAGCCGAGTTGCTCGGTGTGAAGTGCACGAACGGCATGCCAAGACTGGCAGCGGCGTAGGCGTAGATCGCCGATGGCCGCACCTTCTTGACATCGTTCTTGTCGATTGCCTTTTCAAAGGCTTCGAGCGTCTTGTGCGCTGCGCCCATGCGTAGATTGGGCTCGGTCGACGTCAGATTGACGCAGATGACTCGCTCGAGCTTGTGCTTCTTCTTGAAGGCGAGGATGTCCTTCTTGATCTGGTTGATTTGGCTGCGCAGCTTCGCTGCGGCGCGACGCTTGCCGTTTACCTTGCCGTCGGCCAGCTTCGTGATCGCTGGGCCGGCGTTGGGCATGACACCGGTGACGACGTTGCGGCTCTGGCTGAGCAGGTCGCGCTTCAGTTTGCGAATCAGTTCGGTCGGCAGGGAGCCGGTGTGGCTGTTGATCTCGATGGCCGAACTCGCGTAGTCGCCCTCGCGGATTTCGTGGCCGCCGAACACCATCTTGTCGATCGGCCGCCAGGCGATACCGCTCGCGATATCGGTTTCGGTGGTCAATCCCTGGCTCTGGGCGAGGCCTTTGGCGATCGCGCGGGTGCCGACGACGAGGGTCGTGGCGAGGCCGCCGTAGGCGCCGAATAGCCATACGCCAAGGCGTCGACTCCGGGGTTGTGGGGGTTTCGTGGCCAATGTAGGGCGAAGAAGGATACAGAAACGGCCGCCAGTTACAGAGGTTCGGTTGATCTTCCTTCCAGGACAAATCCAACAGTTTGCGCGCGGCGGGCGAGCGTCGGGGGCTGCCGTGACACGCGAGCGTGGACATGGCGCGGCGAAGCTGCCATAACGCGGGCGTGAAGCGCTCTTCGCTTTGGCTCCTACCCCTGCTTTTGGCGGTGATGGTTGGGGGGGGGCTTTCTACTTCGACCGGCAGGCCGCGAAGGGAGATCGGGAGCTCAAGATCTATGGACGGGGCGGCGAGCGCATGGCCGAAGGAGCCGAGATCTACCGCCGCGGCTTGGAACACAAACCTTTCACGTATCCGCCGTTTGCGGCCGTGCCGTTCGTCGCGTTTGAGAAGCTGCCGGCGAACTGGCACGCTTCGGTGTGGCTCCTCGTCAATTTTCTGATCCTCGTCGGGATGATCCGCTGGTTACACCGCTATGCGCGGGATGAAGGCACGGGCAGGGCGCCGCCGAAGCTGTGGCTGTTCTGGGGGTTGGCCGCGGTCTTTGGTGGGCGGCATGTCGTGTCGGTGTTCACCAACCAAAGCCACGATCTGACGATCGCCGGGCTGATCATGCTGACCGCCGTTTCGTGGTGTGGTCCTCGGCGCATTTCGGGCATGTGGGCTGGCCTTTGGGCGGGGCTGGGCGCCGCGACCAAGGCCACGCCGCTGATCTTTGTGGGGCTGTTTGGCTTGCGCCTCCACTGGCTTGGCCTGGCAGCGGTTCTCGTCGCGAGTGTCGGGGCGACGCTGCTGCCGGACTACCTGTGGCCGCGGCAGGATGGTCTGGCCTGGTGGCGAGCTTGGTATGACGTCAATCTGGCGTCGCTCGAAGTCGGCGGCACGGCGGACGCTGCTGGCGCGTGACTGGGTTCTGGGCAGGCTAATGGGGCTGTGGCACCGTGCCGAGGATCAGCAGCACCACGGTTACATATAGAATGCCTGCCAACATCAGGGGGATGTCACGGAACAGCAGTTTGGCCGGGTCGCCGCCCTCGCTCTTGCTGTAGACGAGGAAGAGGTAGCGGAAGACTCCGTAGCAAACGAAGGGCACCGTCAGCATCAGTTGGTCGGTGCGGTGGCGTTCGATGGTTTCTGAACTGACGGTGTAGAGCGCGTAGCTAAGGATGCTAAGTGCGGCCAACGGACCGATCAGCATGCTCAAGAACGGCATCGAGTAGTCCGACATCGTTTTGCGGGTCTGGCCTGTGGCCTCGGTCTGCTTGCCGACCTCTTCGTAGCGCTTGCAGAAGGCGAGGAAGAGCGCGAAGAAGAACGTGCAGAGCAGCAGCCACTTCGAGGCGTCTACGTCGATCGCCGCAGCGCCGGCCATGACGCGCAGTTGGAACCCGATTGCAATGCACATGCAGTCGACGATCACGAGTCGCTTCAGATAGAAGCTGTAGGCAACGTTGAGTGCGAGATAGGCGCCCGGCCAGATCAGGAAGGCGCGTTCGCTGGCTGGCACCAGCAAGGCCAAGGTGGTCGAGAGGGACAGCGTGACCAGCAATTCGGCCCATGCTGCCTGCACAGGCAATTGTCCGGACGCGATGGGGCGGTACTTCTTCTTGGGGTGAAGCGCGTCTTCGTGGCGGTCGAGGATGTCATTGAGCAGGTAGACCGAACTCGCCGCGAAGCAGAAGGAACCGAACGCCGTCAGTGCCGCGATCCAGCCAGCCAGCTCGAAGGCGTGTTCGGTGAAGAACAGCGGAATCAGGACCAGGAAGTTCTTGACCCACTGGTGGGGGCGCAGGGCTTTGAGGAACGGCGGCATCTGTATTCAGTGGATCATGGGTGTCGCCGCGTGTTGTGCAAGCGCGTCGACAAACGTTTCGTCGGCCCGTGCATACCGCTAACCTGCTGCCACTGGTAATGACAAGCACGCGAGGTCTAGACGGTATTCTTCAGCCAAGATCGGTGGCCGTGGTCGGGGCGAGCCGCCGAGAAGCTTCCATCGGCATGCGGGTAGTAGCCAACTTGATCGCAGGTGGTTTTCGCGGGCCGGTGGATCCGGTTAACCCGGAGGTGGAGGTCGTTTTGTGGCAGGCGTCTTACAGGGTTGCCGAATAATGCCGCACAAGTGTGCGTCAAGGCCTGACGGTGATCACCGACGGACTCGTCACTCTCCGGTGACGAAGTTGCTGGCACGTGCTCGCATCGAATGGTTGCCTGCGGCGACCACAGAAGCGATCCTGCAAGAATATGGCATTCCCTTCGTCCCGAGTCGACTCGTGAGCACTCCCTGTGACGCGGTTTCCGCGGCTTACGAACTTGACCGCCCGGTGGTGCTCAAGGCGGAAGCGATGATTGAGATTATTGTTGGTGTTGCGGTCAATGGCCGTATCCGGGTGGAGGTTTGATGGCTGATGGCGACTTGCGGTTCTCGTTGGTGATCCCAATCTACAACGAAGAAGAGACGGTTGAGACCATGCTCGCCGAGGTCGAAGAAGTGCTCGTTCCGCACGGACCGTTCGAGGCGTTGTTCGTTGATGATGGCAGCAAGGATGCCAGTGTAGAGAAGATGCGTGCCTTCAAGGTGGAGCGGAACGCAGACTGGTTGCGCATTGTGCGGTTGGTCGCGAACGCCGGCCAGAGTGCCGCAGTGATGGCCGGAGTCGAGCAGGCACGTGGTCCAATCATCGCGACGCTCGATGGCGATATGCAGAACGATCCGCGCGACATTCCCTCAATGCTCGAACGCGTCGAAAGTGGCGAATGTGATGCTGTGGTGGGCGTTCGCGCCAAACGTCAGGACACGCTTACCAGGCGCATGTCGTCGCGCGTCGGCAATGGCGTGCGCAACTTCCTGACCGGTGACAAGGTGAAAGACGCTGCCTGCGGCATCAAGGTGATCCGTCGGCCGTATTTTGTGCGGGCACCCCGCTTCGTGGGCATGCATCGCTTCATGGCGACGTTGGTGCGCTACCTCGGTGGCAAGGTCGTTGAGCAAGACGTCAACCACCGGCAGCGTTTCGCCGGCACTGCCAAATATGGCATTGGTAACCGCATGTGGAAGGGCCTGCGCGATTGCTTTGCGATGCGCTGGGTTCGCGCGCGGTTGCTCATGCACGAGGTCAAAGAGGAACTGTGATGCTTGTTAACTTCGCCGATGGAGTGGTCGAATCGACACCGTGGTATTGGTGGGTAGTCGGGTTTGGCGGCCAACTGGTATTCGCATCGCGGTTCTGGGTGCAGTGGATTGCCAGCGAACGAGCCAAGCAGAGCGTCGTGCCGATTTCCTTTTGGTGGTTGAGCATCATCGGTGGGCTGTTGTGCCTTGGCTATGCGATCTACCGACTCGATCCTGTGTTCATCATGGGGCAAGTGGGTGGCAGCGTGATCTATGCGCGCAACTTGATGCTGATCCGCGAGTCCAAGAAGAGCGGAGCGAGCGCTTGACCTCGATGGGATGTGTTCGGGCGGTGATGGAGGTGCGCGCATGGTGATGCGGGCGCTGATTCTCCTGGTAGCGACCGTTATCGCGTTATTGCCTACGTGGATGCAGGGCGATTGGAACGGCACGGAAGGGCGCCGCGTGCAGATTGCCATGGAGATGTTGCGCGGTGACAACTGGATGGTGCCGATGCTTGGCGGCGAGCCGACCTGGGCCAAGCCGCCGTTGCACTATTGGCTCTTGATCCTCGGTGCAAAGTGCTTCGGCATGGAGTTCATGCTGCTGCGATTGCCAGCGGTTCTGAGCGTCTTCGCGGCGGCGATGGTCGCCGGAGAGATCCTTCGTCGCTGGTTTGATTCGACCGCCGGTTGGCTGGTCGCGTTTGGCATCATCTGTTCGCCCATGGTCGTGTTTGAGTGGCCGACCGCCGAGATCGATCCCTTGTTTGCCAGCTTGACCGGAATGTCCATCTGGTTGTTGGCGGCGGGAGCTGCACGCGAACGGGCAATCATGGTGCTCGCCAGCGGTGTGCTCGCTGGCTTGGCGTTCTTGCAGAAGGGGCCGCCATTCTTCCTGTTCGCTCTGGGGGCCTATCTTGTGTGGTGGCGCCATCGCCGCTTCCGATTCGGGCTTTACTACTTCGTGCCGATGGCGTTGGTGATTGCCGGCTACTTCTGGCCCTTGTGGCAGTGGCATGTCGACCCCGAGAGCATGCTGAGTGTCGCGAGCCAGGAGTCGATTGGTCGTCTCTCCATGTTTGAGATGAAGCAACTGCGCGAGACGCCATGGTTCTGGTTGCGCGCGATGCTTATGTTGCTCCCGTTTGGCTTGTGGTGCTTCTGGGAATGGCGCGGCGCGCGCGACGTGCGCATGCACGCCAACGATCTCACGCTGCGCATGTGCAGCGGCGGTGCCGTCATGGCGGTCGTGTTGCTGACCTTCTTCCCCGGCCGCCCGACGCGCTACCTGCTGCCGAACGTGTTGCTGTTTACGTTCGCTGTTGCGCCGGCTGTTTCGCACTTCTTCCGTCATCGCGGGGCAATCCCGGCGTTTGCCCGCGGCTTGATCACGGTGCTCGGCATCGGTGGTGCTGTGGCCCTGATCGCAATTCCGTTTGTGCCGCGCGCCGGCCAGGCTGCGGTCGGATTGGCGCTCGTGCTGGCGATCCTGCCGTTGGTCGTTCGCACGCCGCGGCATGTGGTCTTGGCGAGCTTGCTCGTGCCCGTCGTCGCCTCTTGGACGGTTGGTTTCGAGCGCAGCAATAACTGGTCGACCAGCAAGAAGGCGCGCATTGCTCCGGGCCAGTTGCTACGCCAAGAACTCGATTCGCTAGGCTTCTCAAGCGACCTTGGCTCCGCCGGGCACATTGATTCGGCCGTCCTGCTCGCCAGTGGTTTGTGGCCGGTAGGGTCTGAGCTTGGCGGCCGATTGCCGGGCAATCGATGGGCGTTGCACGAATACATGTGGTGGCAGCCGAAGCTGTCGGATGACCACGAGGTTCGTTGGAGCATGTGGACCCCGTTCGAGACGTTCGTCGTCAGCGAGCGGGTGCGATCGCCAAAGTGAGCTCCGTCCTGCTTGTTCGCTTGTCCGCGATGGGCGACCTGGTGCAGTCGCTTGGTTCGGTTGCGTCGCTGCGCGAAGTGCGCCCGGATTGTCGGGTGACGGTTGTGACTCAGCGCGAATGGGCACCGTTGCTCGATCGCGTGGCGGGCATCGATCGCGTTGTGCGCTTTGATCGTCGCGGTGGTTTGCGTTCCATGTGGTCGCTGCGCCGCGAATTGCGCCGTGACCCAGTCGATGTGGCCTTCGACCTGCAGGGCAACTGGAAGAGTGCGCTCGTTGCCCGCCTCGCCGGCGCCCGCGAACGCGTTGGCATGGCTGGTGATTGGCGTCAGGAACCTCGAAGTCGCGTGTTGTTGCAACGCACGATTGCCTGTGACGCCGTTCCTCATCCAGCGCGCGCCGCTTGGGAATTGATCAAGCAGGTTGCTCCCGAGGCTCCTTTTCGCCACCCAACGTTGGTTGCAAGTGAAGGCGAACTCGCAGACGAACAGGCTGTGCTGGAGCATCTGGGAATCGACTGCAGCACAGCGTTTCGCGTGATCGTCATAACCAACCCAAAGGATCCGCGCGCTTTGCAGCCGGCTGTGACCCGCGAGTTCACGCGCGATGGCATGCCAACGGTGTTACTGCTCGGTCCCGGTGAGAGCGATATGGCCAAGCCGCAGGGCCTGGTGCTCCGGCATGGCCGCGGCGATGTGCGCCGCATGGTGGCACTCGGGGCTTTGGTTGCGCGGGCCGATGGGGAAGTCCTGGGGCCAGACCAAGGCGCGACCCATGTGTTGCTTGCGAGTGGCGCGCAAGGGCGCGTGTTCTTTGGTAGCCAGGACCCGCGTCGCACGGCGCCACCGTCAGCGCAGGCGTTCGTACGCGCTGGCGAACTTTCGTGCCGTCCATGTCGGAAGCGAAGCTGCAGCAACCCAGATGGGGTGGTTTGCATGGCGATTGGGCCCAAGACGGTTGAGCTCGTGTCCGCCCTGCTGCCCCCGGCCGGCGCGACGGGCTCCGGGCCCTGGTAGGCCCGCGATCCATGTCGCGCGGACTTGGACGTGTTTAACATGGGCTCTCGCTGATGTGGCCTGGGGCTTGCCCGCAGCTCGGTGACCTGCTTCGCTCGGCGCATGTCGTTGCCCGAACCAGCCCCGTATGACCGTGCCGTCCTCGAGACGTTTCCGAATCCGGAACCAGGTCGCGACTACGAGATTGCGTTCGAGTGTCCGGAGTTCACGTGTGTCTGCCCGATGACCCGGCAGCCGGATTTTGCCACGATCCTGATCGACTACGTGCCCGATTCGACGTGTGTCGAGCTCAAGAGCCTGAAGCTCTACCTCTGGAGCTTCCGCAACACCGGCGCCTTTCATGAGAAGGTCACCAACGACATCTTCTCGGACTTGATGAGCTTGCTGAAGCCACGCCGCCTGAGTGTGCGCGGCGAGTTCAAGGTGCGTGGCGGCATCACGACTTCCGTCAGCTGCCACCACCCGAACTGATCCCCTTGGTTATTGAGTTCTGCCTCGTGGCCCATCACGGCTTGGGCTAGAACGGCCTCGTGAAGCGCAAGCGCTGGCTACGGCGACTTCTATGGGCCACCGGCTTCGGGTGCCTGTGGATCAACGCCCTGGACGATCCGCCGTTGTGGACCGGCGCGTATGTGCAGGATGTGACCCATGTTGCGGCGACGGTCGCGATGATCACGGCCGCTCCTGAAGAACTGCACCTGACCGTGCTCGGGCCCGGCGGTGAGGAGGTTGCCAGTATCCATGACTCCTTGCGGCGGCGCCACGCGCTGCGGGTCACGGAGCTCGCTCCCGGACTGAGCTACACCTACACGCTGCAGTCGCCGGACGGCATCCTGGATCGCGGCAGCTTTCGCACCGCGCCCGAGCCAGGCGACGACCAGGCTCCGTTGAAGTTCGCGTTTGCGGGGGACTCAGGGGACCAGCCTTGGTGGGCCTGGTTGCAGAAGACGCCGATCCTCCATCTGCCTTCTCGTTACCACTGGTTGCCGACCAAGTGGGCGGTGACGGCGGTTGGTAGCGCCATGGCGGCCTACGAGCCGGACTTTGTGCTTCATTTGGGCGATGTCGTCTATCCCATGGGGCTGCACGCGCACTACAGCAGCGGCTTCTTTCGGCCGTTTGGCGATCTGATCCGGCATGCGCCGATGTATGTGGTCGTGGGCAACCACGACGTCATGAATGCGGCAGGCCAGCAGGTGTTCGCCAACTTCCACCTGCCGAGCAATGACGTGACCGGGGACGAGCGGTCCTACTCGTTCGCGCGTGGGCCTGTGCGGATCATCGTGCTCGACTGCAACACGGGTCTGGTCAGTGATCACTACAAGGCCGACCATCCGACACACGTGTTCTTGCTGGCGGAGCTGCGCACGGCGACGGAGCCATGGATCGTGGTAGCGAGCCATTATCCGGTGCGAAGTGCTTCCAAGCAGGGCAACAACTGGGAGCTGGTGCGGCTGCTTGAGCCAGAGCTGGCGAAGGCTCAAGTCAGCCTCTATCTGAGTGGTCACGACCACTGCTATCAGCGATTTGGGCCCAATGCCGCTGTGCCGGTGCCCCTGGTGGTCAGTGGGGGTGGCGGCAAGCGCCTCTACGACATCACTGACAATCCACGGGCCCGCAAGGGGGCCGAGTCGCTGCACAAGGCCTTCCATTGGTGCGCAGCCGAGGTCGCAGGGAAGACTTTCCGGGTTGTGGCGCGGGACGTGGCTGGCAACGAGTTAGATGCCTTCGAACTGGCCCTGCCAGCCGGGGCAAAACTGGACCGTCTGCGGGCCCTGAACCCGCGTCGCGCCGCCAGGATCGAAGCCCTTTAGAGTTGCCAAGGAAGGTGCATTTGGCCCAGAAAGTTGTGGCCGCAAGTTCCTATGATATAGAGACTTAAAGATCGTCGCAAAAATCCTCGGCCAGTTGCTTGCTTGGGGCCGACTAGCTCGCTAACGTTCCCCGCCCCCAACAGCGAGCCTCGCTCACTTTTGGGAACGATCTTTGGCATTTTGGGTGGCCTCGATAGAAGAAGCGTGTGAGCTTTTTGATGAGGCCTATTCGCGACAGCGAGCCTGCGGTTTCGGCCGTGGCATAGCGGCTTAGGCCGTTGTGAGCGCATTGTGGATAGGTAGCCGGCCGTAGCCGGCAGTTGGCGGTCTTCGGGACGCATCCTTTTGGATGTGGCTTGTGGGCAGTCGGCGGTTAGCTGCGGTTTAGCGACAGATAGCCAAATAGAACCCTGTGTTGGTGGCAGCTGCTCTTAGGAGTAGTTGTTCATAAACATATACAAAAGTGAAGGGTTTGATCCTGGCTCAGAACGAACGTTGGCGGCGTGGATGAGGCATGCAAGTCGAACGTGAAAACCCTCGGGTGAGTAGCGTGGCGGACGGGCGAGTAACACGTAATCAAGCTACCTGCCAGACGGGGATAACTTCGGGAAACCGATCGTAAAACCCGATGGTCTTACAACATCGCATGTTGTTGTAAGTAAATGGACGGGACCCTCCGGGGCCGTCTGCTGGCAGAGGTGATTGCGGCCCATCAGTTTGTTGGTAGGGTAACGGCCTACCAAGACTACGACGGGTAGCCGGCCTAAGAGGGTGGTCGGTCGCACTGGGACTGAGACACTGCCCAGACTCCTACGGGAGGCTGCAGTCGAGAATCTTCCGCAATGGACGAAAGTCTGACGGAGCGACGCCGCGTGGAGGACGAAGGCCCTCGGGTTGTAAACTCCTGTCACGAGTTAAGAAGGTTGTATGACGAATAGTTGTGCAATTTGACGAAGGCTCGAGAGGAAGCACTGGCTAACTCTGTGCCAGCAGCCGCGGTAATACAGAGAGTGCGAACGTTGTTCGGAATTACTGGGCTTAAAGAGTACGTAGGCGGCATGACAAGTGTTAGGTGAAATCCCACGGCTTACCCGTGGAACTGCCTAGCAAACTGTCAAGCTCGAGTGTGGTAGGGGAGAACAGAACTCATGGTGGAGCGGTGAAATGCGTAGATATCATGAGGAATACCGGTGGCGAAGGCGGTTCTCTGGTCCACAACTGACGCTGAGGTACGAAAGCTAGGGTAGCGAACGGGATTAGATACCCCGGTAGTCCTAGCCGTAAACGATGGGCACTAGCTTGGGGCCTCCCTGTGTGGTTCCAGGTGAAGCAAAAGTAATAAGTGCCCCGCCTGGGGAGTATGGTCGCAAGGCTGAAACTCAAAGGAATTGACGGGGGCTCACACAAGCGGTGGAGCATGTGGTTTAATT
>JAPYTD010000076.1 GCA_029936315.1 Planctomycetota bacterium | reverse complement strand
CCTTCTACACTGCCGGCGCGATGAAGATGCGCTGGAGCCGATTCCTGCTCCTCGATGGCCTCGGCATCGTGCTGCTGGTGCCACTCCTGATCTGGCTGGGCTACACCAGTGCCGGGCTGATCGAGGAGATGATCGAAACCGTGCAAAAGGTCGAACGCGGCCTTCTGTGGGGCAGCATAGCCGGAACGCTGGTGCTAGCCGGGTGCCTGTGGTGGTGGCGCCGACGCCGCCAACTGAGGCAGCGCAGCGAGATGAAGGAGGCCTTCGTGCAGCCCCAGAAGCCGATTCAGGGCCCGGCGGGCTCATCGCCAGAGGAACAGAGCGCCGAAGAAGTTGCCGGAAACACCACTCCGAGCGAGACCAAAAGCGACGGTCCCACCGGGGAATCCGAGGACCCGGCAAAGCCGTAGTTGGTCTAGGCCATCACCGCGCTTGTTTCGGGGTGGCACTGGCCGCTATCGTGCCGGCCCCTTTTTGCGCCGGCTCACACCGAACCGCTGGGGTCATTGACATGTATCTAGTCTGGAACCTCCTCTCTCTCGTCATCGCGGCTGCAGGCCTTGCCTACGCCGTCAACGCCTACAAGCAGATCATGGCCAAGGACCCTGGCGATGATCTGATGCAGAAGATCGCCAAGTCCGTGCAAGACGGCGCCAAGGCCTTCCTTTATGCGGAATACAAGTGGCTAGCGGTGTTCGTCGTCGTCGTCTTTGTGTTGCTCATGATGGGCACCGATGACCCGGCGAACCAACAGTTCCTCGGCTTCCGAACGGCGATCGCGTTCTTGCTCGGCGCTGGCGCATCGGCAACTGCAGGCTACTTCGGCATGCACACCGCGACGCGCGCCGCCGTGCGTACCACCCAAGCTGCGAAGACCAGCCTCGGTGCCGCACTCGACATCGCGTTCAAGTCCGGCACGGTCATGGGCATGACGGTTGTCAGCATGGGCCTGATCGGCATCACCATGCTGTTCATGATCTACGGCGCCCCGAGTGCCGACACCGAGGCCATCAATTACATCAACTACGTGCTGGGCTTCAGCTTCGGTGCGAGCTCGATTGCACTGTTCGCGCGTGTCGGTGGCGGCATCTTCACGAAGGCTGCCGACGTCGGTGGTGACCTGGTCGGCAAGATCGAAGCCGGCATCCCGGAAGATGACCCCCGCAACCCGGCCACGATCGCCGACAACGTCGGCGACAACGTCGGCGATGTCGCGGGCATGGGCGCAGACCTGTTCGAGAGCTACGTCGGCGCCATCATCTCGACGGCCATCATCGGCTTCTCGCTGGTGCCAGGCGCCCTCGAGGGCGATGCCCGGGCCGACGCGATGACCAACCTGCTGATGTATCCGGTCGTGCTGGCCGCAGTTGGCGTCGTTGCCAGCTTCATCGGCACGTTCCGTGTCAAGGCGGACGACGAGAGCAAGCTATCGGGTGCGTTGTTCGGCGGCCTCATTGCCGCATCGATCGCGCTCGTCATCGGCGGCGCCGCCATCACGATGATCATGAAGCCAAGCCCGGCGATGACGCCCGGCTCGGCGGATCAGGCCACCCACTGGATGGTCTTCGTCGCGATGTGCATCGGCCTTGGCAGCGGCATCGCGATCGGCAAGATCACCGAGTACTACACCTCAGAGAAGATGGCGCCGGCGCAGACGATTGCGCAGCAGTCCCAAACGGGTGCCGCCACCAACATCATCCACGGTCTCGCGACCGGCATGGCTTCGACGTGGGCCCCCACGCTCGTGCTCGCCCTGGCGATCTACTTCTGCAACGACCTCGCCGGCATGTATGGCATCTGTGTCGCCGCGGTCGGCATGCTGAGCACGCTCGGCATATCGCTCGGTGTCGACGCCTACGGCCCGGTTGCCGACAACGCCGGCGGCCTCGCCGAGATGTCGCATCAACCGCCGGAAGTTCGTGAGCGCACCGACCAACTGGATGCCACGGGTAACACCACGGCCGCCATCGGTAAGGGCTTCGCCATCGGTTCGGCCGCGCTGACCGCGCTGGCACTGTTCTCGGCCTACAAGGTCGCAGCCGACGTCGAGCTCCGCCTCGACAACGCAGAAGTCGTCATGGGCCTGCTGCTCGGCGCAATGCTGCCGTTCTTGTTCAGCGCGTTTGCCATGAAGGCAGTCGGCAAGGCCGCCAACGCGATGGTCGAAGAAGTTCGCCGTCAGTTCCGCGAGATCCCGGGCATCCTGGAAGGCACCGGCGAGCCCGACTACATGCGCTGCATCGACATCTCGACCAAGGGCGCCCTTCGCGAGATGGTTGCGCCAGGCTTGCTGGCCATCACCGCTCCGATCATCATCGGCATGGTCTTCGGCAAAGAGGCCGTCGGCGGCATGCTGGCCGGCACGACCGCCGCTGGCGTCATGATGGCGCTCTTCATGGCCAACGCAGGCGGTGCCTGGGACAATGCCAAGAAGTATATCGAGGCCGGCGCCCTCGGTGGCAAGGGCAGCGACGCCCACAAGGCAGCGGTGCAAGGTGACACGGTCGGCGACCCCTTCAAGGACACGGCTGGCCCGTCGATCAACATCCTGATGAAGTTGATGACGATCGCCGCGCTGATCTCGCTACCGCTGTTCAAGGTGACCGGCTCGTAAGCCGGACTCGCCGCTTGGGCCGGAGCCAGCTCCGGCCCACTGTCTGCTCGAGGCATCCCTGCTCGAGGTGGCCAGAACGCTTGATGGCATGGGGATTCCCCATGCGCGCAAACCGCGGGCAGGGGGGCACAAAGAACAGGGGGCCCGCTCCCCAGCAGGCCTCCCAACGCCGAGAAAGCTCCCCATTCCTCAAATCCTGGCTCGCTGTCCAAGAACGAGCCGCCGGGGGTTACTACCTTGCTTCGCGCCGGTATCCTCCTAGGCACAGTCGTGCATCACCCATCCGTACCGAGACCCATTCGTTGAGTTCCAACGCCCCCGAAAGTTCACAGAGCACCACCCCGCAGCCAGGTTCCCCACCTGACAAGGCAACCAGCGAGTTGGCCCTGTTCATTGCCGAGCGTCTCGATCACCAGCAGGCTGACGACATCAAGATCCTTGATGTCTCTGGCCCTCTCGTGATCGCCGACTACTTCATCATCGCGACGGTCAACAGCACGCGCCAGGCGCGGTCGCTCGCGAAAGACATCGAGATGGAGCACAAGGCCAAGCGCGGCCGGCGTCGCCGCAACGGTGGCGCAGATGCTCCCGACAGCAACTGGGTCCTGATCGACTTCGGCGACATTGTCGTGCATCTTTTCCTACCTGAAGCGCGCGAGTACTACGGACTCGAAGGCCTGTGGGCCGACGTGCCACGCCTGCCATTCACGCCTTCGGCACCGCGCGAAGCTGCGAATGCGTACGGTGAAGTTCGCCAGCCCACGCTCGACGGCTTTGGTACCCTCCAACCGCTAACGCCAGAAGACGAGTCATCTGAGGATGAGTCGCCCACAGGTGGGGATAACGCCGACAGCCGGGTGCCCGAAGACTTGCCGGAGTAAAGAATGCGGCCAACGGCACAAAAGCTACGCCTGCAGATTGGCCGGTCTTGCCGATAGGATGGGCTAGCGCATGACTGACTCCTTGGAATGGCAACACTTTGAGGCCGCGACCCTGTCGCGTGCCGCCAGCGAAGACCGCCCCGTGCTGCTGGTGATCACCGCTCCTTGGTGCCAGCACTGCCGCGACCTGATGGCGACGAGCTTCGCCGATCCCGAGGTCATCGCGACCGTTGGCGAGTCGTTCATGCCCGTGCACGTCGACAGTGAGCGACGCCCGGACGTCAACCAACGCTATGGCACCGGAGCATGGCCAACGATCGCGTGGCTGACCCCGGATGGCGAACTGATCGCGCACGACAACTTCCTCGACAGTGCCGAACTGCAAGTCCGCCTCGAGCGCATTCGCGATGCGTGGCAAACCGACAAGCAGAACATCCAGCGCCGCATCGGCGAGCTGTGGGCACAAGTGGACGAACGCACGTCGAAGGCGGCAGACCAGCTGCGCCACGAGATGGTCGACGACATCACCAGCGCGATCTACAAGCAATTCGACTCGGTGCACGGTGGGCTCGGCGACGGCATTAAGTTCCCCCATCCGGAGGCCCTGGATTTCGCCCTCGTTCAGGTTCAGAAGCGCAACGACGAACGCATGCGCGAAATCGTCGTCTTGACGCTCGACAAGATGATGGAGAGCCCGCTGCACGACCGCGTCGACGGCGGCTTCTTCCGCTTCTCACACACGCCGGACTGGCACTCGCCCAACTACGAGAAGCTGCTCGACCAGAACGCGCTGCTGCTGCGCTCGTATCTCGAAGCCTTCCAGGTCTTTGGCAAGGATGCCTACAAGAAGACCGCCGAAGGCATCGTGCGCTGGATGCTGGAAACAATGCGCGACGAGCACTCCGGCGCCTTCGCCGGCAGCCAGAACGGCGATGCGGACTACTTCATCAACGACGCAACCACGCGCAGCAAGAAGCAGGCGCCAGCCATCGACCGCACGATCTACTGCGACGCCAACGCAATCGCGATCTCCAGCCTGTTCAAGGCATCCGCCGCGCTGCAGAAGCCGGAGTGGAGCGATCATGCGATGGCGGCGACGCGATTCTTGCTCGACAACCTGTTCGACGGCAAGGCCGTGTACCACTACTGGGATGGCACCTACCATCTGCCAGGCATGCTGGCCGACCAGGCGCACCTGGTGCGCGCGCTGATCGACGCATCGCAGAACACCGGCGACACCGACCTGCTGCTGCCCGCCGAGAAGATCGCGGAGGGCGCGATCGAAGAGAACAAGTCCAGCTCCGGCGGCTTCTACGACATCCAGAACGACCCGCAAAGCCACGGTTCGATGCGCCGCCGCAACCGCTCGATCCTCGACAACGCCGCCATGGCCGAGTCGCTGATGCGCCTGTCGTATCTGTCTCGCCGGCCAGAGTTCTACGAGGAGGCAACCACAGCGCTGAGGGCGTTCTCGAACGACTACCGCGAGTACGGCTACTACGTCGCCGGCTATGGCCGCGCGATCGACCTATGCTTCTATCCGCCACTGTTCATCACGATTGTCGGTGACCGCGAGGCGGATGACGTTCGAGAACTCCGCCGCACCGCGTTGTCGACCTACGTGCCGTCACGCATCGTGCAGACGCTCGATCCGTCGCACGACCCAGTGCTACTCGAACGCAGTGGTCTACCGGCAGGACAAAGTGCCATTGCCCACCTCACCGTCGGCAAGGTGCCACAAGGTGCCGCGCATACTCCCGAGGAGTTGCTGCAGGCCATCGACTCGGTCGAACGGGACCGGCGCCAGTCTCTCAACGACTAGTCTCTCAACGACTAGTCTCTCAACGACTGGGCTCTCAACGAGCCAGGTCGGCGCGACGGCTAGGTCGGCGGCGCCGTTTGCTCTTCGTCGGCGACCAGTTCGATCAGGCCACGACGCAGCTCTTCGCTGGCAATCTTGATGTAGTTGCGTTCGCGGGTTTCAAACAACGGACGTTGACCGCGAACCAGTTCGCGGACGCGCTTCTGCAACAAGGCAGTCATGCGAAACGAACCGCCGACTTGCTTCACGAGCTCCTGGGGGAGGCTTTTTTCCATAGGAATCTGGCGGACTCTAGGGCCTGCTGGGCCGAATCTGGGCTGGCCACGACGTGGTCCGCGCCCGGTTGGGGGCGAGAATCCTAGGGCCGAGCCCCCTGCGGATCAACCTGCGGCACCGCCAGATAGCTCCGACAGACCCGAAACACCGCCCCCATCGGAGATTCGGGAGCCGCCCAACTACAGATCTCGGGCGTCAACGGACAGCTGCATGCGCGACCAGGCAAGGTGGCCGCTGCGCTGCGTGCTCGAATTGACCATGTGGATCAGGACCTGCCGGGCGGCGCTCGGACCGACGACCTGGATCTCAAGCCCGTGTGGGAAGCCCGCGCCCGTCGTGGATTCGATCGCGTAGCGAGTCACCCCGAAGCTGTCGCGGGAATAGATGCTGGCCACCGAGTGGTGGCGGTAGCTGAGCAGGCCAGTGACGATCGAATCCCGACGTAGCACATTCCACGGGGTCGGGCGCGGCACTAGCGGATCGTCGCTGAGCGAGCCATCGTTCTCGTCGGTGTGACGGAACGTGCCCGTGACCGACGGTAGACCACCGCGCACCCAAACGACCTCAGCCTTGTCATGCGTGTCACCGTCGGCGTTGGCGGTCGAATTGAACAGGTGCATCAGCACCTCAGCCTGGTCGATCGGATCGGTGATGCGATCAATCGAGCCGGCGTCGATCAGCGGTTCGCTGACCACGCGCACGATGTTGAGGCCGATCGAGTGGCTCGGATCCGGACCACCGCCCTCGGGCGACAGGTAGTAGTAGACCCAGCGATAGACGTCGACGAGATACTCGTTTGTACTCGTGCAGACGAAGCGATCGCTCCACGCAAACTTGGCAAAGAACATACTGTTGCCGGTGATTTCATTGCCGGCTGTATCCGCACGAATGGTGTCGTTCGCGGACACCGTCGGCAACCGCATGCCGCTGAGCGGCACCGGTGCACCGGCAAGATCCAGCATGGCCAGGTTGTCGTTGCCTTCGGTGCCGTTGCTGAAGATGCGCACCGACGACACAATTTCGAGCCGCAGGTCGTCGATGGTCTGCTGCGTGATCTGCGTCACGCGGTTGAGTCGACGCGAGTACTCCAGCGCCTGACCGCCGCTGACCGACAACGTCGCAACCGTGCCGATCATCAGGGCGAGCAGCGTCGACGCGATGACCAACTCAATCAGACTGTAGCCAGAGTTCGGACTCGGCTTTGCTTGGTGGTTGTTCATGGGATTACTCATCGCTGGATGAAGATCTTGTTCTGGTGCCGGGAGTAGTGCACTTGGGCGCCTAGGCGGTAGCACTCGACGCGCAGCAAGTAGCTGGCTTCGGGGAAGTCTGCCACCGGCGTGTCCCACGTGTAGGTCTCGTCCCCCAAGCCAAGGTCACTCTCGAGGTGCAACGGGTCGGTGGGCCGCTCGCCTATCGCCGCCGGGGAGTCATCTTGCACGTGCAGCCAGGTTGTGCCGTTGTCCCTCGAATACAGGATCCGGTATTCGAGCAGCGACTCGTCCTCGGTGAACGTGCCGGTCTGCGTGTAGGGCAAGCCGTCCCATCGGGTCCAAGCCGTGCTGAACAGCACCTCGATCTCGCTTGGGTCGTTGAGTTCGGTGATGTCCGTCGGCGATTGGATCTCGACGCGCGCCAACTGCGGAATGCGCAGCGTGTTGGCCGTATCGCCAGCTTCGAAGAACGAGTGGGCCAGCGACAACACGGCCCACTTGGCGATGAACGTCGTGCCGGACTCCACCGCCTTGTCGATGCCGTTGACGACGATGTAGCCCGCACTCGTGCCAGCGGGGTTGATCAGCTTGATCAGCCCGGAGCCCGTGCCCGAACTGTGCGTGTAGTAGCTCTCGTAGAGCGAGCCGGTGTAGCGCGTCGAATACGGCGGGTAGTTCCAGTGGTCGCCGCCGGTGCCGCCGTAGTTAAGCTGGAACGGGCGGCTGACGGGAGCCGTTGGCGGCATCGTCATGCTGTAGCTGTCCGCGACCTCCTGACCAATCGACGTCAGCGACGCGTTGCCGCTGCTGAAGACGTGGCAGAAGCGCGTCGACGATGTGCCGATGTTGAAGAACGTCGAGCAACCGTTAATCGACGTTCGCTGGTGGTTGTTGTAGAGCCTCGTGCCGTAGGCCGTGCGGCCAGAGGCTGCGTAGGCGGTGTTGGTTTGGAACTGGAACGCTTGATCTGCCGACGTGCCTGCTGGCAGGTTGCCGCGCGGCGCCCCGCTCGTCGCATCGTAGAAAGTCGGCGCGAGGCTGTCCGGGTACAACTCCCCCATCCATGGAAAGCCGGTCCACCAATTCAAGCCAAAGGCGCTGTTCGCCATCATCACGCACCTGCGCTGGCCGGTGATCGTATTGATGTAGCCGCTACCCGATCCGGCGTGCGGCGTCATGTCACTTGGGATCGAGTTGGTGTAGCCGTTGGCCGAGTCGTAGCCAATGTCGTTGCCGATCCCCATGTAGTAGTAGGAGAAGCCGGTCAGGGACGTGTAAACGCTGGCACTCTCCACCAGGCCATTGCGAAGCAGTTCGAAGTAGCGTGGCACATCGCACCACATCGACCCGCCCCAGCGGTTGCGCAGGTACGTGGCGTTGATGCTGTCGAAGTCTGTCGAGGCCGGTTCGCTCGAATTGTTGAGGCGATCGTGGTACCAGTTGTAGCTGTCCGGGTAATCGTCGCCGCCGTCGAAGCAGTCCTTGTACGGCAGGTGGCGCGGATCGCCGTTGAACTGGGCGCGCTCGGTCATTGGCACGTCTTCGCGACTGTCTGCCCACCATGCGTAGGTCGTCGACAGGTTGTCCGGCTGCACAAAGATCGGGAACGTCGTGCCGCTGGTTTGCCAGTCCGTGTCGCCGATGCTGTAGTTGCTGGCGATGCGCGTGCGCACCTGCATCTGCACATCACCGGTCGGATTGTAGGTATTGCCATTCGCTTGAACGAACATGGAGCTTGTCAACATGGACGGATCCATGTTGAGCGTCCACCGCGCCGTGTTCTTCGTGCCCGAGCCAGTGTCCGTCAGGTCAGTAGCAAACTCCGGCACGCCCGACACCCTGTCGACGGGGCTCGGCACGTACTCCATCTGGTAAAGCCGCGCGCGCTCGGAGTTGGCGAGGCCGCGTGCATTGCCGTCTTGCGTGCAGACCAGCGGGGTGTTGTAGAGGAAGATGCGGGTTCGCTGTTCGCCCGCGTCCGCAACATACTCGGCCGTGTAATACATCTCCTCCGAGAGGATCGGGCCGTCGGACAAGTGCTTGGCGGTCTGCCAAGTCGCCGAGTAATCCGTGGAGCCACCAACGCTGACTCCGCCCGGCACATTCTGCAGCGTCACCGAGCCCACCAGCTTGGTGGGTTCCAGCGCGTCCACGAGGTTGACCCCCATGAACTCGACGACCATCGCCTCTGACATGCGATCGACGCCGCTGTACCACATTGGGTGGTCGGTGTAGGCATACATGCGGAACCGCAGCGGGTCGGTGACACCACTGTCATCGTTCTTGGTGCGCAGCTCTTCGGGGTGCGTCACGACGCGCCAGTTCGCGTGGTTGATCGGGTCCTTGGCCGCGTCACTGAAGTTGCGCAACGCCGGCACCGGCAGCAGCTCGCCGTGCAGGTTGATCAACAGCGCATTCTTGTACTTCAGGGGATCCGTGCCCATCTCATCCAACAGGATGCGCAGGGTTGGCTCCTTCGACATGTCATTGAGATCAGCCGGAACAACCGTGCCAGCGGCAATCGCATCGGCGATCTGAGTTTCGCGGGTCACAATGGCAGCCACCCGCGCCTGCCACAACGCGTATTCATCCGGGTAACGCATCGCGTGGTTAAAGAAGTCCGCCAACGTGTACGGCAGCGGATTCAGATTGATGTCGTAGCCGTTCCAGTCGGCGCCATCGAGGTTCATGCGCGCCTTGATGTTGTCTGGCACGTAGTAGTACGACGACGCACTGCCTGCCGGCATGGCACCGGGGTAGTGGTAGACCTCGGTGATTGGATTCAGACTGTCGTTCGCCTCGTTGATGAACGGGCGATAGGTCTGGTTGCGACCGAAGGCGGCCTTGGTGATCCAGTGCGTCCTAAACGTCAGGCCGGGGTTACGGTTCTCGAGGTCGGTGATCATCGACTCGACGAACGGCTTGATCGAGTCCATGAAGACCCACCAGCCGGGGATGTTCTCGACTGCAAGCAGGTAGACGTCAAAGACCTGCGTCGTCGGATAGGCGTTGCCGGCCGAGTTGATCACGGCAGACAAGTCCGCCATCGCGTTCTCGTTGCCATCCTTGTCGCGCTTGAACACGCGCACCGTGACATAGCGCACGTTGCGATTGTTGAGGCCGGCGAACGGCTGCACCGTGATACGCCGCGACCACAACCACTGACTGTCACGCTGGTAGTTGCCGGAGACCGGGTGGTCCGGTTGCACAAGGTTTGCACCGTCGAGTTGGATGGTCAGCTGCGGGCGCGTCGAAGCGCCATCATCCATGACGTCGAGATCGACTGCTGCCTCAACCCCACCGCGGTCGACAAGGCCCTGAATCTCAGCCAGGATCGCCTGCGCTTTGCTGAACGCGAACACGCGGTCACGCTCGGTCGCAGTCGTAGAATAGTTGACGGAGAGATGGTTGATGAGCACTGCAGCCGCAACCACCAAGATCAACATCGCGAACGTGAGTTCGGCGAAGGTAAACCCTGCCTCCTTCCTCGGCTCAGACTTCTTCATGGGAGTTCCTTGATGACGCGCCGTGGCATGGCCCGAGGGCTATCGGCAAATTGGGTGGCTGGGGTGGTGCGGATCCCGTTGGGAGTCCCACTCCGAGACCGGTCGCGGCGCAACTCCATTCGTGTCGGCGTTTGCAACACCCGCGCTCCGCACCGATGCTGCACACACCTTGCAACTTGCCCGTTCGCTGACCCGCGCCTTTGGGCGACCATTCCGCCACCTGCGCCGCCATTGGCCCAAGGTCACACTCGGGTTGCTGCTGCTGCCGATCAACGTTGCGATCACGCTGTGGATGCCGCACCTGCTCGGCAACATGCTCGATGAGTTGCCTGCCGGCGGCTCCACGGCAGCGTTGGCAAACACGTGCTACCTGCTGCTCGGCCTGGCCGTGTTTGAGGCGACGACGCGATTCGCGTCGCGCAAGCTGCTGATCGATTCGTCGCGACTGGTCGAGCAATCGATCAAGAACGAAATCACCGCCCACCTGCAGCGCTTGCCGGTCGCCTGGTTTGACAAGTCGCTCACCGGCGACATCACCTCGCGCATGACCCAGGACGTCGAGTTGGTGCGCTTCGTGATTGGCCCGATGCTGCTGTATGGCGGCACGACGTTGTGCATCTTGCCAGCGGGCATGGTGATGATGCTAACGCTCGACGTCGCCGTCGCGCTGACCAGCATGGCCGCGATGCTCGGCATATTCCTGTCGATGAAGTTCGTGCTGCCGCGACTGCATAAGTGGAGCAAGAAATCGCAGGAAGCGATCGCCGGCGTCTCCCAGCAGGCACAAGAGGACTTCTCCGGGGTGCGCATCGTGCAGCAGTTTGACATCACCGAGCGCGAGTGCGCCGCGATGGCGACCAAGAACCGGCGCTACCTGCTGGCAAATCTGCGGGTCGTGCGGCTGCGGTCGCTGATGAACGCGATGATGCATTCGAGCAGCGGCCTGGTCATGCTCGGAGTGCTGCTGGTCGGCGGCCACCAGATGATCAACGGCAGCATCACGATCGGCCAGCTGTTCCAGTTCACGATATATCTGGGGCTGATGACGTTCCCGCTGCAGCTGCTTGGCTGGACCATTGCGATGCTGCCGCGCGCCCACGCCGCGGCGATCCGCATCGAAGAGCTGCTCGAGGCCGAGGCCGAGCCAAGTGGCGGTGCGCGGCCCGAACTGCGCGGTGAGATCGAGGTCAAGAACCTGACCTTTACCTATCCCGAAGCCGAACAACCGGCCCTGCAAGACGTGTCGTTCCAGCTGCGTCCCGGACAGAAGCTCGGTCTGATCGGACCAGTCGGCTGCGGCAAGTCGACGCTGCTGTCGCTGCTGCTGCGCTACTACGACGCCCCGCGCGGCACGATCTTCGTCGACGGCCACGACCTGCTCGACCTCGCTCCAGATGTGTTGCGACAGTTGTTTGCCTTGGCACCGCAGGAACCGTTCTTGTTCAGCGACACGGTCGTCAACAACGTGACATTCGACGACCCCGCCATCGAAATCGGTGCACGTGACACCGCCATCGCCGCCGCCGCACTCGATCAGGACATCGGCCAACTGCGCGATGGCCTGGACACGATCGTCGGCGAGCGTGGTGTGACTCTGTCCGGCGGGCAGAAACAGCGTGTTTCGCTGGCGCGCGCCGTGCTCAGTGACCGGCCCGGCGTGCTGATCGACGACTCGCTGTCCGCCGTCGATGCCAACACCGAGCGCCGCATCCTCGACGGCCTCGCCGAGACCCGCCGCGGCCGCACGGTCATCGCTGCCACCCACCGCCTGTCCGTCACCACCGACGCCGACTTGATCCTGGTCCTGGATCACGGCAGGGTCCAGGAACGCGGCTCGCACGACCAACTGCTCGCACGCGGCGGCCTCTATGCCAAAGCGTGGCGACGTCAGACCGAAGCCCGGGCGCTCGAAACCGACAGCGACGGAGATGCGCAGTGAGCGATCCCTACGACGACGACCTGCCGAAGGCCCGCTTCCAACTGAGCTTCTTGACCGGGCTGTGGCCGTTCGTGCGCCCTTACAAGCGCGGCTTCTTTGCGTGCCTGCTGATCCTCTTGGTGTCGTTTGGCCTGGAACTGCTCGGGCCGTGGTTGATGCGCCTCGCAATCGACGGCCCGATGCGCGATGCGAGCATCGAACAAGATGAGCGTATCTCACAGCTCTGGTCGTACGGCCTCGGCTTCCTCGCGGTCACCGGCGGCGGCGCGTTGCTCGGCTACATCTACGGCCTGCTGACGGCATGGAACGGCCAACGCGTGATCCGCGATGTGCGCCGCAAACTGTTCTCGCACCTGTTGTCGACGAGCCTGTCGTTCCACGAACGCAACACGGCCGGCAAGTTGACGACGCGGGTGACCAGCGACGTCGAGAACCTCAACGAGCTGATCTCGACCGGCGTGCTGCAGTCGGTCTTCGACCTGCTGAAGATCTTCGGCGTGCTCGCGGTGCTGTTCTTCCTCGACCTGGAGTTGGCACTCTTCACGTTAGCGACGACGCCGATCGTCGTCATCCTGAGCATCATCTTCCGCAAGAAGGCCCAGACCGCCTACCGCGCCGTGCGCAGCCGACTCGCCCTGCAGAATGCATTTGCGACCGAGCTGATTGGCGGCATCCGCACCACGCGCGCCTATGGCCGCGAAGCAGCGATCTCGGCCCGCTACGCCAAACGCAACCAGGCGACGACCGATGCCTGGAGGGACACGGTCCTGCACTTCTCGGTGTTCTTCTCAGCTATCGACTTTGCGCTGCGTGCAACCACGGTCGGCCTACTCTGGTTCGGTGGCAACGCCGTGCTCGACGGCGGCATGCAGCCGGGCCAGTTCATCCAGTTCTGGCTCTACTTCGCCTTGCTGTCCGGCCCCATCCGCGAACTCGGCGAGAAGTACAACGTGCTGCAAGCGGCGTTTGCGAGCTGCGAACGCATCTTCCAACTGCTGGAAGAACCAAGCTTCCCGGAACCGCGCAGCGCCGAGCAACCCGCCCAACCGAGCGTGCGCCGCGGCGTCGCCAAGGTCACCTTCGAAGACGTCACCTTCGCCTACGGCGACGGCCCGACCGTGCTCGACGGCATCTCATTCACGGCACAGCCTGGCGAAACGGTCGCGATCGTCGGCCCAACCGGTGCCGGCAAGACAACGCTGTTGTCGTTGGTCTCACGCCTGCGAGAAGTTGGCTCCGGGCGCGTCCTCGTCGATGACATTGATGTGCGCGAACTCGATCTGTCACAACTGCGGCGCCGCATCGCCTTCGTGGCGCAGGACCTGTTCTTGTTCACGGGCACCGTGATCGACAACGTGCGCCTGTTTGATCCCAAAGTCGACGAAGCGCGCGTCTGGCAAGCCCTCGAAACGGTCGGCGCCGCCGACTTTGTGCGCGCGTTGCCCGACGGACTGCAATCCCCCGTCGCCGAACGCGGCGCCACGTTCTCTCAAGGCGAACGACAATTGCTCGCCTTCGCGCGCGCCTTGGTCGTCGACCCCGACGTGCTCGTGCTCGACGAAGCGACCGCGAGCATCGATAGTGAGTCCGAAGAGCGCCTGCAGCGCGCGCTAACCACGGCGCTACGAGGTCGCACCGCGCTAGTTGTCGCCCACCGGCTTTCGACCGTGCGCAACGCACACCAGATCCTGGTGCTCGACGGCGGCAAGATCAGCGAGCGAGGCACGCACGACGAACTCGTGCGGCTCGGCGGACACTACGCGAGCATGACGCGTCACGCAGCCGCAGTTCGCTAGCGAGCTGACGCGCAACGCTGGCGCAACTCAAGTCCGACGGACTACGCGCCGTCAGGCTTCATGTGCAAGAAGTGAGGCAGCACGCGAACGTGCCGAGCGCGACCAAAAGGATCTTCCGCATGTGAGGCGGATCGACTACCAGCTCGATACTTGAGGGTTCCGGGTAACGGCGCCCTGGCCCCCTTGGCATGGCCTGATTAGATGGCTTCGCGCCACTGCCACCTCACTTCTTCGGCTCGAACTCTTCCGGCAGCTTGCCGGTCAGCGCCTTCAAGAACGTGACCATGTGGGCGATCTCTTCGTCCTTGAGCTTCTTGTCTAGCTGGCGCACGCCCATCATCTTGATCGCTTCTTCCAACGTCGAGATCGAGCCATCGTGGTAGTACGGCCCGGTCTTCTCGACGTTTAGCAGCGTCGGCACCTTGAACGAGTGTTTGTCGCTGACGCTGCCCGTCACCTGCATGCGGCCAGTGTCCTTGCCGTTGTAGGGCTGGCGCAAACCGAGCTTCTGGTAGGCATGGCCACCGAGCAGACGTGAAATGTGGCACTGCGTGCAGCCGATCTCATAAAACGTCTTGAGGCCTTGCAGCTCTTCGTTGCTGAGCGCCTTGCGGTTGCCGTCAAGGTAGTCATCAAAACGTGAGCGAGTCACCAAGGTGCGCTCAAACGCGCCGATCGCGACACCAAAGTTCTTCGCGGTCACCGGTGAGCCATCGCCCGGGAACGCTTTCTTGAAGCCCTCGACAAGCTCTTGCTGCTCGTTGATCTTGGCCAGGACCGCGGCCTCGTCGGCGAGCCCGTGCTCGATCGGGTTGAGCACCGGCATGATTGCCTGCTCCTCGACCGACTCGGCGCGACCGTCCCAGAACTGGCGGAACTGGCGTGCTGCGTTGTAGACCGTCGGGGTGTTGCGCACGCCGTTTTCACCGGTCGAGCCAGGTGACGTCGGTTTGTTGTCGACGCCATAGGTGCTCAGATCGTGGCACGACGCGCAGCTGATGTTGCCCTTCTGCGATAGGTGCTCGCTGTGGAAGAGCGCACGGCCCAGTGCGACCAGCGCCGGCGTCGACGCGACCTCAGCCTTCGGCGCGGCAGGGTCGTTGCCAAGCAGAGCCTTGACGACCATCACATTGATTCGAGGACGGCGCACAAGCTTCTTCGGTTTTGAGCCAGCGGGCTTCGGGTTCTGCGCCCCTTCGGGCTTGATGGAGCCACCGCTCTGGGCACTACCGTCCGGCTTGCCCGCAGTGTTGGCAGAACCAGTGTTGGGAGCACCAGTGCTGGCAGTAGTGGGACTTCCGGATTTCGACTTGTTCGGAGCGTCACCGCCGCCGCAGGCAGCAAGCACCAAAAGCGGCAGTACTCCGCCGAGCAGGGACACGATCTTCATGGCAGTAGATGTAGGGGTGGGTTCGATGACATTCACGTTAAGTAACCCGAACCGGCGCGGGAGATTTCATCGCACCGACTATGAACTCAATGATCCGTGCAGTCATTGTTCCACACATTGCTCCCCGGTCGCTTCGTCGCCCCTAAGTCGCGCCTGAGTTACACCTCTCCGACCTTCGCAATGACCGCGGCGAACCAGTTGCCTCTTGCATCTCCGCGACAATGCGCGACGATCTATCTCGATGACTGGACTCATCTTAGGGAGTACATCTACATACCGGCGCGCGCTGATGGAGCGCTTGCAGGTGCCGTTCACAACCGAAGAACCGGATGTCAACGAGGAGGACGTCAAAGCCGGCGACAACCCGTTGGCGATCGTGCAAGAACTCGCCCGGCGCAAAGCGAATGCGGTGTATGCACGCCATCCCAATGGCGTCGTCATTGGTTGCGACCAGGCGGTTTGCCTGGAGAACCGCATGCTCGGCAAACCGGGCAACGCCGAGAACGCAATCGCGCAGCTACGTGAGTTGCGCGGCCAAGAACACCGCCTGCTCACCGCCGTCGCGATCGCTCATAGAGGTGGCCTGGTCGAGTTTGTCGATACCACCCGCCTCGTCATGCGCGATCTGAGCGACGGCGAAATCGACCGCTACGTGCGAACCGAAGAACCGTTCGATTGCGCCGGCAGCTACAAGATCGAACGCCTCGGCATCACGTTGTTCGAACGCATCGACGGCCGCGACCAAACCGCGATCACTGGCCTGCCGCTGATGCAGCTGTGCACCGAACTGCGCCAAATCGGCGTGCCGGTACCGTAACGAACCTCGCTACGGGTCACTGAGCACGTAGACATCCATGCAGGCACGCACCCGCGCCAAAACCTCTCGGCCGCGATTCGCCCACAGCGTCGACGTCGAGTATTCAAACAACGGCGGTGCGACAACGCCAAAGCCCTGCAAGCCAAACCGGCGGGCCAAGAACACCATTCTCGGCACGTGGAAGTCGTTGCTGACTACGATCGTCGAGGCGTGCTTGTAGACCGCACCACATCGCCGCAGCGAGTCGATCGTGCGCAATCCCAACGGGTCCTCCTGGATCGCGTCCGCCGGCACGCCCCGCCCGACCAGCCAACGACGCATGGCTCCCACTTCATCCCGCGCCAGCCCACCGCCGCCACGGCCACTGACCAACACCACCGGTGCCTTGCCGAGGTGATAGAGCTCCGCGGCGATCGCCAGGCGGTCAACGAGCATCGGGTAGGGCACGCCGTCGGAATAGATGCGCGCACCCGGCACGAGGATGCAATCTGCGCGGGGCACATCACCTACCGCACACACAAATGGCTCGGCGGAGCTGACGACATGGTGCTGAACAAGCCATGTCGCCGCCGATACCAACAGCCCGCCCCACAAGGCAAAGCGGCGCAATCGCCGCCACCAGCGGCTGCGCCGGATCGGCACTTTCTGCACAACTTCGGGTTCTTTCACGGTTCAGGTCCGGGTCGCAGTTGACCGCGCATCGCCATTCGCGACAATCCTTCGCCGCCTTTCACGGCAAATGCACGCCAACATGGCCCAAAACATCCGCAACGTTGCCATCATCGCCCACGTCGATCACGGCAAGACCACGCTCGTCGATGGACTGCTGCGCCAGACCGGTACCTTCGGAGAACACGAGTCCCTTGGCGAGTGCATCCTGGACAGCAACGAGCTCGAAAAGGAACGCGGCATCACGATCCTCGCCAAGAACACGGTGGTGAGCTACGAGGGCACGCGCATCAACATCATCGACACGCCCGGCCACGCCGACTTCGGCGGAGAAGTCGAGCGCGTGCTGTCGATGGCCGACGGTGTGCTGCTGCTGGTCGACGCGGCCGAAGGCCCCATGCCGCAGACACGCTTCGTGCTGCAGAAGGCGTTCGCCCACCACCTCAAGCCGATCGTCGTGGTCAACAAGATCGACAAAGCCGACGCGCGCCCGCAAGAAGTTGTCAACGAAATCTTCGACCTGTTCATCGATCTCGACGCCGACGAAGGAGCACTCGAGTTTCCGGTTTTCTACGGCTCAGGCCGCCAGGGCTGGATGACCCAGGATCTCGAAGCCGCGAAACTTGGCGGCGAAGGCCGCGACCTTGATACGTTGTTCAAGGCAATCGTCGACAGCATCCCAGCGCCGACCGACGATCCAGAACAGGGCCTGCAGTTCCGCGTCACGACGTTGGACTGGAGTGACTACGTCGGCCGCATCGCGATTGGCCGCGTGCACCGCGGCAAGATCAAGAAAGGCGAGCGCGTCATGCATCTCGCCCGAACCGGCAAGCAGCGCGAGGTCAACGTGCACGGCGTCTACGCGTTCCGCGGACTCGGGCGCGTCGAAGCCGAGATGGTCGAGGCCGGCGACCTTTGTGGCGTCTACGGCATCGAGGACATCAAGATCGGCGACACGATCGCCTGCCTTGAGCATCCCGAAGCGATGCCGGTCATCGCCATCGACGAGCCGACCATGACGATCGTCATGCGCGTCAACGACTCGCCGTTCGCTGGCAAGGACGCCGGCAAGTTCCTTACCTCGCGCCACCTCCGGGAGCGTCTTGAGAAAGAACTGCGCGTCAACGTCGCACTCAAGGTTGAGCAGGGCGAGACCGCCGACAGCTTCAAGCTGAGCGGCCGCGGCGTCATGCACCTGGGCTTCCTGCTCGAGTCGATGCGCCGCGAGGGCTACGAGTTCGCCGTGCAAAAGCCAATGGTCCTGATCAAAGAGATCGACGGCAAGAAGCAGGAGCCGATCGAATACCTGACCGTCGACGCACCAGCCGACAACGTCGGCAAGGTCATTGAGATCCTCGGCACGCGAAAGGCCGAACTGCTCAAGATGGACCGCAAGGGCACCTTTACGCGGTGCGAGTTCACGGTGCCGGCACGCGGCCTGATCGGCGTGCGTAGCCGCCTGCTCAACGCAACCGGCGGCGAGGCCACGATGCACCACGTGTTCCATGGCTACGGCCCCTACCGCGGCACAATCGAAGAGCGCGTCTGCGGCGTGTTGATCTCGATGACCAAAGGTACGGCGACATTCTATTCGCTCAACAACCTGCGCGACCGCGGCACGTTCTTCGTTCCCGATGGCGCTGAGATCTACGAAGGCATGATTGTCGGCGAGCACGCCAAGGACAACGACTTGGTCGTCAACGTGGTGCGCGAGAAGGCCAAGACCAACATCCGCAGCTCGACCAAGGAAGCCTTCGTCAAACTGCCGCCGCCGCGCGTGCTTGGCGTCGAGGACGCGCTTGAATACGTCGGCGACGACGAACTGATCGAGATCACTGCCAACAACGTGCGGCTGCGCAAGGCGCACTTGCGCGAAACCGACCGCAAGCGCCCGGACCGTCGTCAAGGTGTCAGCTAGTCCGGGGCAACTAGGTTAGGCTCTCCGCCTCATGGCCCGCGCAAATCCAGCCATCGAGAAGGCCCGTCAGAAGTCGCTGCGAAAACTGTGCGAGCGGCTCGGCTACGAGTTCAAAGACATCGCGCTGCTCGATCGCGCCCTGACGCATGCGTCGATGGGCAACGAGGGCAAGAAGAGCTACGAACGCCTCGAGTTCCTCGGCGACGCGTTCGTCAACTTCGCTGTGGCCGACGCGCTGTTCCGCCGCGACACTGAGTTTGCCGAAGGCCAGCTAACCGAGACGCGCTCCCGCATCGTCAGCCGGCAGCCGTTGGCCGCAGCTGCGCGCACCCTCGAACTGCAGGTGCACCTTGAGTCCGGCAAGGGCTTGCTCGCCGGGGAGCGCTGCAGCGCGCGCATCCTGTGTGACTTGATCGAGGCCGTCATCGGGGCGATCTTGATCGACGGCGGCGTCACACCCGCGCGCTTGTTCGTGCGGCGTCACGTCATGCCCAAGAGCAGCCAAGGCTCGGACGTTGAGGTCGAAAAGGACGCCAAGACGGCGCTGCTGCACTACTGCCAGCACCACAAGCTGGGGCAACCGCGCTACAACCTCATCGATACGGTCGGGCTACAGCACGAACAGGAGTTTGTTGTGCGGGCGCATGTGGTCGACGGCCGCGAAGCTTCGGGAACGGGACGTACCAAGCGAGCAGCGGAGAAGGTTGCCGCGGCCGGCCTGCTTGAGCTACTGCGCGGCTAGACGCGAGCGTCGGACAGCGCAATACCGCTAAGACTTGGCCGGGTCCTGCGGCCGGATGGCGTTTGGGCGCCTGGGACGAGAGCCATCGATCATGGAACGGCCACGGGCTGAGGCACACTCGAAGTGCGCAAGGGTCTGCGAGCCGTTGAGAAGGTCGTCAACGTCAGCTTTGACCAAAAACCGCCACTGATCGAGATGGTCTTGCCGCCCAACTAGGTGCCCGAACGCCAACGGAACAACCACCTCGGCAACATCGGCTCGACTAGCGCCGCGACGTAGTTGCGCGGGAACGGCTCTTCGATGCCAACTCGCGCCGGCATGCGGCGCGGGTCGTAGTAGGTGCCAAACATCAGATCCATCTGCATCCGCGTTGATGACTTCCGCCCGACGCTCAAGCTGATCGAACTCCGTGCCGATCGCATCGAAGATCGCGCCGCCGTGAACGCAGCGATCGGGCGAGACTTGGGTAGGGTCTGGCATAAGGGAGATCCTCTCGCCCAAGAACGTATGCAAAGACAGGCAGGCCGCCCACCGCTGCCATCTCAGGATTGCAACGCCGCACTTCTCCCGCCAGTATGCCGGCCATATGGCAACCATCGCAGTCTTGGGAACCGGCCTACTCGGCGCCGGCATGGTCGAAAACCTGCTCAACAAGGGCCAGACCGTTCGCATCTGGAACCGCACTCGCGAGAAACTCGCACCGCTGGTCGAGAAGGGCGCCATCGCGTGCGAGAGCCCCGCCGAATGCGTGAAGGTGGCGAGCCGCGTGCACCTCGTGTTGTCCGAAGACAGCGCCGTCGACGCCGTGATCGAACAACTTCGAGCCAGCCTCACAGATGCCGTGCCGGTAATCGACCACACGACCAATCGCCCCGACAAGGTAAGCGCACGCTTCGATGCGCTGCGCGGCGACGGAGTGCGCTACGTCTCGACGCCGGTGTTCATGGCGCCGAAGCACGCACGCGAAGGCAGCGGCATGATGATGATGTCTGGCCCCAAACAGGATGCCGACGACCTCAGGACCGATCTCGAAACCATGACCGGCAAGCTCTGGCACGTCGGCGACCGTGCGGACCTCGCCGCGGTGTTCAAGCTCGCCGGCAACTCAGTCTACTTCGCGATCACCGGTGCGATCGCGGACGTGATCGCGATGGGTCGCAACAACAACGTCGATGCCGAGGAGATGATGAAGGTGTTCGCCGAGTTCAAACCAGGCAGCGGCTTGCACATGGTGCAGAAGCGAATCGCCGGCGCAGGTTCAGGCAAGGCGAGCTTCGAGATGACGATGGCGCACAAAGACGCGCGCCTGATGGCCGAAGCTGCCGGCGACGAGCACCTGTTCGTGTTGCCAGCGGTGATCGCCGCGTTGCAGCGCGGCATCGATGCCGGTCACGGCAAAGACGACTTCGCCGGCTTCGCCAAAGTGTAGGCAGCCAGACCGGCAGCCAACCAGACAGCCGCCAGAGAATGAATGGCTTTGCCTGGGAGCACAACCAGGCCACCACACGTTTATTCCCCGAACGGATTGCCCGACGTTCGGCCGTGCTCGATGACGCCCGGTGGCGTAGCGTGTTCGCCCCCATTGGCCTCGACGTTGCGCCCCACACCACAAGAAGCCCTGCTCGCCGCGTTCGGCCAACTCGCCGTATCGCGCAACCTCATCGCGCAGATCAAGCGCGGCGCACACTGCAAGGCCGGCGGCCTCTGGGGTGCTTCAGCGGCACTGCTCTTGACGATTCTGCAACGTGAGCACAAGGGCACCTTGCTCGTGCTGACCGCCGACGATGTCGACAGCCTGATCCTGCAGAACGACATGTTGGCCTTTGGCACTGGCAGCCATGTGCTTATCCGCGAAGAAGAAGACGACGACGGCGAAGTCGACGTAACGACTCGCAGCGAACGACAGCGCGCGCTGCAGCGTTTCGCCGCCGATGGCGCACCGCTGATCGCAAGTATCGAAGCGATGCTACAGCCCGCCGTGACGCCGGGCGGCTTGCGCAAGTCACAACTCGAACTTCGCGTTGGCCAGACACTCGAGCGCAGTCAAGTTGTGCAACGCGCGCAAGCCGCGGGCTTGCGCAGCGTACCGCTGGTACTTTCGCCTGGCGAATGCAGCGTACGCGGCGACGTCGTCGACATCTATCCGATGGCCGCTGACAGCGCCCTGCGTCTGGAGTTCTTTGATGCAACGCTTGAGTCCATCCGTAGCTTCGATGCCGCGACCCAACGCACGAC
>JAPYTD010000075.1 GCA_029936315.1 Planctomycetota bacterium | reverse complement strand
CGAGCTGACCGGCGGCCTTCTTGCCCATCACCATCTCGAACAAGAACCAATGACGCCGTTTGTCGGCAAGGATGGCCCCGCGCTGCGGGGTCGCGATGTAGACGCAAGCCGAGGGCTCACGTGCATCATCCCGACGCAGGTATTCGTGGATCACCAACCCACCCATCGAATGGCCGACAAACGCAATCTCATCGACCTTGCCCTGGGCGTAGCGAGCCTCGACCGCGTCGCGAAGGCGCTTGGCATGGCCTTCGAGATAGTCCTCGGTGCTCGGATAGCCGCTGTTGACGACCTCGTAGCCGTTGTGCCGCAACGTGCGCTCCAGTCGATCCAGCGCCATCGGCGTGCGCCACAGCCCGTGCTGCAAGAACACGACCCGGACTTTGCCATCATTCGGGGCCCGCAGCTCGTCGGCCTCCGCAGCGTCTGCAATGTACGCGCCCCTCATGTTCCACAAGTAGTCGAACGGGTAGCAGACCGGCGCGCGCACCAGCGCGCCAACCCCGAACGCAACCAGCAGCGCGATCGACGCGAACAGGCCAAATCGAAACAAGCGGATCACTCGGCTTCTCTTGCGAGGAGTTGGTGCTGGGAGGTCATTCACCGACTTACTGCCTCTCTGAGCCCCCCATGCAGTCGCGGACAAGCCGGCAGCTCTGCCAAGACGCGGGCTTCGTGGGCCAGCAGTTCGGCGTGTCGGGTGCGCACGGTTTCGGCATCGACCACTGAGGTAGCCAAGTCGAGATACAGCTGTTCGTGCCGTTCTTCTGCCGGGCACAAATCCGAGTAAAAACGCGAAACGACTGGCTCGGTCTCGGCCGTGGCCCGCGCCATCAGCGTCATGCGCTCATGCGAGCGGTGCTCGATGATCGCCGCGACCAGGAGCTCGTCGCCGAGGCGTGTGGCATCGCGCCGCACGGCTTTCTTGAGCTTCTCGGCGTAGCCCGAAGCCTCCTGTGGCGCGAAGGCGATGCCGCGTAGCTCCAGCAGTTTGAGGGTGCGCTCAAAGTGCACGAGCTCTTCGCGTGCCAGTGCCGACAGTTGCCGATTCTGCGACGCGTCCGTAGGCAAACGGAACAAGAACGCCAGCGCCGCTGCCGCGGCCTTCTTCTCGAGGTGGGCCTGCTCAAGCAGCAAGGTGTCGAGGTGCGGCAGTTGCCGTTCGGCCCAGCCCGCAGGAGTGAGCGATGGAGTGCCACAAGGATGCGTGGAAGCCGACATGCGGCCAGGGTAGCAATCGGTCGCGCGCCCGCCCAGCCAACGGCGAAAGGTTTAGCGCGCCTGAAGCAACCCGAGCACGAACGGCTTGGCCGTTTCCGGTCCCGTCACCCGAATGGCGTGCCGCACCTCGTCGAGGCAAAACTGCGAGCCGTGCCACGCAAACATCAGCACTTGCCCACCAACGCCTTGCTGCAAAGCCACTCGGAGCGGTGCCGTTGTTCGCTTAACATCCTTGCCATCGATGGCTGGACAAAACACCCCCTGCTCACTTGAGGACCGTTTGTATTTTCGACAGTTGCTGGCTGGCAGGGACTTTGGTGCGCAAAATCCGATCGCCGGTCAGATGGCCAACTTCGTCTACGCGATCGGCGACAAAGTCACTCGCGAGGTCATGCTCGTCGACCCCTGCTACGCCGTGGACGAACTCGTCGACCTGGTCGAAGCAGATGGCATGAAACTGACGGGAGCGCTCGCGACGCACTACCACCCGGACCACGTCGGCGGCGACATGTTTGGCCATGAGTTGCAGGGCGTGAAGCAATTGCTGACGCGCTGCCCGTGCAAAGTACACGCGCACAAGGAAGAAGCGCCGTGGATCCAACGCGTTACGGGCTGCAGTCAAAGCGACCTCGACCTGCATGAGAGCGGCGATGTGGTCAAGGTCGGCGAGATCCCGATCACGTTGATCCACACGCCAGGTCACACACCTGGCTCGCAGTGCTTCTTGGTCGAGAACCGACTGATCGCCGGGGACACGTTGTTCTTGAACGGCTGCGGCCGCACCGACTTTCCGGGCGGCGACCCGAAGCTGCTCTACCAATCGCTGACCCAGAAGCTCATGCACGTGCCGGATGATGCGACCCTGTATCCCGGCCACGCCTACGATCCGCGGCCCAACGCGCCACTCGGCGAGACGCGGCAGAGCAACCCAGTGTTCAAGCCAAAGTCCGAAGCGGAGTGGCTCGCGATGTTCGCGAGCTGAGGCTTCGGTTGGCGAGTTGGTGATCGGTTGGCCTGGATTCGCGTAGCATGCTCGTCATGCACAAGCTGGCCGCTGTCGTCCTGTCGCTCACTGTTTGCGTCGCCCAAGGCCACGAGGGCCAGAAGGCTTCAGGCCCGCAAGGACCAAAGCCTGAGCTGGGTACGGTCACCTGGCGCACCATCGCATCGAAGGCCGACTTCACCAAGAGCCTCGCCGTTGCCAAGAAGTCACAGCGCCCGGCGTTCTTGTTGTTCCAGGAGATTCCCGGTTGCGACACGTGCACCGGCTTCGGCAAGAACGTGTTGAGCCACCCGCTGATCAAGGAAGCGATCGAGACGCAGTTCGTGCCGATCGTCGTGCGCAACAACGTCAAGGGTGCCGAAGACAACATCCGCAAGCACTTCAAAGAACCGAGTTGGAACAACCCGGTCGTGCGGTTCGTTAACCACAACGGCGACGACATCCTGCCGCGCAAGGACGGCGTCTGGGATGCGCACGGCATCGCTGTGCGCATGGTCGCGACGCTGAAGGCCGACAAGCGCCCCGTACCTGGCTTCCTTGAGATTGCGGCTGCCGAGACGGCGCCCAAGACCGACAAGGCCGTGTTCGAGATGCACTGCTACTGGGAGGGCGAAGCGCACCTCGGGGCGATCGACGGCGTCATCAAGACGACCTCCGCATGGGTCGGCAAAGCCGAGGTCGTCGAGGTAGTGTTCCGACCCGAGGTGATCAGCAAGGCGAAGCTGACCGAAGCAGCGCAGGCCAAGAGCTGCAAGCCCGTCTCGGCCAAGAAGGTGCGCGTCGCCAAGGCGAGCGACCAACAGCATTCGCTGGGCGGCACGGCTTACGCGAAGCTCAACCTGACGCCTATGCAGCGCACCAAAATCCACTCGGACCTCAGCAACAAGCGCGATGCCGTGCGGTGGCTATCGCCTTCGCAAGCGAAGGCACTCGCCAAGTCCAAGGCCCGACCCCATAAGGACTAGTCGCCCAGAATGTTGAGTCCACGCCCGCCGCCGGCGTTGTTCTCAAAGCACGTGAAGTCAATCAGGAAGGTCGCGACCATCAAGACGTTGCGAACCTCGACGGGCACACTCGGATCGCATTCGACCCCGAAGATGTCGGCGTCGGTGAACATCTCCTTGAGCAAGCCGCCCCACTTCTTGCTGATCCGGCCGACTTCCTGGTCACGGAACATCAGCTTGAACGTCCAGATGCGGAACAGCGGGCTGTAGATCTGCATGACCTCTTCGCCCGCCGCGTTCTCAACCACGAACTTGCGGTGCAGAATCGACCACTTGCGCTGGATGGCGCCGATCATCTTGTCGCCGTCGAAGACTTCCATGCGGTGGAAGAACCAGCGGAACGGCTTCTCGCCACGGCCGAGGCGGTTGCCGTCACCGTCGTAGATGTGGATCGAAGCCTTGCGACACCGACCAAACAGGTTGCGCAGGAACCAGGCGCCAACGCCCTTGGCTTCCTCTGCGGCGAGGCCGAGTCGCTTGCCGTCTTCGTCGCACAATTCAAACCGGTTCTTCGATTCGAAGCCGAGCAGGATCTCGCCCCACTCGTGCATCTGATGAATCATGATGCGCGTACGGTCGCCAACGATCGTTGCCAATCCACTCATGCTGGCATCGTGACCGAAGCGAGCGGCTCGATCACGTTGCGAGTCGTGGAACCGGCGGGGAAAAGTCCCGCAGCTACCGCACCCTGCTAGAAGGCAATGACCCCGGCCGCCGTCAGGAACACCGCCATCACAACCCAGCACAGCCACAGCACAATCAGGCGCGTGCCGCTACCGGACTGTTCTTGCGCTGTCTTCTGTTCGGGGTGGTCCACGTCGCAGCATCGACCAGGAGCGTCGCGGCGATGTAGCGGAACCCACCCCAAGCGATACCCCTACGGGGCACGCCGGCGCTCTTCGAGTTCCGCCAAGGTCTTTGGCCAGTCCTTCTTCAGCAACTGCGACAGACCGCGGTCGGCCAGCAACTTGCCACCGCATTGGCAGGTCACGCAGTAGTTGCACTCATTATCCGCGTAGCGGATGCGTTGCACCGGCGACGCACAGACCGGGCACGGCTTCTGGTAGCGCCCATGAACGGCCATGCCAGCGCGAAATGCGGTGACCTTGGTCGGCCAGCCATCGCCAGCTTCTTGCCTGAGCCTGTCGGTCCACTCGGTCATTGTGTCGACGATTAGAGCCAACAGCGATGCAAGACCCAACCGCAGGCTCAGACGTCGATGCGATCTTGGGCGGAAGCCGGAACCTCAGTGTGAGGTAGCAAGGCCTGATCGCGGCGCAGCACACGCAGCATCGCCGGCAACAATACGAGCGCCGACAGCAGCGCTCCGAGCAGCGACAAGTCGACCAACAGGCCGAAGGTATGCGTGCCGCGGAAGCCGCTGCCTAGAATGGTCACGAAGCCTACCAGCAGGACCAGCGTCGTGATCACGACCGGTCGACCGGCTGTCGCCAGCGTGCGTTGCACCGCCTCATCACCGCTCTCACCGGCGGCGCGTTCTTCGCGCCAACGCGCGGCGAGATGGATCGTGTCATCGATCATCAAACCGAGCGCGATACAGAATGAGATCACCGTCAAAGGACGCAGAGTGATCCCTACCCACACCATGATGCCGAGCACGGCGAGCATCGGCACCAGACAAGAATACATCGCGACAACCGCGAGTCGGAAGCGCCGGCACTGCAGCCAGACCAACGAAAAGATCACGAAGACCGAGCCCAGGAATGAATTGCGCAGGTCATCTGTCATCGACAACACCTGCGCCGTGCCCACCATCTGCAGACCGGCCAGCCGGGCGGTCATGCCCTGCAACTTCTCGCTGTGCTGACGCACCGCGGCGGCAAACTGCTGCCACGCGCGCGTGCCGTGGTCGCCGCGAAACAGCAGAATGCGGGCGCGTTTGCCGCCATCTCCCAGCATGCCAGCGGGCAGCAGATTGGCACTCCCCAGCGCCCCCAGCATCATCGGCGGCAGACCATCGGCAAGCAGGTCCACGATCGACAACGTGCGTGTGACACCGGGCAGGCGTTCGAGTTCGGCAACGAACTGCGCCATCTGCGCTCGCTCGGACTTGCCAAACCCGTTCTCGGTTTCGACCAAGATTTCGGCGGGCACGATGCCGACGAAGCGATCCTCATAGAACCGCAGTTGCTGCATGACCTCGGAATCGGGCCACAGGTCCGCGGTGATGCGGTGATCGGTCTCGAGTTGGCAGGCGTTGTAGCCGCCGACGATCGCGACCAACGTCGCCAGCGTGATCCACAACGATGGCCTGGCCCGCTGCAGCCTCTGCGCCACACGCACGATGAGGCCAGCGGGGTCCGCCAGCCGGTTTCCCTTTCGGGACCCGACGTAGGACATCGCGGCCGGCAACAGCAGCATCGTGTAGAGGAACGCAAAGCCCATCCCGACCGCGGCAAAGCCACCGAGGTAGCCGAGGTCGATCAGGTCGGCCCGCAACAGCGATGCAAAGCCAACGATCGTCGTCAGCGAAGTAAGCAAACACGGTACGAACAGCGCAGCGAAGGTGCGGGTCGCCGCCGCTCGTGCATCCCCATCCCGTTCGCGTTCTTCGAGAAAGCGCCCCACCATGTGCAGCCCGTCCGCCACCGACATGCACAGCAATAGCGTGGGCAAGGTCGATGTCAGCATGGTGATCTCGACGCCACAGTATCCCATGACGCCGAGCGTGCTAACCAGCGTCAACGGCACAATGGTCAGCGCGAGCAACGCCAACAGCCAATGCGGCACCAACCAAAACAGCAGCACCGCGGCGACCGTCGTGCCGATCGGCAAGAACATCGCCATATCTCGCTTGACCAACTGCCGGCTGATCATCGTGTGGTATGGCAGCCCGCACAGATTCAGTTCTCGGCCGTGCTTCGCCACCTCGCCACGCAGCGCATCACACAGGAGTCGCAGTTCTTCGTGGTGCCACGAGCGCCGCATCATGATAAATCCGCCCACAGCGTCGCCATCCCGGGAGACCAGCAGCTGGCGAAAGGTCGCGGACTTGGCGACGGCTACGGGATCGCTGCGCAGCCGCCCGGGCAGCCGGGCGTTTGCCAACGTCGTGATGCTGAGCGCGACCTCGTGCTCATCACAGACCGCTTCAAATGCCCGCAACCGCTCGATGGCAGCAACCGAAACCGGATCCTCCTCGGACCACGCAAACAGCACCAAACGGTCCGGAGGCTCGTAGCTGTCGACCCCGGAATCGCCATAGTGCTGCATGGCCTGCTGCAACTCGGGGTCGCTGCTGCGGAAGAAACCGTCGACCTTGAAGCCGACGCTCAAGTAGTTGAGGCCCCACGAAAACACCGCCGCGCAGGCCAGAACTGCCAGTAGCACGGTGCCGCGTCGCCGCACGAGCGCGGCGCCGATCGTCATCAGCCGAGAGGATGGAGTCGGTTCCAGAGTTCCCAGTCTATTGCTCGCACGATCGATCGCTATGCTGCTCGCCCGATGTCGCCGCCAGCGTCACCCCAAGACTCCACTCGGAAGCCGCACAACCCCCGCATGTCGCTGGGAGGCAAGCTGGCCTTCCGTGGGCGTGCCCAAGATCACGAAGATGATCCAGGCGATCGCCTGCTGATTGGTGGCGACAATCCGCCGGAGCTAACGGAGCTGGTCCCCGCAGGGTTCGAGCACGTCGAAATCGAAATCGGCCCCGGCAAGGGCGCGTTTGTGGTCGCTGCCACCGAGGCCAAGCCCGATACGTTCTTGCTCGGCATCGAAGCGGCGCTCGGCTACGCGAGCCTCGCGGCTACGCGCTTGCACGAGTCTGGCCGCAAGAACGGCATGCTCCTGGTCGACAACGGCAAGCTGTTCCTCGAGGACCGCGTGCAAGAACAGGCGCTCGCCGCCGTGCACGTCTACTTCCCCGATCCATGGCCGAAGCGTCGCCATCGTGGCCGCCGGTTCTTCACCGACGACGTCTGCGCGGTGCTGGCTCGCGTCATTCGCGATGACGGCTACTGCCTGGTTGCAACCGACAACGCCGCCTACGCTGGCCAGGTCGCACGCGTCATGGGCAATGCCAGCATGTTTGAACGTGATGAGCACGAAGAGCAGCGCAGAATCGATCTGGGTCCCGGCCACGCGTTCTCACCGACCAACTTCGAGCGCAAGTACATCGAGCAAGGCCGTGTGATCCGTCGCTACGCGTTCCGGCGCCTGCCGCGACGCATCACCGACAAAGACACCGGCTCCGGGAGTCCCGCATGAGCCAGTGGCTAGACGCCGGCCCGATCGCGGACCTCAAGTTTGATCCGGGTGCACCCGTGTACATCGGCGGCAAGTGGCTCGCCGTGTTCCTACTGGATGGCGAATACCACGTCGTCGACAACGCCTGCCCGCATGCCAGTGCGCCGCTGTGTGACGGCACGTTGATGGACGGCAAGATCGTCTGCCACTTGCACCTGTGGGAGTTCGACATCAAGACGGGCGTGTGTGATGTCGGTGAGCAGTGGAATGTGCGGACCTACCCAACGCGGGTTGTTGAAGAACGTCTGCAGATCGAATTGCCCAAGTAGCCAGCCAATCAGCGCTGGCGCGCCTGTTGGTCGCGCATCTTGATGAGTTCAAAGCAGGCACCCATCACTGCTAGATTCCAGCGGTTCTCCTGAGCCACACGGGTGCCGCGCGGAACCACCAATTGTGCCATGCCGTAGGTCGCCTTCTCGGTCACGGATGCATCCTCGAGAGGCTTAGGCATCACTACAGCCAACCGCTTTTCGACTTGTTCGAGCCAATCCGCGATGTGCATTCCTTCGGCATCCGGAACGTCCATGCACTTGGCAACCACACCCTCCAGCTGCTTGCACATCTTCGCCTGATCAAACCCTCCCGGAACCTTCATATGCATGTCCCGCAACCTCGCGCGATGCAGCTCGACCTTCTCCTTGACACCCTTGAGGACCGTCGCCGCGATGGCGTTCTCCTGAAACCGGCTGGCCTTATGCTCCTGCAGTGCAGCTACGTACCGCTTGCTACGGGCGGCCCAATACCGATCGACACGTAGATTCGTGAGGCCCCGCTTGAGCATGTCGAGAGCCTGCCGTTCCAACGGAAACATCTCGAGAAGTTTGCCAACTCCTGCCCCCTGACTCCGGTGCGAGTAGAAGCGCAATACGGTGATCGCGTCATCACAGGCTACCGACGGGTTGCTCTCAACGTTTAGGAAGGCATTGCCAATCACAAGCTCGACGAGCTTTGCAAACGCAGCGTCTCGTTCGGCGGCCTGCCTGGCCGGCACGACCGCAAAGGCACAGTTCGCCCGTGTAGCCGCTTGCGCGAAGAGCGAACGGGCAAGAGCCGTCTGCTTGAGCAACCTCGACGTGCGCTCGGGACCGGGGTCATGATTCACGACGTTGGCGTCGATCAGAATCTGAACTCGTTGGGGCAGAGCCGGTGCGCGCGCCCCCTTGGGCACATTCTTGGGCACACTGATCGAGCCATCGGGCGCGATGCGCGAGAGCTCGGCAAGCGCCAGCGCATACAGCGTTGCCGCATTGTCCACCTTTTTGGCTGGTGCAACCTTGAACGTTTGCGCCGAGCACACACCTCCTGTGGCGACCGAGCTCAAGACGAGCCCCAGGCATGACATTGCCATCCGCATGATCGCCAGATCCTACCCGATCCGAACGGGCACAATCACGGAACCGGGCAACACCCCAGCCACCACTTTTGCCAGACCCAGACTCCGCCTTAGCACTGCACGCGGGCTGTCGTTAGCATCCTTGCCCAATGACGGACGGTATTGCTGGTGATCGCCTCGACAAGCTGAACGCCCTGCGTGATGCGGGCATCGACCCGTATCCGGCACGGGTGGCGAAAGGCCAACCCATCGCCGAAGTGCTCGACGGTTTCGATGACAAAATCGACTCGACGGTGACGATCGCTGGGCGCCTTTCCCAGATCCGCGACTTCGGCAAGTTGCGGTTTTCGCACCTGACGGATCGCACTGGTTCGCTGCAGATCGGGTTCGAACGCGACCGCCTCGCGGAGTTTTGGCCCACCCGCAAGAAGATCGAGAGCAATGACCTGATCAGCGTGACCGGCGTGCTCGGCCACACCAAGAAGGGCGAACGCACGATCTGGGCAACCGAGGTAACGCTGGCGTCGAAGGCGCTGCGGCCCGCGCCCGAGAAGTGGCACGGCCTGCAGGATCAGGAGCAGCGCTACCGCATGCGCTACGTCGACCTGTTTGCCAACCCCGGGGTGCGCGAGGCGTTTGCAACCCGCTCGAAAATTGTGCGTGAAGTGCGGAACTACTTCGACTCGCTCGACTACCTCGAAGTCGAGACGCCGATCTTGCAACCGCTGTTCGGCGGCGCCGCTGCGCGACCGTTCACGACGCATCACAACGCGCTCGATATGCCGCTGTTCTTGCGCATCGCCCCCGAATTGTATCTCAAGCGCCTGATCGTCGGTGGCATGGAGCGCGTCTACGAGATTGGTCGCGTGTTCCGCAACGAAGGCATCAGCACCCGCCACAATCCCGAGTTCACGATGCTCGAGAGCTACGAGGCGTGGGCGGACTACAAGGACATCATGGATCGCGTCGAGGGGCTGTTTCAGCACCTCGTTGACAAGGTACTCGGCGGCGACGGCAAGGTAACGTTCCGCGAGGTGGAGTACGACCTCAAGCCGCCGTTCCAGAAGGCGCGGTATCTCGATCTGTTCGCCGAGCAGAACCCCGGCGTCGATTGGTTTGATCACGACGCAGTGACGGCGCGGGCCAAGCAACTCAAGCTGAAGACCGACGGCATCGAACCGGCGAAGCTCGCCAACGATGTCTTCGAGGCGACCGTCGAAGACACCTTGAGCGGACCGGTGTTCGTGCACGACTACCCGACGGCGATCAGTCCGTTGGCCAAGCGCATGGTCGACGATGCCCGCGTCACCGAACGATTCGAACTGTTCGTCGCCGGCATGGAACTCGGCAACGCGTTCAGCGAACTCAACGACGCGATCGATCAAGAGCAACGCTTCAAGGACCAGGTCGTCGACAAGGACGACGAGACGCCCGGCGAAGTCGACGTCGACTACGTCACCGCACTTGAGTTCGGCATGCCGCCCGCAGGCGGTCTCGGCATCGGCATCGATCGACTGTGCATGTTGCTGACCGGCTCGACGTCGATCCGCGATGTCGTGCTGTTTCCGTTGCTGCGTCGCATTGATCCGAATGCCAACGCGGGCGGCGATGGTGAGGCCAACACAGCCCAGTGATTCGCGCGTTCAGCCCGTTCCTGGCGCTTCGTTACCTGCTGACGCGGCGCATCAACATCCTCGGCGCACTCGGCGTCGCGTTCGCGGTATGGGCGATGCTCGTCGTCAACGGCGTGTTCACCGGCTTCGTGCGCGACATCCGCAAGAACGTTGAGAACAGCGCGCCACAGCTACTGCTGACCGACCTGCCGCACGATTCTGACTTCGCGGTTCTGCAGGAAGCTCTCACCGACGACGACATCGTGGCAATCGCACCGCGCCTGCGGCAGTTCGCAATGCTCCAGCCCGTCGGCACCGACCGAGCCCGCCGCCTCCAGGGTGGCAGCTCCGAACTCGACTTCAACCACACCAAGAACGGCTTTGCGATGCTGTTGGGCATCGACCCTCTCCTGGAAGTGGAGGTCGTCAACATGCCTTCGTGGCTGCAGCGCGGTGCCAGTGAGATCAGGCGCAACGGCGGCGAGGTGCTGCCGGCAACGGTCTTTGATGAGCCGGACCCCGACCGCCGCGCCGAAATGCTGCTTCCCGATGCCGTCGAATGGCAATCCCGCAAGGACGCCGGCATGGCCTACGAGCGGGACATCGAGCAGCACGAGAGCAGCCTGCCGGGCATGCTGCTCGGCTGGCGGCGCATCTTCCACCTGTATCCGATGGGTTCAGGGGATCCGTTCGAGATCGTCTGTGCATCGTTCGTCAAGAGCGGTGATGGCGTCGCGATGCGCCCCTACTCAAAGCCAGTGATCTGCGCCGGCTGGTTTGGTTCGGGCAATCGAATGTTCGACGAGACCACCGCGCTGCTACCAATCGAAACGGTGCGCACGATGCTCGGCCAAGACTTCGACGATCCTTCGAGCATCGAACTGGTCACCGACGTCGCGATTCGCCCTCGCGATGGCCTGTCGCCAGCCGAACTTGCCGCGCTGCAGGCACGCCTGCAGCAGAAGGTGCAGGCAACGTTGCCCGAGGGCTCCAAGCCATGCTCGATCCTGACCTGGCAAGAACAGAACTCGGTCTACCTACGCGCCGTCGCCCAAGAACACGTGATGATGCAGCTCGTGCTGATGATCGTCATGCTGGTGTCGGCGTTCGTCATCTACGCGACGCTGCACATGATGGTCGTGCAGAAGATCAAGGACATCGGCATCCTCGTTGCGATCGGCGGCGCGCCTCGCAGCGTTGGCTCAGTCTTCCTCATTACGGGCACGGTGGTCGGCCTGACTGGCTCGCTGCTCGGGGTGCTGGGAGGTTACCTGTCGTCAATCTGGCTCAACCCCGTCAACGATTGGCTTTTCGCAAACTTCGGCGTCGAGATCTTCCCGCGCCACCTGTTTGACCTGGACGGCGTGCCTTGTCACCTCGAGCCTTCGTGGGTCGCCTCGGTGGCGATCGGCGCCGTACTGCTGGCAATCCTGGTCGCGCTGATTCCGGCCCGCAAGGCCTCCCGCATGAACCCTGTAACCGCACTGTCCTTCGAATGACCGCAGTCCTCAGTGCCTCTGGCATCACCAAGAACTACGCAATCGGCAAGCGGGAGATTCCCGTCTTGCGCGGTGTGGACCTGAGCATCGAGCCCGGCGAAAAGGTCGCCCTGCTAGGCACGTCCGGAGCCGGCAAGTCGACGCTGTTGCACTTGCTTGGCCTGCTCGACAAGCCGACCAGCGGCACCATCAGCTACGACGGCCAGCCGGTGCAATCGCTGCCGGTCGCCGAGCGTGCCCGGTTGCGTCACCAACAGATCGGCTTCGTGTTCCAGTTCTACCACCTGATCCCAGAGCTGACCGCGCTTCAGAACGTACTGCTGGCGCGCATGATGGGCTCATCCGTGCTGCAATACTGGGGCCAGCGCAAGCGTGCCAAGCAGAGTGCAATTGCGATGCTTGAGCACGTCGGACTCGGTGAGCGATTGCACCATCGCCCAACGGAATTGTCCGGCGGCGAACGCCAGCGCGTGGCGATTGCCCGTGCCCTGCTCGCTGAGCCCAAGGTCGTGCTTGCCGACGAACCCACCGGCAACCTCGACTCCCACACTGCCAAGGAAGTCGTCGACCTGATGTTCTCGATCCAACAGGAACGCCAACTGGCATTCTTGTTGGTGACCCATGACGAAGGCCTCGCGTTGCGCTGCGATCGCATTGTACGCATGAAGGACGGCCGCATCGTGGACCAGAACAACCAAGACGCCGAGAACAACGCCTGATGTATCGCCTGTTCCTCGCCATCCGATACCTGCTGACTCGGCCCATCAATTTGTTGGGCATGGGCGGTATCGCGATTGGCGTATGGGCCCTGGTCGTCGTCGTCTCGCTGTTCAGCGGCTTCCTGAAGGTCGTCGAAGACCACGTGCAGGCATCGAGCTCCGACATCGTCGTCAGCCAACTGCCTCCATGGAGCGAATGGCCGGTGCTGCGTGACGAGATCATGGCCGACCCGAACGTGGCCGGGGCAGCGCCACGCCTGCTGCACTACGGCCTACTGATTGCACCCGGCAAGCGGCCGCCCCCGGCGCCATTGCCTGGCCGCGGTGCGCTGCACGGTGGCGACCAACCGTTCTTGTTTGTGTTCGGTGTCGATCCTGCTCTCGAAGCACAAACGACTCAGTTCGGGCAATGGTTGCGGCATCTAGACATTCCCGACGAGCTACGCGTGGCAGATGTCAACGACCCGTTGGCCGCGCACAATGGCACGCCGACAGTGTTGATTGGGCTTGAGCGCATGCAACGTGAAGGCTTGCGAGTGGGCGACGCGCTCAAGCTGACGACCGCCAATCTCAAGGATGACGGCGAGGGCAAAAGGACCGCGGTCAAGATCGAAGTCGACTTGATCGTCGCTGGCGCCTACCAGACCGAACACGGTGGTTTCGATGGCAACAATGTCTTCGTAGCCAAGCAGACTCTGCAACAGGAACTGTTTCCGGAGGCACCCCACCACGTGCAGGAGGTTGCCGTACGCATTCACGACAAGAGCCAGCTATCCGAAACGGCTGACCGTTTGCAGCGCCTCGTAGAGCGGGCCACCGAGCGCAATCAACGCGGCTATGGTCAGGTGCAAACGTGGAGTGAAAAGAACGCCCCGTTCCTCGCGAACGTCGCGCACCAACGCGAACTGATGAAGATCGTGCTGACGGTCATCATGGTGGTGGCAGCGTTCTTGATGCTCGCGACACTGTCGATGATGGTCACCGAGAAGACCGCGGACATCGGCATCCTGACGGCGATGGGCGGCACGCCATTCGGTGTCACCACGGTGTTCTTATCGTGCGGCCTCGTCATCACCGCCGCCGGGGTCGTGCTAGGCCTCGTCAGCGGCGTTATCACCGGGATCTACCTGGAGGAGATCCGCCAGGCGGTGCTGTGGGCCTTCGGGATCGACCTGTTCCCGCTCGATGTCTATAACCTGACGCGTGTGCCGTGCCGCATCGAACCGCTGTGGCTGGTTCAAGTTGCCGGCATGGCGATGGTGACGGGCCTGATCGTCTCGGTGCTGCCTGCCCTGCGAGCCGCCCGTCATGACCCACTGATTTCGCTACGCGGCGTCTAATGCCGATAGCATGTAGCACAGCAAACACCTTGCGAAATCAAAGCGCACAACACCCGGCTCCCTCAACACAACCGTGCAGGTGGCTGGCGAACACACTCGTGCTGCTCTTGTTGTGGTTGCCGTCGTGCCTGAACGCGCCCAACCGCGAGAAGAAGGGTCTGCTGGTCGGCACCCAACGAGTGCTCGCGCTCGACTTTGGTCGCAAGGTAACCGGCCAACGCGTGCAACGACTGCGGCGGTTGCCGAGCGTCTTCGGTGGCGAGATGAAGCGCGCCAGGCACTTGCTCGGTCTGGATGGCAGCAACCCGCTGCCTCGCATAGCTGGCCGCGAGATGAAGCGCACCAGCAACCTCAGTAGCCGCACGCTAGACGTATTCGCAGCCGAACTGAAACGCCGGCCGCACCAACTGGACGGGGTGATTCCGAGCAGTTTCGAGTTCAGTCGCAACACGGCCAACAACCTCGACACCGCAATGCGCTTCTTCGGCATCGGCAAACGCATCATGCCCGAGATCACCGACAAGGAACATCGCACAAGCCATCGCGACAACCGGCCGGAAACGACCTTGTGGCAGCGGATCCGCCGCCGGCTACCGATCTGAGCCGGTAGTGAACGTTCTCCTGCTCGAAGCTGACGAACTTGCAGCAGCTGGCACGTGCGTGTTGACGGGGCGGCGCGCCGATCATCTGCGCACCATCCTGCGCGTCGAAGTCGGCAGCACCGTACGAGCCGGCGTGCTGAACGGCGCGCTGGGCACGGCCACGGTGCAGAGCATGGAGCCTGAGGCAATCACCGTGCTGGTATCGCTAGAGGACCAACCCAAACCACTGGCCGATGTGCTGTTGCTGGCGACGCCGCGACCAAAGGTGTTGATGCGCATGTTGGGCCATGCCGCCGCGATGGGGTTCGCGCGCATCGTGCTGTTCCGTTCCTGGCGCGTTGACAAGAGCTGGATGCAGAGTCGCGCCTTCGAACCTACCGTACAGAAAGAGCAACTCATGCTCGGGCTCGAACAAGCCGGCCGCACCCAACTGCCCGAAGTGCTGCGCTACGACCTGTTCAAACCCATGGTTGAAGACCACCTCAAGGCGCTGGATCTGCCTCAACTGCGCTACGTCGCGCATCCAGCGGCCGCGACGCCGACCCATCAGCTCGAAGTTCCAAACACACCATTGTGTCTCGCCATCGGCCCCGACGGTGGCTTCTTGCCCTACGAAGTCGACAAGCTGCGCGAGTTCGGATGCGAGCCGATCTCGTGCGGCCCCCACTCCCTTCGCACCGAGACGGCGCTCGCGACACTCTGGGGGCAGTTGGACCTGCTGCGCCAACGCCGGTAGCGTAAAGACGTGATCAACCTTCGGGTCGGATTGTCAGGAGCTGGGCCAACAGGACTGGGTGTGGTGCAAGACTGCGGCCTGCACACGGCGTGCGATGTGGTTGCCGTGCACGACAACACCCCCGGCACTGCCGAGCGCCTCGCAAAAGGCAGCAACATCGGCTACGCGACCGAGAGCTTCGCCGAGCTTCTGGCATACGGGGTCGACTTCGTGGCCATCACCGGAGCACTCGAAGACCGACTTCAGCAAGTGAAGCTGGCCGCCGAACAATCCGTCTCATGCATCGTGCATGCACCGGTTGCTCCGGACCTCACGACGGCGCGCAAAATGCACAGGATCTGCGAGCAGCATGGCGTGCGCCTCGGGGTCTACGTGCGCGGGCAGGCCGACCCGGTCGTCGAACAACTGCGCCGCATGATCGCCGCCGACTGGCTCGGCGGCGTGGTCGCAGTGCAGTCGATCTCTGGTTGCGACGAACTGCTGCGCAGCGGCGAGGTCACCCACCGCGGCGATCTGTTCGTGGCACTCGCCAGCGACCACGTGCATACGACCAGTTGGTTAACCAGCCGCCAGGCAGTGTCGGTCACCGCGCAGACCACACGATCGTTCGCGCCAGATCTCGATGATGGCGGCGCCGCGACGGTTCTGTTGCGCGGCAACATCCCGTGCTCCTACCTGACCAGTCGACTAACGCGCGTCAACGCATTCGCGATCCACGGTACCGATGGCGGCGTGCGCATCGCCGGCGACCGCATCTGGCTGACGGGGCAGCGGCCGTTCCAAGGCCACTTGTTCGACTACGAGACACCCGGTATCGAGCAGGTGCTGTCGCGCCGCGACCTGCACAACGCGCTGGCCGCGCATCGCGCTGAATCCGAGCTACACGGCCGCTTCGCGCGCTGGCTCGAAGACGTCGACGACTACCCCTGTCCGATTGAACAGGCCGTCATCGACTTTGAGACTGTCGATGCCATGACGCGCGCCGCGCTCGATAATCGCACCATCCAACTCGATTAGCAGAGCGTCTGCCGGGCACGGTGCCCTTACGCGTCTTGTTGCCACTAGCGGGAACTGTACTGCTTCTCGTAATACTCCTGATAGGCACCGCTGCGAACGCGCTCCCACCAGGACTTGTTCTTGAGATACCAGTCGACCGTCTGCTTCAGGCCGTCCTCAAACGTGCAGGTCGGCGTCCACCCGAGCTGCGCCCGCGCCTTGCTTGAGTCCATCGCGTAGCGGCGATCGTGGCCGGGGCGGTCTTTGACGAACGTTATCAAGTCCTCGCCCTTGCCGACGAGCTTCAGGATTTCGGTTACGACGAACATGTTGTCGCGTTCGGCATCGCCACCAAAGTTGTAGACCTCGCCCTTTACGCCGTCTTCCATCGCTCGCTTGATGCCGCGACAATGATCAATGACGTGGATCCAGTCGCGCACGTTCTTGCCATCGCCGTAGATCGGCAGCGACTTATCCTCGTGGGCGTTGGCGATCATCAACGGGATCAGCTTCTCAGGAAACTGGTAGGGACCATAGTTGTTCGAGCACCGCGTGATCACGCAGTCCATGCCGTGCGTATGCACGGCGGCGCGCACCAACAGATCGCTGCCTGCCTTGCTCGCCGAGTACGGCGAGTTCGATTGCAACGGCGTCTCTTCGGTGAACAACCCCGAGGCGCCGAGCGACCCGTAGACCTCGTCGGTGCTGACGTGCACAAAACGCTTCACATTGTGGTGGCGGCTCTTGTCCAGCAGGACCTGGGTGCCGATTACGTTCGTCTGCACAAACGCCGTCGCGTCGAGCACCGAACGGTCAACATGGCTCTCGGCAGCGAAGTGCACCACGATGTCCGGCTTGTGCTGGCCAAACAGCTCGGCCATCGCCGGGGCATCGATAATGTCCCCCTTGACGAACGTGTAGTTCGCGTGGCCTTCGACATCCGACAGGTTCTCGAGATTGCCGGCATAGGTCAGCAGGTCGAGGTTGAGAATCTCATGATCCGTCTCCGTGAGCATCATGCGCACGAAGTTGGAACCGATGAAGCCGGCGCCGCCGGTAACGAGGATCTTGCTCACAGTTAGGACTCCAGAATCAGATCAGTATTGCTTGCCGCGCAGTGGCCCACCCGGCTTGTCCGCGGCTCTTGCCTCACCCCCAGCTTCACCACTGGCGAGTTCGGCCAATGCCGCCTCATCGAGTGGCACGTGTCGCTGAAGTGCGTCGCGGTAGTTGGGCAGGTGCTTGCCTCGCACCGTCGCCAACTTGGATGTATCGAGCACCGACCACGCGGGCCTTGCCGCGGGTAGGTTGAGGTCAGCGGCCGTCTGTTCGCCGACCTCGATGTCGTTGATGCCAGCTGCGGCCAACGTATCGACAGCGAACTTGTGCCACGAACACTGGCCTTCGTTCGCCGCGTGGTAGATGCCACCTGCCGGCTTCAGGCGACGGATATCGAGCAGAGCCTCGGCGAGGTCATGGGTCATGGTCGGTCGCCCGACTTGATCCGTAACGACCTTCAACGGCTTCCCCGAGCGTGCCCGGTTGAGGATAGCGCGCGGGAAGTTCTCGCCGCCCGGACCAAACACCCAGCTGGTGCGCACGACGTAGAAATCGTCGCGGCCGTGGCCGAGAACGGCCTCTTCGCCAAGGCGTTTGCTGGCGCCATACACCGACAGCGGTTTGATCGCCGCGTCGACCGGATAGGGCGTGCCGTATGGCGTGCCATCAAAGACAAAGTCGGTTGACACGTATGCCATGCCGGCATTGACGCTCGCGGCTGCCTCGGCGATCCAAGCCGTCGCCAGCCCATTGATGCGGTATGCCAGCAACGGCTCTGCTTCGCAGCCATCGACGTTGGTGATCGCACCACAGTGCATCACGAACGCGGGTTTGGCGGCGCCAAGTACCTGCTGGATGCGGCACCGGTCGTCGAGCGGCATTTCGTTGATGTCGACGCCAACGGCCACCAAGCCAAGCCCCTTGGCCTGCGCCATGATCGTGCGCCCGAGTTGCCCGAGCGCACCGGTCACCAGTAGATCACAGGAATGGCTGCCAGCCGAAGGCGTCCCGGGTGAAGGCACTGGTGAAGGTGTCACAGGCGCTCCGTCTAGATGTCCATGCGGTTGGCACCGGCTTCGCGCACGAGCGTCGAAGAGCGATACAGGGACTCGAAGGTGCCCGCGTCCGTCCACCATCCGTTGAGCACTTCGCACGTCAGGTTGCCCCGGCGCAGGTATTCATTGTTCACATCGGTGATCTCAAGCTCGCCGCGATCCGACGGCTTGAGTTCGCGACAGATGTTGAACACCTCGGCGTCGTACATGTAGATGCCGATGACGGCGAGATTGCTCTCGGGCTCCTTCGGCTTTTCGACGATGCTCGTGACCTTGCCATCACCTGCGACGCTGGCGACCCCAAAGCGTTCCGGATCGTGCACTTCCTTGAGCATGATCTTGGCGCCGCCGCCTTGCGCGGCAAATTCGTCGGCGGCTTTCTTGATGTTGCCTTCGATGATGTTGTCGCCTAGCACGACGCAGATCGAGTCGCCATCGGCGAACTCCTCAGCGAGCTTCAGCGCATCGGCGATGCCACCTTCGCCTTCCTGGTAGGCGTAGCCGAGACGGCGCAAACCAAAATCGGAGCCGTTGCGCAGCAGTTGCAGGAAGTGCCCCGCATAGTTGCCACCCGTCACCACCATGATCTCGGTGATGCCAGCGTTCACGAGACACTGGATCGGGTAGAAGATCATCGGCTTGTCAAACACCGGTAGCAGGTGCTTGTTGGTGATCTTGGTCAGAGGGTAGAGACGGCTACCCAAACCACCGGCGAGAACGACACCTTTCATACTGAATTACTCCGATCCAATTTGTGCGCGGTACCACGCGAAAGTCCTGGCCAAACCTTCGGCGAAACCGACGGTAGGAGCGAAGCCGAACCGCTCTTTTGCGCGGGTCACATCGGCAAGCGAGTGCCGTACGTCACCCGTGCGCGGCGCGGCCATTACAGGGTCCGGTATGACCTGGCCTGGAATATGCTCCCTGGTGAACTTTTGGAGCAGCTCGTAGACATCCATAACGGTCGTTGAGGCGCCATAGGCGAGGTTTACGGTGTCGCAGCCGGTGCTGTCCGCATCCAGGCACTGCAGCACGCCAGTGACGAGATCCTCGACGTACGTGAAGTCGCGCCCCTGGCCGCCATCGCCATCGATGCGCACCGATTTCCCGAGGATCAAACTGCGGCAGAAGGCGGCGATGACTCCCGAGTAGGGGCTGTCGGCAGGTTGCCGTGGCCCAAACACGTTGAAGAAGCGCGTCACGACCACGTTCATGTCAAACACACGAGCGAACGTGCGGCAGTAGAGTTCCCCGGCGAGCTTGGCAGCGGAGTACGGCGACAGTGGGTCTTCGCGCAACTGCTCGTGCTTGTGCATTGCCTGCTGGTTGCCGTATGCCGAACTGCTGCCTGCATACACGACGCGCGCGCCAACGGCCTTGGCGGCGTTGAGCACGTTGGCGGTTCCGGTCGCGCAGGCCTCGTGCGTATCGATCGGCCGCTCCAGGGAGCGCGCAACCGACGGCAACGCAGCCAGGTGCACGACCTTGTTGACGCCTTGCATCGCCTTCTCGACGTCGGCAGGCCGGGTGATCGAACCTTCGTGAAACTCGACGTCAAAGCCTGCGAGGTTGTCACGCTTGCCGGTGCACAGGTTGTCAATCACGACAACCTCACGGCCTTCGTGGCAGAGACGTTCGCAGACATGCGAGCCAATGAAACCCGCGCCACCTGTCACTAGAACCCGATCGCTCACATCTGCCTCCTCAACATGTCTCGCCACTATGGCAACCTTCCGGCGCTCTTTTCTTTTACGTACCAAGCGCAGAACTTCTTCACGCCATCCGCAAGTGGCGTCGTGCAGCAATAGCCGAGCTCGCGCTCCGCCAGCGATACATCTGCATACGTGATCAGCACATCGCCGGGCTGATCCGGAAGCTTCTTCAAGATAGCCGGCTTGCCCAGGGCCGCGGCAAGCTGCGCAACCAGATCGGACAGCGAAGTCGTCGCTGCGCCACCGAGGTTGAAGATCGCATAGCTGTCCTGACGCTCCATCGCGGCGCGCACACCAGCGACAATATCGTCAACATAGGTGTAGTCCCGCCGCGAGCTGCCATCACCGAAGAACGGGATGCTGTCGCCGTCCGTGATTGCACGCGCGAACTTGTGGATCGCCATCTCCGGCCGCTGCTTGGGCCCGTAAACGGTGAAGAACCGCAGGCAGGTCACTGGGTTGCCGTGCAGGTGGTGCCACGTGTAGCAAAGCACTTCGCCGGCCTTCTTGCTGGCGGCGTACGGGGAGACCGGTCGGTCGACGGCTTGCTGCTCCGAGAACGGCACGTCCTTGTTGCCACCATACACCGACGAACTGCCGCCAAAGACAAACCGGGTCTCGGGGTCTTCGATCTGCTGCAGCAGGGTCTGCGTACCGACGACGTTGACGTCCATGTAGCGCACCGGATCCTGCAGCGACGGCCGCACACCGGCAAGCGCCGCCAGGTGCACGACGACACCGACACCGGCGACTGCGCGCTTGCAAGCCTTGGCATCGCGGATGTCCCCCTCGACGAACTCGAAGCGGTCTCGACCTAGCTCGGCGAGGTCCTTGAGATTACGGCGCTTCAGTGCCGGGTCATAAAACGGGTCCAGACTGTCGAGCACCCGCACGCGACCACCTTCGGCCAGAAGCTTGTGTGCCAGATGCGAGCCGATGAAGCCCGCGCCGCCAGTGATCAATGCGAGTGTCATAGAACCGTTTAGGGGCACCTTTGGTAGCGGATCGTTAGGTCCTATTGCAATGCAGGGCTCGCGAAATACCGCACGATCCCGGGTCAAACCGGATGGTGCGTAACGGAGGACTCCAAAAGGACTAGAATCCAGTCATGGCACACCCCTCAGAAGCACGGTTCGCAATAGCGCTGGCCCTGGCCATCGGCACTCTCGGGGGCAGCCTGCAGGCGCAGAAGCCGACGCCACCGCCGGTCGACCCAGCGCTGTCGGCACGTCTTGCGGAACTCAAGAAGTTCATCAAAGATCGCAAGATGAGGAGCGACTTCCAGGCGATCGGCTCGATGCAGAACCTGGCCAAGAACCTCGACAAGAAGAACCCGAAGGACCTCGCCAAGATCGCCAAGGCGCTCGGCGACGTCTACAAGTTCGGCAAGGTTCGCACCGGCAGCAAGGACATCCTCTACCGCGAGACGGCGGACGCCCTCGCGAAGTTCGGCGCCAAGGGTGCCAAGCCACTCGCCAAGGCGGTCGAGAACAAGCGCTTCAAGGACAACGTGTCGCTACGCGCCCATATGGTGAGGGCGCTCGGCAAGACCAAGGACGTCAAGCAGATCGACTTCCTGATGGAGTTGACTTCGCGTTCGCGCCACGACGAGCTGCGGGCTGCTTCGGGCCAGGCTCTCGGCAACTTCAAGCACGCCAAGGTCGCCGCGCAGCGCGACATCGTCAAGGAGATCATCAA
>JAPYTD010000074.1:7443-22084 GCA_029936315.1 Planctomycetota bacterium | reverse complement strand
GAACGCGGTCAGATGCGCTCCGTCTGATCCAGGAAGAGACCTGGACTCTCTATTCCCTGTTGATCGCGCAGCGGCAGGCGGGCGGGCTTCAAGTAGAGGAACGGGCGAGGCTCACGCGCCACTGCCGGAGGAACAAGGCGGCTACTGGCTGCGATCCAGGATCCGGATTCGATTGAGCGGGTGCTGCGGGCGATGGCGATTTCGAGCGAAGTGCCGGAGTTGGCACCGGCGCGGGCGCCGCCTGGTGGTGAGCAGGAGTGGTTTGGGGCGTGATGGGGTGAGGCTGCGCCAATTCGTGAGTCGCGGTGGGGGAGCGGTGTGGCTGGTGGCGTGGTCCGGTTCGGACTTCACCATCGGCATCCCTTAGCTTCAGCGGTGGCCGACACCGGGTTGGCCCGGTTGCGGCCGCGCGGGGCAATCGTCAATGCGCGCTACTGGAGATCGACCCGGACCTCGATTTCGCCGCCGACGCTCGGGACCTCGAACTCGCGCTCGCCACGCAGGCCGGTGTCGGTCGAAAACTCGATCGAGTACCGACCGGGAGGCATCGTCTGACGGACGGGATAGGGACGCAGCGGGGCGCTGGACCAGATTACATCGTCGACCTCGTGGAAGACCTTGCCGTGTTCGTCGAGGATGCGGTATTGCCGGTTGGCCGAGGTCTTGCCCTCGGGCCACCACACGCTGATTCTGACCAGGGCCCCTGCCTGCAGGGTCATGCTCAGCTCGGTGGTCACAGTGGCGTGGACTGTCATCTCGCCTCGCAGGGCCACCATGCCCGTGGCGTAGCCCGTGATCTTGTACTGGCCGGGCGTCAGGTTGTCCGAGGCGCATTCGGTGCCGCGGCCCGCTTCGACGAGCGTGCTGCGGCCGTCGCCAACGCGCTTGAGGTAGATCTTGGGCTCGAGGGCCTCGGTGCCCTCAGGCCGTACGAGCGTGATCTTCGCGGCGCCGGCAGCTTCGGTGCGAAGAATGGGAGCCTCGACTTCGCCGGCCGGCGGCAGCTCGAACCAGTCGGTCTGGGTGAGCACACACGCGGTTTCGACCAGCGTTATTCGGAACTTGCCGGGAGAGACCTTTTCGAACACGTAGGCGCCGTTCTCGACCTTGACCTCGCGGAATGAGCGTGAGTTGCTGCCGTAGTTGAGGACTACGTGAACTGCCTTCTCGTTGCGAATGCGACCCCCAACGTCGTCGATGCGGCCCGTGATCTTGCCGCCCTTGCCCTTCACCGGTTTGTCGTAGGTCGCCCGCAGTTCGACCTGGCCCCGGTCGGGGATGATGCCGGTTGCCCGCAGCGGCGGCGTGCCTTTTGGGGCGTCCCAGTACTGCACTCGCAACGTGTAGAGCGAGGCCTCGAGGCAGTGCCAGCGGAACATGCCGTTATTGTCGTTGGTCATGATGCGTTCCTTGTTGGTTCGCTCGTCGACGAGCGTGAGGAACACATCCTTCATCGGGAAACCGTCGCGATAGAGCACGACGCCTTCGACCGTGCGCCCATCCGTAATCTCTGGGTTCCAGGCCTTCTCGGTGCCGGGGGCGACATCCAGCGTTGTGTTGGTGAACGCAACCGAGACGCCGTCGGCACGCGGCTCCACGCGCTGAGCGAAGACGTGAGCCGTTCCGGGGGTCACGCCTTCGATGCGATAGCGTCCGGCCGCGTCCGACTCGTGGCCCAGGTGGCCGAAGAGTTCGCCGAAGCCGATATTCCCGCCCGAGATGAACACCGTGATTGGGGCGATGTCGAAGACCGAGACCCGTGCCTTCTCGATGGGGTTGCCCTGGCCGTCGGTCACCGTGCCATGGATCACCGAGCTGGCCGGCAGGTGCGGGTTGATGGCCGTCGTCTGCCCCGCCGTGATCGTGACCTCTTCCCGATGAAGGCCGTAGCCGGCGGCGCGGATCGCGATCTCTGACGTGCCCATCGCAAGGCCGTCGATTGCGAAAAACCCGTTCTCGTCCGTCTCCGCAGTGCGCGACGTCCAGCACTCGACAACCCGGTCGCCGAAGTGCTTCAGGGGAAGATTGTCCGTGGCGACCGCGATCAGGGCGCCCTCGATCGGCGCGCCCTCGGTGTCGGTGACCGTGCCCTCGAGTCGTCCGCCGCTGCCTTCCAGCTTCAGCTCGACGACGACGGGGGAAGTCGAAGTGTCGGCGAGTTCGAGGTCGACAAGCTTCGATGGCCCGAAGCCTGCCGCGATCGCGCCGAGTGAGTAGGCCGGGTTGCAGTGCTGCAGGGCGAACTCGCCCCGGGCATCGGTACGGGTCATGACCCGGCCGCCGTTCCACCGGGGATTCGAACTTTGTAACCAGACGCTCGCAGAGGCTACGCGCCTGCCGTTCGGGTCGAGGACCGTGCCCGTGACCGCGAGGCCGGCCTTCAGTTCGAAGGCGACTTCCTGGCCGCCGGCGACCACGGTGATGACCGCGAGGCCGGCCTTCAGTTCGAAGGCGACTTCCTGGCCGCCGGCGACCACGGTGATGCGGTTGCCATCCCCGCGATCCGACTGAATCGCCACCTTGCCTGGCGGAACATCGGTGAACACGACCAGGCCCTGCTCGTCGGTCAGGCCGCGCGCGAAGGCCGTGTAGGGCATGCCGCGCTCGGCGCCGTGCAGGTAGATCATTACGCCCTCCGCCGGCACGGCCTCGGGCCACGTGGCGGTCACGTTCAGGGTCGCGTTCGGTGCAGCCGCTGCAGCCTCCGTGGCGTTCGCTTCCGTGCGCGCGACCTCGCCCGCGTCCGAGTGCGCGCTGTCCGCACCGCCCGTGTCGGCGTCGACCGAGCCGTCGCCGACCTCGGCGGCGGGGGGCTCGATGGAGGCGGGAGCGACTGGCGGGCCGCTGCTGGCGCTGGACCACCAGAGCCAGCCAGCTCCGAGAATCGCCACGAGCAGCAGGGCGAAGACGGGGATTCGTGATGGGGGCATCGGGATCGGGCGTGACGTGCCGCCCGAGCATACTGCGATCACATGGCGGTTGCGGGGTCGCTGCGGGGGGAGCGGTGCGTTTGTGGGTGGGGTTTCCGGACAAGGTCTGACTCAGAAGGTGCCGAACCCGATCCTCGTCTCCCACGATGAGGATCGACTCACAACCGACTCTGTCAACGCCGTGCCGGACCGGGACTCGTTTCTTGGACGTTGGTTTGCGCAGATGCGATTGGTAGGAAGACCGCGAACGAGGATCCTTCTCCCTCTTCGCTTTCGACGTGGACCAGACCACCGCTCTGAATCACCGTTCCGTACACCGCGGCCAGCCCGAATCCCGTTCCCTTGCCCGAATCCTTGGTCGTGAAGAATGGTTCGAAGATCCGCGGCAGGTCCTGCGAAGCGATGCCGCAGCCATTATCTTTGACGCGGAACAGCACGTGTCCTCCGTTTGGATTCTCGACGGAACAGGACAAGCGCTCTGGCTCCATCTGCACCCGGCGCGTGTCGATTGTGATGCGTCCGGTCTCGTTAAGTGCATCTCGAGCATTCACCACCAGGTTCACCAGCACCTGCTCGAATTGACTGACGTCCAACTTCACGGAGGGCAGTTTCGGATCCAGTGCCGTCACCAGGTCAATGGTGGACGGAATCAGGCGCCGGAGCATCTTGATGGTGTTGGAGATGAGCTCATTGAGGTCCACCACCCGAGGCACCATCGGATGTTGCCGGCTGAAGGTCAGCAATTGGCGGGTCAATCCCGCCGCCCGAGACGCGGCCAGGCCCACTTCTTTCGCACTCTCCACCAGGCTTGGATCGAGCTTTTCGTTCGGATGCAGGACCTCGGCGCAGCCCATGATCACCGTCAGGAGGTTGTTGAAGTCGTGGGCCACACCTCCCGCCAACATGCCCAGAGCCTCCATCTTCTGTGACTGGTGCTGCTGAGCTCGCGTCTCCTTGAGGGCCTCCTCCGTCGCCTTTTGTGCCGTGATGTCACGGGTTGCTCCAAACACGATCAGTCGGCCGTCCTCGCGACGCTCAACCCGCATGCGTTCTTCGAGCCACCTCACTTCGCCTGATTTGGTGACGATGCGAAACTCGTGCTCCGAGATTCCCTCAGGGCCATTGACTCGACCGAGCGCAAACGAGAGGTCGTCGCGATGTACCAATCTCTGCACGCCGATATCGGAGAACTCCTCGGGGTCGTAACCCGTCAACCGCTCGAACGACCCCGTGATCCACTCGCGATGAGAACGGCCGTCGGGGTACTCGATTCGCATCCAGCAACAGTCGGCAGTTAGTTCGGAAATCGCCTTCAACCGACCAGCCAGGGATTTCCAGTTGGGTTCGGAGTTGGTCGCGTCCTCGGCGTCCACGATCGAGTCATCCTCTGGTTGGTTTGGTGGCTTCATCACTTCTTGGTCCGTTGATGAGTCCCGACGCGATTCGCTACTACGTGGACTTTGCTGATGGCGAACGGATCAATTGACGCCTGTATTGTCGATAATGGTAGCCGCTCTTCGTGAAGCAATGGCCTGCAAGCGGATATCAGGACGATATGCCACAAATCGTGTAAGCATGCAAATGGTGGACAGACTGCAAAGGAGCAGTTTGGCCTTGGTGAGCAGCCCTTTTCGAGGACGACTTTTGCCGCCGCGAGGGTGAGAGGGTGCGGCAGGATCACGTCCGGACGGCGCTCGCCGGCCACCACGAGTGTCCGCACGCCTACGCGGTAACGCGGGCCGCCGCCGAGACGATGGTCACAGCACAGACGCCGCTGCAGTTCGTCGCTGACCATCTGCTGGCCGAGTTGATCACGTCGCGGCGGCTGAACGCGTTCCTCACCCGGCCGATGGTGTCTTGGCAGCTGTCGTTGAGCGACGACAACGCGATCGCGACGAGCATCTAGCATCCAGTTTGAGGGTGTCACTAGCAGAGGCGAACGGTCGACTCCTCCAGCCGACTGTCCCCGGCCGTGCGCCTAGGGGAACGGGGTCGCACCGAACCCAAACATCCTTGCCGCTCGTCAATTCGGCAGCTGCGCCCGTGCTGCTTGTTCCGGGACTATACGCCAAGTAGCCCGTGCCGCCTCGTGAGTCAATTGCCTCACAACTTGCCACCGAGATTGCCTATGCTCGGTTGTGACAGGAACTCGCAGTTCAGAGCTCAGGCGCTCAGGGTCATGTCACTACAGTCTATGCAGCCTATGTCCGCTCGGTCCGAGTTTCGCACATGGAGCACGCTCTTGGGTGACCGGGTATGGCTCGTGTTGTTGGGACTGCAAGTCCTCACTGCGCTGCCGTTTCTGGTCCCTGGGCTGTTGCCCGCTGCCTGGCAAGACGTCTACCACGAGAGCATCAGCGATCTCGTTCTAGGCGCCATCGCGTTGACGGCTTGTGCGATCACGATCTTGCGATCGACCGAGCACGCGGAAGAACGTCGATTCTGGTGCATTGTCGGAGCAACGGCTCTGACCTGGTTCGTCGCCAGCCTGGTGCAGATGGCGTTCCCCGTGTTCAGCACAACGGTCACGGGCGACTCGCTGATGGATTGCGTGCATTGCGGGGCCTACCTGCTGCTCATCTTGGCCGCGGAAACGCAGCCACACCGGGTTGCTGGATGGACGAAAAAGAACGCACCGCTGCAGGTCCGCATTCTGGGATCCACCATCTTTGTCTGCGGCTTGTGTGCGTATTTCGTGGTCGTGCCGTACATGCATGGCGACACGGCACAGGACGACGAGTGGCTTCGCTCGTTCCTGCTGTTCATCCTTCTGGACTCGTTCCTGTTGGTGCGGTTTATGTGGCTGGCCTATGTCACAAAGAGCAGGCGATGGCGCAAGCTCTACGGTGGCTTCGCCATTTTGATGGCATGCGTCCTGCTCGCCGACGCCACCGAAGTGCAGATAGAGAGCTACTTGGAGCCGGTGGGCCTCATCTGGTTTGCGCAATGGGTAGTCCTCACCGCCGTCGTGCGCCTCGGACTTGCGCCCAAGCCAGAAGCAGAGGCTTCGTCGAGCGCAGTCTCAAATGCGCAACTGCTGCCGCTGACGGAGATCATGTTCGTCATGCTGGCGCTGTTGATGCCGACTATCCACGTCGCGGCGCAGCGGATCGGGATCCTGGATCCGAACATGCTGGTGATGCGAGAACGCGTTGCCTTCCTGACGCTCTTCACGCTCGGGGGGCTCGCGATCCTACAGGCCATCCTGCTCAGTCGGCGCAATCGCTCTTTGATGGTGGATCTCGAGGGTGCCACTGCTGAACTCGCGCAGGCGCAGAAGATGGAAGCGGTTGGAAGACTCGCGGGCGGCATCGCCCACGACTTCAACAACCTCCTGACGGTCATCATGGGCCAGCAGGACCGGTTGCATGCGTCCTTCGCGGTGGATGATCCGCGACGCAAGGCTGTTGAGGAAATTGCCGCATCATGTGATCGCGCGAGTGCGCTAACGCACCAACTTCTTTCATTCACCAAGCAGCGCGTGCGATCGGTCGAGTCCTTGAACCTCGACACCGTCATCGCAGAACTCGACCACATGCTGCGACTGCTCATCGGCGAGGACATCGAACTCGTCACCAGCCGATCTGATCAAGAGCCGTGGATCGTGTGCGATCGCCACCAATTGGAGCGACTGTTCTTGAACCTCGTAGTCAACGCTCGCGAAGCGATGCCCGTGGGAGGGAAGTTGGTGATCGCTACCCGTGTCGACCACCTCGACGAAGCTCAGGCCAGGGCATTCAATTCCACGGCGGGCAGGCATGTGGTTCTCGAAGTCTCCGACAGCGGATGTGGCATGTCAGAGACCGTGCAAGAACACATCTTCGAGCCCTTCTTTACGACCAAAGACAGCGCTTCTTCCACGGGACTCGGACTCGCAACCGTGTATGGCATCGTCGTCGAACAAGCCCAGGGCCACATCGAAGTCGAGAGTCGCGAAAACGCCGGGACCAGGTTCTCGATCCGATTCAAGTGCAGCAGCCCGCCAGAGGATGAATCGCGGGCTGCGCAACCAAGGATTGTCCCGGCCAGCAACGAGTTCATCCTGCTGGTCGAAGACGAGCAGGCTGTCCGGCTGGTAGTCAAGCGGGCGCTGGTCAGGTTCGGATTCGAAGTCGTTGACGCCGAGAACGGGTCGAATGCACTCGAAATTGCGTCGCAGAACCACCGCATCGACCTTCTCCTCACCGACGTTGTCATGCCGGGGATGAGCGGCGCCGAACTGGCCAATCACCTGAAGGAAACGCGACCCAGTCTGCGCGTACTATACATGTCGGGTTACACGGGCGATGCCCTGACTGACCGGGGGGTCCACGAGGAGGGGGCGGGCTTCATCCAAAAGCCCTTCACCTCAGAGGAACTCGCGTTGCGCGTGCGTGCTCTCCTCGACAGTCCTATTGCCTGATCGAAGAACTGCGAGCGCATCGACTCGCTGCGGCAACGGTGAACTGACCGTGCCCGAGTATCTGCGCGTGTGGGGACGCTGGGCTCGCAGCACCTCCGACTATTCGCCAGGACCCAACGCAAGACAGCGGTAATCGCGGCGTTGGTGATCAAGGCTTGGTGATCGCCGCGTAAATGCAGCCGGGGTCGCCGCGATAGAGAGCGACCTCGCCACCCGTCAGTTCCGACAAGAACGGCTCCATCTCCGCGTAACGGAATCGCTCGCCCATGTAGTAGGTGTCAAACGCGAGCCGACGTTCCTCGTCGCTCAGGTTGGCGATGACCGACTGCTTCTCGCTGACGATCGTCTCGAGGGCCTTTTCGACTTCGTCCTGTGGCCCCACGATGCCTTCGGGGTCGTTGTGCACACCGAGCACCGACAACCGTATCTGGCCGCCGGGCTGCACATGGCGCCACACGTTCTGGATGTTCGTCGCGATGACCGTGCGCGGGCAGTGGATAAGTACGGCAACGGACAGCACGAGGCCGTATTGACGATCCTGGGCCTCGGCCGGCACATCGAGGCCATCGCCGACGAAGAACCGGACACCTTCGCGATCGCGACATCGCTGCTGCGCGGCTTTCACCATGCCCGCGGCGATGTCGTAGCCGGTGTAGCTTCGCGCTGCATCGCGCACCAACCCGGCCAGGCGACCCGAGCCACAGCCGAGCTCCAGCACGTCTACACCAGCCAACCACTCCATGTCGAGGCCGGCGAAGAACAGGCTGATCTCGGTCTTGGCGCGCCGCAGCCAGGTTTCCGGGTCGTTCCAATCCGGATGCGAGGCCACAAACAGGTCACGCGAGGGCAAGGCCGCCCGGGCTTCCCAGTTCGTGGCCAGCTCCTTGGCCCAATCGGCTGCCGACTTGTTGTCGTTCATGCTGGCATGCTAACCCGGATTGACCTTCGAGGCCCGGGTGCCGCAGATGGTGCGTGAGCTGGAGCGGCTGCAGCCGCGGCGTGTGATTGCGCACATTGCGCTATGCGAGTTCCAATACTCCGGGCATCTGACGTTGCGGCCGCTGTCGTGGTGGGACGAGCAGCTTGCGCCGTCGTTCCGCCGCGTTGTCGACGCCAGCACCGGCGAGGTCGCCGGTGCGTTCGGCGTGGACCCGTCACGCTACCTGCGCGTCTACGAGTTCGTCGGTGCGCCGGTCGGCTGAGGACCTGGGAGAAACGTCGGCGTTTGGGTGGTCGTGGCCGCAGCTTGCATGGCTTGTCGTCCCGATCGGGGGGCGGACGTGTAAACACGATGGCGAACCAGGCTCCGCCTGGTGGTGAGCAGGAGTGGTTTGGGGCCTGATGGGGTGAGACTGCGCCAATTCGTGAGTCGCGGTGGGGGAGCGGTGTGGCTGGTGGCGGGGATTCCGGTCGGAATGCCTGGGTCGGCGGGGATTCCGGCGGGGACATTCGCATCCACAATTGGTGATGCGTCGGCATCAGTCCGCGGTTCGCGGACCTCAATGGTGATGGCTACGAAGACATCGTCACGGGTTGCTACGTCGGCGAGCCATTCGTGCTCTACGGCAGCGCCAACGGGTTGGGTGCGCCCATGCCGCTGCAAGATCGCGATGGCAATCGCATGCACACTGGCCGCTACTGGGATACGGCCGCGAAGAAGCACACCTCAGGTGATGGACCCGGTGGCACAGCGCATGCGGCGCGATGGGGCGAGCAGGACGCTAATCAGTTGGCGACCACAAGCGTGGTTGTCGACGTCAGTCTGTAGTTGCCGCTATTGCTCAGCCCCAAGCTCTGGAAGGCAACCTGCGTTCCGATGAGTTGTACATCATTGGGGATGTTCAAGGCCACGGAAGAGAATCGTGTGCTCGCAACGGTCGCCGTGTAGGGAACAAACAGGCTGGCAACATCGAGCAACAAGTCTCCGAACGGTGTTGCGATCGGTCCGCCGGTGGTCGCTGCCGCCCCATAGAGCACAGCTCCCGGTTCGGACGATGTCTGGATCTGAACGGTTTGCCCAATGGCTGGCAGGCCCGTCAACCAAACATCGGGAGCCTCCACTTCTACGTAGAGCGTGCTGAGCAGCGGCTCCGACAATGCTGTTGCCCCAATCACCTCGTCCAGTTGCGCTACATCGTCCATGAGATAGCGATCAAAGAAGCCCGTCATCACCCGTCGACTGCGTTGCCAAACTGAGGAGTCGAGCGATGTAATCACGTAGAGGCCAGGAACGTTGTTGTGGCCGCCCCAGAAGCCAAACAAGTAGAACACCTTGAGTCCTGAGAAGTTGTTGGCCTCGTTGAACATGGGCAGGCCGGTCAGTGCCCAAGCGAGCACCAGGTCTCCCGTGCCTTGGATGATGCCTAGCGGTACGTCCACCTGATTGGTAGTGCTTGCACCGGGATAGATCGGTGCGAAGCAGAGCCCAGCTTTGTATCCCGGGTTCGTTGCCAACACCGTCACGGTATTGCCACCACCGACTGAGTGTCCGCACAGACCTGCACGGCTCATGTCGAGAGCTCCCTCGAGAACGTTGCCCGACTGTCCGTTTGCCACGACTAGTGCGTGGTAGAGCGCGGCGCCATCTTCCGCTTGAAGCGAAGGGCTGAATTGGCCCGTATCGTTGAGGATGGCGATGTAGCCATTCTCGGCGAGGTGCCGCCCCAACCTGGAGTAGGAACTGCCTACCACGAACAAGCCATGCAAGAAGACCACAGTCGGATAGCCAGTCGCTGGCGGATTCGCCATGGGCGCGTTCTGACCAGTCGCCAAAGCGGGGTAGTAGACGCGTACCGGCAACGAAGAGGATCCCTGCGCTGTTGGATTGGGCAGGGTCAGATTGCGGTAGCCTGCGATCTGCGCAGGCAGATCGCAGGACGCGGCAAGAGCAAGATAGCTGGCGAGCAAACTGCGGAGCATGGCAGGAGGTTGGTTGGTAGAGGCTGCTGCGAGACGAACCCTGATATGGAAATCGAGCGATACAACTGTAGTGCGTATCCGATGGCCTTTGCTGGCCCTTGGTCGATCCGGTGCCGTTCGCTGCGTTGCGGCGTATACGTCAGGGACGTGCAGCGCTTCAGAATAACCCGTCGCTGCTCGCCGTGCCTGACGATTTCATCTTGATCACCACAGGACCGATCCCTGCGACTGCCGCCACTTGGGGTGGCGTTGGTGCATGAATCGCGATGGCGAACTTGTCTTCGGACAGTTTTCGGACACCTCGCGCCAGCATCTACGGGCGGGCAGATTCACGATGTGCTTTGATAGAGGCTCTATGCTAGGCGAGTTACTCAATCGCAGCCAAGCGCGCAAGATCCTCGCCGGCGCTCCCGCCGGCAAGGCCCGGCAACTGAAGATTGACGGCGCGCTGACAGCCGCACACTACGATCGCCAGCCGTACCGAATCACACATCGGTTGGGCGAGAACCCATTGTTGCACTGGCCGGCGCTGCAGGCCTTGTGCCGCAGGCGTGGCGACCTGGTCGGCGTGCGCCGCGGCGAGGTTCGCGTCGAGTCGGACATCTCGCACTCGTTCGAAGAATACCCGCTCAACGTCTCGCAGGAGGAGGTCATTGCGGACCCGATCGCGCATCGCGCCTACCTGCTCGTCACCAACCCGGAACGCGACGAGACGTACCGCCCGCTGATCGAGTCGTTGGTCGGTGAGATTGCTCAGGCGACGCGAGCCTTGGAATCGCGCATGACGTGGTACTCGTGCTACATTTTTATCTCGACGCAATCGGCGATCACGCCCTACCACCAGGACCGCGAGCTCAACTACCTGCTGCAGATCGAAGGCACCAAGCACGTCGATCTGTGGGACCCGCGCGACGACGCGATCATGACGCCGGCCGAGCGCGACGAACTGCTCGCCTACGGCAGCAGCCAGCGCCCATCGTACCGGCCGGCGTGCGAAGGGCGCGCCCAGCGCTTCGACCTTGAGCCGGGTCAGGGGGTGCACCACCCATTTATTGCGCCCCATCTTGTAACTACGAGCAGCGGCTTTTCGATTTCGCTCGCGGTCACCTATCGCACGACGCGCACCGAAGTCCTGACCTCGGCGCACCGCGTCAATCACCGCATGCGGACGCACGGCTGGATTCCGCGCCCCGTTGGTCAGGCGCCGCTCGTCGACCGTAGCAAGGCGATGGCGATCAGCGCGTGGCGGCAGTTGCGTCGCTTCGTCAAATAGCCCCGCGCGCTCCGCTAGGCCTTTGACGCCGTCGGCTCCCTGACGGCCTTGGTCCTCGCGATAGGCTCGTGGCATCCGGAAACTCGATCGCGCTTCCGCAGTATCCGGAAATGCGGCCGAGTCTGTTTGGGGTCGAGTTAGCTGCTTCGAGTTCGTGGCTGACCAATGAGTGACGCCTGGTTTCGGCCGAGTAGGAAGACCGGTGGCGCGACTAGAAGTCGCAGCCAGGGTGTAAGCGAGGAACTTGGCCGTCAGACCGATCGGCGATAGCTGGGAAGCAAGCCGCTGCGTGCTTCGCCGGCGACGTCACATGCTGCCGAGAATGAGACGTCGGGTTGATTGACGGCACACGGGTGACGCCTGTCGGATGACCGGATCGCGCGATGTCACCAAATGCTTGCGCAGTCGCGGCACCAGGGCACACAGCCGTTCGAGTAATACCTGTGGCTCAATCACGACATGCGTCGTGCCGTCCTTCCAGGTTAGGGTCTTGTACCCCATCCCCATGAACACCGACCAGATCATCCTCTTCAGCCTGCTCGCCGCCATCTTCGGGCTGCTGATCTGGGGACGATACCGCTACGACCTGGTGGCGTTCGCCGCCCTGGTGGTCGCCTCTGTCGTCGGCGTAGTGCCCAAGAACGAAGTGTTCTCCGGCTTCGGCCACCCCGCCACCGTGATCATCGCGCTGGTGCTGATCGTCAGCCGCGGCCTGTCCAACTCCGGCGCAATCGAACTCCTCGCCAAGTTCCTGGTCGACGGCACCCGCAGCCTGCGCCTGCACATAACCTTCATGGCGAGCATCGCGGCGGCGTTATCGGCGGTCATGAACAACGTCGCCGCCCTGGCACTGCTGATGCCGGTCGACATGCAGGCCGCGGCGAAGTCCAAACGCAGCCCGGCGCTGACCCTGATGCCACTGTCGTTCGCCTCGATCCTCGGCGGCATGGTGACACTGATCGGCACACCGCCAAATGTCGTCATCGCCACGTTTCGCGAGACCGCGTTGGGTCAGCCATATCAGATGTTCGACTTTGCGCCGGTCGGCCTGATTGTCGCCACCATTGGTGTCACCTTCGTCGCCCTGGTTGGCTGGCGCCTGATCCCGGTCGAGCGCACCAAGCACCACGCCGTCGAAGAGCTTCAGGACCTGTCCGGCTACATCGCCGAGGGCGAGGTGTCTGAGAAGAGCAAGGCGGTTGGCCTTAAGATGCGCGAACTGCAGACGCTGGCCGACGAGAACGACGTCAACGTCATCGGCTTGGTGCGACGCGGCAAGCGCCTACCGGGAGCGGCACGCGAAGAAGTGATCCGCAACGGCGACCACGTGGTCCTCGAAGGCGGCCCTCAGAGCATCGAGACCTTCTTCGGCTCGGTCGGCCTTGAGGTCGCCGGCTCCAAGAAACACGCTGAGGCGAGCACGGATTCCTTGGCCCTGGTCGAGGTCGTCGTGCCCGAGGGATCGAGGATCGCGGGCCGTTCGGCGGCGGACGTTCGTCTGCTCTACCGACAGGGAGTCACCCTACTCGGCGTGTCTCGACGTGGTCGGCGGTTCCGCGACCGGGTGCGCAAGCTCAGCATCCGCGCCGGCGACATCCTGTTGTTGCTCGGCCCCAACCGCCGGCTCCCCGATGTTATGAGCTGGCTCGGTTGCCTGCCGCTGGCTGAACGCGGCCTGCAGGTCGTGCAACGCCACAAGGCGATGAGCGCCGTCATCGTTTTCGCCCTGGCGATCGCCATCGCCAGCTTCGGCTGGGTCTATCTGCCGGTGGCCCTGGCCACCGTGGTGATCGCCTACATCCTGCTGAAGATCGTGCCGCTGAACCAGATCTACGAATCGATCGAGTGGCCGGTGATCGTGTTGCTCGGCTGCCTGATTCCGATCGGCGGCGCCTTGGAAGCGAGTGGTGGCACGGCGTTGATCGCCGAGTCGATCGTCGATTGGACCGGAGGGTTTCCACCAGTTGTGGTTCTGGGGATCCTGATGCTGGTGACGATGACGTTGTCGGACGTACTCAACAACGTCGCCACGGCGCTGATCGCCGCGCCGATCGCCGTCAACATCGCCAGCCGGTTGCAGCTCAATCCCGACCCCTTCCTGATGGCCGTGGCGGTCGCCGCTTCCTGCGCGTTCTTGACGCCCATCGGCCACAAGAACAACACCATCATCATGGGGCCGGGCGGCTACAAGTTTGGTGACTACTGGCGGCTGGGGTTGCCGTTGGAGTTGCTGGTGGTCGCGGTGGGGCTGCCGGCGATCCTGTTCTTCTGGCCGTTGACTACGCCGTGACTCAGGCGCCTCGAGCGCGTCTACGCGCTGGAGGGCACGATGCTTCTTGCGCCGACACCCGCCGAGCTCGCAGGCCGATGACGCAATTCGAGGCCGCCGGTCCAAACGCCCCTGTGCCGGTGGGGGAGTGTTCGCGCTTGAGGTGCGCGCATCCCCCTTGCTCAGCGGGTCATGAGGCCGAGAGCAATTCTGGCCCAAAATGCTCTCAGTTCACCAAGAACACCGTGGTGCTAACCAATCAACTGACCCAAAGCGCGGCAGAACGCTTCGTGCTGGCAATGCGTACGTTGTCACACGTGACCTTGCTCGGTGACTACCGAGTAGGACGATGACATTGACTGCAGCGGCGCTAGTCCAATGCGTCACTAATAACGGCAGTGATCTTTTTCAGTGCCGCCCTCATTCGAACACGATCCTTCTCCGCGTTCTGCACCGCCGCCAGGATGCCGCCGAGTGCGCTCGTGCTGCTCGAACTCTTGGCCTTCGGCGGGCGACCAGGCCCACGCTTCTTGCCAGCCACGGGTGCCTTTCTGGAGCCACTCGCCTTCGACTTGACGTTGTAGACCAGTGCGACGGTGGCACCGACCTTCTTCGCGATCTCAGCTACGCTCATTCTGGACCCAAGTAGCCCTCGGATTCTGCCGGACTTCGATGATGGGTTGATCGGACGCCCTCGCTTTCCGGTCGGCTTGGTCTTGCGCACGGTTGCCTTGGCCTTGCGCACGGTCGGCTTGGTCTTGTGGGCCGTCGCCTTGGTCTTGCGGCCGGTCGGCTTGGTCTTGCGCACGGTTGCCTTGGCAGCCTTCCCTGTGCCGCGTTTCGCGGAC
>JAPYTD010000074.1:0-7343 GCA_029936315.1 Planctomycetota bacterium | reverse complement strand
CTTGGTCTTGCGCACGGTTGCCTTGGCAGCCTTCCCTGTGCCGCGTTTCGCGGACTTGACGATGCCGAGCATTGCCTGAGCGCGGCCGAACATGACTGGATAGAGCTTGAGCTTCTTCTTGTCGGCCTTCGTCTTGATGTCAGCGTACGAAGCTTTCGCGTCGCTCTTCAAGGCGGTGAATAGGAATGTCATTGCCGGTGACCGTGCTTTCTTGGCTGCCATGCGGTGCAGTGTCTGCGGTTCGGCTGCTAAAGCAATAGCGATTACGCCGTTGCCGACGAAGCGCAATCGAGTTTGCGGATGCCGCGCGGCCGAGTTGTCGGATAGCACGCCATCGACGTCCGCACAGCGGCGCCTTCACAGACCGTGAAAAACTGGAGTCTTCGTCTGCTCGATCATGTCGACTCCCCAGGGGCAAGAGCCTTGATGGCCAGGGCATGCACGCGTTGGCCGGGGATATCGCCCAGCGCCGCGATAACCTTGCGGTGGCGCTGGAGACGCGACATGCCAGCAAACACGGCGGATTCGATCACGACAGTAAAATGCGATTCCCCTGAACCGTCATCGCCCGAATGGCCCGAATGTTTGGCGCTGTCGTTGATCACTTCGAGCCGGGTCGGCGCAAATGCATCCCGCAAGATCCCGTCGATTTCTGTCTGCATCATGTTGGTAGACATTCGTACTTCGTTTCTGCGTGCGCGTGCTATCAGAAAAGGGCGCCGACCGGCACGGCGATATCCCACGCGACCGTTCCGGTCGCTGTGGTCCCCATTACGTAGGCGATTTCGGGCGCGCAACGCGGCCGCGTTTTGCGGCCGCGCCGGATCGAGGCAATCAGATATCGCCGAGCGTGCCGTTGATGCCGTTGCTCGAAATGGCGCCGAAGGAGTTAACCGGCGGAGTGCCAAACGTGGCGGCCTGCGTGAACAACTCGAAGCCGAGCAGGTTCAGGGGCGTGGCCGGCAACGCCAAGTTGTAGGCGTGGGTCGAGCCGCTCGGAAGCCACGGGCCGTCGGTGAGGTCGAGGCTCGAGCGCAGCTGGCAGCCCGGCATGCCAAGGAAGCCGAGGTCGAGCAGCATTGGGTCGGCCAGGCCAAAGAACGTCACGCCGAACACAGTGCTCGCCGGAATGTCATTGACCTCCAGATCCCAGCTGGTGCCGAGTACTGGGCGCGTGATCGCGGCGAGCGACAGCGGAATGATGTCGGTGGCAGCGGTGATGATGACCGCCGTAGCCGAGATATCGACGCCACCAGGGTCGGCGCTCACGCCGGCCGGCGAGTAACCGACAATCCAGTCTTCCGGGTTGGCGAAGCCAACGACGCCGAAGCGGATGGCCCAGTCACCGGAGTTGACGTTGTAGTCGATTTGGATGAAGACGGGGTCCAAGGTGTTCCAGCCGTTGACACCATCGTAGGTCACGCGGGTTTGGCCTGTGGCGACGTCTTCTTCGTAGGTCACGGTGCCCGAGGTGTCGGGCTGCAGGTCCGTCCAGGTGTAGACGGATTCCGACGGGTTGCCGAGCATGATGGCCGGGGTCGGGGCGAACCCGTTGCTGTTGCCAGCACCGAGGGCCATCCAGCCGTTGGAGCCAACAGTCATGCCGAGCGTGCCAGCGACGACCTGGCCATCATCCGGAAGCACCAGCACGGTGCCGCCGAGCGGATCAATTCCACCGACGGCGAGCGGGCCGGTGCCCGGGGTCGGCAGCACGACGTAGCCGGCACCAGTGTTCGTGCCGGTGATATCCGTGTCTGTGAGGTCAAAGGACGCGGTGTCCATTTGCTCGTAGAACGACACATACTGGCCGATGCAGCCTTGGCCGAGCACCGTGTTCTTTGCCTGTGCCCCAAAGTTGCACGCCAAGATCGCGTAGCCCCCGACCGGGTTGGATTGATTGCTGAAGCTGATCTCGGTGAGAGCATCGCCAGCGAACGCGCCCAGATCGATGCGACCTTCGGTGATCGACAGGTTGGTTCCGGGTGCCCCTAGGTCAACGTTCTGGGTCCCTAAGAACGCGCCCTGAAACCAATCAACGCCGGATAGGGTCGCCGTGTGTGTGCCGCCGCTGAGGAGCGTCAACGTCACGTCGAACGAGCCGCCGCCGTTGCTGATCTGGTAGAGGAACCCGATGCTGATGTCTGCCGTTATCGGCAGCGGGCCAGCGAGCACGGTGGTTTGCGGACCGGACTGATCGACATTGGCGAGCCAAGCCGGTTGCACGCCGATGTTGTTGCCGTTGGCAATTGCCTCAAACGCCCAGTTGCCGTTATCGACCAGGTTGCGGTTGCCCAGGTGCACGATGTCAAGCTGGCCGGGTATGCCGATCAGTTGGTAGGGGGCAAGCAAAGGGTCGACCGGGATGCCTGCCGAAAAATCGAGGGCACGATCCGAGATCGAACGGAAGCCGACTGGGTCATCGGGCAGGTTCGATTCGCCCGCGTGCACGATGCCATTGAAGTTGTAGTTCAACGGCACAGTCACGCTTTGCGCATTGGCAGAGACTGCCGTGATAGTTGCCGCAGTTAGAAGCGATAGCGAACAGACTAGTGGGGTCATTGTGCGTTGATGATCGGCGAGCTTGACCTCCGTTTGCAAGCCCCTCAGCACAGCATGCGATGGATAGATCCTGCATGCGGCAGTATTGCGACCGCGTCAGTCCCCTGCGGAGGTAGGTCCATCATCAGACAGGCGGCCGCAATGACGGGCAGCCGAAATGACGGGAACCGGTCCGAGCGCTCTTCGAACAGAGAACCGTGACGACCAGCGTTCCGACTGCTCTACCAATTCTTGGTTCGCCAAATTGATCAACGCCCTCAGGCTGAAACGCCTGAGCCGCTGTCTTGCACGGTGGCGACGTAAGGCGGGATGCAAATGACGGACTGCTTCGTTGACGTACAGGGGCTCGGGCTCAACCACGCAGTCTTCTTGACCAACGCCGCACTGCGCGTCGGGGGTGCATCCAGCCTGACTGGGTCAATCTCGTTTGCGATTGGCGGCACGGGCACAGTGCGGGTCCATCCGTCGGTCTCTATCCGGAGGGCGGGCCGAGCTTGTCGAACGCGAGCAGGCGTGACGTGGATGTTTTTTTGTCGTGGCACCGTGCACACACCTGGTGTGTTTGAATGATGGCTATGCGATTCCGCTCGGGTTGGAAGCTCTGGACATTCTTGGTGGCGGCTTGCTTTGCGACTGGCTGCCTTGCCGCACAGGTGCAGCGATACGAACTCGGCTTGCGGTTGCGGGCGTTTGAGCGACGGTTGGATTCGGTCACGGACAAAGCGCGCCGTGTTGCAGCCTTTGCAGCTCTGGATCGCGCGGTGCAAGCGTTCTTCCGTCTCGACACCAAGGCAGTGGCCAAGGCGATCGATGCAGCGGACTGTGCCTTGTCGGGCGGTGACTGGTCGGTTGCCGAGCAATACGCGCACAGCCTGCAGTGGCAGCTTGACGCCCGCCTCGTTGCCGTTGGGCAGCCGGCGGTGGTAGGTAAGTTGAGCCTCGCCTACCGCATCGATGATGAAGACTTCGAGCCCGCTGGTTGGTCGCTTGTTGTTCGTATGCCGGGCGTTGAGAAGCCGGCTGTGATCGCGTTGGAGGAGTTGCCACAGACGGTTTCGATTCCGTTGGCGGCAGTTCCCCTCGGCGACCACATGCTGAAGTGGTCCCTGAAGAACGGCGAGCAGGTGTTGCTCGAGCGCGCGCAAGCCTTGTCGGTCGTTGCAGACCTATCCGATCGCATGGCGAGCCTGGTCGAGGCGCAGAAGTTGGCCAAGGCTCGCGAACATGCCTCGATCGAATCCAAGACGTTGCCTGCGTTGGTTCGCATGCTGCAAGGCATGCAGCGTCGCCGTGCCGCAGAGACCATCTTGCCTGGTGCCGAGATCCTCGCCGAGGCCGAAGCATTGGCCGCATGGCTTTCGGGCCCAGTGAACGGTGCGTTCTATGGTGGGCATCGACCGGGATCGTTTCGGTTGCGCATCCCTGTCGGCCAACGCACTTCCTCGGTGCGCTTGTTCGTTCCCGAAGTCGCGGACAAGGCTCCTTTGGTGCTCGCCCTGCACGGTGCCGGCGGCAGCGAGAACCTGTTCTTCGACGGCTACGGCGATGGGCGCGTGGTCGCTCTGGGGGCGGAGCGGAAGTGGTTGGTCGTCGCGCCGCGGTTGACGATGGGGTCTCTGGATTGTGCGGCACTGGTGGACGCGTTGGCGTCGCGATTCCCGATCGACACCAAGCGCGTGTTGATGGTCGGTCATTCGATGGGGGCCATGCAGGCCATCGCGAATGCGGGGCGGTCGCCGGAGCGCTACCAGGCAGTGGCCGCGCTGGGCGGTGGTGGTCGTGTTCGTCGCAGCGAGGCGCTGAAGAAGTTGCGCTTCTTCGTTGGGGTCGGCACCAAGGACTTTGCTCGCGGCAGCGCCAGTGGCTTGCACCGTTCGCTGGAAGCCGCAGGTGCCGCAAGTACCTTCCGCGAGTATCCAGAGGTCGAGCATCTGGCAATCGTGCAGTTGGCGCTGGCGGACGTGTTCCGCTTCTTCGACCAGGCGCTCGCTCGCTAGCATCAACGCCTCAGCTCGAGTGGCACGGCCTTCGAACAGTGGGTTGCTCAGTTGCCGGTGGCGATCAGCAGGCCGTTGCTCGCAGTCAGGTCTTGCGCGCCGCAGAACCCTGGAGTCCGATGACACGTGTGATGATGGCTACGATGGCTTTGTTTGTCTTGGCAGTGGCGACCGCTGCGCAGCAACAGCCCAACGTGCTGTTCCTCTGCATCGATGATCTGCGGCCCGAACTGCACTGCTACGGCAGGCAGCACATGGTGACGCCGCGGCTGGACCAGCTCGCGGCCAGCGGGCGACTGTTTCGACGGCACTACGTGCAGCTGCCAACCTGCGGGGCGTCGCGGTTCTCGATGCTGACGGGCCGCTACCCGCATACCCGTGGCGCATTCAACAACGGCGCGTTTGGCGTGCTCAAACCAGGCGACGACATTCTCACGCTGCCCGAAGCGTTCCGTGCCGCCGGCTACGTGACCGTAGGACTCGGAAAGATCAGCCATCAACCCGATGGCCGGGTATTCGGCTACAACGGTAGTGGTACCGGGCGCGAGGAGATGCCCGACGCCTGGGACTACATGAGTGGGCCCGTGGGTAGATGGGGAACGGCCTGGGACTGCTTCTTCGGCTACGCCGATGGCTCGAGCCGCACCGACCGCCGCGCCGCTCGGCAACCGGCACCACCCGCAGAACATGCGGACGTCGACGACACCGGTTACCCCGATGGGCTGACCACTGCGATGGCAATCGATCGCCTGCGCGGACTGAAGCGCAACAAGAACAAGCCGTTCTTCCTGGCGGTCGGTTTCTTCAAACCACATCTCCCGTTCAATGCGCCCAAGAAGTACTGGGACCTCTACGACCCCGCGAAGATCCAGCTGGCACCATATGGTGAGACGCCGCAGGGCCTGGAGTCCAAGGTGCCGTTGTCAGGTAGCGGCGAGTTCTTTGGCTACACCCACCCAAAACGCGCGCGCACCGATGTCGACCACCACCGCGACATGCGGCACGCTTACTACAGCGCCGTGAGCTACATCGACACGCAGGTCGGCAAGCTGCTCGACGAACTCGAGCGCCTGGAGCTCACCCAGAACACCATCGTGATCGTTTGGGGCGACCACGGTTGGCACCTTGGCGATCAGGGAATCTGGGGCAAGCACACGGTCTTCGAGCGCGCCCTGCAGAGCGCCTTCATCATTCGCACGCCAAACATGTTGGCGCCTGGCGTGGCCACGGACGCGCTAGTGGGTTCGGTCGACATCTACCCGACTCTGGTCGAGTTGTGTGGCTTGACGGCGCCCGAACGCCTTGATGGCGAGTCCCTGCGAGCGCTGCTCGACGATCCGGCTGCCCCGGGTAAGCCGCAGACTCTGGGGTTTTGGAACAAGCGCGGCCACCAGGGCCTGTCGATGCGGACGGATCGGTATCGATACACCGAGTGGACCAAGGGCGATGGCCCGGCACAGGTCGTGGAGTTGTACGACCTGCGAGAAGACCCCGAGGGAACGCGCAACCTGGCCGGCGAACGACCGAAGGTTGTCGGCGTCTTGCGTGAGCAGATGGCCCGCTCGCGAATCACGCTGCGTTGACCCGCCCTCAGCTACACCAAGCGAACGGATGACCTAGATCGATAGCACCATGCCGTTGCTCCAGTCGATCTGAAACACCGGTGCTAACGACACGTCGATGAACTGCAGTGTGAACGTGCCGGTCAGCCCCACTGGAATCGGCAAGTCGAACTCGATGCCGTTCGGGCCGGGCACCAGGATCACCGTCGCATCGGGCAGAGTGGCTGGACCACAGACACCGGGCATTGGCGGTGGCGCGGTTCCGAGTTGCAGCACGCCGAGCAGGCCAACCGTGTTGGCAATATGCACGCGCAGGTTTCGCCAACCTACGTGTACGGCGTTGGTGAGCGTGCCGCCGAGTATCGGGCCGCAAGCAGGCAGCAACGTCGTTAACGCACTCGGTTGCGGCAGGAACTCGATGCGCTGGATGTCATTGCAGGTCACGGAAAAGCCGCTGAAGTTGGCCGGCGCACCAAACAGTCGCACATTCGTTGGGTTTGGCGTCAACACGACCGGCACGTCGACGGTCATCGGCCCGCCGCCATTCAGTTCGAGCACGCCATCGTCTTCGAGGTCGATCGTCGATGCTTGCATCCAACAGGCCGGCACCAACGTCAGGCGCATCACGCCCGGCAGCGCCACCGGCGATGTGTAGCTCACGACGACGTTGCCTCGGACCTCGCTTGCGCAGGAGCCGGGGCACGGTGGCGTAGCCGGTGACAACGTTAGCTCGCTGGTCGCGCCGAGCGACAGCGTTGCGGTACCAACGCCACTGGCGGTGAACGTCGTCGGTCCAGTTACGGTGTGAGTGTAAATCGACGGCGGCACCCCGCTAGGGTATGCCGTGATGACCAGGATACCGCTCGCTGTGACTTGCACCTGGGCACAGGCCATGGAACCGAAGAACGCAAGCGCGACGATGGACATCCACTTCATGCCTTCATCCTAGCGAATTGCCAGGCTAGGGAGGATCCCCTTGTCACAACCTGGGCTCCCCCCGCCTACGCTAGTCTCCATGGCAAGGCCTCTGCTCCCGACTCTCGTCGCCGCTCTTTGTTGTGGTTTGCTGGTGGCGCAAACACCTGAGGAACGATTCGCCGTGGCGCGTAGCGCGTGGCAACTTGGCGACTATCCAAAAGCGCTCGAACAGTTGATCGCATTGCAGAAGGGGGACCTTGACGGCGCCATTCACCGCAAGATCGCCCTGCTGACCGGTGAACTCTAT
>JAPYTD010000073.1 GCA_029936315.1 Planctomycetota bacterium | reverse complement strand
AGCAAGAAGAACATGAAGCCCAGGAAGTAGGCACTCGCCAGCTTCGGTGGCTTGTTGCTCACGCCTGGCGCGACCCAATGATCGGTTGCGCCAGGCGGAAACCATCGCGCACACCTTCCTGCCACGGCCAACGATGCTGCTTGTCCGGCCACACCAACTGCAGCACGGGGAAGTCCGTGCCGGCGTAGGCCCACTGGGCAGTGCCCATGTAGCCGGCCACCTTCTCAGCAGGAACGTTTAGGAATCGCACCGGATAGCCGACCAACAGGTTCTTGTGGTTCTCGGCGTGCTTGAAGCGCTTGCCTTCGTCGGCAGCGTCGGCCACCGCGTTGAGCAATTCTTCGGCAACCTCCTCTGGCAATCCAAACACGATCAGTTCGGGCTGCTCAAACTGGTACCAGAGCCCGATCGTCGCCGAGAACGACGGGCCGTCGTCGGTCACCGGAACGTGCACGATGTGCACACCTTCCTCGGCAACATCAGAGAGGACCTTCTTTTCTTCTGGGGACAGACCGTCGGAGGGCTCGCGCATGACGCATGCACGATAGCGGACCGGACGTCACCAGCTAGCGCGAATCGGAGCAGCCCACAGCCATACTTACATGCGGAAGACCGGCGCGCGCCAGTCCGGGATCTCGGCATTCAGGCAAGCCGAGAACGCCAAAGCCAAGGCCGAACGCGTCTGGCGCGGATCGATGATGCCGTCGTCCCACAGACGCGCGGTTGCGTAGAGCGGGTGTCCTTCGGTCTCGTACTTCTCAAGAATCGGCGCCTTCAACTCGGCTTCCTCTTCGGCGGACATGCTCTGGCCCTTGGCTTCGAGTTGGTCCTTCTTGACCTGGGCCAACACGCCAGCGGCCTGCTCACCACCCATCACGCTGATGCGCGAGTTGGGCCACGTGAACAAGAAGCGAGGCTGGTAGGCGCGGCCGCACATGCCGTAGTTGCCGGCGCCAAACGAACCGCCGATCAACACGGTGATCTTCGGAACCTGAGCGGTCGCGACGGCTTGCACCATCTTGGCACCGTCCTTGGCAATCCCGCCAGTCTCATACTTGCGACCGACCATGAAGCCCGTGATGTTCTGCAAGAACAACAGCGGCACCTTGCGTTGGCTGCACAGTTCGACGAAGTGCGCAGCCTTTTGCGCGCTCTCTGAGAACAGGATGCCGTTGTTGGCAACAATGCCGACGGGCATGCCGTGAAGGTGTGCGAAACCGGTGACGAGCGTCGTGCCATAGCGCGACTTGAACTCGTGAAAGCGACTGCCATCGACGAGGCGCGCAATGACTTCGCGAACGTCGTAGGGAGTGCGGGTGTCCTTCGGGATCAGGCCGAGTAGTTCTTCGGGATCAAACGCGGGGTCTTCCGACGCTTGCATCGCAACTTGCTGCGGCTTCTGCGTGTTGAGGTGACGGGCGATCGAACGCGCGATCTCCAGAGCGTGTGCCTCGTCTTCGGCAAGGTGGTCGGCGACGCCACTCAGGCGGGTGTGCACGTCGGCACCACCGAGATCCTCAGCCGAAACGACTTCGCCAGTAGCTGCCTTCACCAGCGGTGGACCGCCGAGGAAGATCGTGCCGTTGCCCTTGACGATGATGCTCTCGTCACTCATCGCAGGCACATAGGCGCCGCCAGCCGTGCACGAACCGAGCACGACCGCGAGTTGCGGAATGCGCGCCGCAGACATGCGAGCCTGATTGTAGAAGATGCGGCCGAAGTGGTCGCGATCGGGAAACACCTCGTCCTGCAGCGGCAAGAAGGCACCACCCGAATCAACCAAGTAGATGCACGGCAGGTTGTTCTCGAGCGCGACTTCCTGCGCCCGAACGTGCTTCTTGACCGTCATCGGGAAGTAGGTGCCGCCCTTCACGGTCGCGTCGTTGGCGACGATCATGACCTCGCGGCCTTCGACCAGGCCGACGCCGGTGACGATCCCGGCGCCCGGCGCGGCGCCCTTGTATAGCCCGTTCGCCGCGAGCGACGACAACTCCAAGAACGGAGCCCCCGGATCGAGCAGTGCGTCAATGCGTTCACGCGGCATCAATTTGCCACGCTTGCGATGGCGGGCGCAAGCCTCTTCGCCACCACCCAACTTCGCTTGAGCTACTTGCGCTTGGATCTCTTCGATCGTGCGTAGGTGGTGCTCGCGATTCTCACGAAACTCGGCCGAACCAGGCTTGGCAGAACTATGCAGAACGTCAGTCATCGAGGCCGATGACGATAGGGCCTCGCCCAGACCTGGGTCAAAGGAGTGCCTAAGAGGATAATTCTGGCCCTGGCACCGCACGAGCACCCTTGGTTACTGGAGGGTGGTGGTTTTTAGGGGGCTGGCGGTGAGGGTGAGAGAGGTGCTGATGGCTTGGAAGCCGAGGGCGAACTGGTCGGTGGGCGGTGCGATGGCCTGCAGATCGAGGCCCTGGCTGAGATTGGGCACGACTAGCAGGGTCGGGGCGGGTGAGCAGGGCTGCGCGGCGACGGTTGTGGTCTGGGCGTGCGTTGGCACGAAGCGGATGCGGAGTTGCGCTGAGGCAGTAGCGGCGATGCCATCGCGTGGACAAACGCGGGCGCGTTGCACTCTATGGCGCACCCCTGGCAAGACTGCTCAACCCGTTCTACGTCGGGCAACTCCGCAAGCTTCCGAGGCAAATCCCACCGCCATAGCAGCATTGGCTCGGTAAGGTCCTGCGATGCGAACTGCATTCCTCGCGATCTCGGCCATCGTGTGCGTCGTCGTGCTGTTGCTAGGCATGGCCTGGCCACCGGCGTTTTGGGCATTCGTCGTCGTCGTGCCTCTGATTCTGCTCGGCGTGCGCGACTCACTGCAGGCGAAGCGCGCGGTGCTGCGGAACTTCCCGGTCATCGGCCACTTCCGGTACCTGTTCGAGAAGATCCGGCCGGAGATCAACCAGTACTTCATCGAGTCCAACACGGATGGCATGCCGTTTAGCCGCAACATGCGGTCGGTTGTCTACCAGCGCGCCAAACAAGAGCTGGAGACCATTCCGTTCGGCACCCAGCGCGATGTCTACGAAGTTGGCTACGAGTGGCTCAACCACTCGATCATGGCCATTGAGGCGCCCGACAACCCGCGCATTCGCATTGGCGAGGGTCGTTGTCGAATGCCATACGACGCATCAGTCTTCAACATCTCGGCGATGAGTTTCGGCTCCTTGTCCGCAAACGCGATCCGCGCACTGAACGGCGGCGCCAAGTTCGGCGGCTTCTACCACAACACTGGCGAAGGCGGCATCAGCTCCCACCACATCGACCACGGGGGCGATCTCGTCTGGCAGATCGGCACCGGCTACTTCGGCTGCCGCAATCCCGACGGCACGTTCAACAAAGACGAGTTCACCACGAATGCCGCTCGCAAGACCGTGCGCATGATTGAGGTCAAGCTGTCGCAGGGTGCCAAACCAGGCCACGGAGGCATTCTGCCGGCGAAGAAGGTGACCGCGGAGATCGCCGAAATCCGCGGCGTCGTCACCGGCAAAGACGTGTTGTCGCCCCCTTACCACTCGAGCTTCTCAACACCTCGCGAACTGCTGCAGTTCGTCGACGAACTGCGCGAGATCTGCGGCAAGCCCGTCGGCTTCAAACTCTGCATCGGCCACCACGAGGAGTTCTTGTCGATCTGCAAGGCGATGGTCGCCACCAACATCCTGCCGGACTTCATCAGTGTAGATGGCGGCGAAGGCGGCACCGGTGCTGCGCCCATCGAGTTCTCCAACTCCATCGGTACACCCCTGACCGATGGACTCGTATTCGTGCACAACGCCCTCGAGGGCTTTGGGCTGCGCCAACAAATCAAAGTGATAGCGTCCGGCAAGATCATCACCGGCTTTCAGATCGCGCAACGCATCGCAGCCGGCGCCGATCTATGCAACTCGGCGCGCGGTTTCATGTTCTCGCTCGGTTGCATCCAAGCCCTGCGCTGCAACGCCAACGACTGCCCCGTCGGTGTCGCAACACAAAACCCTGGCCTCAGCAAGGGCCTCGTCATCACCCACAAGACCGAACGCGTTGCCAACTTCCACAAGGCCACCGTGCACGCCTTCCTTGAGACTCTGGGCGCTGCCGGCCTGGCACACCCCGACTGGCTGCGCCCTTGGCACATCCACCGACGCATCTCGGAAATCAGCAACCTGACCTACTCAGAGATCTATCACTACCTGCACAAGGGCGACCTACTTGGCGACGACATCCCCGAGCGCTGGCAACGATCCATGTCCCTCTCCTCCCCCGACTCCTTCCGCCCCCAAGCCCAAAGGAGTTAGTACGGTGCCGGGACAGACTCCGACAAACTCGCCGAAGCCAACTACTTGACCAACCGCAAAGCGACGAGCACCAGCAGCCGCATGTGATCCAACACGACATTGAGCACGCGCATTTTGGAGAAGCCAAGCAAACGCGCCTCAAGAACACACGGGTGCTCCACCACTCGACCACCGCGTCGCAGCACACGCACCAGCAACTCCGCAGTGCCTAGGAAGCCAGAGTTCTTGATCGGCAAGTGCACGACGGATTGTCGTCGATAGACCCGGAAGCAACTCGTCCACGTCGCGATCTTGCTGCGCAACAGCACGCGATAGGCACGCGACAACGTGCGCGACAAGAACAGGCGCCACTCAGGCACATTGCGAACAGAACCCTCTGAGTGATACGGCGACGCGGTGACGATGTCGGCGTTCGCCAGCAGCGGCAACATCGCGCGCAGCTCCATCGGATCGTAGGAAAGGTCGCCGTCAATCGACGCCACCCAATCCGCAGTGGTCGCGAGCATGCCCGTGCGGATCGCCGCCGCCACGCCGCGATTGCACTCGTGACGCACCAAGCGTACGCGCGGGTAGCTGCGCGCAGTCTTCTCAAGGAGTGCCCAGGTCTGGTCAGTGCTGCCATCGTCGACGATCACGAACTCACAATCCGCAACGTCCGACAGCGCCACCAACACCGTGCTCAACTCGAAAAACAGCGAATCGATGCCTTCGGCTTCATCCTTGAGCGGCACGATGATGGCCAACCGCGGCACGTCGCTCGGTTCACGGTCTTCGCGCAACACCTTGCGAGTCGAGTCCTGAGAACGCGCACTAGTCGGCACTTCCGGTAGGCCCTCCAAGTCTTCGGCCACGAGGCGCCTTGCTACCTCTTCGGAGGACACCGGAACGGGAGCAATCGCGCGTCGCGGCAAGCCAAGACTCTGCGCGATGGGTATCTGCGCAAGCTGACAAACTCCCGTGAGCAACTGCTCGCCTCGCTTCACCATTGCCTCGTGCGCCTGACGCACACCGCTCGGCAAACCCATCAAACGCGGCTGTTCGTTATCAAGTTGCCACGCCAGGTAGCGGTGACCAACAATCAACGAGCCGGACAGTTCGCCGAGCAAGGCCACCGCAACGGCGCTCGATCCGCGCACCGGCGTCGCGTCATAGTCGAAGCCGAGCTTCTTCAGGTCCGCATGCCACCAGGCCAGCCCAGTTTCCACCTGCCAAGTGGCGCTGAAGCCGTGCACACCGACACCCGTCACCCGCTCCAGCTCGGCACGTTCGTCTTCCCAAGCGCGAACGAAAGCGACGCGCTTGTCTTCGGGCACCTGGTCGATCGGCCAAGGCGAGCGCACCGACAGCGCGACCTCATGCCCCGCGAGCACTACATCCTGCAGCAATTGCGGTGCCCGGAACGCCAAGGCCGCTGGCACGAAGAACGTCGCGCGAGCATTGCGTTCTTGCAGCTGCGCCAGAGCCAGCTTCACAGCCACGGCGGCTCGCGCGGGCAAACGCCGCCAATGGCGCGGGGTCACGTGTTCGCGCCACGCTTCATCGACAAACCATTCGCTGGCGTCGATAGCTAGGGCGTGAAAGGGTCTGGACACGGCAGCGTTGTAACGCGCTGCCGACGACTAGACCATCCTGCCGACGAACGATGGCACTTCGTGCACGAGTTCGTTGACGACAGAACCGAGCACAGGCGTGCCGAGCGACCGCAGCATCTTGAGGTTGCGCTACACCACGGAGGTATGGGGGCGATTGGCTTCGACCACCAAGACTATGGCATCCAGCGCACCTACGACGAAACTGGCTTCGGGCGCCTGATTGAGGCTGGGCACGTCGATGAGGCACAGTTCGCGATCCTTGGAGACGTCAGTAATTACCTGACGCAGATTGTCACCGACAAACGCCCAGAACGGGTCGGACGTCTCGCCCGCCGGAAGCAGATCCACGCCCGCCGCGACTTCTTGCCTGAGGTCTTGGGCGGCGCGAACTAGCATGCGAAACCGGGGCGGCTACCCTGTCGACAATGAAGACACCACCGCAGCGACACCGGCGACGTTGTCCCCTCGCCAGCGCGGTGCTTTGCCTCACCTTGATGCCATTCGCGGCCTCAAGCTGCAACACTCCAACCAACGCTGTTGCCAAGCAGGACATTGCCCCGTCGACCGCCCAGGTTCGAGACGGCCTCAGCGTTGATGTGGATAGCCAAGAACAGCGCTCTTCCCTGTTCGCGAACTGGGACAGGTTCGTTGACCCCGAAGGGCAACCGGTTGTCTATGAGTGGAGTGTCGGCACGCAACCCGGCAAGACCGACGTACAGGACTGGCAGAACGTCGCCGGGGCCCAGCGCGGGGCCCTTAGTGGTGTCGACCTACCGATTGGCGTCACGTTGCACGTCAATGTGCGCGCTCACGACATCAACGGCAACCGCAGCGCCATTGCCAGCAGCGACGGCGTTGTGGTCGGGGAGCACGTGCACCGTCCGAGTGGCATCGGAATGACTCCCCAAATAGCCGTGCCCGTCGGCTACCTCGCGGCTGTCGACCGGCATGGCATCACGTGGACGTTTGGGAGCCCAGCGCGCTGCGGCCGCTATGTCAACGGCGACTGGTGGGTCATCGGTCCAATCACAATCACCAACATCAAGCCTGCGAGTCTGCAGGACGGCCCACGCGTTCGGCATGGTGCGATGGTCAACCCATCGCCCAACTCGCTGGCGCAGGGTTACGACAGCGCGATGTTCGGCAACGGCGCCACCGGCCGCTACGACCCAAAGGCCAACATCGCGCTCAACGTGTCGCGAGTGAAACCCATGTCGCTAGAGCCGGGGTCGTCCCTGGTCTCAACAATCAGCCATCCGGTTGCCGGCCAGCTGCCGCAAATCGAAAGCGGAGCCGTGCTAACCTGCGTCGAGAAAGAACCGCCGAGCAACGCGTTTCGGCCACCCTACTGCGGCACCGACAAGTCGCATCGATGGTCGGCCAGCGACCTCGACATGACGCAATTCGCGCGGCTCGAGACGGTCGCCGGCTCTCCGGATGTTCGGGACCTGGTCGCACGCTTTGAACGCACGTGGTTAGACCACCTGCCGGGCTACACCGGGCACTACTTGCACCCGCGCCAAAACATGCCCAACTACGGCCGCGATCTGGCCGATCTCGTCGCTGTCGGTGCACTCGCCCTGCAACTCGACATGCCGGCGTCCGACAAACGGCCACTGGTGGTCGCGATGGTCCAGCTGGGCATCGACACGTTTGGCATCGTGCAAGACGGCGGCCGTTTCCTCGCCGACGGCGGCAGCGGCAGTGGCCGTAAGTTTCCACTACTGCTCGCCGGGTCGGTGCTCAAGGACGACTCGATGCTGCGCCTCGCAAGCGAACGCAAGTTAGCGTTTGGCGAAGACGCGCAGACGTTCTACATCGAGCAAACAGCCAACGGCGAATGGAACCGCGGCTACGGTGGCTATGGCCCCGAGGACGGGGGCCTCCCCGAATGGGGCAATCGCCACGCGGACGATCCGAGCCAGGACCGCAAGGCTTGGACGGCCGATCCGTATCGCCGCTGCTGCACGGCAAACGTGTGGCACGGTTACGTGCTGGCCGCGCGCATCATGGGATTGCGAGATGCCTGGGACCATCCCGCCCTGTTCGACTATGTCGATCGCTACATGCAGATCGAGGTGAAGGGCCACTGGATGCGCGGTTGGAACCCGTTCTGCGAACGGATGTGGGATCGCTACCGGCGCGACTTTTGAGTAGCCGGGGCCGTAGCGGGCACGCTGTGAAGAAGGAAGCGATCGCGCAGCTTAGCAAGTAGGCCGGCTGCCAAAGGCCAACCCGGCCGGTTGCGACCGGCTATCGGAGCTTGTGGCCTTCGCGTCGCGACAACCACAGGCTGCACACGAGATCCGAACACACATTCGGCACCGTGCGCGTCATGTCGACCAGGCGGTCGACGCCGAGAATCAACGCCAGGAACTCGGGCGGCACGCCAACTTGCGTCAACACGATGGCAAGTAACGGAATAGAACCGCCGGGCACTCCGGCGGCGCCGACGGCGATCAGCACCGAAAAGCCAACCACCATCGCCTGCTGCGCGAGGCCAAGGTCGCTGCCGTAGACCTGCGCCAAGAACAGCACCACCACACCTTCGAACACCGCGGTGCCGTTCATGTTCATCGTCGCACCTAGCGGCATGACGAAGCCGGCAATCTCCTTTGGCGCACCAAACTCATCGACCGCTGTGCGGATGGTCGTCGGCATCGTCGCATTGGACGACGACGTCGAGAATGCAGTGACCAACAACGTTCGAATGCCGCGATAGAAGCGGCCGGGTGACAACCCGGCGAAGACGCGCGCCAAGACGGTGATGACCACGACCTGGTAGAAGATCAGGCCGCCCATCGCTGTGACGAAGTACCAACCGACGAGCTTCATCACGTCGACCCCGAGCATCGCGGTTGCGTGGAAGATCAGGCACGCAACGCCGATCGGCGCAAACTCCATGACCCACGACAGCACCTTGATGCACAGTTCGTAGAGGCCTTCAAGCAGGTCCCTCAGCACTTGCGTCTTGTGCGGTGCAACTCGCGTCGCGGCCGCACCGAGGATCAACGCGAAGATGATCAGGCCGAGGATGCTCTTGTTGTCGCCGGCAGCGCCAACGACGTTCGTCGGCACGAAGTCGACCAGCATCTGCAGCCAACCTTTGGCCGCAGCGCTCTGTTCGATCTTGGTCTGTGTGATCGTGCCGTACTGTTCTCTGATGCGCTCAACAGTCTCGGGCGACACGTTCTTGCCGGGCTCGATCAGACGCACCAAGGCGATGCCGAGGATCGCCGCGACTACCGTCGTGCTGAGAAACCACGCCAGTGTGCGACTGCCCAGCGCACCGATCTTCTCCACGCTGCCAAGCCCGGACACACCGAGGAAGAGTGAGCAAAACACGATCGGCACGACGACCATGAACAACAGCCGCAAGAACAGATCACCAAACGGCTTGATGACCTGATCCGCCCACCACTCGACGGCGATGAAGGACTCAGACTTGGGCGCGCCTAGTTGCGGCGCATACAGCAAGTTGAGCGTGACTCCGACCAATGCGCCGACAATGAGTCCGAGTAGGATCTTGGTCGGCAGGGACATGCCGCGCTTGGGCGCGCCACCGTGAGAGGGGTCGGCTTCGGAAGCTTCCATGCGCGGAAGAGGGTAGCACCGCACGCACGCAGTCGCAGTACTACGTCCGATGTGGAACCACGTCGCCCAATTGCGTGCCCCGCACCTCACCAACACCGGCAGCACCGCTCTTGGGGTTAGCTGACTTGGCTAACGGGTTGGCTGGTGGGTTCGGCTAGTTGGCGGTCAAGTTCTCGGGTGCGGGCGCCGGGAGAACCGGTAAAGCGGGCGATGAAGCCGTAGGCGCCGGGCACGACGAGTAGGGTTGTCAGGGTGGCGATCGTGACCCCGAAGAGAACGATCAGGCCGATCGCGACGCGGCCTTCGGCGCCGGCGCCACTAGCCATGACTAGCGGGATGGCGCCGAGCGAAGTCGACAGGCTCGTCATCAGGATTGGCCGCAGCCGTATGACGCTGGCATCGACGATGGCATCGCGCCAGTGACGGCCTTGGTCGCGCAGTTGGTTGGCGAACTCGACGATGAGGATGCCATTCTTCGCGGCCAGGCCGATCAGGATGACCATACCGATCTGGCTGTAGATGTTGATCGTCGCGCCGCCGAGCTTGAGACCGAGCAAGCCACCAAACAACGCCAACGGTACCGTCAGCAGGATCGCGAGCGGCTGGAGGAAGCTCTCGAACTGCGCTGCCAACACGAGGTAGACGAGCAGCAACGAGATCAAGAACGTCATCATCAGCGCGCTTGACGATTCGACGAACTCACGGCTCTGGCCGCCGTAGGCAATGCCCGGCTGGTTGTTCAGCTCGTCGCGCACGACACCGCGCAAGAACGTCAACGCTTCGCCGAGCGTGTAGTCCTCGGTGAGGTTGGCGCTGATCGTGATGGCGCGCATACGATCCCAACGATTGCGCGACGCGGAATCGGCAAACTCGCGCACGGTCACGACGTTGGCCAATGGCACCAGCTCACCGCTGGTTGATGACCGAACGTAGATCTGCTCAAGATCCGCCGGCGAACGCTTGTTGCGATCCTCCGCCTCCAACACAACGTCGTATTCTTCGCCGCGATCGACGAACGTCGTCACCCGACGGAAGCCCATCATCGTCTCGAGCGTGCGGCCGATTTCGACCGCCGACACCCCGAGGTCCGCGGCACGTGCGTTGTCGATCAACACCTCGAGCTGCGGTTTGGTTTCCTGGTAGTCACTGTTGACCGCCACAAACCCGGGGTTCTTACGCGCCTCGTTGATCACAACGTCGCGCCACTTGGCCAGGTCTTCGTAAGTCGACCCGGTCAAGACGAACTGCACAGGCTGCCCCGAACGTCGCAGCAAACCCGACTCGGCAATGCAGAACGCGCGGTAGCCCGGAATCGCGGCGAGTCGCCGATCGACGTCCGCCATCACTTCTTTGGTGGTGCGTTCGCGTTCGCCCCATAGCTTCAACAAGACGGTGCCAAACGCCGAATTGACGCTGCCACCCGATCGGAATGATCCCGGCACGCGCATCAAGACGCGCTGTGCTTCTTCAGACTCGATCAGCGACAACATCACTTCTTCGCCTTGCGTGGCAGCCGCGACGGCATCGGTGAACGATGCGCCTTCGGGGCCGCGCATGCTGATGCGGAACGAGCCGCGATCCTCTTGCGGCGCGTATTCCTGCGGCAAACCTTGGTAAAGGCCACCAATCGCAAGCGCGAGCCCAGCCGCTATGCCGAACGCCGCGAGTGGCTGGCCAACCAAACCCTCGAGTAGCCAACGGTAACCGCGCTGGACCGGCACGAAGATGCCATCCACAAAACGCATCATGTACGGCGCCTTGCCACCCTTGAGCAGCAGCGAGCACATGACTGGCGTCAAAGTCAGCGCGACCAGCGTCGACAGCATAACTGCTCCTGCCAACGCAAGCGCGAACTCGGTGAACAGGCGCCCCGTGTTGCCTTCAACGAACGTGACCGGAATGAGCACAGCGACCAGCACGACAGTCGTCGCCACAACGGCGAACCCTACTTGTCGGGTTCCGACATACGCCGCACGCAGAGGCGACTCACCTTCGCGAATACGGCGCGAGATGTTCTCCATCACGACAATCGCGTCATCGACGACCAACCCAATCGCCAGCACCAGACCGAGCAACGTCAGCAGGTTGATCGAGAAGCCCAACTGGTCGAGCACGAAGAACGCACCGACCAACGACACCGGCACCGTCAACGCCGGGATCATCGTTGCGAGGCCACTGCCGAGAAACAGAAAGATGACGAGCACCACCACCAAGCCGGTGATGAACAACGTGCGATAGACTTCGTTGACTGCCGCGCGAATGTATACCGACGAATCGCTACTCGGGTACAAGCTGATGTCGGATGGCAACGTCTCGTTGATCTGCGCCATCTTGGCGCGCACGCCATCGACGACCGACACGACGTTGGCCTTCGCCTGCGCGAGGATGCCGATGCCGACCATGTCCTCGCCGTTGCGCCGGAACACGGTGCGGTCGTCCGACGGCCCAATCTCGATGCGCGCAACGTCGTGCAAACGTTGCAGGTGGCCTCCTTCGCCGCGACCGATGACCAGATCGCCAAACTGCTTAGCCGTCTTGTAGCGACGCGCCACGCGCACAGTAAACTCGCGACTGATGGACTCGACACGCCCCGCGGGAAGCTCGACGTTCTCGCTGCGAAGGCTTCGTTCGATGTCGCCGGCAGTGATGCCGGTTGCCGCCATGGCTTCCCGATCGAGCCAAACGCGCATCGCGTAGCGACTGCCACCGCCATACCACACATCGGCAACACCGGGGATGTTGGAGAACTGGTCGGCGATAAACCGTTCGACGTAGTCAGTCAACTCAAGTGCGTCGCGCACCGGCGACGCCAGGCTCATCCAAAACACCGTGTCCGAACCGGACTGCGCCTTGCTGACCGCGGGCGGATCGATCTCTTCCGGCAACGACCGCAGTACCCGCGACACACGGTCGCGCACGTCGTTAGCGGCAGAGTCGATGTCGCGATCGAGCACAAACTCGATGTCGATCGACGAACGACCGTCGGTCGTAGTGGACGACACGGTGCGGATGCCATCGATGCCACTGATTGCATTCTCGATCACCCGCGTGACGCGCGACTCGATCACTGCGGCAGCAGCGCCCGGATAGTTCGTGCCGACACTAACACGCGGCGCATCGATATCCGGTAGTTCGCGCATCGACATACGCATCATGCCGACGATGCCAAGCGTCACGATGACCAGACTCAGCACCGATGCCATCACCGGCCGGCGCACGGCGAGATCTGACAAGATCACTGCTTTTCTCCGTCGCGAACAGCGACGACTTCTACTTGCGAGCCATCACGAACGCGCACCAAGCCCTTAACGACAACTTTCTGGCCGACCTCCAACCCACCAAGAACTTCGACGCTGCCAACGCGACGACGCCCCACCGTCACATCGATCTGATTGGCAATGCCATCGTCACCGACAACGAACACAAAGTGCTTGTGACCCTTCTGAATCAGCGCGTTCTCTGGGACTTGCAGCGACGACTTCTCGCCACGATCGACCTTGACCTTCATCAGCATGCCCGGACGCAACATCAGATCAGGGTTGGCGACGACTGCCCGCACGGTTGCCGAACGCGTCTTCTTGTCGAGCCTGGTATCGATTGCCGTGACCTTGCCGCGGAACATCTTGCCGGGCCACGCATCGCTCAGCGCCTCGACTGGCTGGCCAATCTGCACCGCTGACAACCACGTCTCGGGAATCGTGAAGTCGACCTTCACGACCGAGAGGTCATCGAGCGTAGCAATTACCGTCGTCGACTGGAGCAGCGAGCCCACGCTGATGCGACGCAGTCCCAGCAATCCGGCAAACGGTGCCCGAACTTCGTGGTCGCGAATGGTGGCCTTGAGGGTCTCGACGCGCGCCGCCGCGGCATGCAATTGAGCAAGTGCAGTTTGCACCTCACTGTCTGGCGAGATGCCCTTCTCGTTGAGTTCGACCGCACGATTGTGCGCTGCCTGTCGCTCGACGCGCAGCGCTTCGGCTTCTACCAACCGCGATTCTTCCTCAGCCGTCTCTAGCTCGACCAGCAGGTCCGACTTCTGGACGCTCTGGCCATCTTCGAAGTGGATCGCCTTGACCAGATCACTGCGGTTGGCGGTCAGCTGCACACTCTCATTGGCGACCGCTGTGCCGAGCGCCTGCAAACTGCTCGCGAACGGTGCGTCTACGACGGGGGCCAGGATTACCGGCGCCTTCGACGAGGCACGCCGCGACTCTTTGCCTTCGACATCGTTCTTGTCGAAGAAGCCGAACCAAAGGCCGGTGCTAATAGCGAGCACGGCGAACACATAAGCAACAAGGGCACGCATTGGGGGACAAGGAGACTACCCGAGAGCGCTGTGAGTGAATGGGGTAAGAAGTCGCGGGGTTGTCGCATTCGCAACACGACCCCGAGCCGATGTAGGCGAGCAACGCACAGGTCCGATCGCAAGGACGGATCCGGTTGACCCGTAGCTGAAGCCCACGCACACCGGGTCATGACTCGCGGTCAATGGAGCGGCTTGACGACAACCGTGTGCTCGCCTGGCTTACCGCGAAGCCGCTCGTCTGGATCCCAACGCAACGAGTTGCCGCTGCGAATCGCTCTGGAGCAGGCCAGCGTCAAGGTGCATTTCTTGGGTGGCGCTGGCAGCGCAAGCCGACCATCTTCCCCGCTGACGACCATGACGCGAAATGGCATCACGACGTGCAATCCCCATGATCGATCGTGGCCGCGACCACGTTGCTCGTAGCACAACCCGGGTAGTCGGCCTGCAATTTGCGTTATGAATCGTGCCCGTCAGCGTGAAGTCCATCCCACCGACAAAATTGCAGCCGGCCAACCGATCCTTGTCCCCCGACGATCTCGGTGGACGAGGATCCGTCAAACCATCGCAGACTACGAAGGATCTGTGTGATTGCCCTGTGACTCCGCGTAGTCAGGCCTACGCCCCCCCACACAGTTGCCGCGAGGCAATCTCGCCATGCTCTTCGTCATGCCCAAACCCATCGTCTCCGGCCTTCTCACGGCACTGCTATCGTTGGTTGCACCACTCGCCGCGCAGACGCCAAACACCTTGCTGATTGTCGCCGATGACTTCGGCGTCGACGCACTGGGGCTCTACGGACTCACGGCCAATACAGCTCCCACGCCAAACATCGACGCGCTGGCGAGCACCGGAGTGCGCTTCGAGAACGCCTACGCTTGCCCGACCTGCTCACCAACGCGCGCGTGCATGCTGACCGGACGCTACGGCTTTCGTACTGGAGTTGGCTTCGTGCTCATGCAGGGCCAGGGCGGTCTCGCCGCATCCGAGACCCTGCTGCCCGAAGCGCTCGCGAGTAGCGGTGTGACATCCGCATTGATGGGCAAGTGGCATCTCGGCACCGACATGGGGCCAAACACGCCAACCGCCGAGGGCTTCGACGTCTTCACCGGGACGATTGGCGGTTCCGTACAAAACTACTCGCAGTGGATAAAGATCGAGAACGGCATAGCCTCGCAAAGCACAGCCTACGTGACGACGGACACCATCGATGAATCGCTGACGTTCATCAGCCAGACCACGAGCCCTTGGTTTGTGCAGGTCAGTCTGCATGTTCCGCATACGCCCTACCACGCGCCACCGGCCAACCTGCACACGCAGAACCTGACTGGACTTAATCCCGCGGTCGACACCGTTGCATTCTTCAAGGCAATGGTCGAATCGATGGACACCGAGATCGGCCGACTACTCGCGTCGATTCCGGCCGCGACGCTCGCCAACACCAATATCGTATTCGTCGGCGACAACGGCACGGCCAGCGACGTCGTGCAACCGCCGTTCAACCCGGTGCGCAGCAAGGCCACGATCTATCAGAACGGGATTCGCGTGCCGCTGATCATCACTGGTCCTGCCGTGTCCGGGCCACCGCGCGTCGAGCCGGCACTTGCGCACGTCGTTGATTTGTTTCCGACGATCGCCGCATTGCAAGGCGTCACAACTTCGCCGGAGCACGGTGTGGACTTGACACCCTTGCTGCAGGCGAGTGGCCAACCAGCGCCACGGCAATTTGTGTTCACCGAACAGTTCAGCGGCGCAACGCCGATGAACGCGAACAACGACCAAGAGGTGATCCTCGATGGTCGTTTCACCCTTCTGCGCTTCCGTCGCCCCAACGGTTCGATTCGCCAAGAGCTCTACGACCTCAACAGCGACCCGCTGCAGAGCACCAACCTGCTACAGCAAGCCCTGTCGACAACGGCAGAGGCGGCGTATCGCGACCTCTGGCGCGAGCTGGCGATCCTGCGCGGCTACGCGTGGCAGACCAGTTTCGGCACAAACTGCAGCGGCGGCGGCATCAGCCCCGTGCTCACCGCGCAAGCGGCCCCGATGCCCGGCGCCAACTTGGCCTTGCAGGTAACCGGGCTATCGCCGTCGGTGCTCGCAACGGTCGGAGCCATTGGTTTCACCGACCAGCTATGGAACGGCATGCCGCTGCCAGTCGATCTGACCCCGGCAGGGTTCACAGGCTGCACGCTGCTCATCGATCCGGCCCTGACCACCATCGCAACTCCCGGAGCGACATCGGCCTCATGGTCCGTGACGCTGCCTAACAATGCAGCGGTCATCGGCCAGGCGTTGTTTGCCCAAGCGTTTCCGTTGTTGATCGGCGCCAACCCCGCCGGCGTGCTCGCAACCAACGCGGTCGAAGGCATCGTCGGCAACTAACCGTCAACAGCCAGGCTGTGCGCAACCAGTCTTGGCCTCACTGCGTCCACTGCTTCAGCAACGTTCCGAGTTCGGCGAAGTCGGCGACCGGGAAAAACGTCTCCGGCGACTCGGCGCGACCGCGGCTGCCAATGATCACGCAACGCATGCCTGCCGCCGTCGATCCGGCGGCATCCACCTCCGGTCGATCGCCGACGTAGAGCACTTCTGCCGGCAGCAAGTTCCACGACTCACACGCCCGCGCGAAGCCTTGTGGCCGGGGCTTGAACGCGTTAACAGAGGGATCGCCCGCGCTGAGGCAGACCGAGGCAAACTCACGAATGCCCAGCGCATCGAGCTTGTCCTCGACCGGGTAGTCCGAGAAGAAGCCAATCTGGCACGAATCGTCGCGCAACTGTTCGAGTAGCTCGACCAAGCCTGTTCGTCGACAGTTCTTCAGGTGGGGCAGCGGCCGCTTCATGAACCAATCCTCAACCGTCGCACGCACGCGCTCGGGGTCATCGCCGGCCAATTCGGCTGCTCGGTTGAGGTGCGCGGTCGCGACATTGACTTCCGAAGCGGGCCAGTCGCGCACTTCTTCCAGAGCATCCCGATAGCCGCGCAGGTGCTTCATCACGCGAAGCGCTCGCCTGGGGCCACGCAATGGCAACAGCAACAACGACGCAGCCATGCGCAAGCGCATCGGTCGGGCGTGATACAGCGTGCCGTCCACATCGAATAAGACGGCACGTATCGGCGGCGAGGGCTTGGTTGTCGACACGGCAGTGTTTCTACCTGTAGCCGATCGCAAACGCCACGCACATGGCCACGTTGGCGGCAACGTTGCTCGCAACGTTGGCGGCGCCATTGAGTTGCTCGACCTTCCCTGCCACAGTGAACCAGTGGCCCCCATCTGTTTCGTCACCGGCGCCAGTAGTTTCGTGGCGCGTGCCCTCGTGCCGCGACTCGTTGCCGGCAACCGACTGCGACTGCTGGTTCGCCCCGGCCAGCACCTACCGCAGTTTGCAGACATTGCCCATGAACGGGTCGAAGGGCGCCTCGAAGACGAAGGCGTGTTGGCGGAGGCTTTGCGCGGCGTCGATCGCGTCGTGCACCTCGCGGCCCTCGTGTCGTTTCGGCCGGAAGACCGCAACGCGATGTTGGCGATCAATGCGGACGGTACTGCGCGGCTGGCACAACTCGCCAAAGCCGCAGCCGTCCGGCGCTTCTTGCATATCTCAACGATCTCGGCAGTCGGCTACTCGGATCTACCGGTTGAACTCGACGAGCACACGCCCTTCAACTTCGGGCCACTCAAGTTCGGCTACAGCGACAGCAAGTTCGCGGCAGAACAACACGTGCTGGATGCCGCACAGGCAGGTCTAGACGCCGTCATCGTCAATCCACCTTCGATGTATGGACCGGGCGATCGCCGTAAGGGGGGTGACTCCCTGCTCGGCGCGGTCATGCAGGGCAAGGTCAAGTTCGCGCCACCCGGCGGCACCAACGTCGCCAACGTCGACGATGTCTGCGACGGCATGATCGCGGCACTCGAACGCGGCAGGACGGGCGAACGTTACCTGCTTGGCGGCGAGAACCTGACCGGCCTCGAGTTGCTGCAGCGCATCGCGAAGGCCGTTGGTGGCCACGCCCCGAAACGAACCGCACCGCGTTCGCTGCTGCTGTTGGCATCGCGTCTGCTGCGTCTCAAAGAACGCCTGTTCGGCAGCAAGCCGCCGATCACGAGCGAAATCGTGCGGCTGGCCGCGCTGTACATGTGGTACTCGAGCGACAAGGCCGAGCGCGAACTGGATTGGCGGGCCGGCCCCGTCGACGCCGGCATCGCCGCGGCGTGGCGCGAGATCGATCCGAACTGACGCCAAGTTTTTCTTGGCCGGCTGCCACCGTGGACGAATCCGTACCCCTAGACAGGCAGCGAATGTTGCTTGTGGGACGCGACGCCGCTCACTCGATCGCGAGTGCTTGCACCGTCCCGCGTCATTGGAGGAGGAGAGTCATGAACCTACGTTCCCTTTGCGTTGCCCTGGCGGTGACGTTCTTTGCAGTTGCCAGCACCGCGCAAGACAGCTGCCCCAGGACCAAGGCACAGCACGTGCCAGAGCGGTTCTCGTTCAAGGGACAGCAGGCGTGCCCGGGCATCACGATCAACGTCGGTGGCGCCAACGTCTCGACCCCTGGCCAGAACTGCCCGTTGCTGGCGACGCATTATCCCGATCACGAACTCGAGGTCCCGAGCGGCAGCGAGACGCTGGTTGCGGTGCACGCGCAAGCACCAACGTACGTCTACCACTTCGCTTGCGAGCGGGATTGGTTCTTGGTCATCCCGTGGGGCAGCACGTGCCAACTCAGCGCGCGGTTTGCCGGCGTGCCGGTATTGAGAATGACCACCATCCCGTGCGCCCAGACGACCCCCTAGTCGCGCACTAATGATTCCCCGGTGTCGAGAGCGACACAGGGGAGTCAGGGCCCAAGCGGAGTAAGGGCCCAAGGGGACTAAAGGCACAGAGAAACCTACCGCCACAAGGAGTTCATGCAGCAACGAGAGCCGTCGGGGTCGCAAAGGTCGACCGTTCTATACTTACTGTGCCTTGCCGGAGGGATCGCCATCGCAGCACTGTGGATGTGGCCGGGCCATGACATCCCGACCCATGACACCGACGTCGCGTCGGTTCCCCCGGCGCCACGGGTGCTCGCGCAAGCCGAGATCGTCGCCGTCAACACCGCATCGACGCAGCCAACGCAAGCGATCGAACGAGTTGCGGTTGTTGTCCCGGCTTCGAGCAGACCGTTGCTTGTGTTCGAAGAGTGCGTCGCGCGCCTCTGCGACATGGGCGTGCAGGTCGCGGAGCTGGCACAAGACGACGAAGTCGATGATGCCCGAGCACTCGACAAGAAGGTGCGGGCATTCTTCGATGAGGTGCTGGATGAGTTCGCGGATGCCGGTGAGCGCAGCCTTGGCATGGTGATCGAGATGACGGGTGCTCCGGACGTCAAAGACGAATCGCCTTCGCCGACGTCGTCACTGCAAGACACGTCGCCATTGCAGAACACGTCGCCACTGCAAGACACGTCGCCATTGCAGAACACGTCGCCCCTGCAGAACTCGTCGCCCCTGCAGAACACGTCGCCCCTGCAGAACACAAGGCTCGGAGTCCTACAAGTATTCCTGCAAGCCGAACTGGCGCGGCGCAACAAGATCGCCGAACAGGTCGAGGACCGCGTCCGCATCGACGCACTCGTGCAGTCCATTCTCGATTCCATGCCGATCGGCACGCTGCCCGCAGAGATGGGCAATCGCTGCTTGCACAAGGGTTCCTTCCTTCGCGGAGTTCACGAGTCGAGTGTTTTGAACCTGCTGCAACTCGCCGGCAAGGACCAATTTCCGCGAGACATCGCCACCAATATGCTGCTGACGTTGTGGGACAACATGTTGGCCAGCGGCGAACGCACTTCTTCCGAGTTGTCGCAGTTGGCCTTGCTGCGACTCGATGCCAGTGACCCCAGTGAGATCCTCGCCGCGTGCCGACACTTGCTCGGTGAGCCCAACTACCGCGCAGTCGTGTTGGCCTGGCTGCGCGAACGCAAGGACAGGGCGCTTGCCGGAAACATCGCCGAGCTTGCGGCGAAGGAGTTCCCCGTGCGCGATGCGCTCGAAGTCTTGCGCGAACTGTCGCCGCTGTTGGGCCACCGCCGGGGCATCTACCTGGCTCTCGGCATCCGTGGACCTGAGGTCATCGCCGACGCCTATCGCCAACACCTTGCCGCCAACAACCAACCCGAGATCCGTCGCGAGCTGATCATGGGCGTCGGCATGCTGCCGGATGCGGCGGGCCTCAAGCTGGCCGAACTGGCGATCGCAAACGATCCCGCACCAGACGTTCGCATCCAGGCGATGTTCGTGTTCACGATTCACGCACCACCAGCCATGGCAGAGCAAGCCGTCTCGCAACTGCTCGACGAGCCAGCCATCGCCAACAGCCAAGTTCACCTCGGCGCCATCGTGATGGCCCTGCATAACCTCGAACACGGCGACCCCAACACGATCGCGCGACTTGGGGCGCGCCTGACAAGCATGTCTCTGTCCGCACAGAGCCGGGAGAGCCTCACGCAACTGATGGCGCGCTGTCTGCCAAACGGCGGGGGTACAGTTCGCCCCGGAGGCGGGTAGTTGGGGGCTCGCAGCCAGGTCGGCTGGAGCGGGGCACCGTCGCCAGGCGTCAGGCGAAACTAGGCAGTACGCGCGCCGGGAGTGCAGTCAGAGTGGCTTGCAGGCAGAGTGCCCGCGTAGCAAGAGAGAGCGCGGACGCTACTTCTTCTTCTCGAGGTGCTTCGTGTGCTTACGCAGGCGCCGACTGTACTTGCTGAGCTCGAGCTTCGGGGTGCCGGGCTTCTTCAGCAAGGTGTAGTTGCGGTCGCCGGTTTCCTGACAGACGAGGAAGACGACTTCTTTCTTCTTCTTGGACTTTGCCATGACTGCGGTTCAGGCTCCGGGAGGGAGCCGAGTTGGGAGGGCCGAACAAAGTAGCGACCGACCCCCAAATGGCAAGACCTTCCCGGGCCAGTTGTGGAAAGCCATCCCGACTTGCCGCGCCCAACCGCGCCGGGGTCGGGCTGCCCAAAGCCCTCAGTAGTCGAGCAGAATCACCGGCATCAAGCCGACTTGCGGTCCCCACGGAGCGATCTCGAGATCGCCTGGGAAGAAGAGGCTGCTGCAGTGATCCTCGACGCCAACGGAGTTGCAGATCAGCTGCAGGCCATTGCTCAGAGAGAACGGGACCACCGGGCGGGACACGTCAAGCCAGCCAGCCTGAATGGCCAGGCGCTGGCCGATGGCCGCATTGGCCGGGATTGTGAGCGTCGAGGCAAAGCGGCCGGCCGAATCCGTCTGGCCGAACCAGGCGATGTCCAGAGGCGGCGGAGAAATGTGGAGGGCCCGGTCCCCACCGGGCCCTCCCTAGGGTCGTCCGCAACTCGACGCTCCCTACTTCCTATCCCACCCTCGTATCGACCATCGCATCGGCAGAACCTGAGCTGGATCCTCGGTCTGCTGGGGACCAGAAGCTCGTCATCTCGACACGAATGTTGCGAAGAGCCGCCCCCCTGGGCGAGCATGGCGGCATGTCCGAGCCACCCACCCAGGCACCCTGCACCATCGTGACCGGCAGCAGCCGGGGCATCGGCCGTGCGATCGCAACGGGTCTGGCCAAAGATGGCCATCGGCTCGTGCTGGCCGCTCGTGATGCGGCCCGCCTCGACGAACTCGCGGAAGAACTGCGCGCGTCTGGCTGCGAAGCGACAACGGTCGCCGTCGACCTGAGAACACCCGATGCCGTGGCACAGTTGCTTGCGGCAGCTCAACAAGCGTATGGCGCGCCAGACATCATCGTCAGCAACGCCGGCACAGCTCCGTCGGACAAGATCGAGAACACAACAGCCGAGATGATGCAGGAAGCGTTCGACCTGCACGTCGCGGTGCCATTGGCGTTTGCCCGACAAACCGCCGCCGCCATGAAGACGCGGCGCAGCGGTTGCCTGCTGCACCTGGCATCCAGCGCCGGTTTGCGCGGCTACCCGTTCACGTCGGCCTACACCGCTGCCAAACACGGCATGGTCGGACTGACGCGTGCGCTACACCTCGAGCTGTCGCCCAAGGGCCTGCAGGTCTACGCAGTCTGCCCCGGATTCGTCGACACCGACATCACGCGCACTGCCGCCGAAGCGATCGCCAAGAAGGGCAAGACCAGCGCTGCGGATGCGCTGCGGCTCATGGGCGCACAAAACAACATTGGCCGCATGCACACGAGCGACGAAGTCGCTGACGCGGTGTGCATGTTGCTACGCGAACGGCCAACTGGCTGTATCTACGACCTCGACCGCGAACCTGCATCGTTCTGCAACTAGCCAGGAGTAACTACTACGTCCACTTCGAGACCGACAACGACGGCGTTGCGACGCTGACACTCGATCGACCCG
>JAPYTD010000159.1 GCA_029936315.1 Planctomycetota bacterium | reverse complement strand
CGCGGCGGGGATCGCGGTAGTCGCGGCCGTGGTGGCGACAACGCCAGCGAGGCGCAGACTCATTCCGAAGGCAAGTTCGTCGCAGACGGCCTGCAAGAAGGCGTCTACCAGATCATCATCGAGGCGCCGAACTACGCGCGCTACCAATCCCAGGAGATCGAAGTTCGTCACTCAACTCCGGCACCTGATCTCACGATTGCGCTCGACCCAGGCATCTATGTCGCAGGCGTCGTGCTCGACGATCGCGGCGAGCCGATCGCCAATGCTGAGGTCGAAATGCGCACGTCGACGCTCGAAGACGGCACCCAGGCCGGAGGCAACAACAGCGGCGGCAGGACCGGTGACAATCGCGGCCGTGGCTTCGACTTCGCCCGCATGGCCCAAAGTTGGATGCGCGGCCGCAACGGTGCGAACCTGCAACTCGACGCGCGCACCGACGAAGACGGCTTGTTTGTCTTCACGCACGTGCCGCCCGGCGTGTTCCAACTGACGGCAAAGGCCACCGGATTCACCGACAAGCGCGGCGAGCCGTTCCAGCTCGACAACAACAAGTCGGACTTCGAACTTCTCCTGCAGCCACTCGGCAGCATCGTTGGCACGGTCACCGGCTTCCGCGCCGAAGAACTCGGCCAAGTCAGCGTTGGTGCTGTGATGCTGCCCGAGAACGGTGGCATGCCAAACATGTTTGGCGGCCGTGGTGGACGAGGTGGCAGCAACAGTTTCAAGACCGGTAAGGTCGAAGCCGACGGCAGCTACCGCCTCGAAGGCCTGGCGATGGGCAACTACGTCGTGCGCAGTTGGATTGGCTCGACGCGACAACTGATGCAGCAACTCGGTCCCGACTTCATCACCGGCAACCTGGTCGCCGACGTCAACGTTCGCGGTGGCAAAGACGCCGAGTGGAACATGACGCTGACGAGGCCACTGGTCGGCATCGTGCAAGGCACCGTGCTGCACAACGGCAACAACGCGACCGGCTTCTCGATTGAGTTGCGCAAGAAGGAAACCGAGACCACGACGAACGAATCAGGTGGTCGCGGTTGGGGCGGCCTTAGCCGCATGTTTGGCCGCAACAAGAACGCGACCGTCTCAGCATCCGGCGAGTTCTCGATCAAGGATGTGGCCGCCGGGCTCTACGAACTCCGCATCTCGGCATCGCGCCGCGGTGGCGTGCTGCTCAAGGAGCCACTCCAGGTGTTCGGCGACGACGTGCTCGTGCGCACCTACTCACTGCAGACCGGTTCGCTAAAGGGAACGATGACGGCCGAAGCTGGCGTAGACATCAAGACCATCGGTGGCCGCGTTTCGGTCGTGCCCAATCAGGTTGTCGCCCCCACCGAGAACTTAGGCACGTGGCTCCGAGAGAACGGCGCATTTGACGCCCGCATTCGCGATGGCGCCTTCTCATTCGAGAACGTTCCGGGCGGCAGCTACCTGCTCGTGATGCAGGCGCGCAACCGAGCCGTCACGACGCAACCAGTGGTCGTCGTCGGCGAAGAGGTGGTCACCGTACCCGTTGGCGCGGTAGTCGCCACGCCGGCAGCCAATGGCAATGCTCCCCGCGGCCCGGGTGGCGGCGGACAGGGCGGCCGTCGTGGTGGTGGCGGCAATCGCGGCGGCGGCAATCGTCGCGGCCGGTAACACCCAGTAGGCAGGCGCCGCCACAAGCGGCGCCAACCAGTTCGGGAAGCTGGTTGCGCGCGGCGTTGTGCTGGTAAGGTAGCCGCTCCCCCACGGAGCCAAACCATCCGCACTTTCGCAACGATTCTCGTTTCGCTGCTCATCGCCGTCGCACTCGGCACGGTGCTCTACGCGCTGATCCTGGCGATCGGCCGCGACGCGTTACCGGGCGCAACCGAGCGCTATGTGGCACCAGAGTTCGAACAGCCGTCGGCGCCAAAGCGACTGCCACCAATCGCTGGGATCGAAACCAGCTCCGTGCCCGCGATCGAGCCATTGCGGGACGAACGGGTCCAAATACCGATCCAGATCGTCAACGTGCCCGAGTTCCTGCATGGCACCGATGCTGGTGTCGCCACCTTCCACACGCTAACGGGCGCCGACTTCCATTGGTTGCCACTGAGCGAAGCCAGCGCTGGCCAGGACGGCACGCTGCAAGCAAAGGTCCACGCTGCGGCCGGCACCAGGCTGACGGTAACGCTGTCGGCTCGGCGAGCGCATGCACGCCACGGCTACATCGCCCGCCAGATCGTCGACATAGAGGCGGCCAACGGCACTTCCGCAGCCATCGTCAAGCTCAACGGCCGCGTGCACGACGTGCAAATCAACCTGCCAACCAACGTCGAGAGGGCAGGTCCGCTGCGCTTACAACGCGTCGACGACCGCAAGTGGTTGCCGATGCTGCACAGCTCGTCGGGCCTGGCATTGCAGCGCGGCATCACCACAAGCCTGCGACTCGCGCCGGGCACCTACGAACTGCAGGATCCGCTAGCCAGCGATCGCAGCCAGCAATTCACCGTCCCAGATGTGACATCGGTCGAAGTCAGTTCGACTCTTGCACCGGCTGCAAACGGCCGTCTTTGACGCGGAACAGCGAAGGCGACACGGGATACTGCGAACGGTCCGAGATCTGCTCGGTCACCGCCATCAACTGCTCAAGGTTCTGACCTTCTTCCGGTCCGATCCACAGCGTGTCACGCTCTGGAATGGCGACCAGCAAGCCTTCTTCCTGAAGCAGTAGCAACAGGCGTGACGCATCGAAGCCGTCGCCCGATTGCAGCAACACGGGCCCGGTGCTCGCGTCGCGCAGACCGTTGTCGCCAAGGCTCGCAAGGTTGGCCAACGCCAGGTTGTGTAGATCGGCAGGCCCTTTCTGCCAACGCTTCAGGTGCGCCCGACAGATGAACACCATGCAGGACGAATCATCGACGACGTAGACCGTGACCAACTCGTCGTTGAGGGTCGTGTTCACCAGTCCGGAATCACCGAACGTGCCCTGCTGTTCGAGCCACTCACGGCTGCGAACCTGAGGCATGAGCAGCGGCGAGGCGGTCGCAAACTCCAGGTCATCGACGCGATCGAGGCCGACCTCGCGGATGTCGCTGAGTAACCGTGCCACCATTCGCGCAAAGCTCTCGGGGAAGGCCTCAGCGTGCCGGAATGCCTCATACAAACTGACCGGAGTCTCCTGGCCATCCACGGACATTAGGCAGGCGAATCGGTCCGGCAGCATACCGAGGAACTGCACGTCGGGGTGCGCAGCCAGAAGTTCGTTCTCAAGTCTGAGCACAAACGCAGCAACCTCAGGTGAATACTGCCCAGAAGCTCGACGCAGACGATGGTGCAAGACGGCAACGCCGACTGCGAGAACACACCACCCGAGACCGACCCACAGCCACATGGCCTAGCTATCGGTCGTTTGTGGGCCCAGCTTCAGGACTTCGAGCCGCCCAGGTTCCGAACGTTGGCCAACGCCAAGTTGTGTAGATCGGCAGGCTCTTTCTGCCAACGCTTCAGGTGCGCCCGACAGATGAACACCATGCAGGACGAATC
>JAPYTD010000158.1 GCA_029936315.1 Planctomycetota bacterium | reverse complement strand
GCCAACTGGACCCTCGCGGGCTCGGGCTCGGGTATCGCAGCTGGTGGTGGCCCCGTTGCCAACCCGGAGCTGGTCACGATCACGCTGAACAGCTCGTTCTACCTGCCGACAGGTGACTACGGTGTGGCTCTGTACCACATCAACCCAGTCGGCGCGGCCATCCAAATCGGCTACACCAACGGCCCGGCTGCGTCGCCGTACGGCAACGCGGACATCGTCATCCACCCGAATGGTGTCGGCTGCTCGTCGACCTCGCTGCTCGGCCCGTGCGCGTTCACGCCACGTCTGTGGAACGGCACGATCGCTTACGAGCAGTGCAGCTTGTCGAACAACGCTTCGGCTGGCAGCTACGCCAACGGTTGCGCGAACTCGGCCGGTGTTGTGCCGAGCGTGTCCGTGACGTCGTTGCCGCAACTCGGTGGCAACCTCGGCCTTGACGTTGACAGTGGTCTGGCCACTCCGGCCGCCGTCCTGATGGTGATTGGCGTTAGCAACACCATCTTCAACGGTCTGCCGTTGCCGCTCGACCTGGCCATCCTGGGTGCTTCGGGCTGTGAACTGGCGACGAGCGTGGATGCCACCGACCTGCTGATCGCTGCTCCGGGTCCGAACCCGTGGGCCTTCGCGATCCCGAACAACCCGGCGCTCATGTGCTTCGAGTTCTTCCAGCAGGCCGCGGTGCTCGATCTGCCCGCGAACGCCTTCGGCTTCGTGCTGTCGAACGCCACCGCGGCTGTCGTCGGCAACTAGTCCGAACGACACGATGCGGTCTCTGGAACCTTCAGTGACCGCCAGAAAACGGGGCTGCCATTGGCAGCCCCGTTTTCATGTACTGGCTCATGTACTGGCACTGCTCCGATGAGCCCGTGCTGGCCTTCGGGCCTAGGGAGTGCTGCGGTAGGTCGCCCGTCGTGGGGTCCCGCCCTCGGTCTCGTCCCATGGGGGCCTCATGAGATATCGTTCTGAGCACGTCTCTGCGCCATGATTCGTTACGCCATGATCCGGTCCCTTCTGTTGTTGTTGTCTGTCTGTGGATTCCTAGCCGCGCAGGAAGAGCAGGCACCCAAACCAGAACGGGTGTGGCCGAAAATCGTCTCGCGCATTCCCGAGAACCTTGCGACCACTGTGGATCCGGCGACGACCGAGCTCGTGGTGGTTTTCGACGTGGACATGGATCGCGGCGGCCACTCGATCTGTGGCGGCGGCAAGTCCTTCCCCAAGTTCACCGCACGTCCCCAGTGGCAGAGTCCACGCAAGCTTCTGCTGACTGTTGAGCTCAAGCCGGACGTCGAATACGAACTCAGCCTCAACTGCTCTAGCGCGCGCAAGATCCGCTCCAAAGCCGGCACCCCGCTGCCAATCATCAAGTGGCAGTTCACGACGTTGCCGGCGAACCCTCGCCCGGTTGCCGAACAACACAAGCGCAACGAAGCGGCGGTCCTCAAGCTCGAGCAACTGCTGGATGAGCGCTACTCCTACCGCGACCGCAAGATCAAGGAGTGGGCACAGCTGCGAGCCGAGCACGGACCGGTGCTGCGCGCCGCGCGCACGGACCGCGCCTTTGCGGTCGAGGCCGCCAGGATGCTCGGCAAGGCGGCGGACATGCACCTGAGCGTGCGCTACGGCGAGACCACCTACACGACCTGGAAGCCGTTGATCGATCCGCTGTATCGCACGTTCGCGGTACGTCGGTTGTTCAAACTCGAGAGCATCAGTTCTCGCGCCTACAAGGCGAGAACCAAGGATGGCATCGGCTACCTGCTGATCATCGGTTGGCAGGAGGAGGTCGATGTCGAACGCCTGGTGGGGGCCATCGCCGAGATGATGGACGCCAAGGCGCTGGTGATCGACGTGCGCATGAATACTGGTGGTGACGAACGCATCGCGCGTCAGGTTGCCAGTTGGTTTGTCGAAGGCACGCACGTCTACGCGCGCAATCGCAGCCGCACCGGCCCCGGTGCCGATGGCTTCGGCGAGATCCACGATCGCAAGATCACCGGCCATGACGCGGTCTACGACCGGCCGGTCGCGGTGCTCGCCGGGCCGCGGGTCATGAGTGCCAACGAGTCCTTCGTGCTGATGATGAAGCAGGCCCGGGATGCGATGATCGTCGGCCAGACGACGAGCGGCAGCAGCGGCAATCCGAAGCCGCACGATCTCGGCAACGGCATCACGATCATGCTGCCGAGCTGGCAGGCGCTGCGGCCGGACGGTACCTGCTGGGAGGGCGAAGGCATCGCCCCCGACGTGGTCGTGCCGTGCACCAGCCGGGACTTCAAGGACCGCGATCCCAGCCTGGACAAGGCGCTCGAACTGTTGCGCGCGAAGATTGCCAAGGGCAAGTGATGTTTGCGAGCTAAACTGAAGCGCCCTCACCATGTCCACGTCCACGATTGCCCCCGCTAGTTCTGCTCCGACACCGTCCCCGTGGTTTCGGTCGGCTCGCTACGACCTGCTGCTGATTCTCGGCGTCCCGTTTGTCACCTGGCCGCTGCTGACGGCCGCACGCATGAACTGGGGCGCGGATCTGCTGACCAAACTGATCCTGTTGACGGCGACCGGTCACTACCTGGCGACGTTTGTGCGGGCCTATGGCGACCGCGATCTGTTCGCGCGCTTTCGGGTTCGCTTCCTGGTCGCGCCGGTCGTGCTGCTGGTGACCTGTGTCGGGCTGAATGCCAACGGCAACGGCCCGCAGTTGATGCTCCCCGTCGCGGCTTGGGCGTTCTGGCACTGGCTGGCGCAGGCGTTTGGTTTCGCCCGCATCTATGACATCAAGGTCGGCTCGTTCCATTGGTTCACGGCGCTACTCGACAAGGCGTTGGTGGTCACCGGGTTTCTTGCGGCGGTCACACTCAACGACGGTGCCATCGTCATGTTTGGCAAGTTGTTCCTGACCGCCGGGGTCGCGCTACCGTCCGCGTCGACGGTCGATGCGGTGCAGACGGTGGTGACCGTCTTGTGCTTCGTCGTCGGAATCACCTACGTCGTCAACCTCGGCGCGGCCATCGTGCGCGGCAAACCGTGGAGCTGGCAGAAGCAGTTCATGCACGTGACGACGATCGGCTACTACTGGTTTGCGTTCAGTTGGCTGCCGAACGTGCTGATTGCGCACGTGCTCTACGAGTTCTTCCACGACGTGCAGTACTTCGCGATCACGTGGATCACCTGCAGGAGTCGGGTGAAACGGCCCGGAGTGACGACGTGGTTCAAGCGCATGTTCTCCCCGACCAAGATGGCCGCGGTGCTGTTCTTGGTGCTGATGGTCGCGTTCGGTGCGCTGGACGCGTTCGGTCGCCACAACCTGGCCGACGGCGAACTCGGAGAACGCATTTGGATCGGCATCTTCCTCACCGCTGCGTTGCTGCACTACTACTACGACGGCTTCATCTGGAAGGCGCGAGAGCGTTCGCTCGGCGACGACCTGGGTACCGGGAGCGGCGTGCGAGCCGCCGTGGTGCCGGGCATGCGTCACGCCGTGGCCTGGTCGGCGTTCTTCGTGCCGTTGATCGCGCTGTTGTCGATCGACGGATTGAATCAAGACTTCAACGAGAAGCAG
>JAPYTD010000157.1 GCA_029936315.1 Planctomycetota bacterium | reverse complement strand
TCGCGCTCTCCCCAAGGCTAGCAACCGCTCGATCAACACCTGTGGCTCCATGACCCACATGCGTCGTGCCGTCGCGCCACGTCTTCTTTAGCGATTACGCAACACGACCATCAGACTGCTATGATCGGCACCCGTTGCCGTGATTCGCCTTGCTGCCATAGCCTTCTTGATGCTGACAACTGGGTGCCTCCGCGCCCAGGTGGATTTGTGGTGGTCCCAAACTCCTCTGCGAGCAACAGCAGCACCGACATCGGAATCAGCGTGGGTTCGCACGCCCATAGACTCCTTCCTGCTCAGTAAAATGCAGGGGAAAGGACTCTCCCCGTCACCTGATGCGGATCGTCGCACATTAATCCGCCGCCTGACGTTCGACCTGCATGGTCTGCCGCCAACTCTGGCCGAGATCAAAGCATTCACGAACGATGCGAGCGAAGAAGCTTACGAGCGACTCGTCGATCGGTTGCTCGCATCGCCGCGCTACGGAGAACGCTGGGCGCGACACTGGCTCGATGTGGTGCACTACGGCGAGACGCACGGATACGACAAAGACAAACTGCGAACCAATGCTTGGCCCTACCGCGACTGGGTGATCCGCTCGTTCAACGAAGACAAGTCCTATACCCGATTCGCCAAAGAACAACTCGCCGGCGACGTGCTCTACCCCGGCACATCAGACGGCATCGTGGCGCTTGGTTTGATTGCGGCAGGTCCCTGGGACTTCGTGGGCCACGTTGAGTTACGCGAGGGCACCGTCGACAAGGCGATCACGCGCTCCTTAGATCGGGATGACATGGTGCACACCGTCATGTCGACATTCGTCAGCACCACGGCCACTTGCGCACGCTGTCACGATCACAAATTTGATCCCATCCCGCAACGTGACTACTACCAACTTCAGACAGTGTTTGCCGGCGTTGAACGAGCCGACCGCTCCTACGAAGACGTTGGCACCAACAAGCACATAACCTCAACCGCCAACACGCTGGGCTACCACAGCAAGATCACCGACACGAAAGACCAAGACAAATGGGTCCAAGTCGACCTGGGCAAGCCGCACAACATCGAGGAGATCCTGCTATACCCAGCTCATGAAGTATTTGGCGGCCATCCAGGGCCGGGATTTGGCTTCCCCATTCGCTTTCGTATTGAGGCATCGAACGACGCCGACTTCCAAGCGGCCACTTCGATCGCGGATCACACCAACCAGGACTATCAGAGCCCACAAGATGCTCCACAGCGATTCGCCGGCAAGGGCAAGCGAGCGCGATATGTGAGAGTCACAGCGACGCAACTCTTCGAACGCACCAAAGACTGGATCTTTGCACTCGGAGAGTTGGTCGTATTGGAAAACGGCAACAACATCGCGGCGCAGGCGCCAGTAACCGCGATGGATACGATCGAGGCGGGCGGCGCTTGGGGTATGCGCTATCTGACGGATGTAGCAGCGCATCGAGGCGGCCGCATGGTCTACGCCGCATCAAGCTCTTTCCGAGGTAGCGGCAACTTCACCGCCCCCACAAAGCCTCGCCCCGTGCACCTGCTCGCACACGGCGATGTCAAACAGCCGCTCGACCTCATGACGGCGGGCGCACTGTCATGCCTCCCAACTCTCAGCCATCACTTCGAACTGCCACCAGAGGCGGGAGAAGGACAACGCCGCGCAGCTTTGGCCAATTGGATCGCAGACAAAGACAACCCACTGACTTGGCGATCGATCGTCAATCGTGTCTGGCAATACCACTTCGGCCGTGGGTTGGTTGACACGCCCAACGACTTCGGGCGCATGGGCAGCAAACCTAGCCATCCAGAACTACTGGATTGGCTAGCGGTGTGGTTCCGCGATGGCGGCGGCTCCTTCAAGCAACTGCATCGCATGATCCTGACCAGCTCAGCCTACCGCCAATCTTCGTCACCGCGCACCGCAACAGATCTCGCACATCGCCAAGACCAAGGCAACACGCTGCTCTGGCGTATGCCACGACGGCGCCTTGAGGCAGAGGCTATTCGCGACACCATGCTTGTGGTTAGTGGCAAAATCGACCTGACAATGGGAGGGCCTTCGGCGCGCTGGTTTGGCTTTGTTGACGACCATTCCCCACACTACAGCTACGAAGACTTCGCGGCCGACGGTCACGGCGCGTGGCGACGCAGCATCTACCGCCACATCGTTCGGAGTGTGCCAGACCCCTTCTTCGAGGCGCTCGACTGCGCTGATGCATCCATCCTAACCCCCACCCGCCATACAACGCTGACCGCTCTGCAAGCACTGGTGATGAGCAACAATCGATTTGTTCTCAGCCAGGCGGAGCACTTCGCGGCAAGACTCGCCGACGCAGCTGCGACGGCCCCTCAGCAGGTTGACTACGCCTTCCAACTCGCGCTCGGACGCCCACCATCGCCTGATGAGTCAAACATCATGTCGAGCTACGCAAAGGAACACGGACTCCCGAGCATGTGTCGACTCATATTCAACCTCAACGAGTTTTTGTTCATCGACTGACCATGCTATCCCGACGACAGTTCCTGCAACATTCGGGTGGCGGCCTCGGCGCGGTAGCGCTTGCACAGATGCTTGCGCGCGATCAAAGGACTACTCATGCGCCAAAGGCGAAGCGCGTGATCCAACTATTCATGTCCGGAGCTGCCAGTCAGTGTGACAGCTTTGACTACAAGCCCGAATTGATCCGCCGCCATGGCGAGAAGTTTGATCCGGGTGGCAAAGTCGAGCTATTCCAGAGTGCGCCCGGTGCCGTCATGCAGAGCCCGTGGAAATGGCGACAACACGGCAAGTGCGGCAAGTGGATTAGCAACTTGGTGCCACACCTCGCCACGTGCGCGGACGACATCGCCTTCCTTCACGGCATGGTCAGCACCAGCAACGTGCACGGACCAGCGACGTTCCTCCAATGCACGGGCTTTCCGCTACCTGGATTTCCGTCTATGGGTGCCTGGGCCTCGTACGGCCTAGGCTCAAGCAACGACAACTTGCCGACCTTCGTAGTGCTGCCAGACGCACGCGGGTTCGCACCAGGTGGACCGCGCAACTGGTCAGCGGGTTTTCTACCGACCCAACATCAGGCGACGATGATTCGCCTGGATCGCCCCGAGCCAATCACCAACCTATTTCCACCAAAGCAAACGTCGTTCATCAACCCGAAGAGTGAGACCGAAGGTCGCAGCGTGCTTCGACAATTAAACCAACTACACCAACAAGGGCGTGCCGACGACCCACGACTCGAAGCGCGAATCGCATCATACGAACTAGCGGCACGCCTCCAGCTGAGCGCACCCGAAGCGCTCGACATCACAAATGAGACCCACGAAGTCCGCGACCTTTATGGCGTCGATCAGAATCCAACGGCGGACTTCGGTCGGCGCTGCCTGGTGGCACGACGACTACTCGAACGCGGGGTTCGGTTCGTGCAAATCTGGAGCGGTGCCGATAACGGTCACCCCCGACGCAACTGGGACAGCCATGAAGATCTCCCCCGCGACCACAGCAACATGGCGCACGAGATGGACCGCCCTGCCGCGGCACTACTCACAGACTTGAAGCGGCGCGGGATG
>JAPYTD010000072.1 GCA_029936315.1 Planctomycetota bacterium | reverse complement strand
CTTGTGGATCGTCGACCCAGGCTCCCCCGACCCAACCGAACAACGGCGCCTGCTCGACTTGCTCGACGAACTAACCGCAAACGGTGCCGAGCTTCAGGGCGTACTGATCACCCACCACCATCCGGATCACGTCGGCGGCGTGCACGCACTTTGCCAGGCGCGCGACCTGAGGGTTCATGGCCACCCGCTGACCCTCGATCGCATTGACACTTCGATTCCGCGCGGCGACAAAATCGAAGATGGCGGCCGGATCGACCTCGGCAATGCCCCTGATGGAGCCAGCGGCTGGCACCTGACCGCCGTGCACACGCCCGGCCACGACCAGGGCCACCTATGTTTCGTCGAGTCGCGCTACGGTGCGATGCTCGCCGGCGACATGATGTCGACGATCAGCACGATCATCATCGACCCGCCCGAAGGCAATTTGCAGACCTACATGCAGAGCCTCGAACGCCTCAGCACCTTAGCGATGACGACGCTCTACCCAGCTCACGGCCCTGCCGTGCGCAACGGCCAGAGGCTCGTTCAGAAGTACATCCGACACCGGCGCCAGCGCGAAGCAACGTTGCTCAGGGTCCTGGGCGTTGAGCCCGGCACCATCGAACAGCTGCTGCCAAGGGTCTACTGGGACGCTAACCCAAGCCTGTTTCCGTATGCAGCTCGCTCACTGCTGGCAGGCCTCGAAAAACTCAGCGATGAGGGCCGTGCTTCCGAGCACGACGGTCGCTGGCAGTTGACCCCCACAAGCAGTGAGCAACCCTAGCAACGAAAGCCTGACCTCGGCGCCGATGAGCCACGGGCGCATTCTGCTGCTCGGGGCACTGACGTTTGTGCTGATGGTGCCAGAGACGCTGCCGGTGCCGGTTCTGCGCGGCCTCGTCGTCGAACGCTTCGACGTGTCCGTCTCACTTGCGACACTGTTCATGGTCGCGAACATGATCGGTGCGCTGATCGTAACACCACTGATCGGCTTGCACGTCGACCGCACCGGCCGACGAAGGCGCCTGTGCCTGTGGGCGCTGTTCGCCGACGCGGTCCTGATGCAGGCGCTGACGCATGCAACGGCCTACCCTACGTTTCTGGTGCTGCGCCTGCTCGAAGGGGCCGCGCACATTGGCGCATTGACACTAGTGATGAGCCTGGTCGCGGACCGTGCCGGCGAACGCAAAGGCCGCGCCCTCGGTGCCGTCGGCGCCGGCCTGACCCTGGGTGTCGCTACCGGCGCCGTCATTGGTGGCTTGCTTGGCAAAGACCAACCGGTCATGACGCTGCACTGGGCCTCGATGCTGCTCGCGGTTGCGGCAGTGCTCGCAATCTGGCTCTTACCAGCAGATATCGCAACACGCAACGAACACAGCTACCGCGAACTGCTCGGCGCCGTCCGGCGACAACCAGGCTTGCGCGCTCCGCTGTTGCTGGCGCTCATCGATCGCTTCACCGTCGGCTTCTTCACAACCGGCTTCCCGCTCTTGCTCGCCGACTTGCACAACGCGGATCATCCAACCATCGGCAAACTGCTTGGCGCCTTCCTGTTTCCGTTCGCGCTGCTTTCCTATCCGTTCGGCCGAGCGGCCGAACGTTGGTCGCGCCTGCGCATGGTCGCAATTGGCAGCCTGGTCTACGGCCTCGCGGTGGTCACGGTAGGGTTCGCTCCGACAGAGGCGCTGTGGTTCATCATGCCGATCTGCGGCATCGCGTCGGCAGTGATGTTCATTCCGACTCTGCTGTGGTTGCTGGATCGCGCGCAGGGCATCGGCCGCAGCACAGCGATCGCGGCATTCCACACGGCCGGCTCACTCGGGTTCTTGCTCGGCCCACTATGCTGTGGCGAACTGATCGCAATCGGCAGCGCCACTGGCAACGATGCCGATGGCTACATGCTGGCCTTTGCCGTCGCCGGCAGCGTCGAGATTGTCGGCGCAACCGTGCTCCTTACGATCGTTCTGCGCCGGCGTGCGCAGGTTCGCTAGACCGTGGCGCCCGGCTTGCCGCAGCACTTCTTGTACTTCTTGTCGCTGCCGCAAGGACACTTCTCGTTCAGGCCAATCTTCTTGTCGAGGTTGCGGAACGGGCGCGGCTTCACTTCGACGCCGTCGACAAAGAACCACACCCCATCTTCCTTGCGGAAGCTGGCAACCTCGTGGTGCGCGATGTCCTCGCCACCAATCGTGTAGTAGGCCTTGAAGTCGACAAAGCCCTCGGTGTCGCCTTCTCCTCCTTGCTGCACTTCGAGCACTTCCATCCGGTGCCACTCGGCGCGCTTCGACCACTCTGCGGTGGCCTTGCGATCGACGTGGGCCCGACCGTCGGGCGACTGGCTATCGATGATCCAATCAACGTGGCCTAGCGCGTAGGCGCTGTAGCGCGACCGCATCAACTGCTCGGCGGTCGTCGATACCTGCTCTTGCTTGATGATCGGTTCGCAGCATTCGGCAAACTGCTGGCCACTGGTGCACGGACAATTCATTTAGTGGCACGGTAGCCAATGCAGCCAAGCGGCGTCAACGCTCGTGGCGAGCTGCGTCGACCAGATCGACAACCAGATCGAACGTGCGCGCCGTCGCGCCCTGATTCTGAGTAATGACCCGACGGGCCCGCTCGCCGTAGCCGGCGCACAGCTGCTCATCGCGGAGCAGAGACTCCAGATGCGTCGCGAACTGCGCCCGATCCGGCACCTGCACCACCGCGTCGGCCGTGAGCAAGAGCTCGACGTCGCGACGGAAGTTCGCCGTGTGGGGACCGAAGATCACCGCACGCCCCAGGGCGGCGGGCTCGAGTATGTTCTGGCCACCGTGCGGCACGAGGCTGCCGCCGACAAACGCAACATCGCAGGCCGCGTAGAAGCACTGCAACTGACCAATGGTATCGACGACAAGCACGTCATCTGGCGCGAGCGGAGCCAGACTGTCGGCGACCTCGCTCCAACGAATGGCGCGCAGGCCCTTCTGCTGCACGATTTCGCAGATCGAGAGCGAACGCTCGGGATGTCGGGGCACGAGCACAATGCGAACCGGCAACTTCGTGCGAGAACGAATCGCCAGCACCGTATCGAGCACGAAAGACTCTTCGTCGTCGTGCGTTGAGCCGGTGACCAGCACACGTTGCCCGACCGCCGACAACCACGGGCGCAACTGGGCGGCAGCTTCTTCGTGCTGCCCCATGTCGACGCTGTCGTACTTCATGTTGCCGGTGACAAACACACGCGTGCGATCGACGCCCAGGTCGAGCAGTCGCCGTTGGTAGGCGCGGTCCTGCACGCAATATTTGCTGATCAAATCGAGCTGGGGCAGCAGACCGCGCGCGATGCGATAGCCCTTGAAGGTGCGTTCGCTGATGCGGCCGTTGATGACCGCGACCGGGATGTTCCGCTTGCGCGCCGCCTGCAGGAAGTTGGGCCAGATCTCCAATTCCATCAGCAGCACGCACTGCGGCCGCAATCGCGACAGTGCCCGGCCGGGGAAGTTGGCGAGATCCAACGGGTAGGTCACGACCGGCAGGTTCGGGTACTCCTGGCGCGCCACCAGGCGACCATTGGGAGTCGTCGTCGAGATGACCAGATCGATGTCGGGGCGCAGCCGCTGCAGTTGCGCAACAAAGTTGCTGGCAGCTTTGACTTCGCCGACCGACACACCGTGGATCCAAACCAACGCACGCTCACCCGAGAGCCGCGGCACGAAGCCCATGCGTTCGCGCCAACTGCCGCTACTACCGTTCTTGCCCTTGCGTGCGAACAACAGCCGCCACAACAGGACCGGGCTGTAGATCAGAAACGCCAGCAAGAACAGCGGCTGGTAGATGCCCATCGTCAACCAACCACGCACGCCACTATGTGGCAATGGCATGGCAGGCGTCGGTGGCCCTTGGACCTCCGAATCAGGTGAGCTTGGGTCCGCAGGCATTAGTCGAAGCCTGGCGAGCAGCACTTCTTGTACTTGATGCCCGAGCCACACGGGCACGGCTCATTGCGCCCAGGCTTGGGTTGACCGGGTGCGCGCTTTGACTTCAATCCTGTGGGCGCCTGCTGGGGTTTCGGCGCCTGCATGCCGCCTGCCATCTGACCAACACCCATTTGGCCCAGCGGACGGGCCGGCGCCAGGCGCTTGGCCGGCGACGGCTTCGGCGGCAGCGCGGCCGGTGCCTCACCCGGGTTGGCCGAGCCAACGTGCGAGTTGTCGACGTCCTCCTGCTGCAGCACGAGTCCCTGCGGCGTCGCCTTCAGCACAAATTTCTCACCACCTTCCATGCGGTCAAGGATTTCCTGAGGCACCTTGCCAGCAGCGATCAGCGACTCAAACAACGCCTCCAGTTCTTCGGGTGTCTGCGGCATCTGCTGCTGCGACGCCTGTTGCTGACGTTGGCCTTGCAGCTTGCCGGTAACCACGTCGCGCAGCGTATCCGTTGCTTTCTGCTTGTAGATGAAGCCACAGATGTGCTCGGCAATCTCGATCTTGAGCAGCTGGAACTTCTCGAATCCTTCGCGCTTGTATTCGTTCTTCGGATCGACCTGCGCGTAGCTGCGCAAGCCAACGCCCTGCTTCAAGACATCCATCGCGTACAGGTGGTCCTTCCACTTGTTGTCGATGGTCTCGAGCACCAAGAAGCGCTGCACATCGTTCCAGTCCTCGCCGTAGATCTCGGCACGCGCGTCATGCAGCTTCTCGACGCGCTCCATGATCCACGAGAACAATTCCTCACGCGGCACCTGCTCGATGTTGGCCAAGCTGAGTTCGTCGTCACAACGATGGAAGACCCAACTACGGATCTCGTCGTAATCGATCGGTTTGTCCTTGTCGGTCGAGTAGGTCTCGACGATGGGCTCAAGCACCTCCTCGAACATGCCGAGGATCTTGTCGCGCAGCCCCTCATACACGAGCGCCTCTTGCCGCTGCGTGTAGATAAACTTGCGCTGCTTATCCATCACCTCGTCGTATTCGATGAGGTGCTTGCGGATATCGAAGTTGCGCGCCTCGACCTTCTTCTGCGCCTTGGCGATGCCACGTGACACCATCGGGCTATCAATGACTTCGCCGGACTTCAAGCCCATGCGTTCCATCATCGTGCGCACCCAGTCACGCGCGAAAATACGCATCAAGTCGTCGTCAAAACTCAGGAAGAACTTGGTCTGACCCGGATCACCCTGACGTCCACAACGACCGCGCAGTTGGTTGTCGATCCGGCGCGCTTCGTGGCGCTCGGTGCCGAGCACGTAAAGGCCACCGAGACTGATCACTTCTTCGTGTTCAGCTTCGCACTGCTTCTTGAGTTCCTTGAGCAACGACGTCGCAGCTTGCGAATCAGCCTCAAGACCCTGCGCCTTGCATTGATTCTCCCACAGGGCTTCGGCCTTGCCACCGAGCACAATGTCGGTGCCGCGACCGGCCATGTTGGTCGCAACGGTTATCGCGCCTTTGCGGCCCGCCTGCGTGATGATCTCGGCCTCACGCTCGTGCTGCTTGGCGTTGAGCACGTTGTGCTCGATGCCGGCAGCCTTGAGCGCATCCGAAATGGTTTCGGACTTGGCAATCGAAGTCGTGCCGAGCAACACCGGACGACCGTTCGCACTCTCGCTGCGAATCTCCTCGACGATCGCCTCGAGCTTGCTTCCCCCATCGAGGTAGATCTGGTCGTTGATGTCGTTACGCGTGTTCGGCTGGTTGGTCGGAATCTGCACGACGTCGAGGTCATAGATGCGCGAAAACTCGGCCGCTTCGGTCATCGCCGTGCCAGTCATTCCGGCCAGCTTCTCGAACATGCGGAAGTAGTTCTGCAGCGTGATCGTCGCCAACGTGCGGTTCTCTTCCCGCGGCGGCAGGCCTTCCTTCGCTTCGACGCACTGGTGCAGGCCGTCGCTCCAACGACGCCCGGGCATCAGACGACCCGTGAACTCGTCGACGATGACGACTTCGGCCGGCTGCGGTTGGCCGTCGGGGCCCTTGGGCTCGACCACGACGTAGTTCTTGTCCTTCTCGTAGACGTGGTGCGCGCGCAACGCCGTCTCGATCAAGTGCGGCCACTCCATGTGCGCGGGGTCGCTGTAGAAACTCTCGACGCCGACCAACTTCTCGGCGCGCGCGATGCCCTCCTCATTGAGCACGCACTGCTGCTCCTTGAGTTTGACCTCGAAGTGCTCGTCGACTTTCAGCTGTCTAGCGATGCGATCGGCCATGACGAAACGATCCGTCGTGCCTTCGCCTTCTCCCGAAATGATCAGCGGCGTGCGCGCTTCATCAACCAGGATCGAGTCAACCTCATCGACAATCGCGTAGTTGAGGCGCTTCTGCACCTGCTCATCCGCGTTCCACTTCATGTTGTCGCGCAGGTAGTCAAAGCCGAACTCGTTGTTCGTGCCGTAGGTGACGTCGCACCCGTATTCTTCCTTACGAGTCTGCGGCGGCATCGAACCCTGCACGGCGCCAACGGTCAGCCCCAAGTATTCGAACACCGGCGCCATCCAGTCGCGGTCACGCTTGGCGAGGTAGTCGTTGACTGTGACGATGTAGACACCTTTGCCGCTGAGTGCATTGAGTGCCGCCGGCAGCGTCGCCGCCAACGTCTTGCCTTCGCCGGTCGACATCTCGGCGATCTTGCCGTGGTGCAACACGGCGCCGCCGATCAGCTGCACGTCGAAGTGGCGCAGACTCAGCGTTCGCCACGACGCTTCACGCGTCATCGCAAACACCTTCGCCAAGGCATCGTCGAGGGTCAATTCGTCGGCCTGGACCTGCTTCTTCATCTCGGCGATTTCGGCCTGGATCTGGTCCTGCGACAGGTCCTTAGCCCAGTCCGACAGGTCATTGACCGATTGCACGAGAGGATTGTAGATGGCGAGCGAACGCTTGTTCGCGGAGCCGAAGACTCCCTGCAGGGCTTTACCAATGCGGGAGGGGAGAGAGCCGAAGTCGAGTTTCATGACAGACAGATGGGAAATTGGTTGGTGCACGCGGCGCGAGGAGCAGGTGCCGGATCGCCGGCGGAACGCACAACGATCACAACGGTGCACGCCATCGCCTGGCAATCAGACAAGGCATGCAGAGTGGGCAACGTGGCGCCTAGCAGCAGGGGGCGCGGGGCGGCGGCAGGCCCCAGCTGTCGACGCGTCGGTGGCGTGGCGGCACCCGCGGCAGGTCGACGCGAACGTCGGCGACTGCCTCACTCCAGCGCAGGTCTTTCGTTATCGCAGCGAGGCCGACGACAGCCGCATTGGCCTCGCAGCTGGTGACGTGGGTATTGTCGACAAGCGGCTGGGTCTCGCCCGGCCAGCCACTGGTAGCCAGAAGCACAACCAACAACACAGCCGAGACGAAGCCCGTTGCCCTTGCTCCCGGGGAGACCCGTGTGCCAAGCAATTGTGTACCGCGGTCGCTCATGAGGTGGCCTTGCCTCCCTGAGCCTTGGCCTTCGCCGCCGCAAATCCCGCCTGGCGCGAACGCTTGGTCAGCACCCGTTGGATCATCTCGTTGAGCAGACTCTCAGGGAACGGCTTCGACAGAAAGCCATCCGCCTTCTGGATGTCCGCCATCGTCATGCGTGCCGCTGAGTTGATGATGATCGGGATCTCGCTGGTCAGCTCATCCTGGCGCAGTTCTTCGATCACCTTCAGGCCATCGAGCTCCGGCAGCTCGTAATCGAGCAACACCAGGTCCGGCATCCATTCGCGCGCCGCGGCGACACCGCTGCGCCCGTCGTAGACTTTACAGGTGCGGAAGCCGCTGCGCTGGATCAACACTTCGACGGCAGCTGCGAGGTCCTCTTCGTCATCAACGATGAGAACGAGACCGCGACACGGCTGCCCGAGGTCGCCGCAAGTCTCGACCAAAGAACGACGCACCGCCGCTGCCGTATCGAGACCCGCCTGTTCGAAGCTCTCTTCGATGCGCCGCTTCAACTCACAGTTGAACTTGCGCACCGCCATCCACTGCTCGTAGTCCGGAAACTCCGGGCCGATCTCCATCTGGTCATGGGTGTCGACCGCGAAGAAGAACTCACCGGCGATCAGGTGCTCCTGCAGGAGCAGCTTCATGAAGGGGTAGTTGCGATTGCCGAGCCGCATGCTGTAGCGACTGCACGTGTAGCCCGGAACGGCTTCGACATAGTCCTTGTGGAACATGCCCAGCACGCCCCCACCATCGCCGACAGGTGCCGAGCGCTTCTTCGGGGTAATCGAGCCGTAGGCCAGGCCTTGGTAGATCGCGACGGCCTTCTCGACTATCTGCAGGTTGAGGGTATCGAGCTTCATCGGCCGCCCTCCGAACTGCAGGTTGCTGCATTCTCCGACGCCCTGCTCTTGTGCATCGCCGAGCACAGTTCGCGAATCGTCGTGCCTTCGTTGCGCAGGCGTTCGCGCAGATCTGTGACCACGCGCGGCATCAACGTCGGGTCGGTGAACAGCGACGTGCCGAACTGCACAGCCGAGGCACCGGCGCAGACGAACTCGAGCACACAGTCGGCCGAGTGGGCGCCACCAACGGCGAGGATCGGCAAAGTCGGCAAAGCCTGCCGCACCTGGTAGACAATGCGCAGCGCCACCGGCTTGATCGCCGGCCCCGACAAGCCGCCGGTCGTATGGCCGAGCACCGGCTTCTGCTTGCGCCAATCCACGGCCATGCCGACCAACGTGTTGATCAACGTGACGCCATCGGCGCCGCCCTTTTGGGCTGCCGCCGCAATCGGCACGATATCTGTGATGTTCGGCGTCAGCTTGGCGAAGATCGGCACCGTCGAGACGGCCTTGACCGCTGCGATGACTTGCTCAGTCAACACCGGGTCGGTCGACGAACGCGTGCCATGCGCGACGTTCGGACACGACAAGTTGATCTCGAGTGCATCGACTCCCGCGGCGCAGAAGCGGCGCGTCAGCTCGGTTAGCTCAACGACGCTGCCGCCGATGTTGACGACCACGCGCGGTCCGTGCTTGCCATCGCCTTTCTCCCGGCCAGCTTCCGCAAGCTCGTGCATGCGCGGCAACGAGTCGCGCAAGAACACGTCGACGCCTTTGTTCTCCAAGCCGATCGCATTCAACATGCCAGCCGGCGTCTCGAGGATGCGCGGCGGCGGGTTGCCCGGCCGCGGCTTCAGCGTCACCGTCTTGCTGACGAGGCCGCCAACCATCGCGAGATCAGAGAACTGCCGCCCTTCCCAACCAGACCCGAACGTTCCCGAGGCGCTAAGCACCGGGTTGTCCAATTCGAGGGTGGCTAGGGATGTTTCGAGCACAGCGATCGTAGAATCAGGATACCGATTTGGCTTTTGGGGTGCGATCGTCTCGCCACAACAGCACAAACAAGCCAATCGCACCGACCGTGATGCAGGAGTCGGCGATGTTGAAGGCTGGAAAGCTCCAATCCCACGGCCAGTTGCCGGTGAAATACAGAAAGTCCCGCACCGACGAATCGTCCCGAACGAAGTTGTCGTAGAGGTTTCCGACCGCGCCGGCGAACACCAGGCTCAGCACGACGAGTTGGAGCCTGGCGCCGCGCGAGGTCGTGCGCACAAACCACAGCAGGCCAACCAGGGCGAAGCATCGCAGCACCATCAACACCACGGTACCGTTTTGGAACAGCCCCCAGATCGTGCCGGTGTTGCCCCAGGTGACCAAATCCAGGCTGATCGGGCCTTCGAAGACGGGATAGCCAGGCCGGCCCTCTTCGGCAAGACCGGGGTATTGCTCAGCCATGAAAGCGAACACGGCCGACTTGCTCCACAAATCGGCAACCACCAGAAGCGGCCACGGCACCCAGAACAGCAGCTTGCCACCGAAACCCTTGGCTTCGGCAGGCGTGGTCGGCCCGAAGGCCGCCTCGCTGCCGTCCGTGGTTTCGGCGGGAGCACTCACGCGCTTTCGCGGTTGCGTTCTTCAGTCTCCTGATGCTGCACGCAGTAGCGCGCCCAGGGCAGGTACTCGAGGCGGGCCTTCGGGATCCAAGCCTCAGCCTTCTTGCCGGCCTTCTTCTTGCCGGGCTTCGCCGCTGCTACCTCCGCAGCTTCGATGCATTGTGGGCACTGGCCGAAGCTCCAATCACCCTCACCATCGATGCGATCGATGGCCTCCTCGATCAGTTTGATGGTCTCCTCTTCATTCTCGATAAGACCAAGCATGAAGCCTTGGTCGTAGTTATCGGTCCCCTGATCGGCCAGGTGGTCGACAGAGGCATCTTGGTCAGAGGCCCGCAGCGCTTCGTCGCGCATGGACCCTACGTCACCTTTCAAGGTCGCGAGTTGCTGCTTCAGGATGCGCCTGTACTTGGTCAACTCGGTCTTCGTCGGCTTTGGCATGATGCTGTGGCTACCGGAGTTCGGTGAACCGTTCGGACACGTTTCGGACACTTCGCGTTGGGACAACCCCGACTCGAATGGGCGAGGACGATACGGAGCGCCCCACGAGGCGTCAAGGCAAGCCATCGACCTCTGCGCTTCTTCATTTGCGATCCGTCTCGCATCGGGGAGAATGCGGCCATGCGAACGGACCCGGCGACCGGCGGGGACCTGAGTGGTTCCCCACAGCAGGCCATGGCCGATTTCTTGGTCCATCTGGGGGCAGAACTGCAGGTTTCGCGCCACACCGTGGCCGCCTACAGAAACGACCTGGAACGCCTTCTGCGAGGCTCCAGAGCCTTGCCAGGCCGGGAGCAAATCGACCATCACCTGGGCCAATTGCTCGAATCACACGCCCCAGCGTCAGTGGCCCGCGCCGCCGCCGCGATCCGTGGTTTCTACCGATTCTTGCAAGCGGAAGGCGAAGTCGACGGCGATGTGACCGAGGGCTTGCTCGGCCCAAAACTCGAAGAAAAGCTGCCCAAAGTGCTGAGCCGCCGGGCCATCGCCCGTCTGCTAGATCGGGAGCCCACCACCGACCTGGCGGTCCGCGACCTGGCCATGCTGCACGTCTTGTATGCCACCGGCTGCCGGGTCAGCGAGGTTCTGGGCCTGCGCACTACCAGCATCATTGCCGAGCATCGCCTCGTGCGGGCCTTCGGCAAGGGCAACAAGGAACGCCTGATCCCCATCGCCGACATCGCGCTCGCCTGGGTCGAGCGCTACCAAAACACCATCCGGCCCAAGCTGCGCAACCGCGCCGTCCGCGATCCCGGCGACGTGCTGTTCTTGTCGCGCACCGGCCGGCCACTCGACCGCGTGCGCATCTATCAGGTCGTCAAGAAGGCGGCCGACGACGCGGGCTTGACGATGGCGTGCTCGCCACACGCGCTACGGCATTCGTTCGCAACCCATCTGGTCGCGGGCGGTGCCGACCTGCGCTCGGTGCAGGAAATGCTCGGCCATGCGTCACTGCAGACGACCCAGGTCTACACCCACGTGGACCATGAGCGGTTGCGGGCGGTGCATCAGAAGCTGCATCCGCGCGGCTAGTCGTTCCGGACGATGCACAAATACGAGACTCCGCGACGCGTGCGCAGACGGAGCATTCGCAACCGGTTTTCCTGTCAGTCGCCTAATCTTCGGTGCCGACAGGCCGACTTAGGGCGTTCGAAGAATCGCTTCCGAGCGACAGCCCCCTCCCGCCAGGAGATCGCGCCTAGTCGTTCTTGGCAGGAACCCGACGCTGCAGCAAGTAGATCGCGTGATCCCCCCACGGCTGCGGGCACGGCCAGACAGCCTTCTTGACGAAGTCCGACACCAACTCAGCCCCACCTTCCGCAGCGAGCAGCGCCGACCATTCTTCGTGCTGCAAGACGAGCAGTACATCCGGGGACGCCAGCATCGCTCGCGCCGCCTCAAGATCCGCAGGCAGCATCGAAACCCGAATGCCCGGGTGTGGGTCAAGGCTCGACCGCAAATCCCCCAGTGGCACCTGCCAGTGACTCGGACGGAGATAGGTGCGCATCACGTTGCAACCGCGCGCCGCCACCACCTCAATCTTGTGACCCGGCTGCAACGACGCGAGCACGGCGTCACGCACGTCGCGCCACGGTGGTCGGCCACCGGCGTAGACAACGAAGTACAAGAACGTCGCGGTCAACACTTCGGTCAGCAAGATGATCGCGGGCGCCGACGCCAACACCCGAGTCAGCAAACGCCGCTCGGTCAGGTGCCGCGGCATCGGCAGGCGCATGCGGTGGAAGAAACGCACGACGGACCAACTCGCCAACAACGTCATCGCCGGCAACGCAGCGAGGGTCGCGGTGTCGGAGACCGTGCGATCAAACCACCACCAGACGCCTCCGCCAACCAGCGGCAACAGCGCGGCCAACGACAGACCACGCGTAATCGAATTGCCGCCCTGTGTTGGTCGCATGACCAGCGCCAACAGGACCAACAGGACCACGGACAAACCGACGTTCTGGATCAGCGCGGGCACCAAAACGACGACGTGAAGGCCCAGCACCCACCAGACGAACCGCGGCATGCGCACAAACGCGCGGCTGTTGGCGGCCGTGCAAAGCATGCCAATCGCCGCAAGCCAACCGATCGCATGGCAGCCACCGGCGAGCACCACCAAAGACCAACTGAGGTAGCGCCATCCGTACTTGGCGGCGACGCCAGCGGCGGCCGCTAGTGTCACGGCGCAGACAACGGGATGCGCCGACTGGCTCGCGGCAATGTGGGCGGGGTGCACAGCGATTAGGAGCGCCACGAAGAATGCGACGCCGCGCCCGAACATTGGTCGCGTCAGCAGCGCCATCAGCGGCGGTAGCAGGCAGCCGGCGAAGGCGAACGGTAGCCGCATCCAGCCCTCGCTGAATCCTGGCAATACGCCATTGCCGAGCAGCCAGCGCAACACCAAGAAGCCCAGCGGAAAGCGGCTCTCATCGCTGACAGCGAAGCCGTCTGCGCTGGCCCCGATCGGCTGCGTCACGGCGCGGAAGGTCTCGGCCTCCTCAACGCCAAACGACCATTGCTCGATCGCGAACAGGCGAAGGGCGGCACCGATCAACGTAATCACCGCAAACAACGTCAAGTCGACAACCGTCGAACTCGCGCCCGCAGACAGTGCGGGGGTGGGATTGTTTGTCGTTTCGACCGGGTCGTCGCGCATCGCCAAGGCGAAACCATACGGGTCAAGCGGCGCGCGACAACGACGCACTGTGATACCCATTGCACTGCTGCGGGCGCTGGTGCATCGTCACGAGCACGTCCGTTGGCAGACGGTGCTATCCTTCTTCGGTGTAGCCCCGCCGCCGGCGGTTGCTGCAGCGCTTCGCATGAACTCGCGTTCCCCCCGTTCCAAGGTCGCGCTCGCCATCCTGGCGCTCGCGCTGATGCCGCTCGTATGGCTTTGGCCGAGCGTGCTCGGGGACCGCACGTTTGTCCCGTACGACGTCAACCAGTTCCCGCCGGCAAGCATCACCGCGACCGACGAAGAACTGGCCAAAACTCAGGAAGGCGCCAACTTCGACGTGACCGAAGTACCGGTCTGGTTCGCCCCAGAGCTGAAGTTCGCCCACAACGAACTGAGCGAAGGCCGACTGCCATCATGGAACCCGCACGCTCGCGGCGGCGCCCCGTTGCACGCGCACGGCCTGATCGGCCTGTGCTACCCACCCAACTGGCTGGCGTTGTTCGCCGCAGAGCCAGCGAGCCGTCTCGGCCTCGTCGCCTGGTGCAACCTCGCGCTCGCCGGCCTGCTCGCGTTCGGCCTGTTCCGTCACGTTGGCTTTGGCGTCACTGCTGCATGGCTCGCGGCGACGTGCTTCCAACTATCTGGACCAACCGCAGCCAACAGCTTCTTCTGGATGCGGCTCGCCAGCTTCGTCTGGTTGCCCGGCGTGCTGTGGGCAATGCTGTGCATCGCCAAAGCCGATCGCCTGCGACCGCTGGCGACGATCGGGCTCGCGTTTGCGTTTGCCATGACCTGGCTCGCAGGCTTCCCGCCGTTCGCCGCCACAACCACGGTGTTCGCCGGGATGCTGTTCGTGTGGTTATTTGTCGAGCGACTCGTGACGCATGGCCGCGGCCACGCGGTGCAGTTGGTGATACGACTGATGATCGGCTTGGCTCTTGGCGCCGCGTGGGCGCTGCCGCAAGTCCTGCCGTCACTCGCGTTCTTCCCTGAGAGCGCCCGCCCCACCACGCCACCGTGGAGCCACATCTCCGGCCAGGCCTTCGAGCCGTATGGCCTACTCGGCTACCTGATGCCGGATGCATTTGGCAATCCGACGATGAACGCGACGCTGCCGTACAGCCAATCGCCGATGCAGTTGTTGCTCAACACACGTGGGCTTCAGAACGGCGACGCAGCGCTGCCAAACTACAACTTCACCGAGTACTCGGTGTTTGTATCCAGCTTCGGATTCGTGCTGGCGGTAATCGGGGCACTGTTGGCTCGCGGCCGGCGCGCCTGGTTTGTGCGCACCGTGTTGTTGCTCGCGCTCGGCCTCGGCTTGTTCTGGCCAGGCTTGCAGCAGTTGTTCCATCTGCCAGTCGTGCAAAACGTCTGGCCGTTCCGCTGGCCGGCAGCAGCAACGTTGTTCGTCACGTGGCTCGCCGCCGCAGGAGTGGAACGGCTCGCTTCGCCTGGCAAGCGCTTGCCAATCATTGCCGGCGCAACCTGCGTATTGACCGCCATCGTCATGTGGTGGGCAAGCGGCATCCCCCAGCGAGAACACACTGCCGACCCCGACTGGGCCATCCACAAACTCGAGCAGCACTACAACTGCGACCGCACTGCTGTTCTGAACCACGTGCTGGGTGAGGAGCCAAACAGGATCAAGTACGACCGCTTCGCGAAGGCCTTTGAACAGTTCGCCAACGACGGGCAAACGGGCGCCGCCTGGCTCGCAGGCATCGGCGTGTTACTGCTATTGCTTGGCACGACCAAGAACCCGCGCGCTCGCCAAGCCCTGTTCTCGACGGCGGTCGCAGCAGCCATCGCACAACTGACCTTGCATGGCGGACCGTTCTTACATGGCGCGGCCAACCTCAAAGGCCACGACACCGAAGTGCATCAGTTCTTGCGAGAACAAGCCGAGGCGAGTGCTACGACGGGTGGCTTTGCAATCGTGCGCGCCAACGCTTTGCCAAGTCGCCCCGATGCGCTACCGCCCGGCCAGATGATGGTCAAAGGCATCCACGACCTGAACTTCTACAGCCACGGCGATGCGCACACGTTGCAGCCTGTGCGCATGCTGGTCGACGAGCATCACAAGATCCTCGGCCTCACAGAAACGGCGGGCGAAATCTTGGCCGGCAAGGGCTACCTGACCCAATCACTCCCCGCGGGTCTGCTGCAACTACCGCTATTCGACTTGCTCGGCGTGCGCTATGCGCTCACGACCGAGCCGAATCTTGACAAGGCCCCCTACCTGCTCGGCAAGGTCGTGGGCCCAGTCGTAGGCGGCCGACGCCAGTTCTTCATTCACGAACGCGCCACCGCGCTACCACGCGCATTTGTCGCGCACAGCCTCGAAGCGCTCAAGGACGATGACGCCGTGCTTGCCGCCATCACCGCAAGAACTCTGCAGCCGCGGCGCCAGGCTTACGTCGTCAGCTCCGAATTGCCGACCGACGTGCTCGCCACGACGCCAATCGAAGTAGATCGCACCGTCACGTTTGCGCGCAATGACGCGAACCACATCGAGCTCGATGTTGGCGCCGGCGAGACGCGCCACCTCGTGCTTGCGGACACCTACCTGCCAGGTTGGACCGCCACCATCGATGGCAAAGCGACCGACTTGATCCGCTGCAACCATTACCAACGCCTGGTCGTGCTACCTGAGGCCGCGTGCCGCGTCACGTTTGCGTACAACCCGCCCGGTCTCATGCCAGGTGTGATCCTGATGCTGTTGGGGACGGTGTCAGCACTCGCCGCTTGCTGGCTGCTACGCCGCCGTGAGCGACACGTCGTTTCGTGAGTGAAGCGACGACAAGACTCGAACCAAAGCGGGCTCTACCCACCTCGGCTCTCTGCGCGGGGTTGTTCGGAATCGACCATATGGAGTTGAACTGTCCGGCCCCATTCCTCGCGCCGGCGGAGGTGACGATGAGAAGGAGAGGTTCCTTCGAGAAGCCGGTGCCGTGGAGGCTGCTCCTGTAGCTGCACACGGATCGCCTGGTTCCCCTCGGTCTCATCCTGAGCGTGATTCTGAGGCTGATTGGCACACTGTCAGCAATCCCCGCACGCCGGCTGCCGGGCGCCCGCGAGTGACGGGCGCAAGTACCGGCGAAGGCTCAAGGGAGGCAACAACAAACGACGAAGATTGCGCGTGTCCGCACACGTTTGCGCAACCCACTTGGCACCCCGGAATCCAGCGCAATGAGTCTGTACGGAACTGGTCGCAAAGAGGGCATCCTCGCCGTGTGCTTCATCGGCATCCTGACGGCCATCGCACACCTCGCAGCCGCGCTGCGCTTCGGCGATCTCGGCGCTCTCGGCGAAGCGGCCTACGTCACGATAGCTGCCGGTGCCATCGGTGGCATGCTCACGTACCGGTTCTTGCGCGCCCAAGGCCGCAGCCGCTACGCCGCGTTCTTGGGCGGCATCGCCTACGGCATGTCGCCGCTGTTTGCCGGCCTGGTCGAATCGCCGCGCGAACAACTCGCTGCCGCGCTCGCACCGCTCGCGCTCGAGGCCGCCGCACAGTGCAACCGCCCAACCTGGCGTCACCGTTGGCTGCCGTGGGCCGGTCTCTGCTTCGCACTCCCGTTTGTGCTCGGTGTCACCGTCGTCGCCATGCTCGCCTCCATGCTAGCGCTCGGCATCATGGCACTGACCCTGCTGCGTTGTGGCCGTGGCGCAGATCGCTTGCCGCTGCGTGCGACCGCCCTCTCAATGGTGCTCGGCGCGGCCTGCGTGAGCAACTTGATTTGGCTCGACCCACTCTCAGCCTGGCTCGGAACGCCACGAGCGACCGAACTACAAAGCGTACTCGGTGGCGAGACCACGCCAATGGTCATCGCGCGCGTCGTCGGTCCGTTCTTGGTCTGGTTTGCCTTGCTCGGCATCCTGCGCCGCCAACGCAACGTCACAACGTCCCTGTGGCTCCTGATCGCCGTGGTCGGCGCAACGCCAACCGTCATACTCTCGATCCCGGGCATGTCGGCTTCGCTGCCAACCGTCTTCACGGCGTGGGCCGTGCCGGCGATGTCGTGGTGGCTCAGCGTGCTTGCGATCACCGTCATGGGAACCGCCGGTCTCGACGACTGGCTCGACCAACCACAGCGTCGTCGCGGCGCACACCTGTGGCTCTTGGTGATGACGCTGTTCGTCGCGCCCGCGCTGCCACTCGCCTGCTCGTCGATCAACCCGCTGCACCTGGCGACCGTGCTCGGCACGTTTGCAATCCTGGCACTGTTGACGACGGTCTGGCAACGCCTCGGTGTGCTGCGGTTCAAGAACGTGATGTCCACCATCGCCATCCTCGCGTTCGGCCTGCCAGTCGTGCTGCAGTCGCGACCCGCGGCATCGTTGGCTGCCCCGATGGGCGAAGTGGCAGCCCACTCGTGGTTACGAGTCGGCGAACAACTGATGGCCCATCCGGTGTGGCACTTCGCTGGCATCTTCGGCGCCGTACTGGTCGCGGGCATGGTCGCTAGCGTGCAACACGTTCGCCGCCGTAATCTGAGCACATGAATCACATTAGGATCGACTAGCTGTCAATCTGGGGGCGCTCGCCAGGATTGTGGAAGCACCGGTCAAGCTACCGAAGTAGCGCTCAGCGCCCTCGCCGCAACCACATCGCCAGGACCACTCCAATGGCGGCAAAGCCCGCCATGAAGAAGAACCCAGAGCCCTGGAACGCGTCGAACGCGAACCCACCAACGAGCCCGCAGAACACCATGCCGACTCCCGCGGTCGCTGCACCGACCATGCCCTGCGCCGTCGTGCGCAGGTGTTGTGGCACTCGCACTTCGACCGCTCGAATCGCGCCAAGGTAGGTCGCAGCGAAGCTCAGCGCGTGCAGCCAGCTGGTCGCAAACAACCACGGCAACGACGTCGTGGACCCGAGCACCAACCACCTCACGACTGCACCGGTCCCACCAATCATCAGCAACGTCGTCGGCCGCAGTCGGTCGAGCGTCTGACGCGCGAAGAACAACAGGGCGATCTCAGCCACGACGCCTTCCCCCCAAAGCACGGCCGCCATCGACTTGTCGATCCCGTGCGCGTTCCAGTGCACCGTCGAGAGCTGGTAGAACATCGCGTGGCTGCCTTGGATCAAGCCAGCGCTGACCAGCAATACGACGAACGGCGCCGAACGAAACAGCTGCTGCCACGACGCCGGCGCCGCATCGCTATCGGCGGCGACGCGCGGTGTGCGGTCCCGAGGCACAAACCACGCCGACAGCGCGGTTATCGCGAGCGCCACGACCAGAATGGGGAACACCTTCTGCGTCCCTGCCAATTCGAGGTAGTTGCCGAGCACCAGGATCGTGATCAAGAACGACGTCGAACCACAGACGCGCAGGCGGCCGAACGAGAACCCCAGCCGCCCGGCAGTGCGCACTGCAGCGGCATCGACGATCGGGTGCATCGGCGGATACAAGCAGCCGAATAGAAACGCCACGCACCAAGCGAGCAGCAGCGACGGCGCCAACGCGAACAGCAAGAACGAACCGCAACCGCCCGCGGCCAACCAGATCAGAACGCGCCGTGCATCACGAATGCGATCGACCAGGCCCGACCACATTGGCCCTGCCAGTGTGCGCGAGATCGTCTGCGCCGACAGGATGATCGCGATGTCCTTCTCATCGAAGCCCTGCACGTCGTGCAACCAGGCCGGGAAGAACTGCATGTAGGCGCCGAGCACGGCAAAGCTGCACGTGTAGAAGCCGGCGAACCCGAGCCAACTTCGCATGGGCACACCACCGCCGTGCTTAGTGACGTCGGCGGTGGGCGGCTGGGGCACGCATGCATCGTGCCAACCCGGACCGTCACAGGCCAGCGGAAGTTCCTAGCGCTCCCGGCCGATCCCGTGAGGCTAGCGCTGAACGAACACGCCGCCGTTCTCGTCGGCGAGGCGGCGCAGCAACGCCGCGCCTTTGCCTGTACCAGTGAAAACCGCGTTGATCCGGATCTTGGCGTAGTTGTTCGCCTGCTGGACCAACTCACAAATCGAATCGGTATCGCGCACCTCACCGGTAGTCGGATCGCCGTCGCTCAAGATGAACAGTTCGTCGATCTTCGGCAACGCATCGTCACCGTACGAACGCCCCTCGGTCTCCAACGCTGCGATCAGACCCGCGTAGAGGTTCGTCCCCCCCCTTGCATTGAGTCGACTCAACAACCCCGTCAACAAACGCGTCGAATTCCGACCTGGCCGAATCGGTGTGCGCGTCCACGTGCGCGCATTATCGGCAAACGTCAGCAGGTAGTACTGCGACTCTGGCGCCATCACCTGCGTCGCGAGCACCAGTTGTTCCTTCGCCGCTTCGAGTCGGGTTCTTGCCATGCGCGTGCGGCGCAGGCCCGTGATCGGTCCGTTCTTGGCTGGCGGGCTGTCCATACTGCCACTGGTGTCGATCAAGAACGCGATCGAAGTTCCCGTCACCGGCACCCCGAAGAACTGGGTGCGCGTGCCATTGGGATCCTTCTTCGCCAGGTGCCTAGGCACAACGATGTTGTTCTGCTCCTTGGCCCAAAACTCGCGCCACGCCTGCGCATCCTCGATCGGCACCAAGGATCCGGTCATCGCCCGCAACAACGCACCGGCACGCTGCCGCAAGAGCGGCGACGCGCGTTTGTTGACGGCGGAGATCAATGCATCCGGGTTATTGATCGTCAAATCGAGTGCTTCGATCAGGCGCGGGATCGCCGACTTCTGTGGGTAGGCCTCGACGAGATCGAGCAGATCCATGTCGGTGCGCCAACCGGCCTTGCCAAGCTGCGTGGAGGCAGCCCGCACGATCGATTCCCGAGTCGCCGGCGTCATCGTCTTGGGCGGATACTTCAGCATCTTGAACAGCAGCCGCACCAACGCCTGTGAAACCACCGGGTGGCGTTCGCGTTGCAGCACCAAACCAACCCGCCGAATCGTCGGCTCCCGCCACGGTCGCCGGATCGACTCAGCCGCCGCCAACCGCACGCGCGGATCCGTGTCAACCAACGCCGCCTCAAGTGTGCTGCGGAAGACCGGCAAGCCACGCTGGCCAAGCAACCGCAGGGCCGCAACCCGTCGCGCGGGACCAATCGACACCGCTTCGTCGGCCTCCTTCTTCTTGCGCAATTCGTCGAACACCGGCACCCGTTCGCCAGCCGCAGCACGCAACAACTGAAACCAGACACCCTGGTTCTTCATGCGCGCCAAGGTCCAGTGGCCGAGTTCGCGGATCTCAAATGCGGTGCGATCCAAGAAAGACCCTTCGAGTCCTATCGCAGCGATGCTCAGCACAGCCTCCGCGACCGCGGGCGAAGGATTGGACTCGGCGAAGAACATCAGCTTCTGCAACACATCGAGGTGCGTCAGCCGTTCGTAGTCTTCTTTGCGCAGCAGCCTGGTCTTGCGCGCATGCGTCATGTAGCGAGGCTGCAACCCGAAGCCCCGACGCAGCAATCCACGCGCCCCAAGGCGACCTCGCGAGAAGTCATCGGCCCAGGCCTGAATCGCCTCAGCGACATGCGGCTGGGCGGCGGCGGCGGCCGCAACACGCCGAGTTTGCTGGCCCAATGCAGCCACCTGCAGGCAAAGGAGCGCGACTACTATGAGAACAGACTGTCGTGGCATCGGACTCCGCAGGACGCACGGAGAGGGGGTGGTGCGAGTGTAGCGTCTCGCCAGGATCTTGTGCGGCTCTTGTGCTTGACCCGAGCTTGCCCGATAACGTCAGCACCAATGTGGGGGCGATCGGCTTCGACCGAATGTTGATCCGTCCTGATGTGGCGCGCCGAGGGCCAGGCACCTCGTAAATCCGACTGGAAAACCTTAAGTGCCAACAAGCACTACTCCCTCGCTGCCTAATAATTAGGCGCGACGCTGAGGTCCCTTTGTCTGCGGGGGGCCAAGGCGCTACACAGCAGGCTGGTCGCTGGCTGGCTACTCGGCCCAGTAGCGACGAGAAACAGTCGAGTTGGTTCGCGATGATCCTGTTCGTTGGAGCTTCGCGAATGACACCAAACAACGAACTACGCGCGTAGAAGCTCAGTTCGAGGCATTCTGGGACGCGGGTTCGATTCCCGCCGCCTCCACCATTTTCCCCCGCTCCGCGGGGGAAAAATGTGGTGGCTTCGGGCATCGGTGTGAACTCCCGCGAGCGGAGTTCGCGGGAGTTGCACGGCGATTCCTCAACGTTCCAGGCGAGGAGGACGGGCTAGACAGTCGGCCGTGGCAAGCTGAGCCTCGCGCCCTCAAACGGTGCCGCGGGCCCTCTCCCACTAGTGCTACCTGCAGCGCATCACTGGCAAGCAACGGTCGGTGGCTAGCTACCGAGAAAAGCTCGATGAGAACCGGCGGGCTCGCGAACGCATGCTCGCGCTCAAGCTCTAGATCAATCCAGCCGCTCCGATCTTCTAAGCACCCACTCGAGCTTGACGTTTTGGCTTGCCATGACACCACTCCATCCGTGCCGATTGCGTTCGACGCATGCACGCATCCTGATCGAGCGACCTGCCATGACGCGCCTCCGCAAGCACAACCAATCATACACGCGTCAATACGGTGCCCACGATGTTGTGATCATTGCGCGCTAGCGCAATCACAGGCAACGAAGCAGATGCCTTGCTCGACGAGTCGCCCCTGGCCTTGCGCATCAAGAGTAGACTGACCCTCACTAAGTAGCGGTGACGAGTTCCATGTGCGACATCCATGCGTCGCGCCGTCCCGCTGACAAGACTGGAAAGACTGGAAAGACAGGAGTCTTCACACACCTCGCTTTAGTCATGCAACGAATAGCACTCGCAGTCTGTCTCCTCATCCCAGCTTCTCTCTCTGCCCAGGTAGTCGAGATCGAAAGCACCTCCCACTACCTCGGCATCGACTCGGGATTGGTCAGCAACAACCTGCCAGGCCCGGCCGCGATCGGCCTGCCGCAGGTCGTTTGGTCGACCGTCGTCAGCGTCGACGGCGCGGCGTGGCTACGCCTCAACTATCAGAGCGTGTTGCTCTCGGGCAGCCCGAACCCGGGCGGCGACGGTTCGTTCCTTCGCATGACGTCCATGCGCGACGGCGCCGTAATGACGCAACACATGCGGCATGTTGACGAGTGGCAGAACACGTCGGCCTACTTCAACGGCGGCTCGGTACTCGTGGAACTGCTCGCACAACCGGGCACCGGCGCAAGCCGTCTCATCATCAAGGGTGCGATCGCTGGCCCGATCGTGCAGTGGGAGACGGACTCGATTTGCGGCGCCATCGACGATCGCACGCTCAGCTCCGACAATCGTTGCGCGCGCATCATGCCGATCGGCTGCAGCGCGTGGTTGATCAACGACTGCAACCACTGCTTCCTCTCTGCTGGTCACTGCAACATCCCCAGTCAGAGCGTAGCCCAGTTCAACTGTCCGCTCTCCAACGCTAGCGGCGTTCGCCAGGCGCCGCCGCCGTCCGACCAATTCGCAATCGACCCTGCGTCGGTTCAGGAGCAGACCGGGGGGACCTCGATAGGCAACGACTGGGCCTATTTCGGCTGTTTCGACAACTCGACGACCGGGCTGTCCCCGTATGCGTCGCAGGGTTCGGTCGCGTTTGACCTCGTGAACCCGCCGAGCGTCGCGTCACCTGCGCAGACGATCCGGGTCACCGGCTACGGGACGACCAGTGCGCCGGTCTCGCCGACCTGGAACGGTGTACAGAAGACCCACACGGGTCCTTACTTCAATCTCTCTGGCGACGTCATCCAATACACGGTCGACACGACTGGCGGTAACTCTGGCTCTCCGGTCATCCTTGAGGGCACCAACAACGCGA
>JAPYTD010000012.1 GCA_029936315.1 Planctomycetota bacterium | reverse complement strand
CCGAGCAGGTCCTGCAGCGCGTAGTTGTATTCGTAGCGCGTCATGCGCCGGAACGACGAGTGCTTGGTCGTCGCGCGCCGCACGGACGACGCCACCTGCATCTCCGAAGCCAGCCACTCGATCACGCGTTGACGATCTTCGTCGCCGAGTTCGACGTCATCCTCGGGCGGCATCTCGCCGTTGGTCAAGACCGCGAGCACTTCCAACCACCAGTCAACGTCGTTGCCCTTAAACAGATCCGCATCGAGCGTGTCGACGCGCAGATCGCCCTTCTGTTTCTTTGGTCCGTGACACTGCGAGCAGGCCTTGGCCAGAATCGGTTGGATCTCCTTGCGGAAGGTCTCGAGATCCGGCACCGGTTCGGCCTGCAGAGCACGCTGAGACGCGTGTTGCCGGTAGCTCGAGCGCAGCGCGCCCTTGGCCTTGAGCTGCTCGAAGGTCTGCTGGCCAGTGAGCGCACAGCACATCACACCCAGCAGGGCAACGAGGCTCACGCGGCGCAGCGCATTGCTAACATCGATCATTGTGGTGGCATTCGTCTTGCACGAATGCCGTGAGCATACCCTGAGGGGCGCCCCGCACACTGTCACAGCATGTTGCTGAGTCCCACGACGAAGCTCGTGCCGGAACTGCTTCTTCCGCCAAGAACTCGGCACGCTCGACTCCGTGCGACCAAACTCGCCACCCCACAACACCAAACGTGTCGTCGAACGTGCAGCGCGCGCCCGGCAAAGTGCGGACCGCGCTACAGCGTCATCGTGACCGTGACGACGTTGCTGATCTCGACCACGAGTCCGGTGCCATCGATCAACGCGTGCACGAGACTCATGTCCTGGCCGATCAACACCGGCAGCAGCAACCCAGGCGGGATGAGCACCGCCGAAGCTGCGCCACCCTGCGCATCAATCATGCCCACCGTGTCTATGAACACGCCGATGTTTGGATGCGTGACCATGCCGAGCAATAACGGGTCGACGTTGAGCGGCAAGATGACGCTGCCCGGGAGTAGGGTCCCGGGTGACGTGCCGGCGAACGAACCGAGCAGGTAGTACACGTCGCCGGTGCGCTCGGTGTCGACGATATGTGTGAAGTCGAGACTGCCGCCGGCGCTGATCGAGAGTTCATCGGTGCTGGCCCACAAGCGACGGTCGACGGAGTGCGCTTGGAAGATCAGCGAAGGAGAAGGATAGGTGTAGTCCCAGACCGTCTGCCCCGCGGCGGTGACCTCGAACAACCGTGAGTTGGCCCCACTACAGATCAACGTGTTGCCATTGGCCAGGCGTTCAGCGCTCGAAATGAACCCTGAAAAGAACCCTGGCTCGGTGAAGGTCCATACCGGCGCGGCCGGACCGTAGATGTTGCTCACGGTCTCGATGAACGGCAAACGCTGCGCATCGACGGGCAACTCGATTTCGATAACAGCAGACTGATCGACGAGGTGCTGGTTGTTGAAGATCGTGATGTGCCCCGCGCCCGGGTAGCCCGGCGGTATGAACCGCGGGTCGTGTTGTTGAAACAATTGCTGATCTGCGGGACTACCGCGCCCATAAGCCTCGGGGTTACCCCAACGCCACAATAGGTCGCCGCCACGGCCGCGCGCACCGCCGGCATGCGTCGCAGCTTCTGCCGAAGTCGTCGAGTGGTCGATCAGCCAGACTTCATCCTGCGATCGAGCACTGATCACGATCCAATCGTTGGCCGGGTCGTAGTCGAGCCCGTTGGCGTGGTTCCAGTCCCCGACCAGCAACACTTCGGCGGGATAGTTGATGTTGACCAAGCCCGGGTGATCCGAGACCACCCCAAAGTTGTCCTTGCTCGCATCGAAGTCTTGGATGAGGTGGTCCTGCACGTGCCATTCCCACACGACCTGGCCACTTGTTGGCCCGGTCTGCTGGATCTCAAGAATCGACTCAGGCAGCCATTCGACAGCGGGCAACAGCGCCGGATCCCGCCCCGCATTGATGCCTTGTGCGGCGCTCAAGTAGTCGACGACCATCAACAGCACGTTGCCGTTGGGCAGCAGTTCGATGTCGTGATGCATCAGCCGCTGCGAATTGTTAATGACCAAGTCCCACGTGAGGTTGCCGCCGATATCTAGCTTCTGGAGACGCCCCGTCGATCCCGGGAACACCGCAATGGACTCGACGACGCTTCGCAACAGCGAGCCATCCTCCGTCATCGCGACCGACAGGTTGAACTGGCCCGGCCACGAATGTACGACCGTGCCCTGTCCGTCAACGATCTGCACTTCGTTCTGCAAGATGGGCGAGAACAGGCGAAGCCCCGGTTCGCTTTGTGCGAGCAGCGGAGTCGCAGCGCAAAGGCTGATGAGTAGTTCCTTCATCATGGCAAGAGTGTAGCCAGTGATTGCTGCGATCCCGACATCATCGGCGCTACGTGATACCCATGGGCAACGGGTCCGGCGTGCCGTATTTCCAAGGCAAAGGCAAGCTGTTCCGGCACCACCAAAGAGCATGTCCCGGGGCTGCAACGAGGGTGTCCGCCCCGCCGAACGCGGCCCTACCGGGCGAGGTGTTTGTCGAGCGCTGAACACCCGCGCGAATCCTTGCGAGCGGCTATCGCGAGCGGCCACACCCAAACGCGGGCATGATCAAGAACTCGCCCAGCGACGCATCGGTCGCGACGACATCTTGTCGAGGTTTGCAACGAGATGCTCGATGCACAACTTCTTGAGCCGACGGTGTGATTACTTGCGCTCGGTCGAAACCGGTGTCATCGCGTCTACCGTTACCAGCGCGTGTCGGCTCTGTGTGCCTGCCGACGTCTACCGCCGCAAGAACTGGAAAGCAGAAGCGCGGTCGGGCCACAGGGGCGGAGCTACTGCTCCGCCACACATGCAACCACCAAGAATCCAGAGCTACTCGTCGCTGCTTGCGCGCAGCACTAGCTTGCGCAGCTTTTCTTCTTCCGCCAAGACCTCGGTGCGATCCTTCTTGGCAAGCAACATCTTCTTCTGGACCGAAGCGGCCTTGTACTTGTTGTTCTTCTTCTCGGCGCGGGCGAGTTGCGAGGCTAGCTCACGCTTCTTGGAGTCCAGTGCGTCGAACTTGTAGAGCAGCTTGTGAAGTGCCTTGACCGCGTTGGTCGGGTTCTTCTTGTAGGAAGCCTTGAGCACGCTTGCGATCGGCGTCCACTTGACCCTCTGCTGCTTCGTGCCGAGGAACGACACGCGCTTCTTCGTGTCAGCGGACAGCAAGACCAGCGCCGCCGGACGTCGGCCGACAAACAGCGAGTTCAGTGGATGGTTCGTTTGCAACACCTCGTCGCCGACCTTGACGCAGTAGAACCACTGCGAAGCCAGTTGGAAGCGCTCGCTCTTCAGCGCTGCAGCCAAAAGCTTGACCACCTTGGGGTCACGCTTGTCGCTATCGCGCCAGAACATGAGCGGCTTGTTGCCCGAGCGGCGCGCCATCCCGGCGAGCGTCTCTGTCATCGTGGACCACGGGGTGACCGAGTCTGTGCCCGTGCCGCGGTGGCGCCTGTTGGCGCTGGGCCCTTTACTCCATTGGATGTTAAGCCGCGACTTGCTGGTCTCCAACCGCACGTAGTTCCCGGCGACGCCACTGGCGCCACCTCCACCACCCGTTGCAGCGCCACCGGCGCCGCCACCTCCACCGCATCACTGGCCGTAGAGCGGCGCAGACAGGAGGGACAGGGAGAGTCCGACGATAAGTAAAGCAGATCGACGCATGATGATTCTCAAGCATCACCTAGGACCAGGCGATGGGCCTAACTCTATCGTACCTCGGCCAACCAAGCCACTCCACCTGACCTACTATAGGGTGCTTAGGACAATATCGCGCGGATCGGGGCGGCCCGCTCGACTCCGGTCAGGCGAATGTCGAGCCCCTGGAAGCGCTGACTGAGGCGCTGATGGTCGATTCCTAGCAGGTGCAGGATGGTCGCGTGCAGATCGCGCACGTGCACGACGTCTTGCACGGCGTGGTAGCCCAGTTCGTCGGTGGCACCGTGGGTCATGCCACCGCGAATGCCACCACCCGCGAGAAAGTACGAGAAGCCGCGGATGTGGTGGTCGCGCCCGCTGCCCTGCGCCATCGGGGTGCGACCAAACTCGCCCCCCCACAACACCAACGTGTCGTCGAGCATGCCGCGTCGCTTCAGGTCCGTGATCAAGGCCGCACTGGCGCGGTCCACTTCGTTCGCCGTGATGTCGATCGAACGCTTGACCGCGCCGTGATGGTCCCAGGCCCGATGGTAGACCTGGATGAAGCGCACCCCACGTTCGGCCAGTCGACGCGCCAACAAGCAGTTGGAAGCGAACGAACCGTCCTGTTGCTCGACGCCGTACAGGTCGAGCACACTGCGCGGTTCCGAAGAGATGTCAGCTAGCTCCGGAACGGATGCTTGCATGCGAAACGCCATCTCGAACTGCGCGATACGCGTGGCAATCTCGGGATCGTGCACGACGTTGTCATGCAATTGGTTGAGCTGCGCGATGGTATCGACGGCCTGACGTTGTTGTTGCCGGGTGATGCCATCGGGGTTGCCGACAAAGAGCACGGGGCTGCCCTTGCTGCGGAACTCGACGCCTTGGAACCTGCTTGGCAAGAAGCCCGAGCTCCACTGCCGTGCCGCAATGGGCTGGGCCTGCCCGCCCTTGCCGACGGACGCCAACACGATGAAGCCCGGCAGATCACTGCACTCGCTGCCGAGGCCGTAGTTGATCCACGAACCCATCGCCGGTCTGCCGGGAATCGTGCTGCCCGTATTGAACAACGTGTGCGCCGGATCATGGTTGATCTGGTCCGTCTTCATCGATCGGATGATGCAGATGTCGTCGGCGATCGAACCCAAATGAGGAAAGCGCGTGCAGATCTCCTGGCCACTCTGCCCGAAGCGCGCAAACGGGAACTGCGGCGCCAAGCAGGTGAGCTGCTGCCCTTGCAGCTGCGCGATCGGTTGGCCATCCGTAAAGGAGGCGGGCATTGGCTGTCCATGCAAGTCGGCCAGCTTCGGCTTGTAATCGAACGTCTCCAGATGCGAAGGGCCGCCGGCCATGTAGAGATGGATCACGCGCTTTACGCGCGGCGGGTGGTGTAGCGGGTTGACGACCCCCTGCCAATGTGGATCCGACGGAGCCAGCAAGTCCGACTTGCCTAACAGCACCGGTGCCGCGACGGCGCCGAGACCGCTTGCCAGGAATCGGCGGCGGGACAAGTTGGTTCGAAGTGCCATTAGTATCTCGTCAGGGACTCGTGCAGGCTCAGCATCACGCGCGCGAGCCCCATGCTCGCTGCGAGTTCGGGGGCGGCTACATCGCTTGCCTGCGCATGCTTGCCGATCGCCAGCAACCGCTTCGCCGCATCAGGATCCTCCGAGTACTGCGCGAGCAGTCGTTGGTGGTGATTCCGCATGACGTCCAGTTCCTGCGCGCTCGGCACTCGACTGAGCACCGTCTGCCATGCGAACGTGATCCGCTTCTGCACCTCGTCCCCGCCCTCCGAGTGCATGCGCATCGCAAGCGCCCGCGCGGCTTCGACCAGGATTGGGTCGTTCAACAACACGAGCGCTTGCAGCGGCGTATTCGAGCGAGCCCGTTCGACCGTGCATTGCTCGCGCGACGGTGCGTCGAACGCCGCCAGCGACGGATGTAGGTACTGCCGCTGCCAGTGGGTGTAGATGCTGCGCCGCCACAGGTTCTCGCCCATGTCCTGTTGGTACTTTCGCTTGGGGAAGTTCAGGTGTCGGTAGAACCCGGCCGGCTGGTAGGGGCGCACACTGCGTCCGCCGACCTTACGAACCAGCAGACCGCTGACTACGAGGGCGTTGTCGCGCACGATTTCGGCGTCGTGGCGAAAACGCGCCTGGCGCGAGAACAGATCGTTGTACGGATCCTGCCGAGCCGTCGCCTCGTCACTGAGAGACGACTGACGGTAGGTCGAACTGGTCAGCATCAACCGGACCATTGCCTTCACATCCCACCCGGACTGCACGAAGCGATGCGCGAGCCAATCGAGCAGTTCGGGATGCGTTGGCGGCACGCCTTGGCTGCCAAAGTCATCTAGCGATCGCACAATGCCGCGGCCAAAGAAGAGCCGCCACAGACGGTTGACGAAGACTCGGGCAACCAGTGGGTTGTCGGGTGAGACCAGCCAATTGGCAAGATCCAGGCGCGTCGCGCGACCCTGCCGTTTGGCCAGCGATCCGAATGCCGCAGGCAGGCCCGGCTCCACAATCTTGCCGGAGTCGTCCATCCAGTTGCCGCGCAGCAAGACACGGGTGGTCATCGGCTTCGTAGCGACCGTCGCCATGACGACCGGCTCGCTCGCCAGTGAGATTTCGCGTTGTTGTTGCAGCTGGGCCAATGCGTCGCGCTGCTGCTGAAGTAGTGGCGTGATGGATCGGAAGTAGCGGGAGATGGACTGCACACTGGCAAGGTCTCGTTCCTTCGCGGGAACCTGCAGCAGGGTGCGGATCTCGGCGGGAAGCAGATCGAGTTCCGCGCGGAAGTAGAAGCCAAAGCCGCCGCTGCCGTTGGTCACTTTGACCAGCAACTGATGTTGTCCTTGGTCTAGCGCGACGACGAGTCGTTCCTGGTCTGGCGCAACCCCGCGGCTGATCTCGTGATTGAGAAGGCGCTTGCCATCAAGCCAAACTTGGATGGAGTCGTCACTGCCAAACCACAAGGTCATGGCGAGCGCGGATTCGACGTCGATCGTGCGGTAGAGGTAATACGCCGTGCGACCGCCCACGAGCTTGTGCGCCTTGGCGTCCCGCCACTCCGGGTGCGCCTGCCAGATCGGTTGGCCATCGTTCCGCGCTGCAAGATCGACGCCGCTCTCGGGACCGAAGGCACGCTTGTGCACGTCGCCGAAGCTGCCGCCGGTGAACGGTCCGGCAGAATGCCAGGTTCCGAACACTGGTTCCACGACCGGGGGACCTTGCTGCTCGCGCTGCCAGATCTGTTCGGCTTGGGCGAGCTCATCGGTCTGGGTGTCGACCATCCCTTTCACCGCAGCGATCCGGGTATCGAGGCCGGCCAGCAGGGTTTGCCCGGCCTCGGTCGGCACGCGCAAGTAGGGACCGAAGTAACGGTTCTTCTTGGCGCCCTGGGAATAGACGCCGACCTGCTGGATGTCCGCGAAGAAGGCGCCCAGGCGGTAGAAGTCGCGTGTGCTAACGGGATCGAACTTGTGGTCGTGGCACTCTGCGCAGCCAACCGTTGCCGCCAACCACACCGTCGAAACATTGCGCACCCGGTCCGCCATGTAGCGTGCCAGAAACTCTTTAGGTTGCGAACCGCCTTCGCGAGTGATCAGGTTGAGGCGGTTATAGGCAGCCGCGATGCGCTGTTGCAGAGTCGCGTTGGGCAGTTGATCGCCGGCGAGTTGCTCGCGCGTGAACGCATCAAACGGTTGGTTCTGATGAAACGCCTGGATGACCCAATCGCGATACGGATAGATGTCCCACGGGTTGTCGGCGTGCACGCCAGTCGTGTCCGCATAGCGCACCAGGTCAAGCCAATACATCGCCATGCGTTCGGCGAAGTGTTCCGAGCTGAGCAGGCGGTCCACGAGTCGTTCGTAGGCCTGCTCGGACGGGTCGGCAGAGAACGCCTCGACTTCGGCAACCGTCGGTGGCAAGCCGTGCAGATCGAAGGAGAGCCGCCGCACCACGGTCGCAGCAGACGGTTGCGGCGCCGGTTGTCGCCCAGCGCGTTCCATCGCCTCCAGCACGAACTGGTCGATCGCATTGCGCGGCCAACCCGGCGGCCAATCCGACTGCTGCACATCAGGCGGCGTCGCAGGCTTGGGTGCCGAGTAGGCCCAGTGGGAAGCTTGCGCCAGCGCGACCATGGGAGCCATCGCCACGAACAAACCAACGGTCATTACGTCGCGAAAGTACCGATGCATCGGCTCATGAGCTTAGCGGTCCACCAGCAACTTGCCGCCAAGCCTCACTCGCGCCCGAGAGTCTTTTGCACGAACGGTGCGGTCTGCCCCATACCGAGGCCGCCAAACTGCCGCTCTTCGTCAAGATCACGTCAGAATCGTGCCCGCCCACTCGTCCAGTAGGGAGCCCAGAAGGCAAGCACGGACCGAACCCCACCGACCTTCGGCAGCCCCCCATGTCGCTCACGAGTCGGATCTGTAGCATCACACATCCCCCCTCCCCGCCCGATGCCCCTACCTGCCCGCGCAATGAACGCCCGCCTGTTGGCCCCGCTCGCGATTGCCTTGACGATTGCCATCACGACCCTCGGCTCCTGTTTGCAGACGCGCGCCCACAGCATGTCCGGCGGCAACACGCTGGCACTGTCGGGCACAACGACCACGACCACCTTGCCCGGTTCGCAAGCGCACTATGACAAGGTCATGACGAGCGCGTTCTGTGGCACGTGCCATCCGGCGATCTATGCCGAGCACGAACTCAACACGCACGGTCGCGCCTACACCGATAGCGAAGTGCGCATGGCGACAGGCCATTTCCAGACCGCCGACTGCATCCGCTGCCACACGCCGCGCCCGATCTTCGAGACCGGCATCGGCAACAACCCGCAGCGTCGCCACTTCGGCTTGGAGGACGGCAACTCGTGCATGACGTGCCACTGGCAACAAGACACGGACTACTCGCAGTTTGTCGGTGGCGCAGACTGCAAAACCGAGTTCGATCCGCGCGTGGGCGAGGTCGAGGCATGCGCGACATGCCACAAGAACCACGGCACGCCTTACCAATGGGAGCAATCGCCGAACGGCAAGTCGGCGGGCCGCGTCTGCATCACCTGCCACATGCCGCGCATCAAGCGAGCGGTCGCGATCGGCGGACCAGTGCGGCGGGTGTTCTCACACCGCTTCCCCGGCGCGCGCGATGAGGCGCACGTCAAACGGGCCTACGCGTACGAAGCAAAGCTCGACGGCAACGTGGCCGTCGTCGTCATCGCCAACACCGGCGCGGGGCACAACTTCCCGACCGAGCTACGCCAACGTTCGATTGAGTCGTTGATCATCGTGCGCGATGCAGACGGCAAGGAGGTCGCACGTTCGCGCAAGGTCTTCCGCGATCCCTACCGTCGCCCCTACGGCATGACGCTGCCGACCAACAAGCAGATCCCGAGCGGCGAAGAGCGCGAACACCGCATGCCGCTGGCAGTCGCGAACGGCACGGTTGAGTGCGAACTGCACTACAAGTTTTACTTCCCGATCGAAGACAATCATCCCGAGCTGGCGCGACGTCTCGAGAAGCGACAACTGGTCTTCATCGACATCGAACCCAACCACGCCAAGGTCGAATCCGACACCTACGTCGGCGTCGCGACTCCGGAGGGCATCGACCCACGGCTCGCCAGCCCGAGCGATTTGGGCGAGCTTGCCCAGGCACCGGTCGGCACCGTCTCGTTCGTAATCCCCACCGGCGACTCGCCAGCGGTGATCCAAGAACTGGTCGACCTGTTCAACTTCCAGATGCCGGAAGCGAACCGCAAGGCAATGGATCGACTGGTCGAGATCGGCGTGCCCGCCGTGCCGGCGCTGATCGAAGCGCTCGGCTCGTGGGACAACAAGACCTTCGGCAAATCGATCATCACGCTGCGTCGCATTGGCCGCACAGCGGTGCCAATGGTCCGTGAAGCGCTCAATCACGAAAACCTGTACGTGCGCCTGCATGCCCGAGAGCTGCTCGGCGAACTGCCGGTACCGACCGACAAAGCAGTGTTCGTCGCCGAGGTCGTGACCGGGCTACGCGCCAAAAACGCGATGGATCGCACTACGACCGCCACGCTGCTGGCGCTCCTCGTGGCACGGGATTCTGCGCCAGCCATTCGTGCTCTGCTCACCGAGTTCGATGCAGATGTCGTGCGCGCTGCTGCGATGGCGCTCGCGGAGCTAGACGACCGTGACAGCGTTGCTGCGATCGAAGCGGCAATGCGACGCAGTTCGTTTGTCGAGATGCACATCGATCTCGCCGGCGTACTGGCACAGTTGGGCTCGACGGCGGGCGTGCCACTGTTGCTCGCCAACCTCGACTATGAAGATGACCTGATCCGCGAACTGTGCTTCGAACAGTTCGTGCGCGTCACCGGCCGTCACATGGGCTACGAGCTCATGGACCTGCGCGAACGTCGACTCGACGCGATCGGTCGGCTACAGGCCTGGTGGAGCAAGGACGGCGCCGAGTTCCAACCGCGCGACTGGCCGCGACCGGACATCGCGACCGATCGCGAGGCCTTCCATTTGGTGAAGACTCTCGGTGGCGGCGCTGGCTTGATCCCCGCTGCCGACAACGACCAGGCCACGATCAATCGCATCCTCGCGCACGGCACGGAGGCCTTGCCGGCGCTGATCCGCGGACTCAAGTACCCACCGGGCTTTGCCGCCAAGCGGGCCTCGATCCTCGCCACGATGCAACGCCTAGGCGACAAGCGTGCCGCCGCGTTCGTGCTGCCAATCCTCCGCGACCCGGTCTTTGGAGTGGCGCACTGGGCCGCGTCGACGCTCGAACAAGTTGGCGATGAAGAATGCCTGCCTGCCCTGCGACGGTTCGAAGCCCGCGTGCGCCAGACCGCCCAGTTCGGCAAGCTGCCGGACAGCATTCCAAGTGGCGACCCGCTGCTCGCATCGTCCGCTCGCAGCAGACTGATGCTTGGCGATGAGGATGCCCGCATCGATCTCGTCACCATGTTGACGAGCGACAACCTCACGGCCCGTCAAACGGCCATCGGCGCGCTGGCACAGAAGTTCGGCGACCGCCGCGGCTACGATGCCGCAGCGCCTGCGATCGAGCGGCTGCGAGCTGCGGGACGCTGGGTCGAGTAGTCCAAATACCGACATGAAGTTCCCTGTGCTACCTCTCGCTGCTGGCCTCGCGCTTGCTTGTCATGCGCCGAGCCAGGAGCCGACCCGACCCAACATCATCCTGTTCATGGTGGATGACATGGGGTGGCAGGACACTTCGGTGCCCTTCGCCAAAGAGCCAACGCCGTGGAACCGGCTCTACCGCACGCCGCACATGGAGGACATGGCGCGGCGCGGCATGAAGTTCACGCAGGCCTACGCCGCGCACCCGGTTTGTTCGCCGACGCGGACGAGCATGATGACCGGCAAGAACCCAGCGCGTAGCCACATCGACGATTGGGTTGGTCACGGCTACACCAGCAATCGTTATGTGCGCTCACCCAAGTGGGCGGCGACCGGACTGCAACCAAACGGGCCGCACGTGACGTTGCCAACCGTGCTCGCCGGCCACGGATACCGCACGATCCACGTCGGCAAGGCGCACTTCGGCGGCAAGGGCACCGCTGGCGCAGACCCGTTGACGCTCGGCTTCGACATCAACATCGCGGGGTCGCACACCGGCGGCCCGTGGGGCGGATGGATCTCGCCGTGGCTCGGCAAGTTCAAGGACGTCTATCCCAACATGGAAGACCGTCCGAAGGGCGAATACCTGACCCGAGCGATCACGGTGAAGGCGATCGAAACGATCGGCCAGGCAATCCAAGACCAGGCGCCCTTCTTCCTCAACATGGCGCAGTTTGCCGTGCACACCGGCATCGCGCCGGCGCCCGCATACATCGACGGCTATCAGGACGGCCGGCCAAAGGTCGAAGCGGACTACGCCTCGATGCTCGAAGCAATGGATGCGTCCCTCGGCTCGATCCTTGCCCATCTGCGCGATCCAAACGGCGACGGGGACCCGCGCGATAGTGTCGCGGAGAACACCCTCGTCTTCTTCATGTCGGACAACGGCGGCCTGTCCAACCACGCGCGCGCACGCGTTGGCAAGGTGCGCGTGCAGACTGCGTCCGGACAGGCCATCGAAGCGAACTTCCAAAGGGACTGGCACAATCGACCACTCAAGAGCGGCAAGGGATCCGCGTATGAGGGCGGCTATCGCATCCCGATGCTGGTCGCATGGGCCGGCCAGAAACCCGGCAGCAAAGCGATTCACGCTTCGCTTCCGATTCGCCCCGGCTCGGTCTGCACCGAACCGGTGCACACCGACGACTTCTTCCCAACGGTACTCGACGTCGTCGGCGTCGAGCACCCCGTGCCCGAGCGCGAGCGCGACGGCCAGAGCATAGGCCCCCTCCTCAGTGGCCAAACGTTCGAACGCAGCCGACCGCTGTTCTGGCACTACCCGCACCAATGGTACAAGGACGTCGGCGTGGGCCTCGGCATTGAGCCGTTCAGCGCAATGCGCAAAGGCCGCTACAAACTCATCTACTTCTACGGCGATGGCGTCGCGGATGAGCAGGGCGAAGACCCGCGAGTCGAACTCTACGATCTATCGCTCGATCTCAGCGAAGCACACAACCTCGCGTTGACCCAACCGAAGCGATGCAACGAACTCCGCGAAGAACTGTTCGCGTGGCTTCGGCAAGTCGGCGCCGGCATCCCCGTCGTCAAGGCAACGGGTAAGCCAGCCGAACTGGTCAAGGGCTAGTGGGGCCAGCTCTCGAGATCAGTTCAGCACGATCGTCATCGGGTTGGCGAACGTGAAGCCAATCGCGAGGTTGGCCGGATTGACGGCAAGGCCTTGCAGCGTGATCGGCAAGCCCGGCGGCAGCCACGGCGGAACCGGCACCGTAAAGGTGTCCGTGCCGGTCGCATCCAGCGTGAAGAGCGGATCGATCAAGCCGTTGACCAGGAACAAGATGTTGGGCTGCAGTCCCAGAACGCCAGCCGGGCCCGGCGCGCCAGGATCCATCGCAAAGCCCATCGGTAGCAACCACGACTGGCCGGGGTGGCCGCGCATCTCGACGGTCATCGTCGAACCGAGCGCAACCGGCAGCATCGCCGCGCCGCCGAATCCCGGCGAACCACCGGTGCCGTTGATCTCGAGCGAACCACCCAAGGAAGCCTCTTGGTGTGGCAGCGGCGGGCTGTCGAAGAAGAACAGCATGTCGGCAAGCTCATCGATGCCGATCACTTCCATGTCCTCATCGCCGTCGGTGTCGGCGAAGATGACGCACGAACCGGCACCGAGCGCCGACAGAACCGTCTGCGGCCCGTAGGTGCCGTTGCCGTTGTTGCGGAAGACGGAGAAGGTGCCGCTGGAGTAGCTCGACGACATGAGGTCGAGGTCGCCGTCACCATCAATGTCGCCAAGGTCAATGGCCAACGAGAACGGGCCACATGAGTAGGTCACGGCCGACAGAAACCCGCCGGCACCGTTGTTTCGCATCACGGACACGCGACTGGTGTTCGAGCAACAAGCAACCACGTCGATATCGCCGTCCAGGTCGACATCGCCCGTTGCCATCATCCAAGGACGGCCACCCGCGGCAACCGTCGCCGATACCGTGAACCCGCCAGCACCATCGCCAAGCATCAACGCGACGTTCTGGCTGCCGTAGCCGCCAACAAAGATGTCCATGATCCCGTCGCCGTTCGCGTCCGCTGCAACAATCGAAGTCTCGTTGGACACACCACCTTGGAAGTGCACTGCCGGCGCGAACGTGCCGTTGCCATTGTTGCGAATCATCGACAGCGTACCGCTGGTGCGATTGGCCGTCATGATATCGGTGTCGCCATCGCTGTCGACATCGAGCACGGTCAGCCCACGTGGACCAGTGCCAACCGGGAGGACCGTCGGAGGCAAGAGGTCGCCGGTGCCATCGTTCATGAACACGGCAACCGAATTGCCGGAGATGTTGCAGACCACAAAGTCGGTCCAACCGTCGTCATTGAAGTCCGCGCCTTCATTCGCACTCGGCTTCAAACCAGACGGCAGCGAGTGGATCGTGAACGTCGAGAAGCCACCAGCGCCATCGTTCATGAACCGACGAACGTCACTGGAGTCTTCATTGGGGATCAACAGATCGCAGTAGCCATCGTTGTTGAGGTCGCCGGCGTAAGCACCGTAGGACCGGATCAGTCCTTCCCCGGGCACGCGAATGTTGAGCGTCGACTGAAGCGTCAGCGTCTGCACCGCGGGAGCCGCGGCCGTCCAGAATTGGGTCACGTGGGAATCGGGCAACGCCACGCCGCCAGCACTCATCAGCGCCGAAGTCAACGTGCACGAAACCATCTCGCCAGCCGAGAACGGCTCCGACCCCACAAAGCGAATCATGGTGTTGCCACTCTCAAGCGACAGGGTGCCATTCATGACGCCGCTCCAACGCCCCCACACCTTGACCGATGTCGTGTTGACAGTCGCCGGGTTGATCGCGGCACTGAGTCTCCACGTGATATCGCCAAGTGCCGAAGCGACGGTCGTCTCCGGGGTCGGGGTCACGTGCGTAACGTTGAACTGCGCCGAGAGAGAAGCGCATGCGACGACGCCGAACCCGAACAGGGCACGGGGAAGGTAGAATTGCATGCCCGGACCTTAACGGAAGTGCGCTCCCCCACGGTGCTGCGACACTTTCGGTATCTCAATCCGCAAGAGGCTGACGCGTCAGTCCCGCCTGACCAGAGAGTGCCGGTCGCCCGCGGCCCGCTGGCAATGCCGCGTCAAGCCATCTCTTGACCGCCACTTGCAAGCCTCGCGTCACCTTGCGGGTCACCGCATCTCCGGATTCAGCGAACGATCGAGCTGCCGATTCGAGATCAGCGGGCCGTACTACGCGGTGACCGGGCGGCAAGCTCGTCGCGGTCGGCGCCATGCCCAAGAACCCCAAAGGACTGGCGCAAGGCGTCGCGACCGCCGTTGCCCAAGTTCGCAAGGGCTGGGGCTCCAAGGAAGACGCCGCGTTTCGCAAACGCCTGTATGGCAAAGGCGACCTCGCGTTCGCGCTCGCCAACTCGAAGGGTCTACAACGCGGCGAAGCCACCGTTGGGGCTCGCGCCGAACGCATGGCCGACCGAGTCGCTGCGGCGGCCAAGATTCGCTAGCTACTTCACGACCTTGCTACGCGCCGCCACCATGTGGAACGGAATCGCGTCGTTGCCGCGCAAACCCAACGCCTTGTTGATCGCCCACAGGTGGTGGTCGACACCGACCTCGGACTTCGGCACGAAGCCAGGCACCGAGATCACCTGCACCAATGCGCCACCAAGGCCACGATGCATCGTGCCGCGCGGCAGGTAGACCAGATCGCCAACGTGCAGGTCACGTGACTTCAGCAGGGTCTTGGCACCGGCCGCGTCGACGTTGCGCGCCTCGATCGCCGCAACGTTGCTCGAAGTCAACAGCCGCGCACCTTGCGGCGCCTGCTGCACGAGGTAGAACTCGTCGAAGCCCGAGTCGATCGGGTGATAGTGCGAGAACGAGTTCTTGATGCGCACTCGATGCGCGTTGAGCGTATGCAAGATGTAGGGCCCAACCTCGGGCTTCCAGGTCAACAAGATCCGGCGATAGGCGTCGCCTTCGGTCGCGCAGCCACCCGGCGTATCGGTGATGCGCGGATCCCAGTCCGGACGAATGATGTTCGGCAGGGCTTCGGGCAGCGGCAGTGGCACCGAGAACGCCAACAAATTGAGCGCACCGTCTCCTTGCAGGTCCCAGCGCTCCCCGGCGCGCAACATGATCAAATCGCCAACCGAAGGTTCCGCGGTGCGACCCTCGGGACCCTGCACGAACACGACGCGATCGGCTTCGGCCGGGGCAAGCCCACGCACCGAAGGGAACCACTGCAGGTCATAGCCAGGGTTATTGTCGGCAAACGCCGCGCGCAGGGCGTCGAACGCACCAGTATTGGTCGCGTTGGCAGCCAACAGCGAGGCATGCACGATGCGCGACGAACGCGGCGGTGTACCTGTGCAGGCAGCGAACAGAACGAGGAGAGAAGCAGTGCAAGCGAATCGCATAACGGTTGGCAGCGGTCGAGTTCGCGATACCCTAACCGAACCCCCCCGACCCGGAGCAACCATGCCAATCCTGACGCGTCGCCATTTCTTGCAAGGCACGGGCACTACCGCCCTTTCCCTCGGTCTCGTGCCACTGAAGGTCCCGCTGTGGCAACCGAACAACGAAGTGCGCATCGCATGTGTCGGCGTTCGCAGTCGCGGCGGCAATCATGTGCAGGGCTTCAGTCGCATCAAGGGGGTTCGGGTCGTCGCAATCGTTGATGTCGATCAGGGCGTGCTCGACCGCTTCAAGAAGGCCTTCGCGGACGGCAAATACGGCGAGAAGACCGACGTCGATACCTACACCGACCTGCGCCGCGTACTCGATCGTAACGACATCGATGCGATTAGCGTCGCGACCCCCAACCACTGGCATGCGCTACAAGCGGTATGGGCGTGTCAAGCGGGCAAGGACGTCTACCTCGAGAAGCCGGTCTCACACAACGTCTGGGAAGGCGGCCAGATCGTCAAAGCGGCACGCAAGTACAAGCGCATCGTGCAGACCGGCACGCAGTCACGTTCTAGCCACGGCATCAAACAAGGCATCGAATACATTCAGGCGGGCAAGCTCGGCGAAATCGAACTGGCGCGTGGGCTGTGCTACAAGCCACGCCAGAGCATCGGCAAGGTCAAGGGCCCACAGAAGGTCTCCGACAAGATCGACTACAACATGTGGCTTGGCCCGGCACCGCAAACCAAGCTGATGCGTCGACAGCTGCACTATGATTGGCACTGGGTCTTCGACACGGGCAACGGCGACGTCGGCAACCAGGGCATCCACCAAATGGACATTGCACGCTGGGCGCTCGGCCAAAACGAACTGCCGCAGCACACTTTGAGCATCGGTGGCCGGGTCGGCTACGACGACGACGGCAACACACCCAACACCCAGATCGTCTTCCACGAGTTCCAAGAAGGCCCGCCGCTCCTATTCGAAGTGCGCGGCCTGCCGCGCGACAAGGACGCGCAGGCCAAGGGCTGGGGCAAGAACATGGACAACTTCCAGGGCGCACGCATTGGTGTGATCGTGCACTGTAAGGACGGCTACCTGCGCATCCCGGACTACCACCGCGCCATTGTCGTCGGTAAAGACGGCAAGGAAATCACGCGCTTCGAAGGCAGCACCAACCACTACGAGAACTTCCTCGCGGCCATGCGCAGCCGGCGCTTCGAAGACCTGCATTCGGACATTTTGGAAGGCCACCTGTCGAGCGCGATGTGCCACATGGGCAACGTCTCCCATCAGCTTGGTGAGACCCACCAAAAGAGCGAACTTGACGCGATGGCCGGCAAGAACCCGCACACGGCCGAAGCGTGGCAGCGCATGCACAAGCACCTGGTCGCCAATGGTGTCGACGTCGATACGGTTGCCGGCGGCGTTCGCATGGGCCCGCGCTTGACGATGGATCCCAAAACAGAACGCTTCGCCGATGACGCCAGCAACGCGTTGCTGGCGCGCAACTATCGTCAAGGCTTCGAGGTTCCGAGCGACGTTTAGTGCGCGCCCTCAAAGCGGCAATCGTCTGGTTGTGACTGCGCAATCAGTGCGCCGGTTGCCGCGAGCAGGGTGGCGAAGGCGTAGATGGATGCAATCGAAGTCGCCATGTGATCCCTCGTTCGGCGCAACCTGCGCTAGCTAATTAGCCCAGTCCGCATACGCGGACTCCATTCGCGCATCGTCCCAACCCTCGCCGTACAAAACGATGCGGTACCGCAGCGACAGCGACTCGCCCTTCTTGAGCACGAAGTCGCCGGCGCCCTTTGGCTTCTTTTCGAAGTCGTGCATACCGAACGGATTCGCGGCTAACAAACCGTAGTTGCGCGCGTGCCACCAAGTCGGGTGGCGCAGATTCTTGGGGTGGTCAAACATCGCAATACCAACCGAGTTGCCATCGACAACCCCGTGGTCGGCGATCCAGCGAGCGCGCTTGCCCCAAACAGCCTTGCCATGGTCGCCTTCACTGTTGCGTAGGTCTCCCGAAGCCACCTTGCCATCGACGCGCAACGCGGGGTGCAGACGCATCGCAAACGTGCCTTCCTTGGTGTCGCCAAAGCGCACGTCATCAGTCGTGGCGCGGAGCTCCACGAACACATCGATCATGCGCGCGTCACCGTCATCGTGGAATCGCAACTGCCGCGACTCGCGCAACACCACCGTGTTGTCATCGACCAACCAGTTGTATTCGCATTGCACCAACCCGTATGGCTCGTGACCGAACTTCGCAAGGGTCGTGTCGAGCACCATGCGTTCGCGATGGCCCTTGCCGTGCCAGAAGTCAAAGCCGTTGACGTTGCCGTGCGCCAACCACAACGATTGGTGGTGTGGATGGTCCGACTGCTCGCCGTCTCGTTCCGCCATCGGATGGTTGCGGGTCACCGGCACCTGGCCTGGCGCATACAGCGGCCACACGTATGGCCGCGGCTCGGCCGCGATATGCACGGTCGCGAACGGTTCACCGCGACTGAAGACCTGAATCGAATCGCCGTGCCGGGCCATGGTCACGGGTGAGCCCGCACAACTCGGCAACCCGAGCACCAAGGACATCAGCACGGAAAAGGCCAACAGATTTCGAACGCTCATGCGCGCAGTCTGCCGCAGAAGCAAGTGCCGGTCGAGGCGGCTGATGGCATGCTGAGCAATCGGTGGGCAACATCGCCCTTCCGGGGGGTGATGTATCAGCATCGGTACCGATGCACGCGGGGTTTGTGGCCACAGGGTTGCTACACTTCGTCCGCATACTTCCGTTGAACCAACCCATGTCGCACCCACCCGATCACGGCGTATCCCGCCGCTCGTTCCTCAAGGGATCTGCCGTCGTCGGCATCGCATCGACAGGCATCACTGCCGCCACCAAGGCTGCTGCCGGTCCGCCGGTGCCAGAATCGTTCGGCCCGGGTGAGCACGAGATCACGCTCCTGGTCAACGGCAAGAACAAGTTGGTCAAGGTCGAGACGCGCACGACGCTGCTCGATGCCTTGCGAGACCGCATGGACCTGACCGGCGCCAAGAAGATTTGCGACCGCGGCGCCTGCGGTGGCTGCACGGTGCTCGTCGACGGTTCGCCGACCAACAGTTGCCTGATGCTGGCCATGGACGCGGTCGGCACCGAACTGCGCACGGTCGAAGGCCTCAGCAACGGAGACGACGCCCACCCCTTGCTGGAGAACTTCGTCAAGTGCGACGCACTGCAGTGCGGCTTCTGCACACCGGGCATGGTGATGAGTTCGATCGCGTGCCTCGAGAAGCGCGGCAAGCCATCGCCTGACGAAATGCGCCAAGACCTGTCCGGCAACCTATGCCGCTGCGGCACCTACGGCCGGGTCATGGAAGCGATCGGCCGCACCGCGAACGGAGGGAACAAGTGATGCACCCCGATCCCTCAACGAATGACGCAAAGAGTGCTGGCCTCCCGCGCGCCACCGAGATCACCGTCGGCTACAAGGCACTGAGCCCGAGTCAGAAGGACCGACTGCAAAAGATCGAGGTCAACCCCGAAGAAGGCGATGCGCCACCTTGGGATGCCTTGACCAAGTACAAGACCGTCGGCACCGACGTCGATCGCATCGACGGCATGCCGAAGGCAACGGGACGGGCAAAGTACGCCTATGACATGAACTTCCCGGACATGCAGCAGGCGATGATCCTGCGCGGATCGATTGCACGCGGTGTGCTCAAGGGACTCAACCTCGACGAAGCCAAGGCGATGCCCGGCATCACGGCGGTTGTCGCGCTGAAGGAAGTCGGCAACAAGATCCGCTTCGTCGGCGATGCGGTTGCCGCCGTATCGGGCAAGACGCTCGACCTCGTGCGCGACGCGATCGAGAAGATCCGCGCCGAATACGATGCCGATGTGCACAACGTTGACTTCCTGATGGACGAGCAGGCACCGCTGCTCGACAGCAAGGGCAACGTCGACGAAGAGTGGGATGAGGACAAGAAGGTCGATGCAGCGCTGGCCGCTGCCGCGCACACCCACACCGGCACCTACCGAACCGAAGTGCAAACCCACAGCTCGCTTGAGCCGCACGGCAACGTCTGCAAGTGGGATGGCAACAACCTCGAAATCTGGGCTTCAACGCAAGCGACCTTTGGGGTGCGCGGCGAACTCGCCCGCGCGCTAGGCGCGCGCAACATCAAGGTCGAATCGGTAGACGTGCACGCCGAGTTTGTCGGTGGCGGCTTCGGTTCGAAGTTCTCAGCTGGCATCGAAGGCCTGGCCTGCGCGCTACTCGCCCACGAATCGAAGCTGCCCGTCAAGTTGATGCTCGACCGCTTCGAAGAGCACACAACCGCCGGCAACCGCCCGTCTTCGCTGATGCAGGTGCGCGGCGCCGTCGACAAGGACGGCAAGATCACAGCGTGGGATTGGCGCAGTTTTGGTGGCTGTGGCTACAACGGTCGCGGCGGTTCGGTGCGCTATCCGAACTACTACATGAGCGACGCCGCGACCCGACGCAAGCACAAGGACATCGCGACCGACGCGGACCCGGCGCGTTCGATGCGCGCTCCCGGCTACCCACAGGGATGGTTCGGCGCCGAGATGTTCCTCGATGAACTTGCCGCCAAGGCCGGCATGGACCCGCTTGCGTTCCGCCTGCGCAACGACGCCGAAGCGATGCGCCTCGACCAATGGCAGTTCGCCGCCGACAAGTTTGGCTGGGATAAGGCCCGCAACCATAAGAACGAAAGGGGCGCGCGCTACGTCACCGGGGTCGGCTGCGCCAGTGCTCGCTGGGGGCAACTTGGTCGCCACGGTGGCCGCCGCCAGCGCTACGGCATGACCTGCCGCATCCACCCCGACGGCACGGTCGAAACGCGCAGTGGTGCGCAAGATATCGGCACGGGGCTGAAGACCGTGATCCAGATGTTGACCGCCGAAGAACTCGGCGTTCCCGCCAGCCGCGTTCGCGCCATGTGCGGCCACACCGCCGACCCAATCGGGCCCGCCTCCGGTGGCAGCACGACGACGGCATCGATCGCCCCGGCCGTTCGCCACGCGGCCTTCCTGGCCAAGGGCAAGTTGATCGACCTGGTTGCCGCGCACCTCGGGGTCCCGGTCAAGGACGTCACCTGTGGCAACGACAAGGTCGGCACCGCCAAGGCGTCTTTGTCATGGACCGATGCCTGCAAGCTGGTTGGTCCCAATCCGCTCGAAGTGCACGGTGAGCGCTACCCCAACTACCCCGACAAACCGTTCCATCGCGGCGTCTGCGGCGCGCAGTTTGCCGAAGTTCGCGTCGACACCTGGACCGGTGAGGTCAAGGTCACTCGCATGTTCGGCATCCAGGACTGCGGCCTCGTCATCGCCAAGAAGCTGGCCGAAAGCCAGGTGCTCGGTGCGATGATTCAGGGCGTTAGCTACGCGGTGCACGAGCAGCGCATCATGGACCAGCGCAGTGGCCGCATGCTCAACGGCGACTTCCTGCGCTACAAGATCTCCGGAATCAAGGACCTGCCGGAACTCGAATGCCACATGCATTCGGTTGCCAACGGGCACAACAACACCGGCGCCGCTGGCTTGGGCGAACCGCCGTCGACGGCGACCGCCGCGGCAATCGGCAATGCCGTGTTCCATGCAATCGGCGCACCCGTGCGCCATTTGCCCATCACACCCGAGAAGGTCCTCGCGGCCATCGCTTCCAAGTAGGCAATCAGGACTACCGATGAAACCGTTCACCTACATTGTGCCGAAGTCCCTGGACGAGGCAAAAGAAGCTGCGGCGCAGCCGAACACGCTCGTCAAGGGCGCCGGCCTCGACATCGTCGACCGCATGAAGGAGCGACTGCAAACTCCGCAGAACATCGTCAACCTGCTGCCACTCAAAGCGGACCTCGCCGGGATCTCGGTCGAAGCGAACGGCGATGTACGCATCGGGGCGTTGACCACGCTGACCGAAATCGAGAACCACGAGGCGATGCGCGACCCGGTGTTTACCGCGCTGGTCAAGGCGGCATCGACGACGGGCACTCCACAGGTTCGCAACCGCGGGACCATCGCCGGCAACATCCTGCAGTTCACGCGCTGCTGGTATGTGCGCAGCGAAGCGTTCCACTGCCTGCACGGTGGTCGCGGGCCCACCTGCCTCGCGATGACCGGCCAGAACCGTTACCACGCGGTCATGGGTTGGTCCGACTGCGTGCGCGTGCATCCAAGCAACGTGGCGCCACCACTGTTGGCACTCGACGCCGAATACTCGACCGTGATCGGCAAGGAGACGCGTCGCCGCAAGTTCTCGGAGTTGTTCCCGGCCGAGCCGCGCGCCGAAAACCCCGAACACACGCTGCAGGAAGGTGAGATCGTCACGGCGATCCACATCAAGAAGCAGGCCGCCAACGTGCGCACGGCCTACGCCGAGAGCCGCGAGAAGGAAAGCTTCGACTGGGCAACGACTGCCTGCTCTGTGCGCATCGCGATGGACGGCAACAAGATCGCCGCCGCCGACATCGTGCTCGGTGCTGTCGCACCGGTGCCGATGCCAAGGCCGAAGGCCGCCGCGATGCTGATTGGCAAGGAGCCGTCCAAACGACTGTTCCTGCGCGTCGCCGACATGGCGTTCCAAGGTGCGGCCCCGCTGGCGCACAACGCATTCAAGTTGCCGATCGGCAAGGCCGTGGTGCGCGACGCCCTCGAACAAGCAACCAGGTGATCTTAGATGAGCGAACACAAACAGACGACGCACCAAGACCTGATGCCGAAGCATCCTTGTCCCGCGTTCTCGATGAAGCACATCCTCACCCAATCGATGGCCGACGTGGTCTACGACGATCGCGAAGAGCCGGGTGATGGCTACTACTGGTGCCAGAAGACGTGCACGCCAATTGGGCCAGACGACGAGTTGGTGACGCCGAAGGCATGCTGTCCTGAGCGCAGTTGCTACGACGGTCCGCGCGCGTAACCGCGCGCGGATGGAGCAAGTGCGACCTACCATGAAGACCAGCGGCACGTAGGCCGGGCAGTACACGTTCGGCTACGGACAGATGGAAGGCACGAGTGTGCGGTTCACGCTCAACTTGAAGGAGCGCGGCTTCGTGTCGTTGCTCGACAAACCGCGGCTTACCGGCAGCATCCGCGACAACTTCGACGACGGAGGCATGAAGGGGCTTGCCACAATCGACGGGGCACGCATCGGACAACGGATGCACTTCATCAAGCGATTGACCCCGGAAGCATGGGTCTCGTCGAGGACTTTGATCGACACCGTTGCCTGCCATCCCCTCGAACTGCACGATGCGCAGCATGCGCATCCTCGCTGAGAAGAATCCCGAAGCCGCCGTGCTCGCCCGGTCCGGCTACGACGCCGTTGTCCTCGTTGGCCACGAACCCACCAAGGTGAACGCCAAGCCGCTGCGCGAGGCGTTAAGGTCGCTCGCCGGCGCTGACGCCAGTGCGGCGTCAGCAGTCAACTTCGTCGCCGCCAAAGGCATCGCCGGCGGCCGCCTGATCGTCGCCCCCACTGGCCCTATCACGCGCGACTACGACGACGTACGTCGCTATGCCGAAGCGGCCAGCCGAGGGGTCAAGCGGGCACGAGATGCCGGCGCGAAGGCCGTGTTGCTCATGTTGCAATCGCCGCCGAAGCAGAAATCGAACAAGGTCCGCTTCGGCCATGCCGCAACGATTGCGGCGCTCGGTGCGTGTGGTGGTTTGTGGCAACCACTCGAAGCGCGTGAAGACCTTGGCGCCAAGAACGTCGAGCCGGTGCAGAAGCTCGGCATCTGCGTTCTCGGTGGCGACTTCTCGAACGCTGCCGCCCAGTGGGTCGCTGCTGTTCACGAGGGCATGCGCTTAGCTCGCGACCTCGCCGGCACCAACCCCGAACGCATGGCCCCGCTGAAGTTCGGCGCTTACGTGCAGTCTGCCTGCAAGGGCACGGCGGTGAAGGTCAGCGTCACCAAGGACAAGGCGAAGCTCGAGAAGGGCTACCCGCTGATGATGGCGGTGGCGCGGTCGTCGATGGCCGTCGCGCGTCATCGACCGTGCGTCGTGCGCATGGAATACAAACCGAAGGGCAAGATCACGCGCACGATCCTGCTCGCCGGTAAGGGCGTAACCTACGACACCGGCGGTGCCGACCTCAAGGTTGGCGGCCACATGGCCGGCATGAGCCGCGACAAGGGCGGCGCTGCCGCTGCAGCCGGCATTGTGCTCGCCGCAGCCAAGCTGGGATTGACTGGCGTACACTTGATTGCTGAGCTCGGCTGCGTGCGCAACAGCATCGGCAGCGATGCATTCGTCGCCGATGAAATCATCAAGAGCCACGCCGGTTGCCGCGTGCGCATCGGCAACACCGATGCCGAAGGACGACTCGTGCTCGCCGATCTTTTGTCTCACCTGCGCATCGACGCCGTCAAGGCGACGGCGCCCGAATTGTTCACCGTTGCGACGCTGACGGGCCACGCCGGCCGGGCGGTTGGCGACTACAACATCTCGCTCGACAACGGCCCGGCACGCAGCAAAGGAATCTCTGCGTCGCTAAGCGCGGCTGGCGACCTGCTCGGGGATCCGTTCGAAGTGTCGCGCCTACGTCGCGAGGACTACGACTTTGTTGGCGGCAAGACCAAGGCCGACGATGTGTTGCAGTGCAACAACGCTCCGAGTTCGGCGACCGCACGCGGCCACCAGTTCCCGGCGGCGTTCTTGGTGTTGGCGGCAGGCCTCGAAGGCCATGGCAACGACGGCGCTAAGCCATTGCCGTTTACGCACATAGACATCGGTGGCAGCGGCTGCGAAGGCGGCGACTGGCAGCACGGCAACCCGAGCGCCCGGCCGGTCGTGGCAATGCTCTCGGCGCTGTGCGGCGCGACACCGCCTAAGTAGCAGCCTGAGTAGAAAGGGGCGGGTGCCGCACAAAAGGTTGCCGAGGACTGATCCGTTCGCGGCCTTGGTGCGTTGGGTTGCATACTGCCCATGACACAAATCGCGCAACCGGACGAAGAGTACAAGATGGACATGACGCCGATGATCGACGTCGTCTTCTTGCTCATCGTGTTCTTCATCTGCATCGAGTTCAAAGTGCTCGAATCGAAGCTCGATGCGTTCTTGCCGGCGGACAAGGGCGCGCGCCCCACCCGCGTCGAGCCAGAAAACCAACTGGTCGTGCGCGTGCACCTCGAACAGCGAGGCACGCAAGTTCAGGACCCGACCCGTCCAGCGCGCTTCCAACTCAAGGGCCACAAAGTGCGGCTCGAAGTTGGCCCTCGGGTCTGCGCCACCTTCGAGGCTGGCGAACAAGAACTGAGCCGCATAGCCGTGGACCCCTCGTCGATGATCCCCGACCGCGCGACTGGCGGCCGCAAGCTGATGTCGTGCGTCGTCGAGGGCTATCCAGGCACGTGCTACGAAGACATCGCCCGCACCGCGGATCTATGCCGTGCCGCCGGCTTCGTGGACATCCACTTCGGCGGCGGCATCTGAGGGCCAAGCATGCGGCGAAGCTACGCCGTCGTTTCGACCTTCTGCAGCCACGCCAACACGCCACTTTCGTTGGCGGCGGCGGCCATCACTTCGTCGCGACGTTCCTGCCACAGCGGCAGCAGACCACACGCCGGCAGCACCTTGGCGCCCAACCTTACGAAGGCACTGTTCGCTGGCGACTGGCGAAACACTTCGGAGATCAGCCGCGCGTGTTCGATCGGCACCTTCGAGCCCAACTGGTCGAGCACGCACATTGCGGAACCCATCAACCAAAATCCCGGCTGCCAACGCGTCTCGGCGAGTGCAGCGTTGTGCAGCCACTGCGTGATGTAGCGTTCGCCGTAGAGCCGCTCACGCGGCAAGCCGCCGGTCTGGGTGATGACGAGCGCGGCGTGCTGGCCCATGCCATCGGCGTAGCGATGCCAGAACTGCGCATCGCCGGTCTGCGGTTTGTGGCCGGCCGGACCGCCGAGAACGGGCCAAAGCTCGCTCATCAACTGCAACAGCAGCGCGCCGTGTTCTTCGTGCGCACCTTCGGCGGCTGCATGACCGATGCGTTGTTTGCTAGCGCAGTCATAGGCCCACAAGTCGATGCGGCGGCGATCGCCATCGATGCGCATCTGACCAGTCACGAGGATCATGTCCTGCCGCTCGTTCTCCGGCACTTGCATCGCCAACTGCTCTTCGGGCCACGGCCGGCCAAGCACCGCCCAACCACCGTTCTCGGCCATCGGCAAGGCCGCCGTAGCGCGATGTGGTGTCGACAGCCATAGCTGCTCGGCAAACCACAACGACAGGCTGCGGGTCGCGCGGCCGACCTCTTCTTCTTGGTGCGGTTCGAGCTTCGGCTGGCCGTCCATCGCGAGCGCAAACACCATGACGTGCTTGTGGCCTTCGCCCTTAGGCGGCAGCAACCACGATGGGTCATCAAAGCCGGCATACCACAGCGGCCGATCCAGTCGCATGATGTTGACCTTGGGGTTTTCCGGCAGCTGCGGCATCGGTGGCAGCTTGCTCAAGCGCATGCGATCGAACTCCGCCGAGAACGGCTGCAAGTCGCCGCCGATCATGTGGCCGTAGTGCACGTACATCGTGTGCAGCAGTTGTTCGCCGGCGACGTGGTCTTTGCGCATGCGGTAGTGCTGCAACAGCGCCATGCCGATGTGCGGATGGTGTTGCCCCGGCACGAAACGCTTGACGATCAGCTCGTCAATGAGCTCACCTTTTTCCGCCTGCACAAGGTCGGCACTGGCCATCAGCAGTGCATCGCTCTCGATGTCATCGACGCCGAGCACGTCGCGGTAGATCGACGCGGCGCCTGCATCGTCCTGCTTCGACAGCAACAGACGAGCCATCCACATCTGCGCGCGCCACGAACCGGGCAGTGCCATGACCTTCTCGATTTCGGCCGGGTAGCCATCGTCGCCGACTTGGCGGTGTCGCGTCTGCAGGTAACCGTGCACGGCATCGGGATGGTTGCAGTCCTTCGCCAACGCCTGCCAGAGCAGTTCGATGCACTTGTCGAGGTTGCCCTGGCGCTCCTGCAGCATGCCGAGGCCAACGTAGGCGGCGGGCGAACCGGGCTTTCTCTGCAGCAGTTCGTTGAGCGTGCTCTCGGCAAGTTCGAGTTCGTTGCAGTCGCGCTGCACGACGGCCAACACCGTCAAGGCGCGCTCGATGTTGTCCTTGTCAATCACGGTCAGTCGATTGGCGGCCGGGATGACCTGCTCGGCAAAGCCATCGCGCACCGCCTGCATGATCACCCCAGTCAACTGGTCCGGGTTGCTGTCATTGGCCTTGAGCAGATCCGGCAACACCTTGCTGGCGTATTCTTCGCGCGGAATGCGAACGCGCTGGCCCTGCGCATCGACGGCATCGATGTGGCTGGGTGGTTCGGGGTTGGGCGCGGGATTCTGGGAGTCAGTCGACATGATGGGTGGCGTGCGGGCGTGCACACTGAGACGAGTGTGCCCAACGGATAAGCAAATGGGCGGACGACGGTAGCTGCGCGGCCAACGCGTTCCAACGTCCGCAAGCCCACCCGGGTTAGGAAACCATGGCTACCGACCCATCAACTTCAGAATCAACGGCTCACAACGCTCACACTTGCGTCGAGAGCGGCCCGCCGTACCTTGCGGCGATCCTTACCGCCCCCCCATACGAAAGCTCCACGATGCGACTCCCAATCCTCTCCGCGGCCCTTGCGGCCATCTGCCTTGCCCTTCCCGCAACCGCCCAAGTGCAGGTCTTCGGCGGTGACACGACCCGCGCCGACAGCAGCCTGGTGCTCTTTGGTGACGACCTGGTGGCCGGCATCAACGTGACCCACGGCCAACCGATCTGGAAGGCGGAATACACCGACATGCTCGACAAGCTGAAGGGCAAGACGCATCGCCTCGGCAAGAACCTGTGGACGACCTTCATGACCAGCGTGCCCCTTAAGATCGGCGGCACCAAGGTGAAGCCCGGCAGCTACGTCGTCGCGCTCAAGTGTGACAAGGCAGGCAACTTCTCGCTGGCGATGATCAACGCCAACAAGGCGATGAGAAAGGGCCTGATGCCGTTCACGCCGAACACCTGGAAGCCGGACGTCGTCACGCCGCTCAAGCTCAACAAGAACGTCGCCAAGGAAAGCGTCTCGAAGATGCTGATGTCGCTGCGCTCCAACAAGGCGGACCCGATGACTGGTTCGTTCACGCTTGCCTGGGGTCCGCACACGCTGACCGCCGACCTCAAGATCATTGCGGTCAAGAAGGCCGAGAAGCAGGACAGCAAGGGCACCAAGTAGGAGCTGACTCCATGACGCCGGCGGCCGTATGCTGCCGGTAATGCTCAGTCGCTTGTTCGAAACCCTGATCCTGCCGCCGGGCTCGGTTCTCGTAATGTTCTTGCTTGGCACCGCGCTGCTGCGCTGGCGCCGCAAGCTCGGCCGCACCCTTCAAGTTGTCGCCATCGTTTGGCTGTTGCTCGCGTCGATGCCGTGCGTCGGCGGCATGCTGTTGCACTCGCTGCAAAGCTACCCGGCACTCGACCCCGGCAAGGGCAATCAGGGTGCGCAAGCGATCGTCGTTCTCAGCGCGGGCGCCGATGTCGTCGCCAGTGAATACGGAGCGCCCGTCATCGGCCCGACAACGATGCAGCGACTGCGCTACGCCGCGCTCCTGCAACGGCGCACGCAGCTGCCGATGCTCGTCAGTGGCGGCGTGCCAAGGCGGAATGCGCCGACGCTAGCGAGCATGATGCAGTGGACCGCCAAAAACGAGCTCTCGGCGGAGGCGGTCTGGCGTGAAGAGCGCTCGGCAGACACCCGCGAGAACGCGCGCTACAGCGCCGAGCTGCTCAAGCAGAACGGCGTGAAAAAGGTGCTGCTGGTCACTTCGGCGTGGCACATGCCCCGTGCCATCGACTGTTTCCGCCGCGCGGGCATCGAAGCGATCGCCGCTCCCACCGGATTTCGCGGCGAGATCTTTGCAAGCTGGACCAGCTTCGTGCCCCACTGGAACGGCTTGCGTGACACGTGTTTAGCGATGCACGAGTGGGGTGGCCGGGTCGTCTATGCGGTGACCAACTGAGATTCTGCAAAGGCGGGTTGCAAATCGTGCGATGTATGCATAATTATGCTTTCTTATGCATAACTATGCATCCAGCTGCATGAACGCTCCGGCATGAAAAAGGCCACCCCCACAACGGACCCGCGCGACGCCCGCCGCCAACAGATCCTGCGCTTGATCGACAAGCACGAGATCAAGAGCCAGGCTGTACTCAGCGACCAGCTCGAGAAGGCCGGCATCGAGGCCAACCAGGCAACGCTGTCGCGCGACCTGCGCGACCTCGGTGTCGTCAAAGGCAAGAACGGTTACGAGCTGCCGAACACTGCCATGCCAACGCAGCCGGGACCCCTCGGCCTTTGGCACACCATCAATACCTGGGTGCTGTCCGTGACCCCCGCCAAGAACCAACTGGTGCTGCGCACACCACCGGGTGGCGCGCAGGCCCTCGGCCTCGCCATCGACAACAGTGAGCTACCGGAAGTGATCGGCACCATCGCTGGCGACGACACGGTGCTCGTGATCTGCCCCGATGATCGCAAGGCCAAGGCCCTCGCGCGCAAGCTGCAACCGAGTCACTTGCAACGGAGCATGCCGTGAAGTCTGTCGCCATCGTTGGCGCGTCTGGCTACACCGGGCGCGAACTACAGCGGCTGTTGCAACGGCACGCCAATATTTCGACGAGCGTGTTGATGAGTTCTCGTCTCGAAGGCTCCACCGATGCGGGACTTCTATTGGAGCCTCTCAACCCAGCCCGGTTCGCCGACGTCGACGGGGTCTTCTTATGCACGCCCCACGGTGCCGCCAGCCAACTGGCAAAGCAGGCCGTCTCGATGGGCAAGCCGGTCGTCGACCTGTCGGCGGACTTCCGGATGCGGGATGCGCAGGCGTTCGCGGCCACCTATGGCCAAGAACATGCCGCACCCGAACTGCTCAACACGGCGGTCTATGGTCTGACGGAACACAAGCGCAGCGAAGTTGCCAATGCGGCTCTGGTCGCCAACCCGGGTTGCTATCCAACTTCGATTCTGCTGCCACTGTTGCCGCTGCAACAGCACGGCCTCATCGACAGCGATGCGAACCTGATCGCCGACTCCAAGAGCGGCATCAGCGGTGCCGGCAAGCAGCCGAGCGAGCGCAGCCACTTCGGCAACGTGCACGACAACTTCCTGGCCTACGGCATTGGCACACACCGACACGGCCCGGAGATCGCCCAAGAACTCGGCACAGCCATCGTGTTCACGCCGCACCTGTTGCCAACGTTCCGTGGCATCCTGAGCACGATCTACGTGACACCTGCCACCGGCGTCGACGCGGCCGCAATGCGAAACTGCCTGAGCGAGCAGTACGGCAACGAACCGTTCGTGACCGTCTACCAAGACGGCACGCCCGAACTGCACGCCGTGCAACAGACCAACCAATGCCACATCGCCGTGCACGAAAGCGGCCCACTGGTGGTCATCACCAGCGCCATTGACAACCTGATCAAGGGCGCCAGTGGCCAAGCACTACAGAACATGAACCTGATACTCGGGTTCGACGAAACGGAAGGACTGACGTGAGAATCCTGGTCAAGATCGGAGGCGCTCAGCTTGAGCAGCCCGGCCCCCGCCAACAACTGTGCGCGGCAATCCGCGGCGCAAAGCAGCAAGGACACGAGGTGATCGTGGTGCACGGTGGCGGCAACCAGATCCGAACCGTGGGCAAGGCCCTCGGCCAAAAGCACCGCTACCACGAAGGTCTGCGCATCACCGACCGCGAAACGGCCGACACCGTGCTGATGGTGCTCGGCGGACTCGTCAACCGCAACCTGGTGCAGTCGCTCTCACAGAGTGACGTTGCGGCCGTCGGCATCACTGGTGCGGACGGCTGCACGTTTTCTGCCAAGCCACTCCTGCGCCCTGGTGTCGATCTCGGTTACGTCGGCAGCGTCGACCGCGTTGACGGCAAGCTGGTGGAGTCGCTGCTGAAGGGCGGTTTCGTTCCGGTCATCGCCACGGTGGCGCCGGGCAACCACCAAGACAACGAGCCCGACAGCGATCAGCCGTTCTTCAACATCAACGCCGACCACGCGGCGGGCCCGCTCTGCGACGCGTTCGATTGCGATGCCTTGCTGTTCTTGACCGACGTCGACGGCGTGCTCGATGCGCAGGGACGCCTGATGCCGCTGCTCACCGACCATGATTGCGCCCGACTGATCAGCACCGGCATCGCCTCGGGTGGCATGCAACCGAAGATCGAATCGGCACAACGGGCAGCGCATGAAAACCCGCATGCGATCGTCAAGATCGCACCGGCAAGGGGCGACGACTGCGTGCTAGCCGCGTTGCGCGACGGCTCTGGTAGCCGCTTCTTCGCACTCGCCAAACCAGACACAAACCAGGGAGCACTGCAACATGGCTAATACAATCGAACCTGGCGTCATGGCGACTTACGCGCGTGCCGACGAGGTCTTCGTCGATGGTGCTGGTGCCGTCGTGCGAACCGCCGACGGCCGCGAGTTCCTCGACTTCCTGTCCGGCATCGCGGTCAGCGCACTCGGCCACAACCACCCACGGCTGACGGCAGCGTTGCACGACCAACTCGACAAGGTCGTGCATCTGAGCAACCTGTTTCGTCACCAGCACACCGAAAGCGTCGCAACCAGACTTTGTCAGCACACTGGCATGGCCGCTGCGTTCTTTACCAACTCCGGAGCGGAGTCGGTCGAGTGCGCCATAAAGATCGCACGCAAGGCAATGCAGGTGCGGGGCAGCGCGCATCGCACGTCGTTTGTGGCACTGGAGGGAGCCTTCCACGGCCGCAGCATGGGCGCGCTCTCGCTGACGCACAACGAAGCCCATCGCGCACCATTCGCACCATTGCTGGAGGTGCACTGGGTCGCGCCCAACGACGTCGGGGCACTGCAAAGCACCATCCGCGAACGACAGCCAGCGGCGTTGTTCCTCGAACCCATCCAAGGGGAAGGTGGCGTGCGCGAGCTATCGCGCGAGTTCCTACAGGCCGCGCGTGCGATCTGCACGGAGACCGACACGCTGCTCGTTCACGACGAAATCCAGAGTGGCTGCGGCCGGACCGGCTCGTTCCTCGCGGCGCAACATCACGAGGTAACCCCGGACCTCGTAACGCTGGCCAAGTCAATCGGCGCAGGACTGCCGATGGGCGCCTGCCTGGCAAGCGATGCCTACAAGGACACGCTGCAAACGGGCGAACACGGCACGACATTCGGCGGCGGCCCGCTCGTCTGCCGCGCCGCGTCGGTGTTTCTCGACGAACTCGATAATGGGCTGCAAGAGCAAGTAATCGCACGCGGCGAGCAGTTGCATGCCGGCCTGCAAATGCTCAAGAACGAGTTCACGATCGTCAAAGAAGTGCGCGGCCGCGGGCTGATGCTCGGCCTACAACTCGATCGACCAGCTCAAGAAGTGCAGCAGGCGCTGCACAAAAAAGGGCTGTTGATCACCTGCACCAAGGGCGACGTGCTGCGCATCGTACCACCGTTCGTCATCACCGAAGAACAGGTTGCAGACGGTCTGCAGCGCTTGCGCGAGGCCCTTGCCGCGTTCTCCCCACTACCCGCAAAATAGCCATGACCAGCAATGCAACCCTCCCTCTGCCGGAACTGTCCATCGACAACTTGCTGTGCACGTCGGCCCTGAGCACCGAAGACATCCACAACGTCTTCCAGACCGCCAATGTGCTCAAGGCCGGCCGTGACCAACACACCGCGGTCCTGCGCAACAAACGCCTGGCGATGATCTTCGAGAAGGACTCGCTGCGCACGCGGTTCACGTTCGACATCGGCATGCAGGACCTCGGCGGCAGCGTCGTGTTCATGGACCACCGCGATGCGCGGCTCGGCTCCCGCGAATCCGTCAAGGACATGGCGCGCAATCTCGAACGCTGGGTCGACTGCATCGTCGCGCGCACGTTCAAGCACAAGGTGCTCAACGAGTTGGCTGCCAACGCCGACATCCCGATCATCAACGGCCTGTCTGACTTCGTGCATCCGTGCCAGGCCCTCGCCGACTTCATGACACTGGGCGAGAAGTGGGGTGACTTGCGCGGCCGCACCATCACCTACGTTGGCGATGGCAACAACACGTGCCATTCGCTGATTTACACGGCCGCCAAACTAGGCACGCACATCCGCGCCTGCTCGCCAGAGGGATATGAGCCGAACGCCCGCGTCGTCAACGAAGCGATGCGCGTTGCCCAGCAGACGGGCGCCGAAATCTCGATCCTCAACGATCCAGCGGCGGCCGCAGATGGCACCGATGCGATCTACACCGACGTCTGGGCCAGCATGGGGCAGGAGGACGAGATCGAAGAGCGCAACGGCGTGTTCGCATCGTACCAAGTAGATTCGACCATGATGGCACGCGCCAAGCCCGACGCCTTGTTCATGCACTGTCTGCCAGCGCACCGCGGCTGGGAAGTAACGCAGGATGTCATGGATGGCCCCCAAAGCATCGTCTACGACATCGCCGAGAACCGACTGCACGTGCAGAAGGCGCTGCTCGCGCTGCTGATCCGCTAGGGATCATCACTGTGCAATGATCATGCACGACCCATCAACCGACTGACATGACAAGAAAACGCAAGATCGTGCTCGCCTACTCGGGTGGCCTCGACACTTCGATCATCGTTCACTGGCTCAAACAGCGCTACGACTGCGAAGTGCACGCGTACTGCGGCGATGTCGGCCAAGGCAAGAGCGAGCTCGAAGGCCTCGAAGAAAAGGCCGCCGCATCCGGCGCCGCGTCCTGCCGCGTCGACGACCTTCGCCAAGACTGGCTTACTGACTACGTCTGGCCATGCGTGCGCGCAATGACAGTCTATGAAGGCCGCTACCTCGTCGGCACCAGCATGGCCCGCCCCATCCTCGCCAAGGGGCAGGTCGACTACGCCCGCGAAGTCGGCGCAGATGCCGTCGCGCATGGTTGCACTGGCAAGGGCAACGACCAGGTGCGCTTCGAGCTGGGTTACCAGGCATTGGCACCAGACCTGGAGATCATCGCACCATGGCGCGACTGGGACATCCTCAGTCGCGAGGACGCGCTCGACTACGCCGACAAGCACAACATTGCCGTGACCGCGTCACGCACCAAGATCTACTCGCGCGATCGCAACCTGTGGCACATCAGCCACGAAGGCGGCGAACTCGAATCGCCCGGCAATCCGCCGCCCGACGACGCCTGGATGTTGACAACGGATCCCCAGAAGGCCCCCGACACACCGGCGGAGTTGACGGTCGGTTTTGTGGCCGGAGTACCGGTTGCCGTCGACGGCGTCGAACTTGCGCCGGTCCAGTTGCTCGAGCGCTTGAACGAACTCGGCAGCAAGCACGGCGTCGGCCGCATCGACATCTGCGAGAACCGCCTCGTCGGCATGAAGTCGCGCGGCATCTACGAAACCCCCGGCGGCACCATCATCTTCGAAGCGGCTCGCACGTTGCGCGCCTTGACCATGGAGCGCGACACGATGCGCTTGTGCGAGAAGCTGATGCCGGACTACACCGACCTGGTCTACACCGGCCGCTGGTTCCACCCGGCGCGCACCGCGATGGATGCTCTGTTCGCGGATGCGACCAAGCACGTCACCGGCAGCGTGCGAGTGCGCCTATTCAAGGGCACCGCGACGTCGATCACGGCGGAGTCGCCGTATAGCCTGTTCTCCGAGGACCTGGCGACGTTCGGTGACAGCGCCTCATTCGATCAGGCGGACAGCCGCGGCTTCGTCAAGCTGTATGGCCTGCCCGGCTCCGTTGCCGCCCAGGTTCAAGGCGACACCTGCAAAGGAACGGACTCGTGAGTGACTCCGGCAAGATGTGGGGCGCGCGTTTCGAAGGCGAACTCGACCCCCAATTCGCATCGTTTCAGGACAGCCTTGAGCATGACATCACGCTCGCATTTGCCGACCTCGAGACCAATCTGGCGTGGAGCGGAGCGCTGGTAGGCGCCGGCATCTTCAGCGACGAAGACTTCGAGAAGATCGCCGCCGTCATCGAGGACCTGGCAAGCCAGTGGCACGAGCACGGCATCCCCGGCGACAGCGATGCCGAAGACGTACATAGCTTCGTGGAGCAACAACTCGTGGCCAAGCTTGGCGACCTCGGCAAGCGCATCCACACGGGCCGATCCCGCAACGACCAAGTCGCAACCGACATGCGCTTGCACCTACGGGAATGGGTCGGCTGCTTGATCGAGTCGATCGAAGGCCTGTGCCTGACGCTCGTCGAGAAGGCCGCGCAGCATGCGGCGCACGCAATGCCTGGCTACACGCATCTGCAACGCGCGCAGCCGATCACGATTGGCCACCACGCGCTCGCCTATGTCGAGGCCCTGTCGCGCGATCGCGACCGACTGCTCGACGCCCACAACCGATTCGATCAGTGCCCGCTAGGCAGCGGCGCGTTGGCGGGCACCGCGTTTACCATCGACCGCGACGAACTGGCGGCCCAGCTCGAGTTCCAAAACGGTCCAACGCGCAACAGCCTCGACGCAACCGCCGCGCGCGACCACCTGTGCGAAGTTGCGTTCGCGTGCACGATGACGATGACCAATCTGTCGAGGCTGGCTGAGGACTACGTGTTCTTCGCCTCCTTTGAGGCGGGTTTCGTACGCTTCGGCGATGCTGTCGCCACCGGTTCGAGCCTGATGCCGCAGAAGCGCAACCCCGACGCCATGGAACTGATCCGTGGCCAGGCCGCCAAGGTGCAAGGCTCACTGCAGTCGATGCTATCGCTGCTCAAGGGCTTGCCGCTCGGCTACAACCGCGACCTGCAGATTGACAAGGAAGTGCTGCTGCCAGCGCTGGACACCACCAACCAATGCCTCATCGTTGCGGCGACCGCGGTGGCGAACGCCAACTTCGACGTCGAACACTGCGCAGCCGAAGCCAACCGCGGCTACCTGAACGCGACCGATCTCGCCGATCTTTTGGTCGCCCAAAACGTCCCGTTCCGCGATGCCCACGGCATTGCCGGCCAAGCCGTCAATCGCGCTGTTGAGCTGGGCGTCGAGCTGCACGAATTGCCGAAGCAGGATCAGGACAAACTGCTACCGCAACTCGACGGCGACCTCGCCGAACTTCTGTCCGTCGAAAGTGTGCTCAATCGCCGCAACGTCATCGGTGGCACCGCCCCCAACCGGGTGCGCGCCGAAGTCGAACGCTGGCGCATTCAGATTGCCGAATGGGCAGAGGGCTACCACGAGTTCGACGACCTCGATCCCGACTATGACGACCTGGCGATGGAGCCGGACGCAGTTGAGCAAAACGATGAGTGACACGCCAAAGGTCACCGTTCGGCCGGCCACCGCCCGCGATGCCGATGCGATCCTGACTCTGGTCAATGAGCTGGCCGTGCAGCAAGTGATGCTGCCGCGCTCGCCAGCGTCCGTCATCGAGAACCTGCGCGACTTCGCGATCGCCGAAGTCGACGGTGCGTTCGCCGGCTGCGGCGCACTGGCCATCACGTGGACAGACCTCGCCGAGGTCCGCTCGCTCGCCGTGCACCCCGCCCATCAAAAGCACGGCATTGGCCGTGCCATTGTCGATTGGCTGGTCACGGATGCGGAACGACTCGGCATCAACCGACTGTTCGCCTTCACGTATGTGCCGGACTTCTTCGAGAAGCTGTCGTTTGTCATCGCCGAACACGAAGAACTGCCGCACAAGGTCTTCAACGACTGCATGCACTGCCCCAAGTTTCTGGCGTGCGATGAGATCGCCATGACGCGCGTGCTCGATGAAAATGCCGCCGGTGCGACGATGCAGGGCAATTCCAGGCACACGTTTCCGCTGCCGATTCGCACCACCAAGTTTGGCGCACCTGGTGCGACAGCAACGCCGGGTTTGCCGCAGCGGCCACAGCAGGCTCCGCCGAGACCAGACCCTACGAAGTAACGGCCAGCCGCGTCCCAGGATGGGATCACCCAGTTCTTGCCAGCAGCATTGCACCGTGGCACGCCGGGCGCCGCGTTAGACCCTGACGCGGATCGTGATCCGAGCCGAAACTCTGGCGCCACCAGCCGTATCTCGCCGCGCTCGCAATACCGCGCAAAACCCCTCCCAGCCGCGCCTCGCGCCCGCCTCATATGACCCGCCATACCAAGGGTCGTTGGGACCCGCTTGAGAGCGGAATCGCTCCAAATCACGAGCGGGGACGCGCAAGAACGAAAACACTGCGGAAAGCCCAATCGAACCGACTTGACCGCGTTGCCCCGGACCAACACAATTTGTTCGCCCTCCGAGACATGCCGGGCACGCCAATCGCAGTTACGAAGTAGCACTCGTTCGGCTACCTCGCTGCGCTTGCGCCTGTCACGCCATTCCAGGATATGGTTTCCTAGGTCATCCCAATGAAGCGATCTGAACCCGCCTCGTCTGCATTTTTCTCCCTCCCACTTGGACTCTCTCTGCTCGCGCTCGCAGCGTGTGGCGGCAGTGGTGGTGCACCCATCGGCAGTGGAGGTATTGGTGGCGACTTCGTCGTCCTGAAGACCGAACCCGTCAATGGCGCAACAATCTTCCTGAACGATCCAATCAGCATCGACTTCTCGAATCAGGTGGACCCTGACTCAGCGAGCCTGACGACGATGACGTTCCAGGCTCTCGACCCGCAGAACCAGCCAATCTCCGAGCTGGTGGTCGGCAACTTCGTGGTTGGCACGAGCCCAGGCGATTCTGAGCCTGGCCGTCGACTGCAGTTTGTGCCGCGCTTCGCGACCAACAACTCCTACACGAACGGTGGCTTCAAGGCCGGCCGTTCCTACTTGGTGCAACTGGTCGGCGGCGAAGCCAACAACAATACAGTTCTTCGTGACACCAATGGGCGGGCCCTGGAACTGCCGATGACGTTCCAGTTCTCGACGCGTGAAGGCACCCAAACGACGCAGTTGTTCCGCAACCCATTGCCGGGCGGTCCAAGGCGCACCGGAATGTCGATCTCGACGGCTGCTGGCCTCGAAGATGTGCCGCTCGGCCTCTTCGGCACGCCGCCGCTCGAAGTGCGCCTGGAGTTTGACCAGGCACTGAACCCGAACGACCTCAACGTGCCGGTTAGCCTGGATGTTGACCCGTTGGTGCGCAGCATCAGTAATCGCGGCCGGGTCTTCCTTGAGTACGACGATCCGGAGCTCGGCACCGACACCTGGATCCCGGCATCGGTCGAGCTTGAGCGCAACGACCTCTCGGGTGCGACCCTGGCTCTGCGTCCGCTCGGTGTGCTGCCGAACAACGCGACCATTCGCGTCATCGTCGAGCAGACCGTCGAAGACATCTCCGGCGAGAACAACCTCGCCAACCCGGCGTTCAACCGAGTCTTCGGCGATTTCTCAACGGACACCGCCTACGAGCAGCAGTGGAACGGCATCGCCGAAGACTTTGGCGCCACGTCGGACATTGACCCACTCGCGTCGTTCCCGGAGTCGCAGGCCGAAGTCGGCCAAGGCTACGTTCGCGCCGGCTTCGCCTTCGAAGGCATCTCGAGCAATCTCGAGTATGAGCCGACCGCGCAAGAAGTCGTGCTCAACACGTCCTTCACCCAAGTCGTGCCGAAGATCGGCCTGCCGTTCACGGTGGCCGGCGGCGTGTTCAACTTCAAGAACGTCACCATCCCGCAAGGCGTGACCGTGCGCGGCACTGGCCCGAACCCGATGGTTTGGCTCTGCAGCGGCACCTTCACCGTCTCTGGCACCCTAACCGTCAGTGGCGGCGTTGGCGCTCGCGTCGACACCCTCAATTCGGCGAACTTCGCCAAGGCTGGCGGTGTTGGTGTCTGTGGCGGTGGCAACGGTGGTGACGGCACCCCGAGTGCGGCCCTGCGTGACCTTCGCGGTGGCACGGGTCGTGGCCCGCTGCAAGCTGCCGGCAGGGGCGGTCGCGGCGGCTACCTCGCCTGCACGAGCGGTTGCTACACCGGCTCAAGCTACAACGGCAGTGGCGGTGGTTCTGGCGGCGGCGGTGGCACGATGGCCACGCAAGGCGACCTCAACTGGCGTGGTGCCGTCCCGAGTGGCATCAACCCGAACGTCGCTGGTGCGACTTCCTTCCAGCAGGTTCTCGGCTACGGCGGCTCAGGCTGCAGCGGCACGAGTGCCAGCCGCACGCAGTTCCTCAACGGTGGTGAGCCCGGCGCGGCGCTGTTCACGGACAACCGTCAGGACAACAATTTCTGGGGCAGCGGCATCGACGTGAACCGCAACCTGAGGATCAGCGGCGAGCTCAACACGCCAGTCGGCGGTGGCGGTGGCGGCGGCGGTGGGGACACCTCGCCCAGCCAGACCTGCTCGCTCACGGGTAACAACCCGGCGAACGACTTCAGCGGCGGCGGCGGCGGCGGCGGCGCCGGCGTGCTGATCGTCAAGGCACTTCAAGAGATCACGATCACGCAGACCGGTAAGATCGAGGCCGACGGCGGCAACGGTGGCGGCGGCGAGCAGGTCGGCGCTTGCGGTGAAGCCGGTGGCGGCGGTGGCGGTGCCGGCGGCATGGTCATCCTGATGTCGGCCAAGGGCATCAACATCGAAGCCCACGGCAACCCGAACATCGGCACCGAAGGTCGCTTCGTCTACGGCTCGCCATCGACGACCTCGACCCCGACCCACCCCTACACGGGCAACGACTACGACTTCGCAGTCTCCGCGGATGGCGGCGTCTGCACGACGGGCGCTTTCGGCTCGGTCAACATGCAAGACAAGTACAAGCCCAATGGTCAGGGCATGCTGGCTGGCTCGAGCTACGACGGCGAGCCGCTCGGTGGTCTCGGCGGCATGGGCATCGTGCAGCTGATGGTCCCGCCGGGTGAGAACCTGAACGACGGCACCAACACGCGCCTCGACGACAACATTCGCATGCTTGTGCCGGGCACCTACTCGACCCCGGGAACGGGCATCGACCTGCTCGGGGCACGCAAACGCCAACTGCTCGGCTGGCGCGGCTTCCCGAACGCCCTCGGCACCTTCGTCGACGACGACGGCAACCCGACCAACATCGGCTCGAACGAAGGCGATTTCCGCCCTGCACCGACCCTGTTGCCGGTTCCGTTCAACGCCAAGTCACGCATTCGCTCGAAGTGGATCGACACGGGTCTTTCGCAGCGCCGCCGAATGGGGGTGGCCGACGGCCTTCCGCGTGGTCTGGTAACCGCAACGGGCGCACGAGTCGGCCCGACGTTTGAGTTTGCCGGCACCGACACCGCCAGCTCCGTGGCTGGCTACGTCGATTACGAAGTCGTTGGCCAGTCGGTGCGCGTGCGCTACCCGACACCGGTTTCGGCGACCGCGCTTTTGGAGGTCGACACCGAAGCCACCTACCTTGGCAAGCCCGCCTACCGGATCCGTCTCGCCAGCGCAGTGCTCGGCGAAGCCGACCGTTACACGGCTTACCAGGCGGAACTCATCAACTCGGCAGGCTCGGTGCTCGTCGGCTACCGCATCCTCAGCCACACGGCCGATGAGCTGATCGTTGAGCCGACCGCTGGCCTCGTGCCGACTCAGGCCACGGCCGTGCAGGTGCGCGCCAAGTTCTTCAAGGTCCTCACCAACGGCTCCGAAGGCCTCGGCCCGACCTATTCCGAGGTCGGTGGTGTTCCGACCCCGATCGCCAACGTGCGCATCGGCTTCGCCTTCCACCAGGATCCCGATCCGTCGGACATCCTGAATGGGCGCTACCCGGAAACCAGCGTGCAGGAGTTCGTTCGCGACATGAACGACCCGGGCCTGCAGGCATGGATCGCCGCCAACGGGGCACCGCGCTACATCCAATGGGATGTTGTGTTCGACATGGCCTACAAGCCAGGTCCCGCGGTTCCGCCGGCGCTGAACCCGTCGACCCCGCGCCCGCAGATCGACTTCCTGCGGATCCCGTTCCGCTTCTAGAGCTTGCTCGCGCGACTGCAAAACGGCTCCTCCGGGAGCCGTTTGCATGTACCCACGGGTGCCGACCAACGGTGCCGACAGTCACCGCCTGTGGCCTAGGCAATGGGGAAGGTTAGGCTGGCCAGCTATGGAGCCTCGACTCTCGGCCCCCCTATCGTCAATGGCACTGCCGGAAGGCTTCCGCGCAGCGGGCATTCACTGCGGGCTCAAGCCCGACGGCGCCCTTGACCTGGGCCTGTTGCTCGCCGAGCAACCCGTGCCAGCCACTGCCATCTTCACGCAAAACGCGCTGCAGGGCGCCCACATCCCAGTCTGCCGCGAGCACCTCCACCGCAGCAACGGCATGGCGCGGGCAATCCTGGTCAACTCACGCAACGCCAACTGCGCCACCGGAGACGCCGGCATCGAAGACGCCCGTTCCTGCTGCCGCGAACTAGCGAGACGACTTGGCTGCGCCGAAGAGCACGTGTTGATGGCGAGCACCGGTGTGATTGGAGCGCCGTTGCCCAAAGCCAAGATCATTGACCATCTTGATAGTCTGCTCAGCAACGCCAATGCCAAAGGCGGCATGGACTTCGCGCGCGCCATCATGACCACGGACACGTATCCCAAAGCCGCGACCGCGTGCCATCAAGCGATACGGGTCACCGGCTTCGCCAAGGGCTCGGGCATGATCCACCCGGACATGGCAACGATGCTCGGCTTCTTGATCACCGAGGCATCGAGCAACGGCGACCTGCAAGAGCAGCTGCAAGCAATTGCTGACCGCTCCTTCCATCGCACAACAGTCGATGGCGACACCTCCCCCAACGACACGCTGTTTGCGCTTGCAGGCGGCACAGGCAAGGCCAGCACCACCGAATGCCAGACCGAGATGCTGTCGGTTGCGACGGACCTGGCGATGCAACTCGCCGCGGATGGCGAAGGGGCGACACGCCTGGTCACGATCCAGGTGCGCGGCGCCAACAGCGAAGCTGACGCGTGCCTGGTTGGCCGCGTCATCGCGACCAGCCCGCTGGTGAAGACGGCCATCGCCGGCCGTGATCCAAACTGGGGCCGCATCCTGTCCGCGGCGGGACGCGCGCGCGTGCCGTTCTCGACCGACCAGGCGCGTGTGTGGATTGGTGATACGGAAGTGTTCACCAAAGGCGTGCCGCAGCCGCATCGCGAAGACCTCGCCAGCAAGTATCTGAAGGACAGCGAACGTGTCGTCATCGGCATCGACCTCGGCGCCGGTGACAACCAGGCAGACATCTGGACCTGCGACCTGACTGCGGACTACATCCGCATCAACGCGGACTACCGGACCTGATCCGGATCGTCGGGGTCCCGGCCTTCTCTGGCACACTGTTCCTCTCGAGCACACTGGGCGAGCCAGTCCGCGTAACTAGCCGGCGGCGACGCCGACTTGTCCCGCCACCACAGGCGGTGGTCGTTGGCCGCCTCTGGCAACCCCGCCACATAGCCGATCTCTGCGCCGGGCACGCTATCGCAGTACGGCAGGTAAGGCTTGAGGTCGAGCACCGGCGTGCCATCGAGTAGATCATGATCCGCGATGTGCAAGACGCGCTTCTCAATGCGCAGCAAACGCACACATGACATGCCGATGGCATTGGGCCGTTGCGGCGCGCGGGTAGCGAACACACCGCGCTTTTGTTGGTCGCGCGGTGGCTGCACTTGCAGTGGCGTGCCGCGCGCGTGATGGCACCAAAACAGCACCCACAGGTGGCTAAAGCCATCGAGGTCTTGCAGCCCATTCTGCATGCCTTGCCGCATGTGGATCTCGCCGACGTCGCCACGGCCGAGACCACTTTGACGCGGCGCTTCGTGATGCAGGCGCTGACAGGTGCGGACCACCGCGATCGCCGTCAGCGGCTCAGTGACGAACGGTTCTGACGACGAAGACTCGGCCACCGATTCAGCGCATCTCGGAGCGCTTGATCTTGACCGGCTGGTCGCGCTTCAAGCGACGGGCATCGGCATCGCTCCAACCATTCCACTTGAGCAACTCGCCAAAGCGGCGACCGTCGCCAAGGTATCGGCGCGCCACGTGGATCAACGTCTCGCCCTCAGGCAATGGCACGGTCACCCACTCCGATTCGGGTTCGGGCTGATCCTCCGGTTGCGGGTTGCCGGGACCCGGCACCTCCGGCGGTGGCGACTGCGGAATCGTAGGCCCGAGCGGCGAATCAGGCGGCACGTCCGAAGCCACGTGGGAGTTCGGGTCGACGACAGGCCTTGGTGCCAACGCATAGGCGGGCCCAACCTCGCGCCCAAGCGCGACCAACGCCGCGCGTAGTGACGGCTGCTCACCGCCGACCTCAAGCACCAGGACATCGCCTGACGTCGCTGCCACGGCAACCTTCTGGTTGCACGAACAGAACGACCCAACCGCCGCGATCATCACGGCCCACGCCCAACCTTGCCGCATGCATGGATCTTGCCAGATATCGCCGGAAACGACCATTCTCTTGCGCGAACATCCACGAAAGGTAACTGTGTGACGCCCGCCTGCATGTCGACTCTGCGCCGCCTGACCCTGACCGCCTTGCCCAAGGTTCCGCTCTCGCGCTTGTGCGGGCTGCTGACGGCCACCCCCTTGCCGCGCTCGTTCCGGATTGCATTCTTCAGGTGGTTTGCGCGCCGTTATGGCGCTTCGCTCGAAGAAGTCGACGGCGACCTGGGGGACTTCCGCAGTCTGCAGGCGTTTTTCCGGCGCAAGCTGACGGCAGACGCACGGCCGGTCGCAGACAGTGCGCTGGTCTGGCCTTGTGACGGTCGCATCGTTACAGCGGGCGCCTTTGCCGACGGCCGCATCCCGCAGGTAAAGGGCAACGACTACTCCCTGTCCGACCTACTCGGCAACAACGACTTCGCCGAGCAACTTGCTGGCGGCCAGCAGGCCACGATCTACCTGGCCCCCGGCGACTACCACCGCGTGCACTCGGCGTTTGCCGGCGAGGTACTCGACGTCACCGCCCTGCCTGGCACGTTGTTCCCGGTCAACCCAGCCGCCGTGCGCTGCATCGACAACCTGTTCGTGCGCAACAGCCGCCACGTGTTCCGCTGCCGGATGACCAACGGCACACCGGCAGCGATCGTCATGGTTGGCGCCTACAACGTTGGCGACACCAAGGTCACGGTGCCAAGTGGCCCGATCCAAAAGGGCCAGGAAGTCGGCCAGTTCGGCTTCGGCTCGACGGTCGTGCTGGTGCTCGGTCCCGGCAGCGGCACGCTGTTGCCAGTCGAACCAGAGCAACGCACCATCATGGGCGAGGCCGCCAGCTCCAGTAGCTAGCAAGACCGGGCGCGACCGGTCAGATGCCAGCCGTTCGCAGCGCCAGCCGCGCTTCATCCCCGGCGCGCCCCTTGGTGCGCTGTGCCAGATGCTGCAGCAAGTCTGTGCCAAAACGGCGCTCGGCACCCACCGCGGACCTGTAGTAGGTCGCGATGCGCAGCAGCATCTCAGGCTTGACCGCGGACTCGCGCTTGAGGCGATCAAACAGCGGGAAGCCACCGCGAATGAGCACCGTGAAGAAGCCCATCGTCGAGTTGCCAGGAGCGCCTGCACCCTCGGCTTCGTCGGCCGACACAAGCAACTTGGTCAGTGCCATGTGGTAGTGCACTTCGTTTTCGCTGTGTTCACTGGCGGCGATCTTGGCCAGCACGTGCAGTGCTTCGGCAGGCCGCTGTGCCCGGCGCATCCGCACCGCCTTCTCGGTCAAGAACGGCACGATCTTGGCGCCACCGGCCGCAATCACCAGGTCGAGCAGCATGTCGCCCAGGCGGGCGTTGCTCGACAACAACCTCAAGGCCTTGTCCGCCGCAGCCTTCTGCAGCTTCTGCGGGATATGCTCCTTCAGCTGGTCCAGAATACCCGCGCAGGCCCGCGCGAGCTCTGGGTTCTTGGTCGACTGCATCAGCTTGAGCACGGGCTCAACAGCCTGTTTGTTGCTCGACAATCCTGCGGCGGCCGCCTCGCGGAAGCGTGCGTCATCGTGATCGAGCAGCTTCATGAAGCTCTTGGCCAGCTCAGCGCCGCCCAACGGGCGCAGCATGCACAGAGCAAACAGGCGCTGCTCAGGTTGGCGCGAGGCCAACAGACGTTTGAGCCCCGGCGCGATGCCGGCCGGCAACTCCGGCAGGTTGACCAGCACTTCGCGGATCGCTTCGTGAACGCCCTTCTGCGTGTTGTCCTCAAGCGAAGCCATCATCGCCTTGGTCTGCAGCGGGGTCAGCTCGACCCCACGCAGGCCTCGGAACGCGGCGGCGCGAATCTGTGCCGCGACACCAGGTTCGATCTGCTTCAAGAACAAGGCCTTAGAACCCTTCGCGTCGACGGCGGCGAGAACCGACATCACACGGGCGGCAATCGAGGGCGCTACGGTTTCGTCGAGGCGCTTTTGCAGTGATGTGCGCAGTAACTTCGCCATCGCGGGCGTGATACGGTCGCGTGCCGACTCGAGCAGTGCGGCAGCAATGTCCGTAAGGTCGGGCGCCAACAGAGCCGCGACCATTACGGGAATCGAGTCGGGGCTCAGTTCGCGGCCGAGCACGGTCAAGATGCGACCTCGTTGCTCACCAACGGCTTGCGGATAGATATCGGCGAGAACCGTATGCGCCGGTCCACCGACTTCGGCCAGCAGGTGCGCTGCATGATCGGACAACACCTCGTACTCGACGACGGCCTCGGCCAACTTTGCGAGCGCAGCCGGGGTGGCGATCTTCGCCAAGGTATCCAAGCAGAAGCGACCCAGAACGGGCGATCGGTCGATGCCTTCGAAGAGCGCTGCCACGGCGCCAGCATCCTTGGGCTTCAATTCGCCAAGGACCTGAGCAGCCGCAACTTGCAACTCTGGCTTTCCCGTCTCAAGGAGGCCCACAATCGACTTTATCGTTTCGTTCATGACCGCATGGTGCGTTACGCGCAACCGCCATTGGACCAGTAGACTCTGATGTGGCAGGCCGTTGTGGTCAGGCTTCGGGCCCGGATTATGGCAGACTAAGCCCAATCCCGCCACTGCCAGCCTGACACGCCGACTCTCGGCCCCGGCTTCCGACAGTCAAGAGAACCCAAACCCTTCGATAAGAGTGGATTAACGGTAGGCTAACGGCAGTGCGAATCCTCTTCTTGACGCCATTTCTACCAGACCAAGCCGCCGCTCATGGCGGTGGAAGCTACGTAGGATCGCTAGCGGAGGAGCTCAATGGCACCGCGGAGTTGGGCCTGGTCTACCTGCGCCATCAAGACGAAGGGCCCGCCAACGACGCAACGTGGCAGTGGCACGCGGGCGCCGATTACCAAGGCACGCCAAAGGGCTTAGCCCATCGTCTCCGCATGCTCTGGCGCTGGCGATCCCGGCCGCTGCTGGCCGCAAAATACTGGCAAGCGGAAGTTGTGGCCCTGCTTGCCCGCGCCAGGTCGGAGTTTCGCCCGGATGCCGTGCTGGTTGAGATGGCCCAGATGGCACAGTATCTGCCCCACCTTGCCGGCTTGCCGACGATCTTCACCGACCATGAAGCCGGCCGCCCCGCGAACAAGAGCACTGGACTCGGCGCCGCGGCCGATCGTCGGGACAACCGCCTCTGGCAACAATACGTCACCCAATTCTACCCACTGGCGTCTCAGATCCAGGCCGTGACCAAGGAAGACGCCCACGAGCTGGCAACGCAAGTGGGCAAGCCAGTCGAGGTTCGCCCACCAACCATCGCGATCCCAGCGCTTGCAAGCCAGCCCGGTGCGGCCCCGCCACACGCGCTGTTTCTCGGGGACTACCGCCACAGCCCCAACCCAGAGGCCGCAAAACGGCTCGCCACGGAAGTCTGGCCACAGGTTCGCAAGGCACAGCCGAGCGCTGAGTTGTTGCTCGCGGGCCCCCACAACGAAGCGATCCTATCGCTAGCAGAGCTTCCGGGCGTGCGCGTGCTCGGGTTCGTACCGGACCTGGCCGAACTGTTCGGCCGCGTGCGGCTGGTGTTGTCACCGCTGTGGTCCGGCGGCGGCTTCCGCGTCAAAAGCGCCACGGCACTCGCCCATGGCATTCCCATCGTGACCAACGAACTCGGCAGCCGTGGCTGCCTCGCCCCGACGCCGGCGTGCAGCATTGCAGAGTCGACTGCGGACCTTGCCAACGCCACGGTGCAGCATCTCGCGTCGGCGGACTACGCCGAGGCCGCTGGGCGCATCGCGCGCGAGTGGGCCGCAGATCGCTATGCAGCACGCGCCGTCGCGCGCCTGCAGTTAGAACGCCTCGAGTCCCTGCTTGAGCAAGCTGGGCGCGGCGGGAACTAGCTCTTCGCCACAGGCTCTGGGGGAGTCACCGTCTTCACCGGCGCTCGCACTTCCTTCTTCGGCTTCTTGCGCAAGCGGAGCTTGCGCATCGTCTCCTGCAAGAACGACTCCATCTTCGAAGTCTCCTTGCCGCGCACGAAGTTCCACATGATGCGGAACACGCGTGTCGGGTGAAACAGGAAGCTGTTGAAGTAGAAGGCTGCGACGACCCGGTACTTCCACCGCGTCAGTTGCTTGGCGGTCAGTGCGTCGCAGAACTTGCGGTCCTCACTGAGGAACTTGTTGTGCACGTAGATCGGCAGCTTCAGGAAGGCGTCGGTGTACTCGATCTTGCCCTCGTCTTCGAGCTGCCGCGTGATCTCGGTGTTCGGCAGCGGGAAGAAGAAGCCGGCGGAAACATCGTCGATGCCCGCGCGACCCAGCCTGGCGGCCAGCTTGACCGAAGCCTTCATGTCGACGGCTTCGTCGGTCGGGTAAGCCAACACGAAGAACGCGCCGACGTTGAGGCCTGCCTTGACCGAAGCCCGCACCGCACGGAACAGCTTCTTGTCGGTCAGCATCTTCTTCATGTGCTTGCGCGTGCGCTCACTGCCCGATTCGGGAGCGAAGTTGAGCGAACGACAACCACTGCGAACCAACAGCGCGGCGACTTCATCGTCGATGATCTCACAGCGCGTGCCAGCCGGCAGCTGCCACGTGATCTTCAGGCCGCGGCTTTCCACTTCGCGACAGAACTCGACTACCCAATCACGCTTGAGGATCGCCGTTAGATCCTGGAATGGGAAGTTGGTCGCCCCGAAATTCTTGTAGTAGCTCTCGATCTCGTCGAGCACGTCCTTCGGCTCGCGCGCATACCAACGCGTCGTCCACATGTTGGGCGAACTGCAGTAGGTGCACTGGTACGGGCAGCCACGCGTCGCCAAGATCGGCACGGTCTTGCCATAGTAGATGCCGCTGACGAGACGGTTGGCTGAGTAGGACTCGATATCGAACAGCTCCCACGCCGGCCACGGGATCTCGTCAACGTTCTTGATGCGGTCGCGGCGATCGTTCTGGTGGATCTCGCCCGCCTCGTTGCGGTACGCGATGCCGGGGATGACCGTGTGGTCAAGGCCAAGCTCGAGCGCGCGGAACAGCGCCACAGCGGTATCTTCGCCTTCGCCGATGACGAGGAAGTCGATTGGAGCCTGCTCCATCGACAAATCCGGTACCGCCGTAAAGTGCTCGCCACCGCAGACAATCGGCGTGTCCGGGAATGCAACGCGCACCTTCTGGATCAGCTCACGCACGATCGGCCAGCTGTAGCTCCACATGCTGGTCAGTCCAATCGCCTTCGTATCCTTGGGGATGCGCTCGATGATCTCTTCGGGAGTCAGGCCGAGGCGCCAAATATCCCCATCGGGAACCATCTGCTCGGGAGCTTCCCCGAGGGCATCGATGACCAAGACCTCGTGTTTGTCATCGCGCAGCACCGCCGCGATGTATGCAAGACCCAGCGGCAGACTTGGCCGTAAGGCAGTGAGCCCGTTCTTGTTGATATAGACCGGCGGATGGAGAAGCGTGACCTTCATTGGGAGGCAAGGTTGGCCCAGCGGTGGGGCAACCAAACTATAGCATTGTGATCTAGCCCTAGACTGGGGCCCTTCTAATTCTGGTAGTGATTTAGTTCTCGAACTTCGGGGCAACTTAGCTGGCGTTCGTTCGTCCACCAGTGTCTCAACTCGAGCCTCCCCAGCGAGTATCCGGTCGAGCAAATCCGCCAGATTGCTCCAAACCGCCCACTGGACCGACGTATCCAAATGAGAACCCTTGTTGCAGCCATCAGCCTTCTCCTGCTCTTCGCCAACGATATTTCTGCGCAGCGAAGAGGCGGAAACATCAGGTCAGGCCCTTGGACCAAGGCCAAAACGCCGGATGGCTGGGTCCTGCACCGAACCAGGCGATACCAGATCCAGTCGCAGTGCGGCCAGGACAAGGCGGAGCGTCTCGGCAAGCACATGGAGGTCATGAACAAGGTCTACCGCAAGCTGTTCCGACCCGACAAGGAAGGCGCCAAGCAGCAGGTCATCAAGCTGTTCAAGGACCGCAAGGCCTACCTACGCTACGGCGCCCCGCCGAACTCGGCGGCCTACTACAGCCGCGGCGAGCGCGAGATGGTCTGCTACGACACCGGCAAGTGGAGCGACGAGAAGAACGCCGCCCCGATCACGGGTGACGGCACGGGCAAGTCGGCCGCTCTGCAACGGCGACTCGCGCGCCTCAGTGGGCAGATGAAAATGGACCTGCTCGGCTGCGCCGCCCACGAAGGTTGGCACCAGTATTTTGCGTGGTACACGGTCTCGATGGGCCAACCGCTGCCATCGTGGATCAACGAGGGCATGGGCGACTACTTCTACACTGCCGCGCCCAAGAAAGTCACCGGACGCAAGGTTCCGGCGCAGCTCGGCCGCCTCAATGACGGCCGCCTGATGGTGCTGAAGCAAGCGATCAAGCAAGACCGCTACGTGCCGCTGCAAGATCTTATCTCGATGTCGAAGAGTGCGTTCTATTCGAACCCGGGCGTTTGCTACGCCGAGGGATGGGCGTTCTGCCAGTTCCTGCTGCACTCTGGCAACAAGAAATACGCCAAGATCATCCCGAACTACATCCGCTACGTAAGCAACGACAGCAACTACCAGAACGTCACCAAGCGTGCATTCAAGCGCATCGACATGGTCAAACTTGAGGCTGAGTTCAAGGCCTGGATCAACAAACTCGCAGTTCCTGGCTCGAAGGAAGAATAGGAAGGCAGCAAGGGCGAGAACTGAGAGGCCCGGGCCGCTACAAATGCGGCTTAATCCTCTCCTATGAACCTCTTCCAGGTCGCCCGCCTGACGGCGGGATTCGCCGGCTTCTTCACGCTGGCACAACTACCCCCGTTCGTCACGGCACTGTCCGGACCGACCAGCACGTCGCAATCGCCGTGCACCGGCTTCGGCGTCAGCTTGGCAGTCGGCAGCGTGGTCGCCGTCTTGCTGTGGCTGATTGGCCGCAAGGACCGCACGCAGATCTTCCGCAAGGAGACGATCGCGGTCGCGGGTCTGTCGTGGTTCTTGGCCGGGTTGTTGGGCGCCATCCCGTTCTTCGTCTCAGGACTGCTAAGCAATCCGATTGATGCGTTCTTCGAGGCCATGAGTGGCTTCACGACGTGCGGTGCCACGGTGATCGGCAGCGGCGGCAACATGAGGCTTGAGGAGGTCGCACCGAGCCTGTTGCTGTGGCGAGCGATGATGCAGTGGATCGGCGGCATTGGCATCGTGCTCGTGTTCGTCGCGTTGCTGCCGGCGATGGGAGTCACGGCGAAGAACTTGCTGTCGTCAGAATCAATCGGGGTCGCGACCGACTCCTACCAACCGCGTGCCGTCGAGAAGGCGCGCCACATCGCAACGATCTACATCGGCATGACGGCGCTGTGCGCGATGCTACTGGTGTTGATCGGCGGCTTCGGCTGGTTCGATGCCATGTGCCACGCGTTCACGGCGATGGCGAGCGGCGGCTACTCGACCCGATCGTCCATCGCGGAGTTCCACAGCTTCGGCGGTGAGATGGTCTTGATCGCGTTCATGTTCATGACGGGCGCCAGCCTGGCCGTGATCGCGACGCACTACCGAACCGGCTTTCGCTGCATCGGCAAGCTGGTGCAGTCCGCTGAGTTTCGGATCTACACCGCGTCGACAATCCTGATCGTCACCATCATCACGATTTCCCTGATGCGCGCGGGCCTCGATCTCGGCACGGCCCTGCGCCAAGCCGCGTTCAACGGCGTCAGCATCGCGACGTCGACCGGCTACGCAACTGCCGACTTCCAGGCGTGGCCGCCCACCGCGACGATCGCGTTGTTCGCGGCGATGTTCGTCGGTGGCTGCTCGGGTTCGACCGCCGGCGGCTTCAAACAAGTCCGACTGCTCGTCATCCTGCGACTGCTCGGCTACACGCTGCGCCAGTTCGTGCGCCCCAAGAGTGTCGAGCGCCTCAAACTCGACAATGAAGTGCTGCCCGCCGCCGTGGTCTCATCGATCATCGCGATCGTCTTGATGTGGTTTGTGACCGTCATAGTCGGCGCGGTCGTCGTCAGCTTTGACGAGCACCTCGACTTCGTGTCGTCGCTGGCCGCGAGCGCCAGCATGGTTGGTTCGACTGGCCCGGCATTGACCAGCGTCGATCCCGTATCGGCTGCGTTCGTAGTCGTCAACGGTGGCCAAGCAGAGACGGTTGCCGGCATCACCAACATCGGCCCATTCGGTGGCTACGGCGAATTGCACGGCTGGACCAAGCTCGTGCTGGCGGTAGAGATGGTGTTCGGCCGCCTGGAGCTACTGACCGTGCTCGCGCTGTTCTCGCCGTACTTCTGGCGCCGCTAGTCGCGATCCTTGAGGATCACCTTCTCGCGTCGCTTGAAGATGATCCGGACCGGAACTTCCTGGCAGTCGAAGCGATCGCGCAAGCGCTGCTCGAGGAAGCGCTGGTATTGGTCGGGGAAGAGCTTCGGGTTGTTGACGAACACGATGATCGTGATGGGCTCGGTGCCAACCTGGGTGCCGTAGAACAGCTTCGGGATATCGCCGCCCGACGGCATCAAGCGCTCTTTGGCCAACTGCAGCTCGGCATTGAGCGCCGGCGTCGGCATCTCGCGGCACGTCTGCTCGTGTAGGTCGAGCAACAATGTCAGCATCTCGGGCACGTTGATGCCCTTGAGCGCCGACAAGAACACGACCGGCGCGTGATCGAGACCGGGCAGCTGCTGCTTGATGTAGCGATCCCACTTCTCGATGTCGAAGGCGCTCTTGCCCTCCTTCGGAGCCACGTCGATCTTGTTGCCGACGAGAATGACCGGCTTGCTCTGCTCAACGCAGTAGGCGGCCAAAGCCTTGTCGACCTGACTGATCTTGTCGCGCACATCGAACATATGCACACAGACCTGCGCGCGCCGGATGCTCTCGTTGCCGCGCGAATGGGCAAAGATCTCGATCGCGTGCTCAATGCTCTTCTTCTTGCGCACACCCGCTGTGTCGATCGCGACCAGTTTGCGGCCTTCGTGCTCGAGTTCGACGTCGATCGCGTCGCGGGTCGTGCCGGGCACCTCGCTGACAATGACGCGGTCTTCGCCGGCCAGGCGATTCAGCATCGTTGATTTTCCGGAGTTGCGTTTGCCGACGATGGCAAACCTCAGCACGCCATCATCGACGCTCGCGGCTTTTTGGGCGACGGCCTCCGGCAACCTCTCGCCGATGCGCTCCATCAGGTCGTGGATGCCATAGCCCTCTTTGGCGCTGATGACGATTGGGTCGCCAAAGCCAAGGCGTTGCCAAATGCTCGCCGCAACTTCGTCGTAGTACGACTCCATCTTATTGGCGACGAGTACCACCTTCTTGCGAAGCGGACGCAGGCGGCGCGCGACCATGTCGTCGGTCGGAACGCGGCCCTCCTTACCATCGACGAGGAACAGGATCAGGTCGGCAGTATCGATGGCCACCGCGATCTGTTCTTCGATGTGACGCTTCAGCAGCGCTTCGTCGACGAGACCCAACCCCCCGGTATCCACTAGCTCGAAGGCGTAATCGTTCTGCCTTAGCACGACCGAAACGCGATCCCGCGTCACGCCCGCTGTCGGCTCGACAATAGACACACGCCGACCAACCATCCGGTTCATCAGACTGGACTTACCGACATTGGGTCGGCCAACGATTGCTACGCGTGGGAGGGTCACTTGGGGGCGAACACCATACGGACAACCCATGCAGGACTCCAGTAGCGCGGGGCTCCGCAATGCCAGACAATGAAAATGACCTCGCCCAAATGGCGGGAGGAACCAGACATGCACGCGACCCTGACCAATTTTCCAGCACCCATCTCAAGTCGAGAGCGAGGAAGCGCCGATAACATGGATGTCGGCACCCCAGGAAAGGCCGGACAGGAGAACAAAATGTTGGTCGGTACGAGCCCACCTGCGCCTTCGGGCCTTTTGAGTGCAACGGCGCCCCTAGTCAGGGTCGTCGATGACGACATTGCCATCCAGACGCTGTTCGAACGACTCGGTCAGCTGTGCGGCTTTGCAGTCGATTGCTACAGCACCGCCGAATCGTTCCTCGCCGCCTACGACGATATTCGTCCAGGCTGCCTGGTCATTGACTTGATGCTTCCCGGTCGCTCGGGCATCGAGGTGCTCAAGGAGGTAACCAAGCGCGGCTGCGAACTGCCGGTGGTCTTCATGAGTGGCATGGCCAGGGTTTCCGAAGCGGTTCAAGCACTCAAGCTCGGCAGCATCGACTTCGTGGAAAAGCCGTTTGATGCGCAACAGATCGCCGAGGTGCTGCGACGTGCCATCGACATGGACCTGACCCGTCGCCGCCAGGGCGCCGATCAGGACGACTTGCGACGTCGCTTCCATTCGCTGACGAAACGCGAAACGCAGGTCATGGAGCAGGTCGTTCGCGGCGCAGCCAACAAGAAAGTTGCTGCGAACCTAGGTCTGAGCCACAAGACCGTCGAAGTGCATCGCGCCAATGTGATGCGCAAGACGCAGGCCCGCTCGCTGGCCGAACTGGTTCGCCTGCACGTCGCAGCCAACCAGTCCGAACAGCCGCAACCGGTCTAGTAGAGCAACGTAGCTAGTCGTCGGCGGAAGGTATCAAGCCGCTCGTCTTCCTCTCCGACGACGACGAAGCACAACACCATGGCTCGCCGAGCGAGTCCTTGCTGGAAGTCGCGATCCGCGGACACCGAGTCCAAGATCGACGCCATCGCGGCGTCGTAATCGCGCGCGAGGAACTCCTGCCTCGCAGCCACCAACTTCTCGGCAGCCTCATCTGCTGCCGAGGCGAGACCCGAAGCAAACCACGGCAGCCCTGCCACGATCCGTTGGCCAACGGAGTAGTTCTCGTCTTCCTCAGGGATGCCGCAAAGCGCATCTTCGACCGCCGTAACGTCCCCCGCTGCGGCGGCGACGCGCGCCCGCTCGAAGCGCGCCGGCGGGCTGTCCGGATCGACCGCATCGTCGTCATCGGCGGTATCGACACCAGCGTCGTCAACCGCGATCTTCTCGATGCCATTCTTGGTCAGGAACGCAACCACGTCGCCCTCACTGAGCGCGCCTTGGAAGCCATCCGACGGCTGGCCATTTTTGACCAGCACGCAGAACGGAATGCCCTGAACCCCAAAAGCCTGGGCAAGCTCCTGTTCGGCGTCGGCGTCGACTTTGCCGAGCACGAAGCTGCCGCCGTAATCGTCGGCGAGCTTCTCCAACACCGGCCCGAGGGTCTTGCACGGCCCACACCATTCCGCCCAAAAGTCGAGCAGGACAGGCGTCTTTATCGAACGGTCGACGACGTCCTGCTGAAACGCAGCGGCGGTAATGTTCTGCACGTTGGGTCCGGCCATTCTGCGTCTGTAGGTGGCCAGGGGCCCCGCGTCAATGGAGGATCTCGCCAGAGGCCCCTTGTCGTTACGCCAGCCACACACAATCCGCCCAAACGGCTAGCGTCAGAGGCGATCCCCCAGACTTGCCTGCGGACCACGAATCTGAGCACAACGGCACGCTAGTTGTCTATGTGCAGGCACCGGACCGAGGCCACGCATTACCAGGATGGAGTGCGTGAGAGAGAGGCGACCGTTGCCTCGGTCCGGCATCTTCCATCCTCACGCGGCCCAGCCTATGGACTCATGCCGACCGACCCGAACAGCGCGGTCACCAGCTCGAGAATGCCGAACACGAGCACCCCAAAGCCAAGTTGCACTGTCAGAGCAACGACCGCGTTGAGCCGGGCAAGCCCGAATAGCGAGCACAACGCAAACAGCGACAAGCTCGTGTTGATCAGAATCATCAGCACCACGCTCAGGTCGCTGGCCGGCACCATGGCGACCTGCGCCCAACCGGTCACCATGTACCAGATTCCCAGCCCGACACTTCGACTGAGTTGCACTGCGTCGCCACCGACAACACGAACGGACACGTGCACTGCAAGACTGGAGACAACCAAGAGCAGTAGAGCAAGACTCAGCCACTGGTTGGGCGCCGCCGGTGCCAACCACGGATACGCGCGATCGAGTGCGCCGATGCGCCGATGCCAATGAGAACGGTTGCGTTGATCGAAGGGAACGGTCGCCGCGCTGCCAGGAGTAACCGAATCCGCAATCGGCCCTGTCCACGTGATGCGTGGAGCAGGTCCGCGCCTGGCAAGAGCAGCAGCCGAGGCATCACCCACCGCATCGCTCTTCGTCGCGGGCTTTGCAGAACCCCCAGGAACATGTGGGGTAGAAGCAGGGTCCGCCGCCGCAGGATCCGTGCCGTCCGACTTCGCCGCAACCACCTCGGTCTCGTCGTCCGCACCGACCATGGCAGGATCAACGCCATGCTTGAACTGACAACTGCGGATCTGTGCCGCCGGGATCCTCAGGATCTTGTCGTCGACTTCAATCTCCAGCTTGTTGAGGTCGAGAACCAAGACGCGGCCTTCGAAGCTGCGACCGTCTTCCAACGTGATCGACGCATAACGCTCCTGCGCCACAGCAGGTGACAACAACGCAAACGCAAGCCCAACGGATGCCAGCAGTCGATTCATCACGGGAACCTGATCGACCCGGGCCGGCAGGTGCTTGAGGCGGGGAATCCCACCTTGAGGCACCTAGCCAGCGACGCCCCTGTGGCGGGAGGGTTGCGTTCTTCCTACCCTCTCCATAGGCCAAGACGGAATAGACGCACTTGTGCAGCGCTGTGAAACACACTCCCGGCGACTTCGCTTAGCCAGCGGCAAACTGATGATGACGACCCACCACCTGCGAGCTGCGCTCCTTATTGCTCTGGCAGCACCATTGCTAACCGGCCAGGCGCCCGGCGCTCCCAAAGCTACCGAGAATGCCACCGCCCAAAACGGCGCACCCAACCGCGAGGCGCTCGCCCTGCGCGTGAGCAACGCGCACCAACCCAATGGCGAGATCGACAAGATCAGCGCCTTCACGAGCAAGATCGAACTCGAGCTCAAAGACGTCACGGCCGACAAAGGCGGCCAGGTCACCCTCGACGTCTCGTATCTCGAACTGCGCAACCCGAAGCGCAAGAAACCGACGACCCTGCTGCGCTACGAAGTCAAAGGCGGCGAAGAACGCATTGTGCGCGGCTTCGACGTCTTTGGCCCGTGGCACCTTCACAAAGGCAAGCCACAAGACCTGACGGCGCCCAATGCGGTGCAAGACCTCAAGCACTTCCAAGAACACCGCAACCTCGCGCGCCAACTCGTGCGGTTCTTGTCGCCGTGCGAAGTGATCCGCTCCCTGACCAACTGCAGCAAGGTCCAAGAGCGCGACATCATCCTGACGCGCCGGAAGAAGACCAAGGCACTGGCAATCGAAGGCGACGTCGAGGGCTTTCCGATGATGCACACCGCCGGCGAAGAACTGCCAGCACGCCTGACGATTTGGGTCGACAGCAAGACCGACCGCCTGCTGGCCATCGACGTGACCCCCCGCATCTCAGGCAAACTCAGACCAGCTGGGCGCGAACGCATCAAGCTGACCAAGCTCACCGAACGCAACGGCCTCTTGGTGCCGAAGTATCTGCACTACCTGCTGCCCGACAAGGAAGGCAACCTGCGAATCCACTCCACGGTGCACCTGGTAGACCTCAATTTGCGGCCCAACCTGACGACTAGCGATTTCAACCGCAAGTAGCGGCCCGCTGCCCCGACGTGCTGTTAGCAGCGTCGTCGGAAGTAGCGCTCCAGCTCAGCGGAGCTGAATGTCAGCACGGTTGGGCGACCGTGCGGGCAGTTGTGAGGGTGTTCAAGCGTTGCGGCGACCTTCAGCAGTTCCGCGATCTCTTCGTCAGTCAGGCGGTCGCCGCTCATCACTGAGGCGCGACACGCCATCGAATGGAATCGCTCGGAGATGTGTTCGCCGAGCGAGCTCTTGCCGTCATCAGATTCCTCGGCCGCGAGTGCTTTGACCAGTTGCTTGGGATCCGTCCGGGACAGCACCGCCGGCATGCCTTGCACGGCAACGGCGTTGGGACCAAAGGACTCCAACAGCAAACCTTCGGTCGCCAACTGGTCCTGGATCGATTCAAGCCAGGCCTGTTCGCTCGGCGTAACCTCCACGACGGCCGGCACGAGCAGACGCTGGATCTGGACATCGCGTGCCGCGTGCTGACTCTTGAGTTGCTCGTACATCACTCGTTCGTGAAGCGCGTGTTGGTCAACGACGAGTAGGCCATCGTCACCTTCGAGCAGCAGGTAGAGATCCATGATCTGCAGAAAGCGACCCGAAGCCCGCTGGAACGGATTGGGGCGCTGCGCCTGTTGCGGCGGGGAACCGGGTGCCGGCTCGCGCACAATCGCCGCTTCGGTGTTGGCGCCCGTATCACTGGACGTGCTCCAGCTAGCGGGCCGCGAAGCGGCGTGACTCTCAAACAGCGACGAGGAACCCATCGGAAATCCCGAACGCGCGCGCGGCATCTCGGGTCGGATCTCGACACCACCTTCGCGGCTGGTCGCGCCTTCGCCCATCGACGTCGTGCGCGCCTGCAAAGCACCGCGAACCGTTTCATGCAAACAACCGGCAACCTTGCGCGACTCGACGAAGCGCACTTCGGCTTTGCGCGGATGGATATTCACGTCGACCAGGCTCGGCGGCAGCACCATTTGCAAGACGTAGACCGGGAAGCGCCCACCCATCAGGAACTCGCGGTAGGCCTGGCGAATGGCATGCAGGGCGCTCTTCTCGCGCGCCATGCGACCGTTCACGTAGATCAGTTCCAGCTTGCCATCGCGTCGCGCCAGGTCAGGCTCTCCGACGACGCCTTCGACCTTCAGGCCGTCAAACTCGCGGGTTACAGGCAACAGGCCGTGCCCCAACTCGCGACCAAAACACTGTCGCACGCGTTCGGCGAGCGACACTCCGAGCGGCAAGCGCAGGCGTTCTTTACCGTCGCTGATCAGGGTGAAGTCGACATCGAGCCGCGCCAATGACAACTCGGCCAGCAACTGCTGGATGCGAGCTCGTTCGGCGTGCGGCGCCTTCAAGAAACGGCGACGTGCCGGAACGTTGAAGAACAGGTCGCGGATCTCGATGCGCGTGCCCTTTGGGCAACCAACCGGCTGTGGCTGGGTCTCAACGCCACCGTCGCAACGAACCTCCCAGCCCTCAGACGCATCGGCGCGTTTGCTTTGCACGCGAGCCCGCGCAATCGCGCCAATCGATGCCAACGCCTCACCGCGAAAGCCGAGGCTGCCAATGTGCTCGAGGTCATGCACACTGGCGAGCTTGGAGGTCGCGTGGCTGGCAAACGCCAACGGCAGGTCTTCCGGCAGGAAGCCATCGCCATTGTCAATCACCGTCAGCTCTTCGGCTCCGCCACCAAGGATCTCGACGCGAATGCGAGTTGCGCCGGCATCGAGCGAGTTTTCGATCAGCTCTTTGGCGACGGAGGCGGGGCGTTCGACAACTTCACCAGCTGCGATCTGATTGACTACGGCGATGGGCAGTTTCTTGATCACAGTTCCAACTCCTCCGCGGTTTCAATCGCAGCACCATCAAACCACTGAGCCAGGAAGCGCTCGAGCAACACTTCCGGATCCGTGCCGTGTAGGCGACTCTTGCGCTGGCAGGCATGCAGCGCCGTGACGCCACGATTCAATTTGGCGATGCTGCACTGCTTGACTTGCTCCAGAAAACGATCGGCGAACTGACGTACGCCAGCACGCCCCGGCACGTCACGCATCGAAACGCCACTATCGAGCAAGACGCGGCCTTCGTAGACCTGCCCCATTTGGCGAAACAGCCAGCTGCTCGTAAACGGCAGCAAGCCGCCGGTGTCCATGACCTTGCCGTCTTGCTGCCTGACGCCGCGCGCGAACATCGCCGACAACGACCGCTGCGCCGCCTTACGATCGCCACTGAGCACCGCCCCGGCGAACTCGAACGGTGTCGACTCGAAGCTGACGGTCAACTTGCCGGCGAGGTCCTTGGGCGCGAGCGGCGCGCCAACCGGATCAGCCCCAAACTGCGACTTAAGCCGTTCGAGTTCGGCGATTAGCTCTCCGGGCGACTTGCCAACTTGCGCGACCAACAACACCGCACTCTCAGGTGTGAGCGGCACACCGAGCTTCTTGCTGCAGACCAGCACCCACTTGCACAGTTCGCCTTGCAACGGGCCTAGATCGCGATCGAACGGCAGTTCGTAGAGATCGCGGAACTCGAAGAACGCCCCAGCTGCGATCAGTTCCTTGACCAATGCCGCAGCCGCCTTCTTGCGCTTGTCGAGCTTTGCCGCCTCGAGCAACAACCCGGAGCCATCAGGAATCTTCGGGGCCAGTTCGGCAATGGCCGCGCTGTGCTTCTGCCACCAAGCGCTGCCGCGGCGCACCGCGACGAACGAACGCGTCGCGAACAACCCGCCGCCGCGCAGGTCCTGAAGCTCGGGCGCCAACACCGCCCCAACGGGAGCATCCTCCTCTGCGTCGGCGTTGCTGGCCTTGAGATCGGCACCGTCGACGTGCCGCAGCTCGGCCTCTTCGGGAACAGCCTTGAGCAGCCGTTCTATCGCCTTGCTGCGAAAGAAGTCGCTCGGACCAGTGATCGCGACAATTGGCGGCAGCCCCGCGCGCACCAGCTTGTCGAGCCGGGCCAGTTCGATACTCGGATTGGGAGCTGCCACCTGACTAGAGATACAGGTCGACGCAGCCAGCTGCGAACATCACGACGGCCAAGCTGCCGTTAGCGGTAAAGAACGCCGCTTGGATGCGGGACAAATCGTTGGGCCGCAACAGGCGGTGTTGCCAGATCAACAAACCAGCCGCCAATACAACGCCTCCCAGATAGACGCGCTGCAGCCCGGTCATCCAGCCAAAGGTCAAGAACCCAAGCGGGGCCAACACGTGCAACAATCGACTCACCCACATGGCGCCTTTGCGGCCGAGCAATACCGGCAACGAGTGCAGGCCACGTTCGCGATCGAAGTCGTCGTCCTGGCACGCGTAAAGCACGTCAAACCCGGCGACCCATAAAGCCACGGATGCACCCAACACAAGTGGCGCATACAGACGCGGCCCAAACTCTCCGTCTGCTGCGAACCACGCGGCGACCGGAGACACGCCGAGCGCCACACCGAGCCACAGATGGCACAAGGACGAGAAGCGCTTTGCGTAGCTGTAGCCGAGCAACCACGCGAGGGTTGGCAACCCGAGCACGAAACACATCGGCGACAACAGCCAGCAGATCAGCAAGAACGCGGCGCTGGCGCAGAAGGTCAACAACAGGGCACTTGCCGGCGACACCGCGCCACTCGGGATCTCGCGATTCTGCGTGCGTGGATTGGCCGCATCGAGCCGACGATCGGCGTAGCGATTGAACGCCATCGCCGCCGTGCGCGCCGCGACCACGGCCAAGACGACCAGGCCAAGCAAGCGCAGCGACGGTGCACCATCCGTCGCGACCAGCAATGACAACAACGCAAACGGCATCGCAAACACCGAGTGCGAGAGTTTGACCAAGCCCGCATAGGTCTGGGCGCGCTGCAGGACCGCGTTACTCACGTCGCTTCTCCCTCATCCCACTGCGACGAGGACTTTGGCGTCTGCCAACGTGCCACCAACGAATGCGCCACGTCGAGGCGGTCGAGAATCTTGCCGACGATGAAGTCGACGAGTTCCTCAATGCTCTTGGGGCGGTGGTAGAAGCCAGGCATCGCCGGCAACACGATCACGCCCATGCGAGCGAGCTTGAGCATGTTCTCAAGATGCACTTGGGATAGCGGCGTCTCCCGCGGCACCAATACCAGCGCACGACCTTCTTTGATCGCGACGTCGGCAGAACGCTCAACCAGGTTGCTTGAGAAGCCGTGGGCGATGCGCGCCAGTGTGCCCATGCTGCAGGGCACGACGATGGTCGCGGCGATGCCGGCACTGCCCGAAGCTGGGGCAGCCTCGACAGCGTCGAGTGCATGCACGTGCAAGTTCTCGCGCAATGCAGGTGCAAACAACGCGGCAAGGTCCGGTGCCGCAATATCTAGCTCTTCGCCGTCTTCATGCTTCAAAACGCGCAGGGCCGCGCCCGTCGCGCACAGGTGCACCGTGAAGCCAGACTGCAGCAACACTTCGACCAACCGCCGGCCATAGCGGCTGCCGCTGCCACCGGAGAAGCAGACGGCGAAGCTACGTGCTTGTTGTGCGTGCTTGCTGGACGTCATCAAGTTGTATGGACGCAGTAGAAGTAGATATTGTAGACGGTGTGGGTGTAGACGCAGACGCCGTAGCCGCGCATCCACATCAACAAACCGAGCAATACGCCAGCCATCGTGCGGAACACGAATCGTCCCTGATCGAACGGCTCGCCACACATGTGGTGGAACCACGAAAAGACCAACGCGCTGCCGACAACTGCAAACAGGCCGCCGAGCCACTTGGACAACGCCCATCCACGCACGACACGCATGCTGATCCAGACGAGGGCGGACATCAACCCGAGTCGGAAGACCAGTTCCTCGAAAATCCCGGCACCAACCGAACCCACTAGGTTCGCGACCATCGACGGCCCGGCAGGGTCGAGGGACAACAGCCGGTTGGCCGACGACGTCATCGCCGACGCAATGGGACCAAGCATCACCCCATAGACGATGCCCTCGATTGCGATGACCGCGGCGACCCGCGACCACGGCACCTTGCGCCTGACGAGCGAACGTGCCGCGAACGCGATCAGCACGGCAAACCCGGCGCTGACGTAGAGGTGTGCGTGCTCTCCGAAGCGACCGATCTCGTGGAGCAACAGGAGCTCCGCACCGTTGCGCTCATCCGGCGCCAGGGTCCAACGCATGACGATGTACGCGATCCAAAGCGGCAGCACGGCGAACAGACCCATGGTCGGTTCCCGCGACCAGTTGAAGTAGCTCGATGGCCGCGGTGCTGCCGCGGCTTCGCGATCAGCCTGCTTGGACTTCGCCACGATAGATGGCGGCAATGCCGCCGGTCAGCAAGCGCTGCCGCGGCGATGCCAACCCGGCCTCCTGCATCAGCTCAAGGAACGCTGTGCGCTCCGGAAATGCCTGCACAGAGTCGTGTAGGTAGCGGTAGGCGTCGTTCTTGGCGCCGCTGATCCACTTGCCGAGTCTTGGCAGGATGTGGCCAAAGTAGAACCGGTAGAGCGAAGCGAACACGGGCAAGCGCGGCTTGCAAAACTCAAGCACGACAACCCGGCCGCCTGGCCTTACGACCCGTGCCATTTCGCGTAGGGCCACGACTGGATCCGCGACGTTGCGGATGCCAAACGCAACGGTGGCGAAACCGAACTGGTTGTCGCCGAACGGTAGGTTCATCGCATCCGCAGCCAGGAACTCAGAACGATGCCCGCTGCTCGGCTGTTTGTGGTGCGTGCGCATGAGCATTGGCGCGCAGAAGTCGGCACCAAGCATCGACGCGCCAGCGCGCTGCAAGGCAAAGCACAGGTCGCCGGTGCCGGAGCAGACATCGAGGCCGCGTTCGCCTGCCTGCGGAGCCACGATCTTGACGGTGCGTCGACGCCACATGACGTCCACGCCCATCGACAGGGCTCGGTTCGCCCGGTCGTAGCCCGGAGCTACCTCGGCGAACATCTGCTGGATGGTGGCGGCGTCAGGCATTCTTACGGGCATTCTGCGCGAAGCCAGTGGCAAGCTCAACGAGTGTCACCGGAGACCCGGCCCGGAAACGAAAACGCCCCCTGCCAAAGAGTGGCAGGGGGCGTTTTCGGGACCAATTACTGGCCGTCTGGCCTCCGAACTACTGGCGCCAGTAACTCGTAACAACGCTCACACCGGGCACCGAAATGGTCGCCAAGCGAGTGCCCGTATCGATCTCGAACACATCGACGTTGCCAACATCGGACAACGCAATGAAGAGCAGTTTCGGCACCACGGCCTGTAGCAACCCACCAGCCCCGTTCTTGAGCACATGCTTGCCCGAGTGGAAGTAGGGCGTCGTCGCGGCGGACGAGAAGAACGGGCTAACCTGCCCGGAAAAGCCACCGAAGTTGGATAGATCGTCGTGGCAAAGGTCGATGATCGAATTGCCCGAAATCTGATCCACAAACGAGCCCGGAGCCGGCGTGCCACCAATGCGCTGCACGACCGTCCACTCCTTCTGGCGGAACGTCGGTGGCAGGATGAACCCACCACTGGACGGGCTCGTCGGCAACTGTCCAATCGGAGTACTCGTCAGCCCCAAACGCGAGACCTGACCCAACCCCGACTCATCGACATGGCCAATCAGAACGCCACCGTTCTGCTGGTTGTGGTCGTAGAGCATCGCCTTCGCCCGCGGGAACGAGACGTTGGTCACCGCAGCGATGATGTCCTGGAAGCCAATCCCGTTGACGCCGTCCGGTCCCGACTCGTAGATCGCAACCGAGCCGTCGGAGTTCAGCACGTAGCCAAGGAAGACCCCCGAGAGGTTGCCTGAGGCAGTGTAGCGCTCGGTAACGACCACGTCGATTGGGGCATTCAGGAAGCCGGCCACCGTGCGCTTGACCGAGTAGTCCAACGCGCTGATGACCGACAACTGGTTCCCTGTGGTCGAGACCACGACGATCTCCTCACCGTCAGGCTGCCATGCGATGCCATTCGGGTTAGCCTCGACACGCGTTTCGGCGACAATCTGGTGGAAGTTCAAGCTAAGCGGATTGATATCGACAAACGAAATCGAGCGACTCGCGAAGTTGCTAACTGCCAAACGGGTCATGTTCGGCGCCATCGCCATGCTGACCGGGTCCGACATCTTGATCGTGTCGAGCAGCGTGAAGCGGTTGCTGTTGACGACCAGGATCTGTCGGTTGTCGCGATCGAGCACATACAGGAAGTGACCAACCTGTTGGCGCGACGTGAACGGACAGAACGGCGGCGGCGGCGGCGGCGAAGCCGGGGGCGGCTGCGGACCGACGAACACACCCATGAAGGTGGTGCCGTAGATGCCCAACTCATTCTGAACTTGCGAGAATGGGTTGCCGGTAAGAAGCAGGTTCAGGCCAACACCGAGACACTGTGCCCCGGGACCACCGGTCACCAAGGCACCCGGGGGACCGAGCGACGACTTGACGGCCGGCTCCTCACCGAAGATGGCGCGATTGGGGTTTGGCGGCGGGAAGATCAGACGCGGCGGGTTCGGGATCGGCGGCTGCGTGATCGTGTTGCCAGACTGCACGAGGCCAAGGGACTCGTTGATCTGGTTCGAACGGCTGGCGTTGCGGTTGATGTTCTCGTTGTTGAAGATCAGGTCGAGCGGCGCGCCGATGTGGATATCGCCGACGTCACTGACGATCGGATCGCGCAACAGCCGCGTGTTGCCGTTGGTGTCTTCGGTGAGCGTCAGCACACCCTTGCCCCCAGCGTCGAGATTCGACGTGCCAGGCGACATCGACGGCACGATGCCAGGCACACCGATGTTCGGGCTACGCGGCCAGTTCGTGTCGTCGATATCGCCAGTGCCTTGGCCGAAGCCATTGAGGTCCAGCACGCTGATACCCGGCTCCGCACCACTGATACCGAAGTAGATAACCTCGGGGGAGACCGGCGCGTTGACGATACCTGGACCGATGCCCGTCGTGTAGGACGACGTCACAGCTTGCCCGATCAAGTCACCGTTGAGACTGTTGATCGTCGTGGTCTGCACGGTCACGTCGACTTGCGACATACCAGGCAGATTGTAAGCCGGGCGAATGATGTAGTTCATCAAGTCGCCAAAGCTGACCGGGTCCGCGTAGTAGATGACCGGGAACGTCGCGGCGGACGAAGTCACCTGCAGCGAGACACCACCAGTCGCCGGCGTGAACAGCGTCGAATCGAAGAACGTGCCGACTTCACCCGGCTGCACCGGCTTGTTGAACTTGATGAGGATCGTGCCCGTCGGGTCGACGCCGGTCTGGCCGTTTCCGGGGGAGATGTCCGGAGTGGTCAGGTAACGCAGCACCTGCGGCGGGTCCGGGTCGGGACCAACGGTCGTCGCCGTGCCGACTTCCTGCTCGAGGATATGGTCCTCGGAGTCGCGCACCGCGTTGGTGATGACGAGACGCAGCAACCTGCCGGTCGGGAAGGTCTCGAAGGGAGCCCTCAGGTCGCCATTGGTAGTATTGGTAGTATCTGCCACAAACGTGAACGACTTGTTTGACACGAGATCGGCCGCACCGGCGTAGCTCGGGAAGCCATCGGCGCGTGAATCCAGAATCGCGATGTCATTGCCGTCGGCCTCGACTGCCTTGACCTTCACCAGCGTGCCACCTTCGTTGTAGTAGGTGAACCCGTTGACGAAGCCGCGACCAGCAATGGTCGTCGTCGTCTCGGTGCCGGGGTCGTAGGAGAGCACGTTCAACGAGCCCGTCAGGCCGGAGTTTGACTGGTCCGCGAGCAGGTTGCTCAGGATCGAATCGACGTTGATCTTGTGGCTGAATGTGAAGTGCAGGAAGTGGTTTCCTGGATCACCGTTCGGCAGCACAGCCGCCGTCGGCAGAGTCGCAACGGGCAAAACACCGTTGTTGCCGCTAACGAATGCTCTGAGTGTGCTCTCGCTCTCGATGTTGAGGACCGTCGACGTTGGATTGCCGAACGAGTCAGTCGCACGAATGCGATAGGGATAGACACTGCCGGAACCAGTACTGATGCTGGTCACGAGGAAATCGCCGCGATTCTCGGGGTCGCCCTTGGTGCCGCCATCGCAACCGCTAGCACCCATCGCGAACGCGATGAGACCTGCTGCGGCAAAGGTGGAGAGGGTGCGAGCGACGGGAGAAGCCGAGCGCGAGCGATGCGTGTGGTAAGACTTCATTGGATGGGATCCGCCCTGGACAGGGGCGGTAGGGTCTACTCCGGGACGAGTCGAGCCAGAAGCTGTCGAACGTTACTTCGCCGACAGTTCCATGCAAGCGAACTCCGCTTGCCACTAACCGGCTCGATGCCCGGCTGGTTAGTAGAAAGCAAACGCGGTGCCATGCTCGCTGACAGGCCAGACTTTCCCGATTGGGCCGCTTCGCCAACGCCGTCAAAACCAAAAAAATCCTCGTTACCCTGGTTAGGGCAAACGCTTGTGTCGTATTCATGCCGGCACGAGCCACCGGCGTGTGAAATCGCACACAGTGCGCGAGCGCTCACGCGCGGGCTCAACTCGCATTCGCACGTGCACCTTCCGAGCCGGGAGCGCCCGACCTTGATCGTAATCGCGAGCAACACGACCTACCGGTAGCGTCGCCGGCATGCGATCCATGCTGCATGCGAACCCGCGCCGCTGGCGCTGCCTGGCCCTCTCCACCGCCAGCCTGCTGTGCCTTGGATCGACCTGCCTGATGGCGCAAACGCGGATCGCCTGCCTCGGCGACTCGATCACCGCCGGCGCACGTATCGCAGACCGCGAACACAGCGCATACCCGGGGTGGCTCAACGACTACCTCGGCCAGCCGTTCGAGGTCCGCAACTTCGGCGCCGGCGGCGCGACCATGCTGCGCCACGCAGATCGGCCTTACCACAAGACCCAGGCGTTTCGCGACGCCATCGCGTGGCAGCCACACATCGCGTTCGTCATCCTTGGCACGAACGACACATGCGAGAATGAACGCAGGCACAACTGGCGGCATGCCGACGACCTCGCGATGGATGCGGCGAAGCTGGTTGCAGCGTTGCATGCAGCACGCAAAGACATGCGTGTCGTGCTGTGCTCACCGACACCGATGTTCGCCGACAAGTTGGGGCTGCATCCCGAACGCAAAGCTGATCTCGAAACACGCGCGAAACGACTCGCCTCGTGTGCACTGGCAATGCAAACCGTCGCGCACGAAACCGAACACGTCGAATACCTCGAGCTGCGCAGTACACTGCGCGCACAAGATGTCAGCGACGGAGTGCATCCAACGGCATTCGGCGCCGAACGAGTGGCGCGACGCATCGCAGAAGCGATTGCTTCGCCGCGCACCCCGAGTAGCGAACAACGCAGCCGACTCGACGCGCAACTGGCACAGCTAGAGGTTGCCAGCAAGCCCGACACGTTCCACGGCTTCGCAGGCATCACGTTCCAGCTGCCGAAGACGTCCGCGACGTGCCGAGTGTTCTCGCCCATCGGCACGGCTCGCGGCGCCCCATGGGTTCTGCGCGCGCGGTTCTTCGGCCACCAACCGGCCCTGGACATCGCGCTGCTAGAGCGCGGCTTCCACCTTGTGCATTGCGACGTCAGCAATCTGTACGGTTCGCAGCAGGCCATTGACCGCTACGTCGAACTGCACTCGCTGCTCGAACACACCGGCCTCAACCACCGCGCGGTATTGGAAGGCATGAGCCGGGGCGGCCTGCAGATCGTGAATTGGGCGCTGGCCTACCCGCAACGCATAGCGGCGATCTACGGCGACAATCCGGTCGTAGACATTCGTTCTTGGCCGGGTGGCAACAGCGGCAAGCGCTCAACATCGGACTGGCAACGCTGCCTCAAGGCGTACGGGCTAGACGAGGAAACAGCCCAAGACTTCGCGCCCGTATCCGTCGAACGCTTGCGGCCATTGGCGAAGGAGCGTGTGCCAATGATGTTGGTGCTAGGCATCGATGATGACGTCGTTCCAATCGCAGAGAACGGCGACCTGCTTGCCGCGCGCTACACCAAGGCCGGGGGTTCAGTCGAAGTGTGGCGCAAGCCAGACAACGGCCACCACCCGCACGGGCTGCATCCCGTCGATCCGTTGCTGCGCGCCATCCTGCGAGCCACTGGCTTTCCGCAGGACATCACCACCACGCCAACCCCCTCCGTCGAGTTCCGCAGCGGCGCGGGATGGCACGGCGATTCGTGGCGCATGCAAGTCACGAAGATGCGAGCCCTCGCCAAGCAACATCCTGACACGCCCATCGTGTTCCTTGGCGACTCGATCACGCAAGGCCTCACGGGCTCGCGCAACCGCCTCAGCAGACCCAATGGCACGCGCGCCATCGACAAGGCGTTCGGTAAGCATGGCGCCATCTCGCTCGGCCTGAGTGGCGATCGCACTGAGCACATCCTTTACCGCATCCAGCACGGTGCGTTGCAAGAACTCAAGCCAAAGGTCATCGTGCTGCAGATCGGCGTCAACAACGTAGTCAGCGGCAAGCACACCGCCAACGAAGTCCTCGAAGGCATCCTCGAGATCGCCGTACAACTCAACCTGCAAACGCGAGCATTCGTATTGCTATGCGGGCCGTTCCCAGCTGGCAAACGCGACAGCGCAACCAGGCAAGCCATCGAACGCATCCGCGAAGGCTGCATCGCGCTGAACAACACGCCAGGCATGCATGGATCTCGAGGCATGCACAACATCCGCTACCTCGACCTACACGGACTGTTCCTCAACAAGGACGGCACCTGCAACGACAACATGCGCGGTGATCGCATCCACATCAGCAGCAAAGGCCAGCAGGCATGGATGCTGGCCCTGAGTCCACTCGTCGAACTCCACCTAAACCACTAACAACCCCAAGGGGTCAGCACCATGCCAGGACAGAAATCATGCTCTTCCCCGCGGGCCTGAACGGGTCAGCCGCCCACGCCCGTTGAGGTGAACCGAGATGCGCGACCCGCTCGCCGAATACCGAAAGAAGCGCGACTTCGGGGCCACTCCCGAACCAGACCCCGCGGCGCCGATCGCGCGCAAAGGCGACGTGTTTATCGTGCACCGGCACGAGGGAGTGTTGAAGTCATGGGCAGTGCCGCGCGGGTTCTCTTACGCAACCTCCGAGAAGCGCCTCGCAGTGCGTACCGAAGACCACCCCATCGAGTACGAACACTTCCACGGCCGCATCCCCAAAGGCCAATACGGCGCCGGCACAATGACCATCTGGGATCGCGGCACCTACGAGCTAGTCAAGATCCCTACCTGGGAAGAGGCACTCGAGAAGGGCGAACTGAAGATCGTGCTGCACGGCAAGCGCCTGCGCGGCGAGGATTCGCCGCGAACGAGCCCATCGGGCTTGTCGCACGGCCCCGCTCAGTCGACGATCCAGCCATGCAACTGGCTCGCATCCTGCTCGCAACCTCGCTCTCGCTAACCCCGGTCGTTGCAGTCACCGTCGCACAAGCGCCACAAGCGAACCCCGACACCACTGGCCTCGTGCTCGTCGAAGCCGAGTCGTTCGCGGCAACGGGCGGCTGGGTCGTTGACCAACAGTTCATGGACTTCATGGGCTCGCCGTATCTGCTAGCGCACGGTCTCGGCATTCCAGTGCAAGACGCACACACCGACGTGGCGTTCGCGCAACCCGGCCGCTACCGCGTCTGGGTTCGCACCCGCGATTGGGTGGCGCCATGGCAGGCGCCCGGTGCGCCGGGACGGTTCGAACTGCAACTCAACGGCCGGACATTGAAGACCACGTTCGGCACCGAGGGCGCCGACTGGCACTGGCAGGACGGTGGCGTTGTCGATGCGACCGCGTCGACCAAGTTGACGATGCACGACCTGTGCGGCTTCGAAGGACGCTGCGATGCGATCCTGTTCAGCAAGGACCTGTCGTTCCAACCGCCGCATGGCGGTGGCGAACTGGCAGAACTGCGCGGCAAGCTGCTCGGCTGGGATCGCGAGCCCAAGGACGGTGGCAGCTTCGATCTCGTGGTCGTCGGCGGCGGTATCGCCGGCACCACTGCCGCAATCACCGCGGCACGACTCGGCTGCAAGGTCGCACTGATTCAGGACCGTCCGGTGCTCGGCGGCAACGGCAGCAGTGAAGTGCGAGTCTGGCCCGAAGGCCACACCAACCACGAACCGTACCCGCACATCGGCGACGTCGTGCGCGAACTCGTGCGCAAGAAGGGCAAGGGCGACGGCAACGCCCGCAACCGCCAAATCTACAACGACCATCGCAAGCTCAACCTCGCCCGCAAGGAACCCAACCTGACCCTGCTGCTCGAACACCGCGCCAACGGTTCTGTGCACGAGCAAGGCCATATCCGCGCCGTGCGCGCGCAGCACACCCGCAGCGGCCGCCGCCAACTGGTGCGCGGCCGGTGGTTCCTCGACGCAACTGGTGACGGCGTGATCGGCGCACTGGTCGGCGCCGACTTCGAGATGACACAGCTTGGCCACATGGGCGTCAGCAACCTGTGGAACGTTGGCGAAGTCGAGAAGAACGAATACCAACTGCTGTGTGAATGCGAAGACGACGACCCGATGTCGCTCAACTTCGTCAAATCCGATACGCCGGCACCGTTCCCGCGCTGCCCGTGGGCCGTCGACCTCAGCGACAAACCGTTCCCCGGCCGCAAGGCACTAAAGCTTGGCAAGCGCAGCATGGCCAACCTGTCACAGCTCGGCGGGTGGTTCTGGGAAACCGGCTTCGATCGCCATCCGATCACCGACCTCGAACGCATGCGCGATCAAAACCTGCGCGCGATGTATGGCGCGTGGGATGCGCTGAAAAACGTCGACGGCCAATATCCCAACCAGCGTTTGAAATGGGCCGCGTTCATCGCGGGCAAGCGCGAATCACGCCGGCTGCTCGGCGACGTCATCGTCACGGGCAAGGACTTCCACGATCTCAAGCCATTCGACGACGCGGCATTCCCGTGCACGTGGCACATCGACCTGCACTTCCCGAAGGCCCAGTTCCAGAAAGGTCACGAGGGCGACGAGTTCATCTCCGACTTCACCCGCGGTAAGGGCTACAACTACAAGGGCCCCTACTGGGCTCCCTACCGCGCACTCTACAGCCGGAACATCGACAACCTGTTCATGGCGGGCCGCGACATCAGCGTCACGCACGAAGCGCTCGGCGCCGTGCGCGTCATGCAGACGTGCGGCATGATGGGAGAAATCGTCGGCATGGCAGCATCCCTGTGCAAGCAACACGACTGCAACCCACGTGCGATCTACAAGGAGCACCTCGCCGAGCTCAAGCGCCTGATGAAGCGCGGTGCCGGCCAGCAGAAGAAGTAGCGACTGCCCGCGGTTACGATCCGCCCGCGTTCTGCAGGCGGCGCCGCACCTGCTCGGCCCAACGCGAATTGGGATCGAACGTCAGGTAGGCGCGCCAATGCTTGCGCGCACCGTCAAGGTCGCCAACGACGGCGAGCGCTTCGGCCAGGTTGTAGTGGGCGTCCGCATAGTGCGGCACTATCTCGAGCGCGCGAACCAACGCCACCACCGCGCCATCGCGGTCGCCGACTTCGCCGCGCACGATGCCCAGATTGTTCCACGCCTCAGCGTAGTCGGGCGCACGAGCAATCGCCGCCGCAAACTGGTCCACAGCGTCCTTGTGGCGACGCAACTCGTAGTAGCAGTTGCCGAGGTTGAAATGCGCTTCGGCACTGCCCGATGGCACCGCGTGTTCGTAGGCACGCACGGCATCACTGACACGGCCCGCCGCTTCGGCATCAACGCCGATCGCAAACCAGTCTTGCGCGCTACGCAGCTGCGGCAACGGATTGGCTTCTAGCTCGGCAGCACCAAAGTCGAACACCCCCTGCCCAGTCGGCTCAAGCAGTCGGCCATCGGGAGCACGCACGGTGACGCGCTTGTTGCCGATGCTGGCCAGCAAGCCGGTCAAGGCAGCGTCCGAATCCTCTACCAATGACTGCGACAATTGCCATGCGCGCAAGATGCGCGGCGCCGACCAACCGGCTCGCCACAGCTCGGCGAGCGTGCGCACCGTGCCGACCGAGCGGAACGTAAACCGACCCACGGAACCACGCATTGGCAGCAACAGGCCACGTTCAACCCAGCGCATGACGACGTTGACGGGCAAGCCGCACAACTCAGCCATCTCATCGACGGTGAACGTGCGTTCGCTGCCCGTGTCCCCTCTCACAGACTACCTCCCGACACCAGTCCCTTGAAGACCGGCGCCCGCAGGTTGCCCTTGTTGGTGCGTTCGAGATAGCTGACGGTGCAGTAGATACCGGGTTCGTAGCCGAGCACGAGGCACAGGATCGACTTGACCGGCTTGATCTTGGTCCATGCATCCGTGCGGTGACCCGGCAAGTAGGGCGAGTCGAGTCGCTTGGCAACGATGCCCTCGACCCCCTGCTCCCGGGCGGCTTCGAACAGCGCCAAGCCATCGCCAACGACTCCGTCCGACGCCATCAACCGCGGCTGGGCGGCATCTTTGCAAGACGTGCGCGAGGGGACTGCCATGCGATTCCTTTGAGTCTGGATGCCGAACGAAGTTGCGCACGATACCAGACCATTTGACTTGGGCGCATCAAAGCGCCAGGAATCGGCGCGCTAATGCCGGCCCGGCGCACGAGTCCTCGTGCTTATAGAACACGAACGCTTCGCTTACACCGGACGAATGAATGCGATCTCGCCACCCGCGCAACTCGTTATCGTCATAGGCCGAACGACGCAGACGCAGGTAGATCCAAGGTGCTCCAGCGGCCAGCTCTGGTGCTGGTGCATCGTCCTTGTCGCTACCGACAATGGTCGCACCGTGCGCATGCAATAGCTCGGCGACGGCAGGGTCTTGCCAGCTCTCGTGCATGAACTCAAACGCGGTCTTCACGTCTTCGGGCTGTTGATCGACGAACGTTCGCAGAACATCGATGTCGCAACGCACGTGCTTCGGCACCTGGTAGAAGACGCAACCGAGTTTGTCACCGAGCGGCTGCAATTGCTTGAACAGGTCTTCGAGCAGGTCCTCGCAATCGACCAGTTTCTGCGACCACGTCATGCGTTTGGTCGCCTTGATGGAGAATCGAAACGTGTCTGGCACCTGGTCGCTCCACACCTGCACGTTCTTCTCGCTCGGCATGCGATAGAAGGTGTTGTTGAGCTCCACGGACGACAGTTGGCGCGCATAGAACGACAGCATCGCAGCCTTCTTCAAATCCTCCGGATAGAACGCGGGCTGCCACTCGGCGTAGCTGAAGCCGCTCGTGCCAACATGGATCTGGGTATCGCCTGCCATCCGCGCCACTCTACGACAATGCGCCCCCACGACCGAACACCCATGCCCTGGATCTGCCGCCTGTTCCTGGCCACGTTCTCGATCAGCATGATGGGTTGCGCCAGCCCCGCGCCGATCCGCCTGATCAACTGGAACACGTACCACCTCTTCGATCATCAGAAGCACAAGGCAGCCGCGACCCAATGGCTCGCCGAACAGGCGCCTACGATCGCCGCGTTCCAGGAAATGCTGCACCTCGACGAAACGCAGTTCCAAGAACTTGCCCTCACGTGGGGACATGAGCACGCGGTGATGCACAAGGAGTCGGGCTACCCGGTCGCGCTCTCCAGCAGTAAGCCGATCACCGTGGTCGAACGTCGCACCAAGGGCTTTCATCACGGCTACCTGCATGCACGCACGCACGGTTTCGACATCTTCGTCGTGCACTTCTGGCCCGGCAAGATCCACGAAGCCGAACACATCGCTCGACTTGCCCAACAACTCGCTGACGACGGCCATGCGGTGCTGATCGTCGGCGACTTCAACGCCGAGATCCGCCACGATGAAGCCTACCTGCAAGCGCACGGCCACCTCGGCACGGTCGTCGATGGCCAGCGCAGCTTCGACTACCGGATCACCGATGCGTTCCTCGATGCCGGCTTCGTCGATGTCACGCACCAGCACACGCCCGATGCGAACTACACGTTTGGCTCACCCGCCCTGATTCCCCGCTGGCGCAAGGACATGGCCGATGTGCACACGGCACGTCGGCGCATCGACTACATTCTGGTCGACGCCAACACCGCGGCGAGGGTGCGTCATGCCGACGTCGTCACGGATGACTTGAGCGTCGGCCTCTGGTCCGACCACTACCCGGTGCGCACCCAACTCACCGAAACGCGCTAGCAGCCCGTTGAGCAAGTGCCTTCTTCAACGGGCAGCTAGTAGCCGCTGGCGTGGCCGTCCTTCCGGCACTCGGAAGCAGCCGCGTAGATCTTCTGCGCGGCCAGCCACATGATGCTCTGGTAACCACCGAAGGCACCGGGCTTCACGGTGACCTTGTGGCCCTTGGCTCGCAACGCCTCGACAACATCATCGCCGAACGCCGATTCAAGGAACACTTCGCCGCCGTCCGCCATGCGCTCGCCGGTCGGTTGCGACGAACGGTCATGACGGATGCGGGCCGCATCGCCCGCTTCCTGCAGGTTCATGCCGAAGTCGATCATGTTGACCAGGATCTGCACGTGGCCTTGCGGTTGCATCGAGCCGCCCATGACACCAAAGCTCATGAACGGCTCGCCGTCCTTGGTAACGAACGCGGGGATGATCGTGTGGAACGGCCGCTTGCCGGGCGCATACGTATTGGCGTGCCCTTCCTGCAGGTTGAACAACTCGCCGCGGTTCTGCAGGCCAAAGCCGAGGCTCGGCGGGCAAACACCCGAACCCAGCCCACGGAAGTTGCTTTGGATCAGGCTGACCATGTTGCCGTCCTTGTCGGCGACGGCCAGATAGATGGTGTCGCCCTTCTCAATCTTGGCATCGCCAGCTGGCAACGACTGGCTCGCCTTGTCCGGGTTGATCAACCTGCGGCGTTCGTCGGCATAGGCCTTCGAGATCAGGTGCGCCACCGGCACCTTGGCGAACGCCATGTCGGCGTAGTACTTGGCGCGGTCTTCATAGACGATCTTCTTGGCCTCGACGAACAGGTGCAGCCACTCGGCACTGCCGTAGCCCATCGACGCCACGTCGTAGGGTTCGATCAAGTTGAGGATCTGCAACGCGGCGATGCCCTGACCATTCGGCGGCAACTCCCAGACGTCATGACCGCGATAATTGGTTGAGACTGGCTCGATCCACTCGCTGCAATGCTCCGCCAAATCGCGCTTACTCAAGAACCCGCCGTGCTCTTGCACGAACGCGGCCAGCGTCTCAGCAATCGACCCCTTGTAGAAGACGTCACGGCCGCCGACCGCCATGCGCGCCAACGTGGTCGCCAGGGCTTCGTTGCGAAACAGATCGCCTTCGTTCGGACCGCGCCCCCAAGGCATGAACACCTGACGAAAGCCTGGCTGGTCCTGGCGATCGATGACGCCACGACGCCAGTACTCGGCAATCGTCTGCGGCACCGGCACGCCGCGCCGCGCGGTCTCGATCGCAGCTGCCAGCACCTGGCTCATCTCGAGCCTGCCGAACTTGCCGTGCAACTCAAACCAGCCATCGACACAACCGGGCACGGAAATCGGTAGCGGCCCATACTTAGGTATCGACTGATGTCCGTTCTGGGCGAACCACGCGCGCGTCAACGCGAGCGGCGAGCGGCCGCTGGCATTGAGGCCATGCAACTTCTTGGCCTTGCCATCCCAGACAATCGCAAACAGGTCCCCGCCAAGGCCGCAGCCAGTCGGTTCGCAAACGCACAACATCGCGTTGGCAGCAATCGCCGCGTCCACCGCCGAGCCGCCCTTGCGCAGAATATCGATCGCAACCTGTGTGGCCCGCGGGTGGCTCGTCGCGGCAACCCCACTCTGGCCGTACACGATCGATCTGGTCGCATGCTGCATGCCCGCGATGCGATCCTGTGCCGTCGTCGACCCGGCCAGAGACAGGGCAGTGAAGACCAGCAGCGAGACTTTGTAAGCGCGTTGCATGAACGGCAGCGTATTGCGACAAGAGCGAGACCTCGAACAAACCTCACCTTTGGCTACGGTTGGTACATGAGTCACCGAGGCCCCGATGCAGGATCCAAGCCTGCACGGCGCGAAGAAGCACGACGCCATCTTCGTCGCGTTTCAAACGATGTTTGACAAGGCCCTGCAATTTGACCCACCGACACACTTGGCTCGACACCGTCAATCGCGCCCGCCTGAGCCATCCTTCGTCACCAACGCAAGCCCTTGCAAGGAGACAGCCCGGAGACTATTCGCCGATTCCGTACAAACTCGCACACCGAGTTTAATAACAAGCCTGCGACAGGTTGGCCGACCATTCGGCCACTTTGCTCCGCGCCATTCGGAGTAAGAGCAGCTACCGTCCACAGCTCTTCGATTGGGAACAGCGGCTTCTATTGGCCGCGACGAATGCAATGCCAAGATCCGAATAGCGAGACGCGTATTCGTATGCGCTCGCTGCCCCCTCAGCCATAGCGCCACCAAAAGCATGGAAACCATCTACCTCTACTGTTCTGCCATTGGCGGCGGATTGCTGCTCCTACTCGTCTTGATGATGTTTGTATCGGGAGGCGAATCCGAGTTCGACTCCGACGCGTCCCCCGAGTTGGATGCCGGCGACATCGACGCTTCGCGCGTTCTGTTTCAACTGTCGCTGAAGACCGTCATCGCGTTCATCACGTTCTTTGGCCTCGCTGGCATGGCTTGCACCAAGGGAGGCGTGGACACATCAACGACGCTTGCCGTAGCTTTGGCCGCAGGCTTCGGCGCGTTCATCATGGTCGGCTACGTCATGCAGGCCATGATGGCGTTGCAGTCCAACGGCAACGTCGACCTGGATTCCGCAACCGGCCAGACTGCAAAGGTCGACCTACGCATCCCAGCCCACAACTCTGGCTCGGGCAAGATCGCCGTCATCGTCGGCGGTCGACAAATCACCAGGAAAGCCATCACCAACGGGGATGCCATTCCTACCGGCGCAGAAGTCGTCATCGACGGCATGACTGCGCCTGACACCTTCGAAGTATCACCGAGGAAATAAGGAGAGAGATGCTACTACAAGCTGGTTTTTTCGAGACAGTAGGCGGGTGGACAGGACTGATCATCGCCGCGTTGGTCCTGTTCGGACTCGTGTTCTTCTTGATGCTCGCCAAGCAGTACAAACGCTGCCCGAGTAACAAAGTCCTCGTCATCTACGGTCGGGTCAAGACGGGCACATCCGCACGATGCCTGCACGGTGGCGGTGCGTTCGTCATCCCGCTGATCCAGAGCTACGACTATCTGCACCTCGACCCGATCCAGATTGAAGTGCCGCTACGCGGCGCGCTCTCGATCGAGAACATCCGCGTCAACGTGCCAAGTGTGTTCACCGTCGCCATCGGCACCGATGAGCACATCATGCAAAACGCCGCAGTGCGTCTGCTTGGCTTGAGCACCAAAGAAATCATGAAGCAAGCCGAGGACATCATCTTCGGTCAGCTGCGTCAGGTCATCGCGTCGATGGGCATTGAAGACATCAACCGCGACCGCGACAAGTTCCTCGAGAACATCCAGACGTCGCTGGAAGGCGAACTGATGAAGATCGGTTTGGTTCTGATCAACGTGAACATCACCGACATCACCGATGAGTCGGGCTACATCGAAGCAATCGGTCGAAAGGCCGCATCTGAAGCAATCCAACAGGCAGAAATCGACGTGGCCCAGCAGCAGAAGCTGGGTGCCATTGGTGTTGCCGAAGCCGACCGTGTCAAGTTCGTCGAGGTCGCCAAGGCCGAGAAGGACCGAGACATTGGTACCGAGCAAGCGACGCGTGACCGCGAAGTCACGGTGGCCGGACTGACGCGTGATACGATCGTTGGCCAGCAGGCGGCGCAGTTTGAGCAGGAAGCGCAGGTCAAGGACCGCGAACGCGAGATGCGCATTGCGGTTGCTGCAGCCAATGCCCAGGCCGTCAGCGGTGAGAATAAGTCGAAGGCCGCGATCGCCGACGCCAACGCGACCCTCAAGGTGAAGGAAGCCGAAGCGTACCAGATTGGTGAGACCAAGAAGCGTGAAGCCGAAGCTGCGGTACTTGAAGCGCAATACTCCGCCGAAGCACGTGCAGCAGAAGCTCTGGCCCACAAGCTCGAGCAAGAACAGCGCGCCGAACTCGAAGCTGTCGCAAAGGCCCATAAGGCCAAGGACATCGTCGACGCCGAAGCACAAGCCCAGCAAGCGAAGATCATCGCAGAAGGTGAGGCCTCGGCGACCTACGCCAGACTCGAAGCGCAAGCCCGTGGTGAGTATGAGATCCTGGCCAAGAAGGCCGAGGGTCTGCAACGCATCGTCGCGGGTTGTGGTGGCGCCCAACAAGCGTTCCAGCTGTTGATGCTGGAGCACATGGACAAGTTGTCGGAGACGGCAGCGACCGCGATCTCGAAGATCAAGTTCGACAAGATCGTTGTTTGGGACGGCCAGCAAGGCAAAGCGACGTCCGGGTTCTTGCAGAACCTCAGCAAGTCTTTGCCGCCAATGCTGACCATGATGAAGGACATCGGTGGCATCGAGATGCCCGAGTTCTTCGGCAAGATCCTCAGCCAGGAGAAAGAGGATGCGGACGGCGACGCAGACGCTGCGCCGGCGGCAAGCGCAGCGGCAGCTGGTCCGAAGGGTCCAGGGCCGAAGGCACCGGCTCGCAAGCCGAAGCCCGCGGAGTAGCAGCCGCGCGCTGCAGGTTGCAGCGCGTCGGCTTTCGCGCCAACCTGCACGACGGCGCCGCACCAGACAAACCAGTCTTGGTGCGGCGCGCACCTTCTCGCATATGATCGCGCGACCCGATGCCTGAAGACCCCGTGATCGTCGCACCCGGCGATCCCGCCCTGACGCGTCGCATCGCAGAATCCGGTCCACTTGAGGCCAGCGACGGCTAGTCGCTAGCGGCCGGCCAGGAAGCCGAAGCGCTGAAACACACCTTCCGGCAAGAGCCGTACGATCGCCATTACGAGCCCCCACGTGCGCGGCAGATACGCCGTGTGCCAACGGCGTTCCATCGCTCGCACGATGCCCGCCGCCACCCGACGCTTCTCCCCCCACAGAGCATTCTGAGGGTGGCCTTCCGACATCGGGGTCTCGACTGGCCCCAGCTTCAGATTGTGCACGCGCACACCCTTCTTGTAGAGCCGGCTGCGCAAACCCTCGAGGTAACAGGTCAGGCCACCCTTGGCGGCGCCGTAGGTGTAGTTACGCGGCCGTCCCCGCTCGCCGGCGACAGAAGTGATTGCACCGAGATGGCCATGACCTTGCGACTCCAAGAAGTTCGCAAGCGGCATCAGCAACGACACCGCGCTGATGAAGTTCGTGCCGATGACCTGCTGCACATAGACCATGTCGCGTTCGCTGCGCTCCTGGTCGCCGAGGTAGCCGTGCGCAATCAGTGCGCGGTCAAGACCACCCAATTCCGCAAGCCACTTGGCGACCCGCTCCTCAGCCAGGTCGAACTCGTTGAGGTCACAACTTTCAAAGCCAACAACCGCATCTCCGGCCGCAGCGACCACGGCGTGCAACTTGTCCGGATCGCGGCCAACCAGATACAGCTGGTCGCCACGTGCGGCGCAGAGCTTTGCTACCTCCGCCGCGATCGCGGATGTCGCGCCCAGGATCAGGGTCTTGCGTTGCATGTCTGCAACCTAACGGCAACCGGCTGCCAAGCGACGGCGTTTCGGGTAGCTTGCTAGCCATGAAGCTAACCGCTCTCGCGTTTCTGGCCCTGGTGCCGCTGTTCGCTAGCCCAACGTCGCAGTCGCCATCGCCAGACCGGGCGACGAGCGAGACCACGCGCAACGCGACAATCATCTTCCTGCGGCACGCGGAGGCACTGCCGAGGACGCGCGAGAACCAGAACCCGGACCTCGCCGACGTCGGCAAGAAGCGCGCGCAACGATGGGCCAAGACACTGCGAGCGGCTTCGGTTACCCAGATCTTCGCTACCGAGCTCGGCCGCACCCAACAAACCGCGGCACCGCTCGCCAAGGCGCTCGGCCTGAAGGTGCAGCAATACGGCGCGCGCAAGTCGGAGGCATTCGCGAACACCCTGCGCAACCTCAAGCAGGGCGAAGTCGCCGTCGTCGTTGGCCACTCCAACACGGTGCCGCAGATGGTCGAGGTGCTTGGCGGCAAGCTGACCGGGCTCGACAAGAAGGGCTACCTGCAAGACACCGAGCACGACCGCATGATCGTGCAGGCGTTGGCAACGGCGAACGCCGAGCCGATGCGCGCAATCCAGACGTTGGATCTGCGCGTGCAATAGCGCCCCCATCTCTTCTTACTGCATCTCTACGTACCGGCCTTATCCTTGTCAGGATCGGCACTGTAGCGCACGGTGTGTGCGCCAATGATCATGGCCACCATCGTAGGCCACGATCACCGGCAGGGCGAACATCAGGCCCAGACCACGAGTCCACGCACCTTCGCGTCGTGGCGGCCGTGACCCGGAACGCGCACGCGCATGCCGTGGCTGTAGTGACCCGCCAGCTCAATGCGATAGTCGCCCTGGAACTGCTGCGCCCCGCCTTCAGAGGCGCCCTTGTGCGCCATCGGCACCACGATCGTCTCTTCGTTGCCTTCGCCGCGCGTGATCACCAACTCCACGACCACATCGTCCGGACGCAAATCGCCAAGTTCGACTTCAACGTACACGTCGACGTGCTGGCCGACCTTGAAGTCCTGTATCTCGACCGTCGAGGCGGCGATGATCTTGAGCTTGTCGAAGCCCTCGCGAATGCGTAGGAACTCACGCGCGCGGAACCGTGCTGGCGCCTTCTTCTCGGCCTGCTGTACGTAGTAGTTGTTGGCTAGCGGCTGGTAGGCGTCCCGCAAGTAGTCAGACACCATTCGATCGGTGCTGAACTGCGCCGGAACGGTCGCGAGGCAATGCGCCATCATGTCGACCCAACCCTTCGGCACGTCGTTGCAATCGCGGTCTTGGTAGTAGGTCGGCACCACCTCTTCTTCGAGCAACCGATAAAGCGCCGTCGCGTCAGCCTGGTTCTGCAACTCATGGTTGTCGTAAACCTGACTGCCGCCAATCGTCCAGCCGTTCTTGCCGTCGGCAGCCTCAGGCCACCAACCATCGGCGATCGACAGGTTGAGCACGCCGTTGGCAGCGGCCTTCATGCCAGAAGTGCCGCTGGCTTCTTCCCATCGGGTCGGGGTGTTGACCCAGACGTCGACGCCCTGCACCAACGCGCGCGCCACCGCCATCTCGTAGTCCTCGACAAAGAAGACCTTGCCCAAGAACTGCGGCGAACGGGCGATCTGCACGATCGACTGCATGATGTCCTGGCCGAGTTTGTCCTTTGGATGGGCCTTACCCGAGACCACGATGCGCACGGGACGATCTTCGTTGCCGAGGATGCGCTCAAGGCGATCCGGATCGCTGAACAGCAAGTGGGCGCGCTTGTAGGGCGCGAAGCGCCTTGCAAAGCCCAGGTAGAGCGCCTGGTCGTCGAGCCCCGAAAGCATGCCGCTCAAGGCCACCGGACTGTCGCCACGCGCGTGGCAACCGCTGGTCAACACCTCCCGCACCTTCTGCACCATCAACGACTTGTTGCCTTGATGCGCACTCCACAGCTTGTTCGGCGCAAGCTTCTCGGCACTGCGAAAGTCCGCCGGGCGCAGCGTGCCATCATCGCCGCGCAGCAGCTGCGCGATGCTCGGATGGGTCCACGTCGCCAGGTGCACACCGTTGGTCACCGAGGTAACTGGCACTTCGCTCTCCAACAGTCCAGGCCAAAACGCGTGCAGCAGCTTCTGCGAAGCCGTGCAGTGCATCTTGCTGACGCCGTTGACGTAGCCGGCGAAGTTCATCGCCAGGTAGGTCATGTTGAAGTCGTTGGCGCCATCGCTCGCCTGGCCGAGCGCAAAGAAGCCGTCCCACGGCAAGCCCACCCACTCTTCGGCATCGCCGAAGTAACGGCGCACGAGGTCTTCGCCAAAGCGGTCGTGACCAGCGGGCACTGGAGTGTGCGTCGTGAACAACGTCGTCGCCGCGATGTACTCGCGCGCCGCTTCAAACGTCAGTCCCGCTCCCTTGACGAGGCGACTGGTGCGCTCAAGTGTCAGGAACGCCGCGTGGCCTTCGTTCATGTGGTAGACAGCCGGCCGGATGTCCATCGCACGCAGCAAGCGCACGCCACCGCGACCGAGCACAATCTCCTGTTGAATCCGAGTCTCGCTGTCGCCGCCGTAGAGGTTGCGCGTGATGTCGCGATCCTCTTCGCGGTTCTGCGGCAGGTTGGCATCGAGAAGATACAGCGGCACGCGGCCGACGTTGGCGCGATACGCGCGCAGCATGACTTCGCGACCTGGCATCGGCACGCTAATCTCCAACACGCTGCCGTCGCCGTTGCGCACCAAATCGACCGCCATCTTGGCTGGCCAATTCTCCTCGTAGGCGGTGATCTGCTGGCCGTCCGTCGACAACTGCTGCTGCATGTAGCCATAACGGTAGAACAGCCCCACGCCGACCAGCGGCACGCCGAGATCGCTGGCAGCCTTCAGGTGGTCGCCGGCGAGAATGCCGAGACCACCGCTGTAGACCGGCAAGGTCTGATGCACTGCGAACTCCGCCGAGAAGTAGGCGACCGGATGCAGCGCCGACAGGGTCGGCACTTCGCCCTCGCCGACGGACACCGGCTCTTGGACCGTGGCGATGTATTCGTCAAAGCGACCACAGACCGTCTTCAAGCGCGCCAGGTAGGACTTGTCAGCCGCCTTCTGCTCTAACGTCTCAAGGTTGACAGTGGCTAAGAATGCGACCGGGTTTTCGTCGCACTCCTTGAAGCCCGGTGCGAGGTCTTCGAACAACTCGCGCGCACCGGTGTTCCAGACCCACCAGAAGTTGCGCGCGAGTCGTTCGAGGCCGTGCAGACTCTGCGGCAGCGTCGCCGACGCTTCGAACGCCGACATGCGTGGCTTGGTGCCCGAACCCGGTGACGGCAGCGAGCGCTTCGGCAAGCGGAACTGCACCACGCCAGCCTTGCTGCGCTCCTGCACGGCATCAAACGCCTTCGCATAGGCCGTCAGGTAGTTCGCATAGAGGTCGCGCCACGCCGTGCGGCCGGCGGCATCGCGACACTTGTCGCGCAGGCCGCCGTTCTGCATCGGTTGGTCCAAGAACGCTTCGATCGCCTCGGCAGTCGCCGCGCGCACTTCCTTGTAAGGAACGTGCTCGCGCTTCAGAACCGTGATGCCATCCTTCGGGCCTAGGCCGGCGGATTCCGCCCAACGGCCAAATCCAGCGAGGTTGGTCGTGATCGTCGGCACGCCAACGGCGAGCGCCTCTTGCGGCGTATAGCCCCACGGCTCGTAGAAGGACGGGTAGATGCCGAGGTCCATAGCCGCCAACACTGCTTCGTACTCGCGGTGCAAGAACTCATCGTCCGGACGCAGGTAGATCGGGATCTGCACGACCTTGATGCGGCTGCCGACGCTGTTGTCGATGCCGACGTGGCGGCAGTGCTGGTGCACGGGGTCGTTGTTCTCATCGAACAGGTTGTGCGTGCAGAAGCCACCGAGCGGCCCATCGATCGCACCGCCTTCAAGTCGGTCCATCAATTCCCCGCGCACTCCGGAGTTGCCGGATGGCACGAGGATGAACGCCACGATGCGCTGGCCCTTGCCTGCCTCGATGTCCGCGAGCGCATCGAGCATCAACTCAATGCCCTTGTTGTGGAACTCGTAGCGACCCGCGAGCGCAAAGAACGACGCGTCGCTGACGTCCTCGCCGAGCAATGCCTGCGCGATTTTCGCCAGTTCCTTGCGGGTCTCGCCGCGATCGCCCATCGACAACTCGTCGACGACGCTCAGATCAATGCCATTCGGCAACAATGGCTCGACCTTGCGATCGTGCAGCAACTCCGCCTCGGCCGCCGTGATCTCGCTGACCGTCGTGAAGGCATCCGCCTTGCGCGCGCAAACGCCTTCAAGCGAGTGCTTGGCCTGCACGCCGTGGTCCTCGGCAAGTTGCGCAATGGACTTGCCGCCAAGCTCCTTGTCCTTCTTGGAGTGATCTGGCGTGATGCCGAGCGACGCGAGCGCACGACCCAGCATCGTCGCATGCGTCGTGAAGACCGTGCCGATGCTCGGAATGCGTTCTTGCAGGTAGAGCAGCGACGCACCCGTCATCCACTCATGCGCCTGCACCACCGCGCGGCGATGGAACGGCACCAAGTACTCTTCCCACCAACGCTCAATGACCATCGCGGCAGCCACCGAAAACAGCACAGGCTCGATGTAGTCCCAGTCGCCGTTCATCGAGTCGACTTGATGTCGCTCCCAGAGGCCGGCGAGGATGCCGTCTTTCTGGTCATACATGCCAGAGAAACCGACCAGGATGCAACGTGGTCGACCGGGAATGCGCCAGCGACCGATGCGCACCGGCACCCCCATCTGGTGGCACGACTGGATGAATTCTTCGTAGCCTGGCTCGTCGTCAAACGGCGGCTGCACCCCTGTGCCACCGTGTAGCTGTGGGCCTATCGTGATGTAATCGTCGCCGAAACGCTCGACGGCAGTAACTGCTTTGCTCGACAGCACCGTGTGGATGCCGCCAACTTTGTTGCACACTTCCCAGCTGATTTCGAACAGTTGGAATGAACGGTCGGACATATTCACTTCTTGCGCCTGTCTGAGGCCTTGTTAACCGTCGCCTTCTTCGGCGACTTGGGTGAGGTCGTGCGGACCTTGCCCGATATTGGAGACTGAGACTTGGAAGACTTAGGCTTCTTAGACTGAGGCTTGGGAGACTGGAAGGCCGGAACAATGGTGACCGCCTTCGTCAAAAGGCACTTCTGCACTTGGGCCTGCAAGTCGTCAATCGCCGTCATGACGGTGACAAACGCTGCGTGCGGATGCTCGAAGGGACTGAAGTAGTCGTGCACTTCTGCATCGGAGTGATGCTTGGTGGCGATGTAGTAGACGTGGTCGGACGTGGTCAATTCGCGCCAGTTCGCCAGCAGTTCGGGTCGCGTCTTGCTCGCCAGCAGCACGTCCTCGCGCATCGCATACAATCGATCGTGCACCGCCTGCTGCATCGGATTGCCAAGCCACGCCGACAAGTTGCGTTCTTCGTCTGCCCACGAAACGGGCACATCGATATTGAGCTCCTGCACGGCCTCGCGCTCCGAGCACACCTGCGCCGGTGTCCGGAACCGGAAGTTCTTGTCTTCCAAGACCAGTCCGGGCAGATGACGCATGAATTCCAGGATGCCGGTCTGCTCGTTTTGGTGTTCGCCGAAGGTCTCGTAGTCCATGAACAGTCCGACGAACTGCGCTGGCGGCGGGACATCATGCAGCCAGTCGGCGTAGGTATCGGCAAACAGGGGGTAGTTGGGCCACTGCCGATTCGAGAATCGGAACGCGATGTCGTCCGACAACGAGTAGCTGCGCAATAGCAGCTTGAGCCGCTCACACCCCTTGGGCCGGTAAGGCACCTGCGGGCTGCGCCAATCGAGCAAACGATCCGCGCCTTCGCCGAGCATGCAGTCGAAACCAAGCTCTTCAACTTTTTTGCAGATGTCGTTGTCCATGATCAGTTCGGTGTTGCGAAACGAAGTCGGCACACCAAACAGATCCGTGACGGTCTTGCGTTGGATCTCTATCTGAGCCGCAAACTCGTCGAGATTTCCAACAGCTGCGAGACTGTGCTGGCTGGTCTCGCACAGAAACTCGACATTGCCGCTCTCGGCCAACGCAACGAACGTATCGAGCGCCTCCGGCACCCAATCCTTGAGCTGACGGATGACCGTTCCCGACAACGAGAACGAACACCGGAATTGCCCGTCGGTGCGCTCAATCGCGTCGAGCAGCAGCTTGTTCATCGGGATGTAGCAGCGTTCGGCAACGCGCTCGGCGACCAACTTGTTGAGCGGCGTATCCCAGTAATTGAGCCGACGCAGCTTGTCGTGCGGTTGCAGCTTTCTGAGTCGATACGGCTGGTGCACCTGGAAGTAGAAGACGACGTCGATCACAGGATCTCCGTGGTCTTGCCGCTATCGATCTGCTGGCACAGCAAGTGGGCGCGCAACAACTCACCAGTATTCCAAGCCTGTGCGAAGGCGCCGCCCGGTCGATGCGGCGCATCGCCATCGAACACTTCACTGACGTGATCGAGCCCGGCGCGATTGAGCTCGTGCTCCAGCAGCTCGTCCAGCCACTGCATCAGTTGTTTGGCTTCCTTCTGGCGCGATTTCTTCGGCGATGCACGCAGAGCCGCTTCGACGAAGAAGCCCGCCGGCCATGGCCAGACGGTGCCTTGATGGTAGGCATTGTCGCGGCTTTCGAGACCGCCACCGTAGACGCCGATGTAGTTGGCGTCATCCGGGCTGAGCGTGCGCAAACCACACGGGGTCACCAGGTGGGCCTTGGCCATCCTGACGACGCCCTGACGCTGCGCGTTCGACAGCGGCGACCGAGCGAGGGCCGCAGCAACCAACATGTTCGGCCGGATGGCGTGATCCGGCACGCCATCGTGCACGCGGTCGGCCAACGACTTCACATCGCTCAGCCAGAACGCTTTGACGAATGCCACGCCGCAACGATCCCGCATAGCCGCGAATCGCGTGTCGCCATCACCTTCTTGATCAGCCCCTTCACGATCAGCAAGGAACGACAGCAGCGCATACCACAGAGCCTGGATTTCGACCGGCAACCCATCGCGCGGCGTAACCGGCCCCTTGTGCGTTTGCGCGTCCATCCACGTCGCGTTGAGTTCTTTGCTACCAGCTTCAAGCAACCCGTCGGGCGCCATTCTCAAGCCGAGTTTCGTGCCTCGCTCGTAAGCCTCGACGATGCTGCGCAAAGCCGGCAGCAACTGCTGCTGCACCAACTCCGGTTCGTGCCCCCCGTCCGCGAAGCGAATCGCCGCCAAACCAAACCACAGCGCCGCATCGCAACTGCCGTAGTTGCTGGTCGCGATGTTCTTGCCGTAGATGTTCGGCAGCAGGCCATCCTGAAGGAAGGGTAGGCAACCCGTCATCACCTTGACGCACAGGTCAACGCGCCCACGGGCCAACGTCAAGCCGGGCAAGGCGAGGAACACGTCGCGTCCCCACTCGCCAAACCACGGAAAGCCAGCCAACACGCCCAAGCGATCGCCGACCGCGTGATACAGAAAGTCGTCGGCCCCCAACTCGAGGCGCGCGACCAAAGAGTGGTTCTGTTGCGTCGCCAGCTGCCAGTCGGTAGTCGCCGTCGCCAGCAACGCATCAAAGGCATCACACGGCGCGGCGCACGGTTCGCCGAGCGCGAATGCAACCGTCGCTTGCTGCCCAGGCGCCAGATCCAACTCGAGCACACCCGGACTCCAGCGATCGGCGACGTGGTCGTAGCCACGCACCCGATCGGCGGCGAGCAAGAAGCCTCGGTACCAGGCGGGCTCGCCTTCGAACGCGGCAACTCCATCGCACGTCAACCACAGGAGCGGCAGTTCGTCGGTTGGTCGAAAGCCCCAGCTGGCACCGCGCGCGTGCACCGTGCCGTCGAAGGATTCGTTGGCTTGCAGCAAATGGTCGACGTTGCACCAGCCCAACAGAGGCCGCACGCACAGCCGAACCGCATGCTGCGAACGATTGCACCAACGCACCAGCAAAGTCGGCTCCTGCCCCGGTGCTTGCGGTTGCAGCGCAACAGAACGTTCGACCGTGCCGAACTCGGTCGCAAACGTCCAGGCCGGCAACGGCCGACGCGCGAACGAAGTCATGCCAGCGCCGGGCGTCGGTTCGGCAACATCGTGCCAGTGAGCGGGCATCACGTTCGCCGATGGCCAATCGCCGCTCTCGCCAATCGTGCGGGCCGGACCGATGCGCTCGTCCAGTCCGGACACAATCATGCGGCGCTCGGCGATGCCTTCGGGCCGGGCAACCCACAAACCATGGTAGCGGCGCGTCGGCAGACCGGCAGCCGTGCCACAGCCATAGCCACCTCGGCCATCGGTCAGCAACCACTCGGTCGCCCCCAAGGCACTACCAGAAGATCCAGCCCGGACCGAAGAAGACATGGCGCTCATCGATATGTTGGCAACATCGGATAACGCGGGAGAACGAGCTGCTGACATAAGGCTGGATGGCGTAGGGAGCATCGAGCCTACGTCGCGTTCCACCGGTATCAACGCTCGTTCATGCAAGGATTCGTGACCTGCCTCTGTCATGGAGGACGCGCAGCCTGCATCCTGGCTTCCCTTGCTCGCCGATTCCCCACCGAAGCTCGTATGGTGCCGCTAGATCTCAAGGAAACCCTCGTCTTCATCCTCGCTGGTGGCGCCGGCAGTCGTCTGGCGCCGCTAACGCTCCAGCGTGCCAAGCCAGCTGTGCCGTTTGGTGGCAGCTACCGGATCATCGACTTCACCCTGAGCAACTGCATCCACTCAGGACTTCGGCGCATCCATCTGCTGACGCAGTACCAAGCGCGTTCGTTGGAAGAACACATCCGGTTCGGCTGGAACTTCCTGCCACGCCGCCTCGAGCAATGGATTACATGCAGTCCGCCGCACCACGTCTCGGTTGGCAAGTGGTATCGCGGCACAGCCGATGCGATCTTCCACAACATCGACACAATCGACGACTGGAAGCCCAACAACGTGATCATTCTGTCAGGCGATCACATCTACCAGATGGATTACCGCGACATGCTGCGCGAGCACATCGAACACGAAGCCGCACTGACCATCAGCGCGATCAAGACCCCAGTCGCAGAAGCGTCGGACTTCGGCATCCTGGAAGTTGACGATCAGAATCGCATCACCGGCTTCGTGGAGAAGCCCCAAGATAACGTGCCCGAAATCCCAGGCATGCCCGGCTACTGCCTGGCCTCGATGGGCATCTACGTGTTCGAAACCGAAGAGCTGGTCCGCCGCCTACAAGACGACGGCAAGATGCCAGAAGGCGAAGGCGGCGACTTCGGCCACCACGTCATCCCACGCATGCTAGGCGAAGTCCCAATCTACGCGCACCTGTTCAAGGGCCTCGGCGAGGAAGACACGCCGTATTGGCGCGACGTCGGCACGATCGAAGCGTACTTCGATGCCCAGATGGACCTCTGCAACATCAAGCCGAGCCTCAACCTGTATCGCAAAGATTGGCCGACCTACACGCTGTGGCACAACGACCCACCGGCCAAGACGGTGTTCAACGAAGAAGCCGCCGGCCGGCGCGCCGAAGTCGTCGACTCAGTGC
>JAPYTD010000071.1:14411-23211 GCA_029936315.1 Planctomycetota bacterium | reverse complement strand
ATCGATGGCGGCCTCTGCGCATCAAGAATGGTCGCAAGCTGTTGTTGGCTGAGGCTGCTGGTGAGCGCGTCGAGCTACGTGTGACGACTGCATCAGGCCGCACCGCGCACGCCACGTTCTTTGCGGCATCAACGCCGGGAGAACGCGTGGCGTGCTCCATGCCGCTCGCGCCAACCAATGGAATCGAGGTGGCGCTGCAAGGCATGCCCGCGGAGTTGACAGTTGGCAATTGGCGGGTCGACATGCACAGCCTGACGCATGCACCGATCCTGGCCCATCGCTGGCCGGGCGCCGAGCATCGCTACGTGCTGTTCCCAAGCCCTGCGGTTCGGGAGGCGACCAAGTCGTGGCTCATCTTCGCTCGCAACGAGGCCACCCAAGACGAGATGTATTGGGGGCGCAAGGAAAGCGACGCGGGTGTCGTGATGCGCCGAGGCGTTCGGGCCGCCGTCGGGAGAGTTGTCGACCAAACTGGCAAGGGTGCGCCGGGTTTCCACATCGACCTGGTTGCGCGAAAGAGCCGCATTGTGCTCGTCAGCGTGATCGCGGGGCAAGGCGGTGGGTTCGAGTTACTCGGCCCCGATCCTGACCAGGTAGCGCTGGATGTCGTGCTGCGCGAAGCTCGCGACGGCAAGCCGGCTGCTGTGCCGCTGCCGGCAGACGGCAAGTTGGTGCTGCAAGTACAGCGCTGAAGCGAATCGGCGCGACAAGTCGCTGGATCTGCCTGCGCACGGACAACATGATCGTGCGCATCACCACTGGCGCGACATCTTGCAACTGACCCTCGAACAACGACTGCTGCGCTTCTTGGTTCGTGAAGAACGCGATGAGCAGCGCACCAACCGCGAGCTGCGCGCGCAGCCGGTAGAACTGCGGGTGATCGAAGGCGAGTGCATCGAAGGCGCCGTGTTCAAGCGCGGGCAGAACGGTGGCTTCGTCTTTCAGGTGCCGGACAATTCATCGAAGTTCCGGCCAGGCGACCCGCTGTTGGTCGGGGATGGCCTCGATCTTGAGGACGCGCTGCCTTTGTCCTACGGCAGCTACGATGCGCAGACGGGCGAACTTGTCTGCGAGCTTGATCCGTTTCGGCGCGAGATCGAGCCGGACTTCGAGGTGGACGCAGTTTACGTGCTCGACCGTCGGTCGCTCAGCTTGCGCGGCCGACTGCGCGATGCGGTTCGCGCGACCTTTGCCCACAAGACGCTCACGGATTTGATCGCCGGGCGGCACCAGATCAAGCGCGACAAGGCCCGCTATGAGCGCGCCGTCACGTTCTTGAAGACGACCGAACTCAACGCGACCCAGGTCGAGGCCGGCGCCAATGCGATCAGCACCGAAAGCCTGGCGTTGGTGCAGGGACCACCAGGAACGGGCAAGACGCGGCTGCTGGCGACGGTGGTCGCCGCGCTCGCGTCGAAGGGTTGCCGCATTGCGTTGTGTGCGTTCACCCATCGCGCTGTCGACAACGCCCTGCTGGCGATTCGAACGCAGGCCGCGGACCTGCCGTTGGTCAAGCTGTCGTCGTCTTCGAACGATGGCCGCGCCCGTCTCCGTGCCGCCAACGTGCAGCTGCTAGATGCCCGTCGGGCACGCTCTCCGGAGAAGAAGGGATGCGTGGTGGCGGGCACATGCTATCAGCTTGGCAAGTTGCACGAGCGCGAGCAGTTTCACTACGCGGTGTTCGACGAGGCGGGCCAGATGCCAATCCCGCACGCGTTGCCTGGCATGTTGCGGGCACAGCGTTGGTTGTTCTTCGGCGACCACGAACAGCTGCCGCCGGTCGTGACGACAGCCGAAGCGGATCGCGGCGCCGCGATATCGATCTTCGAACACCTGCACGAGCACTACGGTTCGTCGTTGCTCGACACCACCTACCGCATGAACGATGGCGTCTGCAGCTTGATCAGTGAGACGTTCTATCGCGCCAAGTTGCGCCCAGCCAAAGCAGCGGCGCAGCGGCGCATGCCGTTCGTGGCTGGTGGCAGGCTCGACGAAGTGTTGCAACCCGACGAGCCCGTTGTGTGGTTGCGCCTGGATCATCGTCAGCCAGGCCAGCGATCGACCGAAGAAGCCAACGCGGTCGCAGATGTTGTCGAGGATCTCGTGCGTCGGCATGGGGTGCCCGCCAGCGAGATAGCGATCATCGCACCGTTTCGTGCGCAGGTGCGGCTGATGCGGTCGGCGATCGAGCGCAAGCTACTGACAGGCTTCGAAGAGTTGACGATCGACACCGTCGAACGCATCCAAGGTCAGGAGCGCGAAGTCGTGGTGCTGTCATTGGCGACCGGCGACCCGGCCGAGTCCAAGCGCGGCAGCGCCTTCCATCTATCGCTCAATCGCCTCAACGTCGCGCTGTCACGCGCGCGCACCAAGGCGATCCTGGTCGGCAGCAGCTACGCGTTCAATGCCCTGCCGGCCGACGCTACGGGCCTACGCATGGCTTCGCGTTGCAAGGAGCTGCGCGATCGCATGACTAGCGTCGACCTGTCGTCGTTGTATGTGATCAGCTAACGCCTTCTGCTGAGGGCCTGCATGGTCAGGCCCTAGATGGCACCGAGCGCCAAGTAGCCGACGTAGAGAACCACGCCGAGCACCAAGCCAAGCACCGTGAGTCGCACCGCGTGTCGCACCGGGCGATCACTCACGTCTGCTCCAGGATCTGGTGGAACGCGTCTTCGTCGTGGATGCGCAGTCCGAGCTTCTCGGCCTTCGCTAGTTTGCTGCCAGCGTCTGTGCCGGCGATCACGTCGGTGACCTTCTTGCTGATGCCATTGACGGCCTTGGCCCCGAGTGCCTCGACGCGCTCTTTGGCTTCATCCCGCGACATCGTCGTCATCCCGCCGGTGAACACGAACACGCGCCCAGCCAGTGGCCCATCATCGTTGCGAACGGCTGCTAGTGGCTCGACCCCCTCAGCTTGCAGGGACGCCAGCGTCGCCTGGTTCTTCTCGGAGGAGAAGAACTCGAGTATCGCCGCGGCAACTTCGTCGCCGACGCCATCGACGCCGAGCAGTTCGGCGGTCGTCGCGCTGCGCAGCCGTTCGAGCGTGCCGAAGTGGCTGGCGAGATCGCGAGCGGTGGTTTCGCCGACGTGCCGGATGCCGATGCCGTTAAGGAAACGGCCAAGCGGCAGTGCCTTCTGCGCATCGATCTGCTTGAACAAGTTGTCAGTGCTGCGTTTGCCCCAACGTTCGAGTTCGAGCAGCTGCTCGCGCTTGGGCCGCAACGCGAATACGTCTTCGACCGTCTTGACGAGTTCGGCGGCGACCAGCTGTTCGACTTGCTTGGGGCCAAGCCCCTCGATGTCGAATGCGCGGCGGCTTGCAAGGTGCACGATGCGGCCGACGAGTTGCGCCTGGCAATCGATGTTGCTGCAGTAGAGAAACTTACCCTCGAGTTGCAGCGGGCCACTGCACGCTGGGCATGTGGTCGGCGGTTCGGCGGGCTTTGAGTCAGGTCCTCGTTCGTCGACGAAGACGCGAACGACTTCGGGGATCACATCGCCGGCGCGCTGGATCTCGACGGCATCGCCTTCGCGTACGTCGCGTTCGGCCAGCAGCGCCCAATTGTGCAAGGATGCGTTGCGAACCGTCACGCCAGCGAGCTCGGTTGGCTCGAGGTGGGCGACCGGTGTTACGGCTCCGGTGCGGCCGACTTGCGCCCCGATCTTTTCAACCCGTGAACGGGCGAGCCTTGGCGCGAACTTGTAGGCGAGCGCCCACCTTGGCGTGCGCGAAGTGCGGCCGAGTAGCTGCTGCAGTTCGAACTCGTTGACCTTGGCGACCACACCATCCATCTCGTAGGGCAGGTCATCGCGACGGCTCTCAAGGTCATCACGGAACGCAAGGATGGCGGCGAGGTCGGCGGCGGGACCTGCTGGTTCGGCAACCGTGAAGCCCCACTGCGTGAGGCACCGTCGTAGTTGTTCATGGGTGCCAAACTCGACGCCTTCGACCAGCCCAACGGCAAACGCCAAGAAATCGAGTGGCCGCCGCTTGACCATGCGCGGGTCCATCAGCTTGAGCGTGCCGGCGACGGTGTTGCGCGCATTGCGGAACGTACCCTCGCTGGTCGTCTCTTCGCGTTGTTGCAGCGCCGCAAAGCCCGTCTTGGACATGATCACTTCGCCGCGCACTTCGATGCGCTTGGGGAAGGGTCCTTTGCCCGCGAGTTGCGTCGGCAGGTTACGGATCGTCAGCAAGTTGCGCGTCAGGTCTTCACCACTCTGGCCATCGCCGCGTGACAGGCCGCGAACGAGCACGCCATCTTCATACAGCAGATTGGCGCTGACACCGTCGAGCTTGGGTTCACAACTCCACGTCAGCGGTGTCTCCCCGTCGTATTCGAGCAACTTGCGGGCGCGTTCGACAAAGGCGCCAACTTCTTCGGCTTGCATGAGCGACTCGAGGCTGCCCATCGGCGCCAGGTGTTCTTGCGTTGCAAAGCTGCCACCCTTCGGCAGGGGCGTTCCGACTCGCTGCGTCGGGGAATCGTCGGTGAGCAGCTTGGGGTGCTCGGCTTCGAGCGTGCGTAATTGCACGAATAGCTCGTCATATTGCGCATCGGTCAAGTCGCTCACGTCGCCGTCGTAGTAGGCAAGGTCTGCCGCGCGGATGCGTTCGCGGAGCTGGTCGATCTCTTGTTCGGCGTTCACCGAGCACGGTCCTAGTCGCCCGCGCCCTAGTGGTCAAGCGGAGCCTGAGCTACATGCTCGGACGGCGGTGTTTGTCGGTGGCAAACTCGGTCAGGGTGATGTGGATGTGGCCGTCCGTGGGCTTGGGTAGGCACTAGGTGAGTTCGTAGTCGCCATCCTTCGCCTCGCACGCACCGCTCGAGCCTTCGTTGGGCCTGAATCTCGAGGGTCTGCGAGAGAATCGATGCCAGCGAGATGAAGTCGTCGCAGTAGTTGGCTTCCAACCAAGCCGGCTTTCCGTCGCAAGCTAGAACGGAATCTCGCGCGAATCGGCTATCTGCCGGTCCGGTTCTTGGTCCGTGGGCTCATTCCCAGAGGCCCCGTTCCCAGAGGCCCCGTTCCCAGAGGCCCCGTTCCCAGAGGCCCCGTCCTCCGTCGCTCCGCGGCTGCTGTCGGCACCGTCTACAGCACTCCGGTATCCGTCATACGGAACTTCGTTGCGCCGCACGATCTGCCCCGAAGGCGCCTGGTACTCCGATGGGCGCACCTCAACCAGCGCAGTGCATCCCTCCAGATCCGCTGGTTGCAGCTGCACCTTGCCCTTCGATGGCAGGCCAAACGCCTGCAGCATGAGCCGGGCGCGGGTTCTGCCGCGCACGCTAAACACCAGGCTGTCCCATGATGCTTGCTTGCCCACGTGCATGCCTTCTGAGACGACTAGCCGGATAGACCAGCGCTCGTCGCCGGCACGGGTCGACCCCGTGCGCACTTCTGCGATGCGACACAGGTAGGTGCCGGCAGGCACGGAGATGAAGTCGGAGATGGCGTCCTGTGCGTCGAAGTCGATTTCCATTGCTGTTCTCGCGGATCCCGCAATGGAATAGGGATCCGAAATCGTCCACGGTGGCACGGATTCTCGGTTTTCCGGTACTGCTCAGCACTGCCATTGGCGCTCGCCGCGATTACCGTGCGACTTCCGTCACCCGACCCGCACATTGGTTTCGCCTTCCACTCCGTCTGATCCCAGCGCCGCACTTCGCGATCCGACTGACTACTTGTCGTTGGCGAAGCGCCACTACGAGAACTTTCCGGTCGGCTCTTGGCTGCTGCCAAAGGTTGCTCGCCGGCACCTGCATCGCATCTACGCGTTTGCGCGGACCGCGGATGATCTGGCGGACGAACTGCAGGACGCCGCGGCGCTCCAGGCATTTCGTGGCGACTTCCTGCGGCACCTCAAGGCTGACACGGGGGGACAGTTTCCGTCGGACATTCCGTTGTTTTCGCAGCTGCGCCTGACGATCGACGAGTGCCAGTTGCAGTTGTCGTTGTTTACCGATCTGCTCGATGCATTTGATCAGGACTGCCACCAGCGGCGTTACGACCGGTCGCAGTTGCTTGCCTACTGTCGGCGCTCGGCAGATCCGATTGGCCGGCTCGTGTTGCGCGTCAGCGGCTATCGCGATTCGCAGCTTGATGCATGGTCGGACCGGGTGTGCACGGGGCTGCAGTTGCTCAATCACCTGCAGGACATGCGCGAAGACCTGATCGAGCGCGATCGGATCTACTTTCCGATCGAAGAGCTCAAGGCGTGTGGTGCCAGCGAAGACGACTTGCGAGCTGAGACCGCGACGGAGGAAGTACGCCAGTTCGTGTTGTCACAGGCGGATCGCATTGCCGCGGACTTCTCTGCCGGCTGGCCGATCGTCAATGGCGTGCGCGGTCGCTTGCGCCTAGAGCTGCGCGCGATTCTGCAAGGTGCGGCGGCGGTGTTGCAGCAGATCCGGGCGGTCGGCGGCGATGTGCTGGGGGGCAACGTGCACCTCAGCAAGTTGCGTCGCGTTCGCACGGTGTTGACCGGCTTGTGGTCGAGTCGCGAGCCGTCATGGGGGCGCTCGTGAGTGATTTGCCGCTGACACCACCCGACGCCGATCTAGATCCGGGCGCGATCACGCAAAGGTCTGGATCAAACTTCTTGGCCGGGTTTGTTTGCCTCGACAAGGCGCGTCGCGACGCGATGACGGTGATCTACGCCTTCTGTCGGGTCGTCGACGATGCTGTTGACGACGCGCCCGATGTTGCGACCGGCCGTGGCAGGTTGGCATTCTGGCAGCAGGAGCTGAGCCGCTGTGATGGTGGTGCGCCCCAGACGCCGGTTGGCCAAGCGCTGGCCCAGGCGGTGCGCGACTTCTCGATTCCGATTGGGCCGCTGGAGGATTTGATCGCCGGTTGTGCGATGGACCTCGATTCGGAAGGCATTGCCGACCAGGAGCAACTCGAACTGTACTGCTATCGAGTGGCATCGGCGGTTGGCATTGCCTGCCTGCCGGTTTTGGGGGCGACTGGACGTGGCGCCGAGCAGTTCGCCCACGACCTTGGCCAGGCACTGCAGTTCACCAACGTGTTGCGCGACTTGCGCGGTGATGCCGAAGAGGGGCGCTGCTACGCGCCCAAGACCTGGTTGGCTGAGTTTGGCATCACGCCTTTGGACTTGCTCGGCAACGGCGACGCGAACCACTACACGGCCGGTGGTGGGGTTTCGCGATTGTGCCAGCGCATGGCAGAGATCGCGCGGCAACGGTTTGCTGGCGCTCGTTCTGCCTTGCAGAAGCTGCCGCGCAACGAGCGACGGGCGTTGGTGGCCGCTCGCATCATGGGTGCCATCTACGGCGACCTGTTGCGACAGCTGGAGCAGCGCGGCGGCGATCTCGGCCAAAGCCGCGCTCGTGTACCTCGTGGTCGCAAGATCTGGCTGGCGTTGTCGGTGTGGTCGGGAGTGCGCGTGTGACCAGCGGACGGCGAGCGTTTGTGCTCGGTGGTGGCGTTGCCGGCATGACTGCCGCGTTTGGTCTGTCGGATCGTGGCTTCGCCGTCGAACTGCTGGAGTCGCGCAAGCAGTGCGGTGGTCGCGCCTTCTCGAGTGCAGCACCAAAGACGCAGCGGCGACTCGACAACGGCTACCACATCATGCTCGGCTGCTATCGCGGTATGCAGACGTTGCTGCGTCGCCTCGGCACCGAAGGCGACTTCCAGCAGGACCGCAGCCTGACGATGGCCTACCGGTTTGGACCCGAACGAACCGCCTCGCTGCGGCTGTCACGGTTGCCGGTGCCGCTGGCGATGCCTTGGGCGTTGCTGCGGCTGGGAATTGGCTTTGGGGCCCGGCTGCGTGCGTTTCGCGGCATGGCGAGCGTCATGTGGGGAGCGGACAAGACGTGGACGTTTGCCGAATGGTTGCGGCGTCGCGGCCAACTGGGCGAGCCAGATCAGGTCATGTGGCGGCCGCTGTGTCGCGCCGTCATGAACGTCGAACCCGAAGACGCGAGTGCGGCCGAGTTTCTGGCGGCGCTGCGTGAGGCGTTCTTGGGCAGTGCTGCGTCGGCTGCGTTTTGGTTGCCCAAGAAGCCTTGGGGCGAATTGTTGGGCGATCCCGCGCTGCGAGCATTCGAAAACGAGGGCATCAAGTTGCGCACGGGCGCTCGCGTCACCGAATTGAAGTTCGAAGGCGATCGAGTCGTCGCGATTGTGCTCGGCGACGAAGTCATCGAAGTTGGCGCAGACGATACGGTCGTATCCGCGATGCCATGGTTTGCCTTGCGCAAGGTGCTTGGCGATCACGAGGCACTGACCAAGGCGTTTGGCACGCTGCGCTCCTCGCCGATCGTCACGGCCTACTTCACGATGGTCAACCAAACCCCGCCCGACGAAGGCCCGGTCGTGGCGCTCGTCGGTGGGCAGCCGTTCCACTTCCTCTTGCGCACCCCGGGTGATCCGACTGCTCAGTTCGCCTTGTTGTCCGGTGGTAATCGCAGCTTCGACGGCAAGTCGGTTGCCGAGATCACCAAGATCGCGAAGCAACAACTGCAGCGCTACTACGGCAGCGCTTGTACCGACGACGATGCCGAGGTGGTCATCCGCAAGGAACAGCACGCAACGTTCGTCGCGGATCCAGCCAGCGCAGTCTTACGACCGACACCCGGTCGCCTCCCAAACGGACCGAGCAACCTTCTGGTCTGCGGCGATTGGACTGCGACCGGCCTCCCAGCAACCCTAGAAGGCGCGACCCGATCAGCCGAGAAGCTCCTCGCATCCCTCCCCAACTAGCGAAGGGTATAGCACTGTGCCAAGCACAGTATCAGGCCCTTCAGCCCTGGGCTTCGGTGTGGTCGA
>JAPYTD010000071.1:2299-14311 GCA_029936315.1 Planctomycetota bacterium | reverse complement strand
GCACTGTGCCAAGCACAGTATCAGGCCCTTCAGCCCTGGGCTTCGGTGTGGTCGAGGGCTTCGTCGATTGAGTTTGCGATGCGTTCGAGCAGGCCGCGAAGTCGACGTCGTTCACCGTCGAGATGCTGCACGATCTCGACGAGGTCCTTCACGTTGCGCACACGTTCGAGTTGCTTGCTGAACTTGTCGGGCGGTGTAGGCGTTGTGCTGCCGAGCGTGTTGGCTGCCTTCGCGCGAGCTGCCGCCGTGCGGTTCTTGCCTTGGCCGCGCGGTCGCACGGGCACGAGTCCGAGCAGTGCCTTGGCGCGGCCGTACATGATCGGTGCGATCTGCAGTCCGCGTTGTTCGGCTTGTGCGCGCAGGTCGCCGTAGCTGAGAGTGCCGTCGGCGCGCAACGACTCAACCAGAAACTCAAAGCCGGGTTTGCTCTTCTTTGTGTTTGGCTTTGATGTCGGCTTTGGCGTGCTCAGCGTTACTGCTTGCGCTGCGAACTCTGTCTTAGCTGCGATCGGGGCAGTCGTTGGTTCGGGAGTTGCGATCTCTACGGCGGATGCTTCGATCGCGTCTGGTTGTGGCGCTGTTGTTGGCGGGGTCCCGGTCAGACCCAGTTGACGGCGTGCGCGGCCATACTGGATGGGTTGGATGGCGACGCCCTCTTGTTCGGCAGCCTGGCGAAGGGCCTCGAACGTGAGTTGTGGATTATTTCGAAGACGTTCGGTTGCGAACGTCTCACCGGACATGCGAGGAGTCTCGGTCATTTTGGTTGCGTAGCGAGGAACTGGTACGAGAACCATTGGGCCTGTGTGGCGCAAGCACAATTGGTATGCCACGGTCGGACCAACGGTAGGACCCAATGAGTGCGCCAGCGGGCAACCCGATTGGGCGCAGGTTTGTTACCTGCGATTCGGATGTCATTGAGTCGGAAGGGGTCGCCGTCGCGCCCGAGTTGTTGCGGCTGGTGATGCTGCGTGGCGAGCTCTCCCGCAGGCCCGGCCTCGTCGGCGGCTTCGACAGCCACGGCGATGCGCATGTTGGTCGAGGTTTTACTCGGCGATGCCGGCATGTCCTCGGGGTTGGCGCAATCCACGAGCGTGAGGTCGTGTGATTTCGCGTTTTGGCGAAACTGGTACCGGCGGACTACTCCAAAGATGCACGCAAAGCGTATTCGAGGTTGGCGTGATCAAACTCGAAGCCTGCTTCAAGCAATCGATGTGGCCGCGCACGTTGGCTCGCGAGCAGTACATTCGCGAACTCTCCAAACAGCAGGCGCAGGGCGAACCGCGGCATCGGCAAGATGGTTGGCCGGCGCAGAACCTTGCCAAGCGTTCGCGTGAACTCACGGTTGCTCACCGGAGTCGGCGCGACCGCGAGCACCGGTCCGTGCAAGGATGCATCCTTGAGGATGTATTGCATGGCGCGAACCAAATCGTGCAACGTGATCCAACTCACCCAGTGGTTGCCGGATCCAAGGCGTCCACCGATACCTAAACGAAACGGTAGCAGCATGCGGGCCAAGGCTCCGCCACTGCGATCGAGCACGATGCCGATGCGGAGATGCACGATGCGGGTGTTGGAGTTGGCGAGTGGCTCGGTGCCCAACTCCCATTGCTTGGCGACGGTCGCGAGGAAGTCATCGCGTGAATCGAGTGCGCTGGCCTCGTGTAGTTCTTCGTTGTCGCGGTCGCCGTATATGCCCGTCGCGCTCGCACTGATCAGGATCTTGGGGGGAGTCTGCAGTCCGGCCAACGTTTGGCACAAACGCTCGGTCGCGGGCCCACGGCTGTGTGCAATGCGCTGCTTGCGAGCTTTGGTCCAGCGGCCGCCGGCGACGTTTTCGCCTGCCAGATGGATGACTGCGTCGACGGCGCCGAGGGCCGCAAGGTCGATGGTGCCGGAATCAGGCTGCCAGCGGGCGATATCACCTTCGGGCGCATTGCCAGAACTACGCACGAGGCGCACGACTTGATGGCCGTCGTTCTGTAGGGCCGGAATCAGGGCCGTGCCAACCAGTCCGGTCGAGCCAGTGATCGCGATGCGCATGGGAGTTCAGGTGTTCGGCCTGACGCGCTTACGGAATGTTACGCGACGGGTCATAGTCACTATGATGGACTGATTATGGGGCAACGTCTCCTACAACTGCTCTGTGCTGTGACCGTCGCCGCTGTGGGCACATGTTCTGCCCAGAGTGCGGATCTGCGCAGCCAGATCAATGACGCTCTCGAGATGGCGCGGCCGGCGCTGCTTGGCCACCTGAAGGCTTCGTCCCGAGGTGCGAGACGTGCGGGTGAGCTTGCTCTTCTCGTGCTGGCCGGCATCCATGACGGCATCCCTGCCGACGAACCGGCGCTCAAGTCGGCGATCATGAAGCTGTCGAAGGCGCGGCCGCATCACACCTACGATATTGCGTTGCGTCTATTGGTCCTGGAGGCCTGCCCGACGTTCCCCGATCGCATGAGGATCGCGAAGAAGGATGCTGCGCTGCTGTTGAAGCATCGCAGCGATGAAGGGGCGTTCCAGTATGAGAAGCGTCCGGCGACGTGGGACCTGAGCAATACGCAGTACGGCGCGTTAGGTCTGCGTGCGGCGAAGGCCTTGGGGATCAAGATTCCTAAGATCGTGTGGAGCAAGTTGGCGCGCGAGGTCGGTGATCAACAAGCTCCGGACGGTGGTTTCTGCTACACGCGCAAACGCTCCGGATGGGATCCGTATCCATCGATGACTGTCGCCGGCATTGCGGTGCTGGCGGTGTGTCGGCAGGCGCTTGGAGACCAGTATGCGCGCAAGAAGCACGTCGACAAACAGATCAACAAGGCGTGGACCTGGATGCAGGCCAACAACAAGTCGATTGGTTCCGTCAAGGAGCGGTGGAGCTACTACTACCACTACGGATTGGAGCGCGCGGCGATCCTCTGCGATGTCGAGAAGGTCGGCGGCGTGACGGATTGGTATTCCCAAGGTGCTGCGATGTTCGTCGAAGAGCAGCTCAGTGGTGGCGGTTGGAGCAGCATGCGGGACGGTTATCCAGGCCACAACCTGTCCAACAAGCGCGGCCATTCTGTGCCGACTGCGTTTGCGATCCTGTTCTTGCGTCGCAAGTTCCAAAAAGAAGTTGGACCGCTGACGGAGAACATCGTTCGGCTCGTCAACATCGGACCTGCGTCCAAGAGAAAGGACATCGACGAGTGCGCACGGCAACTCGTGCAGCGCGGCAAGGAGGCGATGCCCGAAGTGCTCAAGGCGATGCGCAGCGACGTCGAGCCAAAGCGACTGGCAGCTGCGCAGGCGCTGGAGCAGATCGCGGGCGGCTTGTTTGGCTTCAACGCCAAGGTGGACCGCGACAAGAATCGCAGTGCCGTTCGTAAGGCGGAGCTGTGGTACCTGAAGAACCGTTAGCTTGCTATTGCCACGCAATGACGTCGTAGGCGCGCAGCGACGAGTCGGTTGCTGAGTGGTAGACGGCCAGCAGTTCTTCACCCGGCCTGCCATCAAACTCGCCGACGCGCAGATCCGTCAGAAACCACGCTTCGGTATCACGAAGCTTGATTGACGCGGTTGGCTTTCTTTCACCGACGCCCTGGTTGCTCATGCGGTCAAGGAAACCTGAGGCCAGCCCGAATACGCGATCGATGTCGAAGACCGTGTTCTCCTCTTCGAACAGCAAGTTGCTCAGCAGTCTGCCGCCCTCCTCGGTGTTGAGTTGCGGTGCCGCAGGTACATTAGAAAACAGGTCGACCGTGCCGCTGTCCTCCCGCACGAGCGCGAGGTCGGATTGTCCCTTGGTCAGAAACTCGCCGCGCGCCGAAACCCTGGCCTTGCTGATCAGGTTGGTGAAGCGATCGATCAACTCGTCTTGACGACTGAGCAAGGACAACAGCGGTGGCACGCGAATGGTCACTGTGCGCCGCCATTTTGGTGTGCGGGCAAAGCCGCCTTTCTCGCTTGGGTAGCCAACGGCACGAACGTCGATGTCGATCGACTGCACGAGCCCGAGCAAGATTGTGCCTAGTCCAGGCAGCTGCACGCGGAACGTCAGCAGGTCATCGCGCTTATCGCCATCGAGATCGAGCAGAATCAACTCGGTGATGTCGTCGGCGACCGCCTGCGTGCGCGCATTCTTGAACTGAGGACCGTTCGAGTTGCCAAGGAACGTCCAAATCTTGCGGCGATGCGCGATGACGTGATCCGCGAAACCGTCGCCGTTGAGGTCGCCGCGGCGCATGAGTTGTCGGTCACCCAGCACCGCAGTTTTCCCCAGATCCATGACCGCCATGGGTGTGCTATCAACGAAGTGCTTCAGGTCGACATGGATGGGGTCGGCAAACGTGCCATCGGTGCGCTGGATGTGGAAGGCGTGAGTTTCGCCCTCACTAGTCAGCAGGTCCGGTCGGCCATCAGCGTTGAGGTCCTCGGTGTGGATCTGGGGGATCCCGATGCCGCCGGTGAGTTCTTGGTCGAGACCGCCGGTGCCAGTGCCAACCGAAACACTGACCGGAACCTTCACCGGGGCCATGCGCCTGAAGATTGGCAAGCCGTTTTCGTCGACCTTCTCTTGGAAGTACGGTTGTACGCCCGTCAAGCTCGGCAGCATCAGGTCGAGCAATCCGTCCTGGTTGAGGTCGATGATGAATGACGACAGCTTGGGCTCATCGACTCGTACGTTGAAGCGCGCGCGCCGGGCCAGAACGAGCGGGCGAGCGGGCGCGGTTGCTTTGGCGTCTTCCGTTTCCCATGGCACACAGGCGGTGTGCTTCGGCGTGGCGAGGATGATCTCGTCGCCCGGCATGGGCAGCAGGTCCGCCACGGCAATCAACGTGTGGGTTGGGTCCGTGATCTGGATTTGGCCGAGTCGCGTGAGTTGCTTGTTGTTGTCGTCGAATCCGATCCGCAGCAGCGAGGCCTTGCCTGTGGCCTGGTCTTTGTGAATCAACAGTAGCTCTTGCCTGCCGTCGCCATTGGTGTCGGCGAGGCGCTGCGTGGCGACGCCGGCCAGTTCGAAGCTGCCTGAGGTTCGCGTTTGCCCAACAACCGGGGCTGCGATGGCCAGCGCGATGGTGGCAAGGGCTTTCATCGGCGGAAGCTCACGTGGCGCACTTCGTTGCCGGTCAGGATCAGGATGTCGTCGCCGAGTTCGTCGGCTAGCAGGATGGTGGCCTTCTCAGGCACGGGGGTGCGGGCGTCGGCCTTGGCCATTGTCAACTGCTTGCCCTTCAAGTTGAGGAAGCGCCGTTCGAGATGGCCATTGGTGTGCAGCAACACATCGCCGGGGCGGCCGCGCCGGCCGGGTCGCACCAGCAAGAACGGCTTCTTCAGTTCGGAGTTGGTGACCAACGGTAATTGCTTCGACAACAAGGACGGCGTGACGAATGCCTTGCCGTTGTTGTGGTACATCGTCAGTTGCGCGTCGAACGACGCGGCTTGCGGGCTGGTCAGGTTGGCCATTGCCGAGGTGCGCAAGGTCACACAGACAAGGTCGTTGGTGCCGTCGCCGTCGACGTCCATCAACTGCGGTGGTCGTGCCAACTGCTGCATGCGCAAGCGGCTGTCAGGCTTGTCTGCCCATGCGCCATTCGCATCGGCGAGGAACACATCGACGCGCACTTCGATGTTGCCATCGCGTTGCGCCGACGTCGTCAGCAACAGGTCGGCGTAGCCATCGCCGTTGACGTCCGGCCACTGCACGTTGAACGCAGGATCAAACGCCTTCAGGCGGTCTTCAGACAGTGGCAGCGGTTGCTCCCACGGCGTCAACGCCCCGGCTTTGAGCTGTTTGGCGGCATGCATGCTGTCGTTGCGATACATGGCCAGATCGAGCAGGCCGTTCTTGTCGAGGTCGATGGCCTTGCACCGCGGCGTGCGAGTCGACGTGCGCACCAGCATGCCGGCAACATCGGCTGGCTTGCCGTCACTGATGCGCAGCTCGATCGAATTGTCTTCTGCGGAAAGTCCGCGGCCGCGAACGGCTTTGCTGATGCTGTCTTCCCACTGTGGCAGTGCGAACTGTGCCGTGCGCGTAAACTTGGGCGCATCGCCGTCTCGATCCTGAAACAGCACCGACCAGCCATCGGGCTTTGGCAAGAGCAGGTCGGTGCGGCCATCGCCGTCGAAGTCGACGGCAGCGTTGCGCAAAGGGATGAGAATTGTTGCCTCGGCTGCGGGCCACAGCAGCTGGTGGCGCGCTAGCTGCACGTAGTCAGGAGCACCATCCTTGTCGCCAACGACTGCAACCACCAACTCCGGTGTCAGCAAGATGAGCTCGCGGCCGGGTGCGTTGGTGCAATCCACGAAGGTAAACGCAACGACGTCTGGGTCTATATTGAGCGGTCGTTGCGACGGCGCAGACGCAAACGCGGTGCCTCGCTTCGCCTGGCGCAAGTAGGTGCGCAAGCTACGAATGCCGGTCTTTGGGTTGTGGCACGCCAAGACGAGATCGGTGCGATCGTCGCCGTTGATGTCGACGAGCATCGAGCCGGTAACTGCGTGACCTACGGGAAGTTGGATGGTCGCCACGCGTGGATCCTGCGCTGACAGCACGCCCGTTGGCAGTGTCCCCGCTCCGAGTGCCAGTGACATCAAGGAAGCCAGTGACGTCAAGCGCATGGCTAACCCTGCTCCAAGAGTTGGTCGGCGTCGCCGCCGCCGATTCCGATCAGCCACAGCAGGCGAAAGCGCCACGCGGCCGCTGTTGAGCGGTAGTTGACGATGCCGAGCAAGAACGACCACTCTGTCTTGCCGCGGCCGACCTCATACGAGAACACGAGCGGCAACGAGATCTCGCTCAGTTCGTGCTCGCGGTTGCTCAAGCCGGCAGTGACGGTCTGCTTCGTGCCGTCGCGCACGAAGGTCAAGGACAGCGACTCGCGTTCCAAGTCGCGTGCAGCCGCCAGCAGTTCTTGCGGGTGCGTGAGCGGCTGCTCGTCGATCGCAACCAGTAGGTCCTTAAAGCGCAGGCCAGCGCGGCGCCATGGGCTGCGAGCAGATAGGCCGATGATGACTGTGCCGGCCCCGGGGCCGAGCCCTGCCGTGCGCGCCTCGACTTCGGTTGCCGTTCGCACGACGACGCCGACGCGCTGCTCTTCTCGGAAGCGTTCGGTCAGTTGCCGTTCAGGTGCGCGCACGCGTTGCACCAACGTGAACTCGGTCTTTGCTTCGCGACCGGCACGGTCCACGAACATCGAGACTCTGGTGCCGGGCTTCGCTTCCAGCTCGATCTGTCGCCACTCACTGGGGCGCGTGATGGTCTTGGGCTCGCCGCCAGCCAGTTCGACTTCAAGCACGATGTCGCCGACCTGCAAGCCGCCTTTGTGCGCAGGCGAGTTTTCGACCACCTTGGAGATCTCAGCGGAACCTGGCTGGTTCAGTTTGGCCGCAAGTGTGTCGCGCGCGTCGGCGAGGTAGAGCCCGGAGAAGCTGCCGATCGGTAGCGCCAGGCGTGCTGCTTCGTCATTGGGCTCGACTCGCAGTTCGAGCGGCTCCTCCATGTCGGCAAGAGCGGGCGACTTCTCGGCGAGGTTGGGTGACAACGAACAACCCGCGAACGAGGCTAGCAGGGACAAGTGGACTGCGGTTCGTAGCATGGTGACCTAGGAAACGCGGAGACGAGATACGAGGAAGCCAAGCACGACGCTGCCGGCGACGAGCCAGGCTACTGGCGCGTAGACAGATTCGCTGGCGAACACCCAGAGTGCATCCGCAGCGCCACGTGACACGGCGGCGAGGTAATTGAGCGCGGAATCGTCACGGAAGCCGAGCGGCAGGTGGCTTGTCAGTAGCCAACCACTGCGCTCACCGAGTACGCCGCGCGCCAGTTCCGGCAAAAACACGAATGCTGCCGCGGTTGCCAATGCCAATGCTGGGCGCTTTGCGATGACGGAGGCTGCCGCGGCCAGGGTGACGATGGCGGCGAGCGGCAAGGTCATCTGCGCCAGCGTGATCAACAGCGTTGGCCACACGTCGGCAGCGTTGGCGAGCAAATCGCGATCGCCGAAGCGCGATACCTCTACGAGGTCGCCAAAGCCGACGGTTGTCCAGCTGATGAAGAAGCTCGTCAGGCATAGAGCAAGCCAGCCGACGATCATGGCTGCCAGCAAGACGAACACTTTGCCGAACAGAACATCCTTGCGATGCAGGCTGCGGATCAGCGAGTTGCGCAGAGTGTCGTTGCTGAGGTCACTCGCGATCGTTTGACTCGCGAACCACAGCATTGTGAGTGCCAAGACAGGTGTAGCCGTCTGCAGGCTCTGAGCCATGGCCAGAAAACCGCTTCCCGCGTCGGCGCTGAATTGTTCGCCGGCTTCGACCTTGGCGAGTCCGTCCTGCACCCGCGAGCTGTAGTTGGCGGCGGCGAACGCGGTAACCACACACGGAAGCAGCAACATCGGCAGCGTCGAGCGCGCGTGTAGCAGAGTTGTCGATTCGAACTTGAACGCGCGGCGTCGGGCCCCCTTGATTGAGCCTAGGTTGGGGGTCGGTATGTCCTCAGTGGCCCCTTCGGGAGCTGGTTTCGCCGCGTCCGCTTCGGCTGCTGGTGCATCCGGTGTGGTAGTGCCGGCGTGCAGGTAGATGCGTTCCAAGGTCGCTTGTTCGGGTGCAAACGACGTCAACTTCGCCGCCGTCGCGAGCGCTCGCGTGACTTCGTGAGCCGGTTGCTCGCCGATGTCGACCAACAGTCGATCGCCATCACGCGTAGGTTGCAGGTCGCGCCCGATGAGTTGTTGTTGCAGCGCCTCGATCGGTTCGCCCTTGATGACGTGGCGCACGCCGATGCGTTGTCGCAGCGAATCGAGGTCGCCTTCGATGACCATCGAACCTTCGCGCAACACGCCAACGCGATTGCACAGCCCCTCGAGTTCGGCCAGTTGGTGGCTCGACAACATGATCGCCGTGCCTTCTTCCCGGGTCAGTGTTTGCAACAAGGCACGCAAGTCGGAAATGCCTTCGGGGTCGAGGCCGTTGGTCGGCTCATCGAGCAGCAACAGGCGCGGTTTGCCGAGCAGCGCTTGCGCGATGCCAAGGCGTTGCCGCATGCCCATCGAGAACGTTCCCACGCGCCGGTCGGTGGCATCGCTCAAGCCGACGCATTCGATGACGCGCCCGACTTCGGTGCTGGCGAGTCGTCGCGGGATGCCCTGCAGACGCGCCAGAGCGAGCAGGTTCTGCCGTGCGGAAACGGAAAGATGGAAGCCAGGCCGTTCGATCAGGGCGCCGAGTAACGCGTTGGCGTGTCGTCGCTCGCGAACGGGGTCGATTCCGAAGATGCGCACGGAGCCTCGCGAAGGCCGCAATAGCCCAAGACACAAACGCATGACAGTTGTCTTGCCGGCGCCGTTGTGACCGAGAAAGCCGTAGCAGTCTCCTGCCTGCAACTGCAGAGAAACGCCTTGCACGGCGGCTCGGTGGCCGTATCCGAAGTGCAGGTCCCGCAACGCCAAGGCTTCGTTCACGAGGTGACGATGGTCCCCGTTACGGCATGGACTTCAAGACGCGGAGTGGAGTTGTTCGTATCATCCTGGCCTCCCCGACCATGAATGTCCTCCACAGTGCCTTCGCGCGCACAGCGGCGCGCCGGCGTCACCTCGATCACGGCAATTTGCTTCGATCGCTGACTCTCGTCATCAATGGCGTACCCTCTGGTATCAACCTCGGCCAGGGTGTCTGCGACCTCGACTCGCCGGACCCGTTGGTGAAGGGCGCGATTGCGTCGATCGGTGGTGAGGATAGGCAGCTGTATACGCCCTACACGGGCTTGCCGGAGTTGCGCGAAGCGATCGCCGACAAGCTGCGTCGCCACAATGGGCTCGACTACACGGCCAAGAACGTCGCGGTGTGTACGGGCAGCAGCGGGGCATTCTTTGCCGCCGGCATGACGTTGTTTGAGCAGGGCGACGAGGTCGTCTTGTTTGAGCCGTTCTATGGTTACCATTGGACGACGGTGCCTCTGTTTGGGGCGGTGCCGAAGGCCGTGCGATTGCAGGGTGAGTCGCTGCTGTTCGACGGCGATGCCTTGCGTGCGGTGCTGACAGATCGCACGCGCGCTGTTGTGGTCAACACACCAGGCAATCCGTCGGGAAAAGTTTGGACGACCGAAGAACTTGCCGAACTCGGGCGCGTCTTAGAAGGTACAGACATCGCCGTGCTTACTGACGAGGTCTACGAGTACATGTGTTTTGATGGCCGCAAGCATGTTTCCCCTGCGACTGTGCCCGAGCTGGCTGAGCGCACGCTGACGATGAGTTCGTTCAGCAAGACGTTCTCGGTAACGGGATGGCGAATTGGCTTTCTTGCCGGTCACGAAGAGATCGTCGAGAAGTGCGGCGTCGTCTTTGACCAGATGGAAGTCTGCGCCGCCCGCCCGATGCAGCGCGGCGTGCAACGTGCGCTCGAGCAGTTGCCCGACTCATTCTATTCTGAGTTGCAGCAGGAGTACGAGGCCAAGCGCGATCTGTTTTGTGCTGCGCTGCGCGACGCCGGCTTCCGCTTTGACGTGCCGCAGGGTGCCTACTACGTGCTCGCGGATTACACCGATGTGTTTGGCGACGTAACGCCCTACGACGCAGTCGTTACCATGATTGAGCGTATTGGTGTCAACGCGGTTCCCGGCGACCTGTTCTTCGCCGAACCCGATGGCGTGCGTTGCATGCGGTTCCATTTTGCTGTCGAACGGCCGGTCCTGGCCGAGGCGGCAAAACGCTTGAGGAGTCTAGCGGAATGATTGCCCCGACTGATCTGATCACGTGCGCGGTGTTGCCGTTTGCCTGTGTTGTTGGCTTTGCTGGTGCGACGTTCGGCCAGCATCCAGAAGTGGCGACCGGCCTGGTGGCGGCGCATCAAGCGCTGCTCGACGCGCGCAGCGATGTCGTCGTGCTCAATGTTGCTGCGCATCCGGATGACGAGTCGTCCCGCACCAACACCATGCTTCGTCGCAAGCACGGCATGCGCATCGTTACGGTCTATTCGACCTACGGCGATGGCGGGCAAAATGCGATCGGTCGCGAGATCGGCCCAGCGTTGGCGAAGATTCGCGTTCGCGAGACGATGCGCGCGGCGGCGATGTCCGATGTCGATGTGCGCTGGCTCGGCATGGAGGACTTTGGGTTTAGCAAGACGCTCGCCGAGACGCTGAAGTTCTGGGGGGCCGAGAAGCTCAAGGATCGCATGCGTGGCGTGATCGACAGAGTCGATCCCGACGTCATCATCACCAACCACACGCTGAATCGCGGCCATGGTCATCACCGCGCGTCGATCTGGTCGGTGATTGAGATCCTCAAGGAACGTGCGGCGGCCAAGAAGTACGTGCCGCGGCTCTACGCGCGCAGTGGTCTCGACAAGGCGCAATTGAGCTTTGAGACCGGCGAGGTCGACATTGCGCGCGGGCAGACCTATGCGCGCGTCGCCTACGCGGCATGGGTGCAGCACGTCAGTCAGGGACCGTGGCGTGACCACAATCCGATGCGTGTCGGTAGGGACTATTGGCGCGTTCACTATCCCGAAGGCGTGAGCAAGGCTGACGCGGCGGACCTGTCGCAGTGGGGGCGTTCGCGCCTCGAAGTCAGCGTGCCCGCGGGCCTGGCGATGCTGTCCCAAAAGCACCGACGCACGGCGGTGATGACGGCGCTGCAGAATGCGCGTCGCGCCGCAAGCCGCGCCGATGAGCCAGCGGGTACTGCGGTGTTTGCGCGTCGCGCTGCGGCGCTGCAGCGATTGTACCTGGCGATGACTGGCGTTAGCGCCGAGGTCTGGCTGGCTCGCGAAGATGTGCCGCGCGGTGGCGAAGGCACTGGCTATGTCGTCGTGCATGGCCACCAGCTCGTCAGCAACTTGATGGTGCAGTGCAATGGCATAGACGCGGAGTTGGTGCGCCAACCGGTGCGGCGCACGCCGTTTGATGGTCGGCCGCGCACCACGCCGAAGCTGCCGTTGCCTAAGGTTTCGGATGGCGCCAGAACACCAGTGAAGCAGCCAGCAGGGAAGCAGCCAGAACCTGAAGCGAAGAAACCGACGCCTCCCAATGCCAAG
>JAPYTD010000071.1:0-2199 GCA_029936315.1 Planctomycetota bacterium | reverse complement strand
CCAATGCCAAGACCAATGCCAAGACCAAGACCAAGGCCAATCCGTTGCCGGGGCGCTACAAGTGGTCGTTCGCTTGCGAGTATGGTCGGGAGGATGCCTTGCCGACCGGGCCCGAGCCAAGCTTCGTCGAAGTCGTCACGACGTTCGATCTCGACGGTGAGTCCTTCTCGATCCGCAGCACCAGGCCGTACACGCCGGTGGAACCGGTGGCGCTGACGTTTGAGCGCGAAGTGGTGTTGGTGCGCCGTGGCCAGAAGAGTGAGCGACTGCTCAACATCAGCGTTGAGAGCCATCTCGATTCACCGGTCGTCGCGGCCGTGCAGTTGCAGATGGGGCCTGGCATCGAGGCCGTTGCGACTCCGGGCCGACTCGAACTGACCAAAGAACAGAGCGAGGCGCGCATCCAGGTGCGGGTCAACATTGATGCCAACGAGATGACCGCGGATGCGGGGCTTGCGGTTGGCTTTGGTCAAGGCAAAGTGCGTCTGCCATTGCGGCTGATCGACGTCACCGTTCCCGAGGGCATGCGCGTTGGCCTCGTGCGCGGTCCCGAAGACTCCACCGAGCAAACGATGATGGATCTGGGCATCCCGTTTGCGAGCCTCGATCGCGATGCCTTGGTGTCGGCGCAGTTGGAGACGTTCACCGTGATCCTGCTCGACATCCGCGCCTACTTCCATCGGCCCGAGCTAGCCGAAGTGCGCGAGCGTCTGCAGCAGTACTGCCGCTCGGGTGGGCGCGTGGTCTCGATGTACCACAAGCCTGGCGAGTGGAATGCGAAGGCCGGTCACCCGTTGTTGGCGCCGTTCGCGTTGACGGTCGGCAATGAGCGGGTCACGGAAGAAGACGCCGACGTCAAGCTTCTCAACCCGACGCATCGTCTGATGACCTACCCGCATCGCATTCAGGTCGGTGACTTTGCCAACTGGGTGCAGGAGCGTGGCCTCAACTTCCCGAGGAAGTGGGATGACGCGTGGGTGCCAATGTTGAGCATGAAGGACTCCGGCGAAGAGAAGCACCATCAAGGCTCGTTGCTCTACACGAACTACGGCAAGGGTGATTTCGTCTACTGCTCGCTGTCGCTCTACCGGCAACTGCGGCGTGGCAATCCCGGCGCCGTGCGCCTGCTGGTCAACCTTCTGTCGCGCTGAGCGAATGCAATCAGGCGAACTGTTGGGCGTTACTTGCCCAGCAGCTTCTTGAGTTCGGCGACTTCTCGTTCGAGTGCTTCGAGTCGCTCTAGCAGTGCCGCGTTGTCGGCCAGTGCCATACTCTTCGCTTGTGGCCCGGTCGGACGGATCTCCGGGGTTGCTTCTTCCCGAGGGTTACTGTGCTTGTTGCAAGAGTGCCCGGATAGGTTGCCGCTATGCGTCTGATGTTCTTGGTTGCCTGCTGCCTACCTGCCTGTGCGTTTGTGGACTCGGCCGTTGGCACGGTGGTCACCGACCCCGTGTTGCGGCTGCACGGCCACAACGACTATCTGCAGCCGGTGCCGCTCATCCGTGCCCTAGAGCACGGACTCGGCAGCCTCGAGGCGGACATCTATCTGGTTGATGGTGAGCTACGCGTCGGCCATGAGCGTTGGCAGTTACGCGCCGGGCGAACGCTGCAATCGATGTATCTCGATCCTTTGCGTGAGGCTGCCAAGCTAGGTGCGTTGCGCATCGATGGGCAACCGTTGGTGTTGCTCGTCGACATCAAGGCGCAAGGCGATGTCGTCTATCCGTTCTTGCGTGAAGTACTGTTTGGCTATCGCGACATGCTGACGCGTTTCGTCGACGGCCACATCGAGCCCGGTGCCGTAACGGTCCTGTTGTCGGGTAGCCGGCCTGCGACAATGGTTGCGGCAGAAACCGACCGCCTCTGCGCGCTTGATGGACGCATGGAGGACCTTGATGCAATGCCATCGCCTCCGGTGCACCTCGTGCCATGGGTCAGTGGCTCATGGCGCGAGATCTCCGACTGGACCGGTTCGGATGATCTGATGGCAGGCGAACTGCAACGGCTGACGGCGCTGCTTTCGAAGGCACACCAACAAGGCCGCAAGCTGCGTTTTTGGGCCGCGCCAGATCGCAAGGAAGCGTGGGGTGCGTTCTTCGACCTCGGCATTGACTTGATCTGCACGGACCAGCCGAAGCAGGCGGCTCGGTGGCTACGCGAGTTCCGGGCAGTGCCAGTTCGCTGAGAGCACGGTGAGAG
>JAPYTD010000011.1:88622-89752 GCA_029936315.1 Planctomycetota bacterium | reverse complement strand
GATCCTCTCCGACGACCTCGTGCTGAGTTCGATTGTCGCAGATGCGACGACCCGCCAGAACGCGGTGCTCGAAGTGTTCATCGCCGACGATGACGACGGCAACCTGCTCAACGGCACCCCGCACTACGCGGAGCTTCAGTCGGCTTCGATCCAAAAGGGCATCCCCTACCCGGAGGTACCGGACCTCGTGGCATTTGGCCAAGGCTGTCCGAGTTCGATCCCGACGCCAGCGCCCACCTGCCCGCAGGTGAACGCGAGTGGCGGCACGCTGTCGAATACCCTGCGCGACAACGAATACTGCTACCTCGTCAACAACAGCGGCAGCTACGAAGTCACGAGCTTCATGATATTCTCGGGCACGACCACCAGCGGCAACGTCACGGTCCCGGCGCACATCTACCTGGACAACAACGGTGTGCCACAGGCGAATCCGGTGGCCAGCACGACGATCGTCGTCGGTTCGACGCCCGCGTTCTACACGGCGACCTTCAGCCAACCCGTGCCGGTCAGCGGCACCTACTACCTCGGCTTCGACACGTCGAGCGACAACGTCTACCTGAGCACGCTGACCTCCGGCGCGTCCGGCGTCGGATTCTGGCGCGACCCAGCGAACGGCACACCAAACTGGACACAGTCGGGCCTGATCCAACGCCCGTCCTGGGTCGTCAGCTGCCAGAACACATCCAACTTCCTCCTCGCGTCGATCGGCTTGGTGGGCACGCCGGAACTCGGTGCGACCTACCAACCGCAGGTCACCAATGCGCCGCCGACGACGATCGCTTTGCTCGCGTCGGGCCTCAGCGACCAGATTTACCAGGGCCTGCCGCTGCCGATTGCGATTCCGGGCGCCTCCGGCTGCGACCTCTTGGTGTCAGCCGACATCTTGACCGCCACGACCACCTCGGCGGCGGGCACCGCGAGCTTGCCGATCTCCGTGCCAAACCAGCCATCGTTGGTCGGCTTGGAGGTGTTCCACCAATGGGTTCTGGGGGACCTGCCCGCCAACAGCCTTGGCTTCGTTGTCTCGGACGGCGGCGTCGTTGTGATCCGGCTCTGAGCGGCGGAAAGCTCGCTCCGGCCAGCCGACTTGCGGCCCCACAGGGTCGCACAGTTCGGCCAGCCGACTTGCG
>JAPYTD010000011.1:19083-88522 GCA_029936315.1 Planctomycetota bacterium | reverse complement strand
CGACTTGCGGTCGCACAGTTCGGCTAGCCGGCTCACGGCCCTACAGGTTCGTGTAGGTCGGCCCACCACCACCCTCAGGCGTCACCCAATTGATCACCTGGTACGGGTCCATGATGTCGCAAGTCTTGCAGTGCACACAGTTGCTCGCGTTGATCTTGAGATCGATGCCGTGCTTCGTGCCTTCCTTCTCTTCCATCTCATAGACCGCCGCCGGGCAGAAGTGCTGGCACGGGTTGCCAAACTCTTCAACGCACTTGGTCGCACACAGGTCCGGCTGGCTGACGACGAGGTGACATGGCTGGTCTTCCTCGTGCATCGTGCCGGAGCTGTAGACCGACGTCAGTTTGTCGAACGTCAACACGCCATCCTGCGGCAACTTCTCCGGCTCGGGCTTGCCCTTGCCGCCGAAGTAGTCACTGACCTTCTTCATGTAGGTGTGGCCGGCGTTGCTCTTGAGCTCGTCAGTAAACCACGCACCCTTGCCGCCAAACAACTGCGCGAAGCCGGCGTTGATCAGGCCGCCGAGCAGCCCCTTGTGGAAGCCCTGATGGAAGTTGCGGCACTTCCTCAGTTCGTCGTAGCACCAGTCGTTCTTGATCTTGTCGGCGTAGGACTTGGTCGCCGCCGCCGAGAAATCACCGCTCTTCAGGCTTGCGAAGGTCGTCTCGGCCGCGAGCATGCCACTGCGGATCGCCAGGTGGATGCCCTTGAGGCGCATGCTGTTCATGAAGCCGGCGCTGTCGCCCGCGATCAAGAAGCCGTCGCCGTAGTTGGTCGGCATCGAGTAGAGGCCGCCTTCGGGTAGCGACTTCGCGCCGTAGTGCAGCATCTTGCCGCCCTTCAAGAACTCGGCGACCTTCGGGTTGCACTTCATCAACTGCAACTGGCGATGGCCGTCGAGGCTCGGATCGGCCGAATCGAGACCGATGACGATGCCGACCGAGACCAGGTTCTTGCCAGCGTCGGTCTTGCCCATGCCGTAGATCCAGCCGCCACCAAACGTCTTGGTGTCGAGCGGGTAGCCCATCGTATGTACAACGAGGCCGGGCTCGCACTGACCCGCGGGCACCTCCCACACCTCTTTGACGCCGATCGCGTAGATCTGCGGGTTCTTGCCGTGCAGGTTCAGATCGTTGACGAGTTGCTTCGTCAACGAACCGCGTGTGCCTTCGGTCAAGATGGTCATCTTCGCCGCGAGGATTCCACCTGGCTCGAAGTTGCCTTTTTTCTCGCCGTGCTTGTCGAGGCCAGAATCCACCAACTGCACGCCAGTGACCCGATTGCCGTCTCTCTGTAAGGCGGCTCCGGGAAAACCTGGAAAGACCTGGATGCCTTTTTCTTCGGCGATTCCGCCGAGCCAGCCAACCATCTTGTTGAGTGAGACGACGAAGTTCCCGTGATTCTTCAAAGGTGGCGGCGTAATCGGGAGTTTCTTGCCACCTTTCGACGAAAGCCACAACACATAATCCTTGTGCACTTCGGCCTCGATCGGCGCAGGTGGCTCCATCGTGCGCCAATCGGGCAATAGCTGCGTCAGGGCCTTTGGGTCCATGACGCCGCCAGAGAGCGAATGCGCGCCGAGTTCGGCCGCTTTTTCGATCAGACAAATCTCGGGTTCGAGCTTCTCGCCCTCTCCTGTGCTCTCGACCTCGGCGTTGTGCCGTTCGATCAAATTGGCCAGGTGGATAGCCGTGCCCAAGCCAGCGGGGCCACCGCCAACGATCACGACATCAAAATCCATTACATCGCGTTCCGTCATGAGATTCGTCCGCCCCGGTCTTGGTAACCGCGGGCTCGCATCACACTACAGATCTGTAGGAGTTCACTGCAACGACGACCGTCGAACGCACGTTCATACGGTTGTCTCGTAGCACTGGGTTCCGAGACTGCCCACCGAAAGGAGGCCCCAAATGAACATCCGCTATACCCTGAAGGAAGCCAACCAGGTCATGAAGCTGGTTCGCGTCATCGCCAACGAAATGCTCGAGCGGCGCACGGACCGTCGGCGCCTGGGGCGCGAGCGCGATCAGCTCGAAGTCGCGGTGACGCCAGAAGGCCTGCGAAGTGAGCTTGCTGAGCTGGACGCGCGGATCTGGGAGCACGACGAGGCCCTCTACAACTGCAAGCATGAGCTAGAGGATCTCGGTCTCACCGTGCTTCGCACGAACCCGCTGACACTCCACATTCCGGGCAGGAGCCTGCCAATGCCGGCCAGCAAGAGGGCCGCCCCACGCGGCATGCCAGTTCGCAGCCAGGAAGTGGTGTTCTGCTGGCAAGAAGGCGAAAAAGACGTCGGCTTCGGCCATCCCCTCGGGGAGGAAGAACACCAAAGGCGACCACTTCGCGTCGGCAAGAGCGCCTGACCCACCAGTCGCGCCCAACCCAACGACCAAGCCCGGTGACCCCGGGCTTGTTTGGTTTTGGGCCCGGCGCGACGATGCGGCCGTCCCCATGTTCCACTGCACGATCCTGTTCGCCCTGAAGCCCGACATTTCGCTGGTCAGGGTGCGCGCCGCCCGCGAAGCGCTGCAAGCCCTGATCGAGACCATGCCGGGCGTCGCCCACCTGACGGTCACCCACAACATCTCGGACGAGCGCCAGGGCTACAACCTGGCCCTGTTCTCCGGATTTGAGTCGAAGGAGGCGTGCGAGATATTCTTCCGCCACCCCGAGTACCAGCGGGTCATGCGCGACGAACTTGACCCGGTGGTCGATGCCAAGCTGGTCGCACAAGGCGTCGACGAAGGCTGAGCCCTCTGAATCGCCGCCAGTTTCTCATAGCGGCAAGCCCAGCCTTGAAAGCGCTGCCGTGGCCGTTGCAATGGCTGCATGAGCAATGTGAAGCGCGTCGCGGTCACCGGAGCCGCCGGACAGATCGGTTATTCCCTGCTGCCGATGATCGCCAACGGCGGCATCTTCGGCCCAAACCAAAAAGTTGCCCTGCAATTGCTGGAAGTGACTCCCGTCATGGGAGCACTCGAAGGCGTCAAGATGGAGCTCGAAGACTGCGCGTTCCCATTGTTGACCGAAGTGACATGCTCGGATGATCCGCGCGTCGCGTTCAAGGACGCGGACGCGTGCCTGCTGGTCGGCAGCAAGCCGCGTGGCCCGGGCATGGAGCGCAAAGACCTGCTGCAAGACAACGGCAAGATCTTCATCGGCCAAGGCAAGGCGATCGCCGAAGCGGCCGGACCGGACGTTCGCGTCGTAGTGGTCGGCAACCCGTGCAACACGAACTGTCTGATCGCAATGCACAACGCGTCGGGTGTGCCGCAGGATCGCTTCACCGCGATGACGCGTCTCGACCAAAACCGCGCCAAGGCACAGCTCGCCAACAAGTCGGGGAAGCACTGGTCGACTGTCAAAAACATGACGATCTGGGGCAATCACAGCAACACGCAGTATCCCGACTGGCACCACGCCACGATCGACGGCGTGCCGGCAGCGCAAGCCGTCAACGATGACAACTGGCTCGCGGGCGAGTTCATCGCGACGGTGCAGGAGCGCGGCAAGGCCATCATCAACGCACGCGGCAAGTCGTCGGCGATGTCGGCAGCACAGGCGGCATGCGATCACGCCAAGAGCCTGTTCTCGGTGACGACAGCTGACGACTGGGCGTCCCTGTGCGTGATCAGCGACGGCAGCTATGGCACGCCGGAAGGCATCGTCTCCAGCTTCCCCTGCACAACCGACGGCAAAGGCAACTGGCAGATCGTGCAAGGGCTCAAGATGAACGACTTCAGTAAGCAAAAGGCTGAGATCACGTGGCAAGAGCTGGTTGCTGAACGCGAAATGGTCCAGGACCTGCTCGGCAACTGATCCCTTGGAGCAGATCACCATCGCTCTGACGGTCATCGCCGGCCTGGCGATGGGCGCAATCAACAACGTCGCAGGCGGCGCCGGAGTCATCGGCCTGCTCGCGTTGGAATACGGGTTTGGCCTGCCGCTCGAAACGGCCAACCCGTCGACTCGCCTCGCGGCCGTCGCCATTGGCACGTTCGCCTGCATCGGGTTTATCCGCGCCGGCCACAAGATCCCCAAATCGGCTTTCGCGCAGGCACTAATGGCCTTGCCCGGAGCGTTGATCGGGGCACAGCTCGCCATTGGCTTGCCAGCGATGGTGTTCCGCAGCTATCTCGCCGCAATCATGGCGCTACTGCTGTGGCAACAACTACGCGGCATCAAACCGAGCCCGGAGCCGGGCGCGTTTTGGCTGCGGGCACTAGGTTGCTTCGTGATCGGACTACACATGGGCTACGTGCAGGTAGGCACCGGACTGGTCGCGACTCTGGTGCTAGCCAAGGCCTACGACGGCAACCTGCTCGCCGTCAACGCGGCGAAATGCATCGTCGTCATCGTGACTGCTGCGGCAAGCACGGCAACCATGGCGATTGCCGGAGCGGTGTCGTGGACGCCGGCGATCGCGCTTGCGGTCGGCGCCGGCGCGGGCAGCTACTGGGCAAGCCACTGGAGCGTCAAGCAAGGTCCTAGCGCCTTACGCCGCGTCATCATCGTCATTGCGGCGCTAACGCTATTGGAGCAACTACGCCAGATTGCACTGCTGCTGGTTTGATGCCAGGCAGCAACGCACGCACCTGCTCCGCCCCCAGCGAGGATGACGGGGTGCTTCTTGCTAGTTACCGGATCCGTGATCTCGAAGATCAGGTGATAGCTCATGCCCATGGCATCATCGCTTCCTCGCCAACGGCTTGAAGGAACTCGCCTCAAGCACGGCCGGCGCTACCGTCTGGGCATGAGCCGTCATGTTGTCGTTACCGGTGCCAGCTCCGGGATCGGAGCCGCCTGCGCCCAAGCCTTCGCAGCCAATGGCGATCGCCTCTCCCTCGGAGCCCGCCGAACCGATCGCCTGCCCGCCGTGGTCGACGGTGCCTTCTGCCACGCACTCGACGTCACAAGTGCTGACAGCGTCGAAGCCTTCGTCACCGCCGCGGTAGCCGCAAACGGTGCGATCGACGTGCTCGTCAACAACGCCGGTCTAGCGCGCGGCACCGAGAAAATCGCCGAAGGCACCGGCGAGGCGTGGCGCGAGATGATCGAGACCAACTTGCTCGGCCTGCTCGAAGTAACCCGTCGAGTCTTGCCACACATGGTCGAAAATCACGGTGGCCACATCGTTGTGATTGGTTCGGTCGCCGGCCACAAAGCCTACGTCGGCGGCGGGGTCTACTGCGCCAGCAAGCGCGCGCTGCAACCGATCTGCGAAGCAATACGCATGGAAACGCTTGGTCAGAATGTGCGAGTGACGAGTGTCGATCCGGGCATGGTGGATACGGAGTTCTCGGTGGTGCGATTCCGCGGCGATGAGAATAAGGCCAGGGGTGTCTCCAAGGGCACGCGACCGTTGCTTGCCGAAGATGTTGCCGAGTGTGTGTTGTTCGCGGCGAACAGGCCAGCGCACGTGAACTTGGATACGATCCTGGTGATGCCGACCGATCAAGCGAGCCCACAGATGGTGCATCGCACAACCTGAGTTGCGCGGGTCAGACATGAGTACAACCAAACTGCTGAACAGCCACACAGCCCGGCGCCAAGGCGCCGGTCACCACGCGCGCGCTGGCCTGCTCGCCGCACTGCTACTGGTCTTACCCAGCTGCTTCACGATGACCGTATGGGGCTTCGAATTGCACGAGTCGAAGAACGCATCCACCGGAAAACAAGAGTCCGTCATGCAGTACGACGCAGGGACGGAATGGAGCTGGAAGCTGTTTGGCCTGCGAGTTCTCGCAACGCCATTCACTCTGGGCCTCGACTGCTTGACCGCTCCCCTGCAAGCGTTCTTGCTTTGGGATGACGACGACTGTTGATGAAGCTCAACGATCAGCGAGTCAATGCGCAGGGAGGCGTTGAGTCAGAACGTGCGGGTGACGAGTATCGGTCCACACTTGCCCCCGCAAGCTGAGTGGTCACAGCATCTTGCTTACTTGCCCCGCACCGGCGCCTGACCCGGCCGCCAAGCATGCGGCCTAGGCAGGCCAGGCATGTGCGCCGTCATCAGCGCCATCCCCGTTCCATAGCCAGCCGAACGACCAAACTGGCGGTCGTTCCACGTGCCGGTCTCATCCACCGAACGCGCCAGAATCTGGCGCATCTGCTCGCGGAACTCCTCGCGCTGCGCCTTGTCCTCGACCTGCTCGATCGCCTGCGCGCAGTAGAGGTGGCCGAACATGAAGTAGTACGGCGCAATGCCATACGGCTTGATGTGCGTACCGCGCTGGCTCTTGCGAACGGCGAGGTCGTCCCAGTGCTTGAAGAACAACTTCAGTGCCGCCAGGTGCCGTTCCTTGTCGCCGCGGCCGGCGAGCAGCAGTGTGGTTTCACAAACCGCCGCGCGCGCAGCCGAACTTCCGGCGAGGTCCATGAAGCGCAGTTCCGCATCCGGAACGTCATTGAGGTTCTTGGCGCCGGCGCCATACGAGTAGCCGCCGACCTTGGTGCGCGCGCGGCCGAGAGCGGTCAGCGCTTCTTCGACGACGCTGTCCGGCACGGAGTATCCTCGCTTCTTCGCATGGAACAACGCCTGCAGCGCCGGCGCGGTCATGAACGTCGACGCCCGGCTCTTCGGGCTCTTGTAGCCGGCGCGACGCGAGTAGTTCCAACCGCCGCTCGTTGGGATCGCCGAATCGCACAGCGTCTTGACCAACCACTTGGTCTTGTCGGCGACATCTTCGGTCATGTTCTTGGGCACAAGACGCGCATCACGCAGGTGCAGGAAACACGTCAACGCATAGATGTGGCCCCAACCGCGAACGTCGTAGCCGCCGATGAACCCCTCCTGCATGCGGTCGTGGTTGAGCGTCTCAAGCACGAACTTGATACCACGTTCGACGGCGGCGACACGCGAGGTGTCCTTGCGATACCCGGGTGCGGCAACGAGGCCCATGATCGTGATGGCCGTGCCACCAATGCGGTAACCAACCGGCAACAAGCCGCGGTCTTCGCGGTAGACACCTTCGTAGGGCCACTGGCTGCCGTCTTCCTGCAGCCTGAGCACGCCCTTGATCGCCTTTGTGCTCGCCTCAGCCACGTTGAGTGGCGGCACGTCGGGCACCGGGAACTCGGTGATGAGGCGACCAGCCGCGGGATCGCGGGCAGCACGTTTCTTCTGGGCAGGCAACAGCGAGACGACGAGCAAGGGCAACAGCCAACGAACGTTCATGGTTCCTCCGGTCTACGGATAGCGTCAGGAACCCACAGCATCTCTCGACGCCAGCCCATTGGCCAGGATAGCTTGGCACCATGAACGTCCGCGCCGTCGCTGTGCCTGTGATTGCCATCGGAATCGCCCTGGTGATTTGGCAATTCCGCGCTCCGCCCGGCCTGTCGTCCGTGCCCTCAGCGACCTGGCGGGTTCGCGTCGGTGGCGAATACCGTCAAGCCCGCAACTACGACGAACTGGCCGAAGAGACGCCGATTCGGCTGTCTTTCTCCTGTAGCGAGGCGCGGCACGTGTATGTGTTCGGGCGCAGCACCGTCGATGGCATCCTGCTGTTGTATCCGAGCCCCGAGTTGAAGAGCGACCTGTCCAACCCGCTGCCAAGCGGCCAAACAACGCTGCCCGGCAAACTCACCGACCAAGACGTTACATGGACGACGCGCGCGGAAGTCATCGGGCTCACGACGTATGTCGCCGTCGCCTCCGACAAGCCAATCCCCGAGTTGGAAGAACTCGCGTCGCACCTGCGTCGCTGGACCAACTCGGTGCTGCCCAACAAATCGTTGCAGATCACCAACCCACCAACCGGTATCGAGGTACGAGGCAAGCCGGGCACGGATTGGCCCAACGACATCCTGAAGCGCGCCGACGAGCGCACCATGACGGAGGCCCTCGTCAACGGCCCGATGGTCGCCGACGAGCATGTGGCCGGCATCTGGTCGAGTTGCATGCGCGTCAAAGAAGCGGTCAACCCGGACGTCAAGAAGGGCGGCCTCAAGATCGGCACGCTCAAGCCACTGGATGTGAAGGACCCAAAGCCCGGCAACTCAAAACCCGGCAACTCAAGACCAGGCGGCGGCAAGTAGCTACCTAGTTCGCGTCGGCGAACGCGTCTTCGACCGCAGCGCAAACGATGTGCACGCAGACCAGGTGGCTCTCTTGGATGCGCGCGGTGTTCGTCGACGGCACGTGCACCGCAACGTCCGCATGCGCGACGCACGCGCCGCGCTTCTCACCGCACAACAGCGCCGTTTTCATACCCATCTGCTTCGCCTGCTGCATCGCAAGCAAGACGTTTTTGCTGCCGCCCGACGTCGTGATGCCGACCAGCAGGTCGTCGGGCCTACCGATCGCTTCGACCTCGCGGCGGAACACGTGTTCGAAGCCCACGTCGTTGCCGATCGCGGTCAGCGCCGGAACCTGGTGGCCGAGCGCGATCGCGGCGTAGCCCGGACGTTCTTTGTGCTCAAACCAGCCTACAAGTTCGCCCGCAGCGTGAGCCGCGTCACACGAACTACCGCCATTGCCGCACAGCATGATCTTGCCGCCGTTCTTCAGGGTTCTCACGGCGAGCTCGCTGAGTTCGACGAGCGACGGTAGGCACTGCTCAAGGAATCGCTGCTTGGTCGCGATGCCATCTTCAATCGTACTGCGAATCTTGCTTTCGTCCATTTCTGCCCGGCACCTTACTGCGGCATCAGTCACAGTGCACGGCCGCAAGCGCCGCAGAAACATCCGGGCGGTGGCCGGCGGCAGCCAGAGCATCGCCAAACGCCGCCAATGCGCGCAGCACGTTCTCGATGCGCGCGCCGTGGCCCATAAGGCCGACCCGGAAGACCTTGCCGGCGAGTGCGCCGAGGCCGCCGCCGACCTCGATGCGGTGCTGCTGGCGCAGATGCTTGCGGAAGGCTGCGTCATCGATGCCAGCGGGATAGCAGACGGTCGTCAGCATCGGTGCGGCATGCTCGACCGGGACGAGCGGTTTAAGCCCGAGCGGCTCAAGACCGCGACGCAATGCCGCCGACACATCGCGATGCCGTTGGAACCGTGCCTCGAGGCCTTCCGCTTCGATCTCTTCCAAGGCAGCGACCAGCGCATAGATCATGCTGACCGGCGCAGTGTAGTGATACGAGCGGGCCTTGCCGAAGTAGCCCGTCAGCAATTTGGTGTCGAAGTAGAACGGCACCGGATGCTTGCGCGCATGCACCCGCTCGAGGGCGCGCTCGGAGAACGTGATCGGCGCCAGACCTGGCGGCACGGACAAGCACTTCTGGGTGCCGCAGAACGCAGCGTCGACGCCGATCTCGTCAAAGTCGAGCGGCAGGCCTCCGATGCTGGTAACGCAGTCGACGGCAAACAAGGCGCCGGACTGGCGCGTCGCCGCGGCAATATCGCGCAGATCCGTCAACACGCCAGTGCTCGTTTCGGCGTGCACGACCACGCACAGCTTCGTCGCTCCAACGGCAACCGCAGCGCAAACGGCCTTGATGTCCAACGCAGTGCCAAACTCGGCGACGACCTCGACGGCGTCCCCGCCGGCCCGACGCACCGAGTCCGCAAAGCGTTGGCCAAACACACCGTTCACGCCGACGACCACGCGGTCGCCTGGCTCGACGAGGTTGGCGACGATCGCTTCCATGCCCGCGGACCCGGTGCCGGCGAGTGGCAAGGTCAGTTGGTTCTCGGTGCCAAACAACCGCCGCAAGCCAATCTGCGCGGCGTCAAGCAGCGGCACGAAGTCTGGATCGAGGTGCCCAAGCAAGGGCTTCGATTGCGCGCGCCGAACGTGGGGGCTGCTGGGCGAGGGGCCAGGCCCCAGCAGCAAGATCTCAGGGGGTTCGTGCATGCCTAGAAGGGCTTCTCCATGGCAATCCAGACAGCCGCTGCGCCAGCGGCGATTGCCAGCAAGAGGCCGAGGAAACGGGGGACGAGGCCCTTCTTGATCAACACCGGCAGGATCGCCAACAAGACCCAGCAACCGATTTTGGCGTAGAGCCAGGCCCCCCACTTCAGCGGAGTCGCGGTATCAGCACTCTTGTGCACGGCCCCAACGCCGGCGACCACCATGATCAGCAGCGCGACACCGTGCAGGATCATCGCCAGCTTGGCCGGTTTCTGGTCTTTGGGCGTCAGCAAGATCCCGCCGAGACTGAGGAACAACAACAATGCGCCACAGGCGTGCAGGACACGGTAGAACTCGAATGACATTGCGCGCGATTATGCGGGTGCACCCGCTAGTCACGCCTCCCTTTTCCGCAGCATCACTTTGGTCACGCCTTCCCCGCACCCCGCCATCGAACGCTTGCACGCCAATTCGGGCCTGCGGCCGCTCGTCGCCTCCCACCGCGGCGCCAGCCAGGAGCATCCCGAAAACACCCTGACGGCCTTTCGAAGGGCAACGCAGCTCGGCGTCGCGATCCAGGAGTTCGACGTCCGAGAGCTGTCGTGCGGCGAGCTGGTTTGCGTGCACGACGCCACGTGGGATCGCACAACCGATTCCTGCCAACTCCTCGGCCCGGGGGCGCTGGTGGCGCAGACCGACCTGCAGACGGCGCGCACGCTAAACGCGGCGGCAGCAGCAGCGGGCAGCGCAACTCACGAACCTGTCCCCACACTGAAGGAAGCGCTCGATGCGATGCTGCCCACGTGCGTGCCACTGATCGAGCACAAGGCAGGCACGGCCCGACGCTACGTCGAGTTCTTGCGCGCGGAGCAACGCACCGGCGACGTCATCCTGCAGTCGTTCGACTGGCAGTTCTTGGCCGACGTTCGGCAGCTCGCAAAGGAGATCGCGATTGCAGCCCTTGGTCCCAAGGATGGGGTCGCATCTCCCACGTCGGAAGCAATCAAGAAGATGCAGGCATTTGGCGCACAACTGGTTCACTGGCGCGCCACCGACCTGACTCGCGCCGACGTCAAACGCTTGCACACGCAAGGCTTGCTGGTCTGCACCTACACGACCGACAACGAACTCGGCTGGTTTGGCGGACAGGCGTTGGGGGTCGATGCAATGTGCACCAATGACCCCGAAACGATGCGGACCGCTCTTAACCGAACGATCTCGTAATCGTTCCCCAAGGCGAAAGGTGCGCTCTTGGCTCGAGCCGAGTCGCTGCTACAGCACGCGGAGTCGCACCCGGCCGTCACTGAGGATCGACACGCGGATGACGTAGCCACACTGGGACTCATCCGAGATGATCACGGTCGCCTTGCGGATCGCACTCTGCTCCAAGGCTTGCAGCAGCTGCTTCGGAATCGTCACGATGCGACCCGAGACCTGCATGCCCACGACCGTGCCGGACAGATCGTCCGTGAACGTCGCCGAACTCGCGCTCATGCTGCTCTCGACCCTGAGCCTCACGTCGGCCAACGTGTTCGACAAGGTCGTGCCAGCACGCGATGCCGCGTTCGGGTCCTGACTGGTCAGGGTCACGTTCGCGCAGGCCGGCAGGATCCAGACACCAGTTCCACCATTGTTCTCGCCACCACCATGCCCCGGAGTCGGGATCGCCAAGCAGACCGCGGCAATCAGTGCCAGGACGTTGCGCAGGTAGTGGTTCATGGAGGTGCGTGTGAGGCCCTACGGGGCAAGGTCGCAGTCGCTAAAACAAGTATACAGCGTAGGTCGGGTCGGTGGTAGGCAGACCTGCAGCGGGTCGGTGGTAGGCGGACCTGCAGGCGGACCTATCGACCACCTAGTCCCGATGGTCTCGAAGGAAACCCGGATCCCTCTGACGGAAACCACTGCGGCAAGCGATCTGCAAGCTGGCGAGCGCTCGGGTGCGTGTGCACCAGATGCATGAAGTGGCTGCGTCGTTTCAGCTCCTGGGCGACCCAACGACGCCGGTGTGGCGCATCTTGATGGAGCTGGGCAAACCAACGCAAACTCTCTTCAAAGCTTCCCTTAAGGCCATGGGCCAAGGCGAGGTTGAAGTGTGCAGCAATCAACCGGGGTTGCTTGTCCGCGGCACCCGATTCGACCACCTCAAGCAACAAGGCTACGGCGCCATCGCAGTCACCTTCGTCGAGATGGATGTTACTCAGATTCGACAGGGCAAATCCGCGCATTACGGCATCTGACGAGTGATCGAGGACGTGAAGGAACTGGCGGCGCGCCAACGCCCGCTGGCCGCGCGCGTAGTGCACCAGACCGAGGTAGATACGAGCGTCATGTGCGCCCAAGTCCAAAGCCAGGCACTCCGTCAGCAGGCGCTGCCCGCGTGCCAGGTTCTCGGCCGGCGAACGCAGTTGTCCATCGAACAGGTCCTTCGCAGCGACCCACTGGGGCTTGGCGGAATCAGATCCAGACGGGCTGGGACCTTGCTCCCGCGTAAACTCGTCCGCCAGGCTGCGGCCCCGCATGGCCATGTCTGGCAGCGGCACTGGCTCTTTCGCGACTTCGCGCGAGAACTCGGGCGACAAGCCCATCAACGTGAAGTTGCGGCCAAGCTCATAGAGGATGCGCGACAGTTTGCGCTGGTTGCCGGTCAATTGACGACGAAGCGTCTGATCGGCCGTACTCATCGCTGCGGCGGCGTTATCCGCGGGTTCGGCACCGCTGGGAAGGGAACCAGTAGCTACCCTCGTGACTTCGGGGCCATCCGCCGGCAAGGCCATCGCGGCAGCGAGGCGGCGATGCAGGCCAACCTGCTCCCGAATGCCATCGAAGAACGACTTGCACGCTGCGCAGCCGTCCGAATGCATGGTTACCCGCCGAATGCCGGCCGGGTCCAACTCACCATCCAGCATCGACGACAGGTCCGCCTGGATCGGCAGACATGGATCCTGGCCCCTATTCCCAGGGCGACGGCTCCCAGGGTGACGGTTACCAGGGTGGTGGTTCGCAAGTTGGGTCGGATGGTTATCCGACCCTTCCCGCCCTGAGCGGGGTTCGCGGTGTGGTTGAGCAGAGTGCATAAGACTCAGGGCGTGACTAGGTAGGGGCACCCTCTGGGTCACACATTCTATTGTGGTCGTTACACGTTCGCGTCAAAACTCCGGGAGCACCGGAAGAGGTGCCGGAAGGGATGGTCATTCGACCCTTCCCGCCCTGAGCGGGGTTCGCGGTGTGGTTGAGCAGAGTGCTTAAGACTCAGGGCGTGACTAGGTAGGGGCACCCTCTGGGTCACACATTCTATTGTGGTCGTTACACGTTCGCGTCAAAACTCCGGGAGCACCGGAAGAGGTGCCGGAAGGGATGGTCATTCGACCCTTCCCGCCCTGAGCGGGGTTCGCGGTGTGGTTGAGCAGAGTGCTTAAGACTCGGGGCGTGACTAGGTAGGGGCACCCTCTGGGTCACACATTCTATTGGAGTCGTTACACGTTCGCGTCAAATCTCCGGGAGCACCGGAAGAGGTGCCAGAAGAAGTTCCTGCACCACGCCTCGGAACCGTGCTACGCGGTGCCCCCACGGCACCCAAGGCACTGGCGAGTTCTTCACTGCTGACGATGGTCTCCCTGTCGGCAAGCTGAGCGAGCGAACGCTCCATGCCACGGAAGATCTTGCGACGTCCGCGGAAGATGACCATCTTCAGGTTCTCAAGTCGGATGCCCAACTCGGCAGCGGTGTCGCGGTATGAGTAGTCTTCGACTTCAACCATCGACAACGCGCGCCGTTCTTTCGTGGTCAAGCGAGCGTAGTGCAACATGTAGAGCTGCAGGTACATCAGGTAGGCGTGATTGACGACCGTTGCGGCCTCCGCGTCACTGGCGGCACGATCAGGCCGGGGCGAACGCAGGTCTTCGGGCTGCATGACCTCTTCATCGATGGGTTGGAAGCGCGCCAGGCGCGTCTCGCCCTTGAGGAACTTCAACAGCGTGTTGCGCGCGATGCGATGACCCCAACCACGGAACGCATCCGACTTGTCCGCTTGGAAGCGATGCGGATAGCGATAGATGTTGAGGAACACTTCCTGCAGCACGTCCTGGGCATCAATACGATGGAAGGAGCGGCGCAGGTTGCACTGGATCGCGTACAGGAATGAGGTGCGATTCAACTCGAAGAGGAGCGCGAACACGGAGCCGTCACCGCTGTCCTTGTAGCAATCCATCAAGCTGGTACTGACCCAGTCGATGAAGTGCTGCGGCGTGGCCACCGATGCACCTGGGTTGGGGGCGCGACCGTGGGCCAAAGCTTCCAGCGCGGGACTACCGGTTCTCTCCCACAACTCGAAGAGCCGCTCGCAAAGAGCGGCGCGGTCGACCGAGGTGTGATTGACGTGCAACATGACGGAGCCTGTCGGGGTCGCAGTCGGAAGCCGCGGCCACCCGATTATCATGCCATAGCCAGTTGTCTCTGGGAAGTAACTGGCGACAACGGTTCTCCACAATATTCGGTAGAGCGTAACTGAATGGCACGCGCCCAAAGTGCCATCGCTCGGGCCTAAATGGGTCACACGGGGAGCATTAGGACCAATCCCGCGCCACCACGCCCCAGATCGTCCGGGACTACCGTGATGCCAGCGGTTTCGACAACCAGGCGGAAATCCTCGACCAAGTTCGGGTCGATGCCGCGGGTTGGCTCGCCGCGGCTGCAGACGCGGATCGTTGGCGTAGTGTCGCGCCATTCCGTTTCGAGGCAACGGAGGCCTTGCCCCCCGGTGCGCGCCCAGACCACCGCGAGCGCCTTCTGCACGACATGTCGTAGTTGGCCACGCTTGGCCCAGCACGTGAGGTCGTTGCGGGCGATGACGGCGATTGGATCGGTCAGGCCTTCATGTGTCGCCGAGATATGATTGCACAACTCGACGACGTCAATGGGCTCGAACCCATCAACCGCCTTCGAACTGTCCGTTGCGAGTTCCGTGCATGTTGCGTCGCACCAGTCGAGCACCTTGGCAATCTCGCGAACGGCTCCTTTCAGCTGCGCACGGGTGTCTTCGGCAATCGCCTGGTCGAGCAGGTGGACGCGTTCGCGCACTTCCAACAACAACATCTCAAGGCTCTGCGCCGTCACCTGGAAGCGCTCGCCCATGGCGCGCGCAATGGTGCCCGCCTGGTAGGGCGAGGGCGCCTCCGTCTCTTCTCCAACCGTGAGCAAGTTCTTGCCACGGGGCGGTGCCGGCAAGATATAGCTGCCGGTTGCGGGATCGAGAACTAGATTCGAGTCGGTGGTCATAGGACGCCTCTAGGCAACAGCCTGCCCATCGCATCGACCATTCGTGCTGGCGGCTTGAGTTCAGGCTCGTTCGCGGAGCAACAGCCGTGGGTTAGAGCGATTGACGCGACTAGCGCAGTGGTTGCCCCGGATCCTGCTACCATGGCCCGCCATGCACCGCTGCTTGTCTTCGTTGCTCGCCCTCACGTTGCCGCTGATCGCGACGGAGGCCCTGATCGCGCAGGGGAGGCGCATCCCAACTGCCGAAGAACTGGACAGTGCCCGAACCGATGTGGTGCGCGTCATGGCCGAACGCATGCTGCGGTCGGTCGGCGGCGACATCTCGCATGGTTCGTCGCAGGTCATGGCTGCCGCGTTTGAAGCAGAAGACCGCGAGATCCTCATCGATGGCACGCCAGCTGGCATGGTGGACGCGCCGCTCGGCGTGATGATGTGAGCAACTCTCGCTTATCCGCCGACTCCATCCGCGGAATCGCGCACGAAGTCGGCTTCGATCTCGTTCGCTTCGGCCCGGCCGATCCCGGCGAGCACGCCGAGCACTTCACGAAGTGGCTTGACGCAGACCGCCACGGCGAGATGAACTACCTCGCGACCAACAAGGATCGCATCGTGGATCCACAGCTGTGGCGCGAAGGGGTGCGTTCGTCGATCTCGGTCGCGGTGGACTACAGCGGCCCACCGGGAGAACTGCCGGGCGGCGGCCGCATTGCGCGCTACGCGGTCGGACGCGACTACCACCGCTGGCTCGGCAAGCGCATCACGAAGCTGCGCAACGAACTTGAGCACGCCGGCCTGCCGCAAGGATCGATGAAGGGCGGCACGGACGCCGTGCCAGTGCTTGAGCGGGCGCTCGCGGTACGAGCTGGCATTGGCTTCCTCGCCAAGAGTTCGATGGTGATCTCCCCCACGCATGGCCCCTACCTGCAACTGGCCGAACTGCTGGTCGGCGAAGAGCTGCCGTTCGATGCGGTCTCCCCTGGCACGTGCGGCACGTGCACCGCCTGCATTGACTCATGCCCCACCAAAGCCATCGTCGCGCCGTTCCAGGTCGACTCGCGCCGCTGCCTTTCCTACACAACGATCGAGCAACGCGGTTTCGTTGACCGCGACCTGCGCGAGGCGCAGGGGGAGTGGTTGTTCGGCTGCGACATCTGCGTCGAAGTCTGTCCATTCACGAGCAAGAGCAAACGACGCGACCTGTTTGGCCTGGACCGCCCCAAGGACCTGGCCCCACACCGTATCGTCGAGACCTGGACACTCGTCGATGTCTTGGAGATGGACGAAGCGCGCTACGACGCCGAGTTTGTAGGCACCGCAATGCGCCGCGCCAAACGATCGGGCATGCGGCGCAACGCAGCCACCGTGCTGGGCAATCGACGCGAAGAGTCAGCGCTGCCGGCACTCAGCATCGCAATGCGAGATAACGACCCGGTCGTGCGCGGCCACGCCGCGTGGGCGATTGGACGCATCGACCCCAAGCACTCGGCACTGCGGTCGGCAATGACAATTGAAGACGACCCGCGCGTCCGTGACGAGATACAATTCGCCATGCACGGCGAGTAGCGCGCCGATGCGTCGCAGAGACGGAACCGTCGCATTGGCACGACGAGTAACCCAAACACGCGGCCGCACGGCGGCTTCCCTATCAGACTGCGGCCGACGACTGCATTGATCGTCGCATTTCCACGACGGATCTCGACCACGGCTCGCGACGATGAGACGCGACCCTCAAAGCAACAACCGCCCGTGCCATTGCAGTGTTGACGATTTGATGCTGCCTTCCGAAAGTTTGGCAAGCTAGTTGCTCTACAGCGTTCGTGACCAACAACAGCCGCAACCTGGACCTCTCGAACAACAACAGCGAGTTCTACACCGAGCAGAAGTGGTGCGAGCCCTGCAACACCTACGTGCGCTTCATGATGAGCGTCAACCACTCCTACTGCATCGAATGCGGCGGCCGCGTGCGCCTCTTCAACCGCAACGACTCCGCGAACTTCCAAGACACTGTGCAGCGCCACAAGTGGCAAGCCAGCTAGCCCCAGTCATCCTCCGTGCGGCTTAGCCGCCGCACGCTGTTTTCTCGCCGCTCAAGTGGGAATCATGAGATACGCTTCGGTACCTCCAAGGCCCGACAACCTGATCCCCGTAAACGACCCGCCGGACACCTCCCGGCGGGTCGGTTACGTTTAGGGCAAGGTTGCATTCCCTTGCAGTGACCATGGCAGCGACGGAAGATCGGGGCATGCCGACTACTCGCCGAATGCTCGCAGCAGCAGCCACTGCCGTCTTGTTCGTCAGCGGAGCGGTCACCCAACAACCGGCGACCAAGCACTTGCGTACGTTGCTCGGTAAGTTCGTCGACGCCGATGACGAAGGCGTAGAAGGTGCTGACGTGCACATCGCCTTTGCGCCAGTCGGCACGGCCGGCAACCGCGCCCGTATGCATACCGTTGTCAAGACAGACAAGCGTGGCCGCTTCCGCTTCAAGGTGACGCCCTGCACGCGCCACCTGCTGTGGGCTATTGGCCCCGCGGGCGCGGACGGAAGTCGCGCGGTCAGCGCGATGCAGTGGGCCACGTCGGGCGCGCCGATCGAACTAAGTGCGAGCGAGACGCACCCCATTTGCACGCTCAAGCTGAGGGGTCTCGAAGCGTGGGCCGCGTTGGGACCGTTCCGCGTAGCGTTCGCCCCTGGTGCAGTCGCCATCGATGGCTTGGCAGTAGACGTATCCGAAGATGGCACGTGCACGGTTCCGCCATTGCCAGCTGGTCGAACCTCAATCGATGTGCTCGACAAGAATGGCCAGCTGCTGACCTGTATCACGCTGAGCAAGTTCAGCAAGTCCACTGCGAGAACGGTGCAGCCCATGCAGTCCGTGCCGATGATCGTCGTCGACGCCAATGGCAAAGCGATCGAAGGCGCACGGATCCGGCAGCGGCTGAGCGCCGGCCAATCAAGCTTGGCCGGCTATCTGCCGCAACCGCCGGGGCGTAAGGTTTGGCGCGAACTCGGCAAGACCGACGCGACCGGCAAGCTGACCGCCAAAATCGCAAACCGGAAGGATCCGTTCGAGACGACCGGTTGGCAGCAACTGTTCTTTACGGCGAGCAAGGAAGGACACAGCACGACGCATTCGGGGTTTCGGCGCCATCCGTACTTTGACGGCCAAGAGGTCAAGAACGAGGGGGTAAGTGAATTGAAGTTCACGCTGCAGAAAGACAAGACGACCGTCGTGCGGCTGATGCGCGACGCCGACAGCGGCTTGGCAAACCAAGCCGTCACCGTGCGACGCGGCATCAAGATCGCACAACTCGACAACAGCGGGTGGGGCGTCGAAGGACTGGTCTTCCACCTGACGACGGACGAGCAAGGCCGCCTAAAAATCCCGGCGGTCAGCAATCCCATCGACAAGATGCAGATCATCGTCGCCGGGGATGCCGTGCAGGACGCGTTCGTGCCAGACAAGCAGAGGCGGATGTCGCCCTACCGCGCGCTCACGCTGCACGAACTCAGGACCAAGACCGGCGACGAGCAGCAAATCGACCTGAGCTCGTTTGCGAAGGTGCAACTGCGACTGCTTGATGAGTCGGGCAATCCAGCGCCCGACGCGAAGGTCATGCTGATCAGTCGCGCCAAGAAAGGGGACTACGATTGCGGCAGCTGGAACACCATCGCGACGCCGGACAGCGCCGGTCGGCTGGCCTTACAACTGCAGCCTGGCAGATGGGCCGCATTCATTCGCAACAAGACGAGCATGGCGCACATCAACCTGAAGCTCGAAGGCAGCGAAGCCAAGCCCATTGAGGTGCGCATGAAGCCGATGACAACCATGCTGGGTCGCGCCGTCGATGGCGACGGCAAGCCGGTCGCCAACGCAAACCTCGATTGCCACAGTTCAACTTGGCGTAGCGGCAACAATCGCGACGAAGTTCTCCAGAAGATCGCCAGCAACCTGAACTGGACGTGGATCAGCGACACGACAACCGACAAGGACGGCAACTTCGCCTGCAGGTTCTTGGAACTACCAGGAATGACGTACGAGGCGCGGCTGCGAGCCGGCAAGAAGCGGTCACCCGACTTCGCAGTCATCGCTGGGGAAGATCGGGTGACGTTTACGATCAAGTAGGCGCTAGCGAATTACTGCACTAATCGCCGCTCAGCAGCTCTCGTATTTCCAGTTGCGGTGCTTGCCATCGCGCAACCACTGCACCGCCTGTTCGATGCGTTTGTCGCGCGTGCTCTTGCGCTTGGCATCACCCACCCACTCGATGTAGTGCTTCTTGGCGCGACGATCCTTCGCCTGGCGAAGTCCGACGCCTTCTCCAGGTAGGCATCGATGCGAGGATCTGATTCGACGGTCACGAACCAGATCCTATCGCCCAAGCCCCGCGTTCTCACCGCGTCACGTCAACACTAGAACAGGTCCAGGCGAGCGCCCTGGGTCGCGGCCGCACCGTTGGCGACGCCGCTGTCCCAGATGAACCACTGTGCGTAGAGGGCCAAACCTGCGATTGCCGGCTCATTCGGCACCGCAACCCGCAGGGTGCCGTAGCCATCACCAGGAACCCCCGGCGTGCCGTTGAGCATCCACGGGATCAGCAACTCGCTGCCATTGAGACCCACGTTGAGGTTGACCCCACTCAGGACACTCGCCGTCGGGGCCGTGCTGAGCACGAGCGTCGACGCCGCACCACCTCGAGCATTGTGCACACCAACCTTGAAGTCGATGTTGCCGATGTTCGCCGGCACACCAGGCAGCATGGTCGGGAACTGGTTGCCCGTGCCAATCGTGGGCAAGCCATATTGGAAACCGTTGGCTGGCAGGATCTGGCTGCGCAGCGTTGGGCGGTCGAACGGGGCGGATCCAGCAGCCACGCGCGGGTCGGTCAGACCGTTGCTGATGAAGTTGATCAGGTCGTTGGCAGCCTGCGGCCCGACGTTCAACGGAAGCAACTGCGGATCTTTGTTCTGGAGGTTGGGTCCACCACCCTGGAGGTAGAAGCCAAACACCTGCTGCAGACTCGTGAACTGACCAGTGTGCATGAACGAGTTCCGCAGACCGACATTGCGCAAGCTCGGCGTCTTGAAGCGGCCAGCGTCGGCGGGATTGCCGGTAACGCTCTGTCGACCGTTGTCGTTCGCGATCGGACGCAGGCCCAGGTTGTGGAACCCGTCGTCGCTGAACAACCCAGTCGTGTGACAGATCACGCAGCGACCGGGGCCGAGGAAGACCCCCAGGCCGTTCACTTGTTGCGGCGTCAGCGCGTTTTGGTTGCCAGCGAGGAACGCATCGTAGGGCGTCTGGTCCGGAACCAGGGTGCGTTCGTAGGTCGCGATCGCCATCGCGATGCGAGCAGCACTAATGCTGGAACTGCCAAACGCTGCCTGGAACAAGTCCGGGTAGCTCACCCCGCCAGCAATGGCGTTAGCCATATCGGTAGGCAGGTTGGTCGCGAGCGCCATCGGCCGAACGTTGACCAACTTGGCCGTCAGGTCGCCGAAGTTGTGCGCGTCATGCGCCATCTCAGCAGACGACAGCAGCGGGCCGAGGGCCTGGTTCTCAAGCGCACCACCATTCGGGATCAGCGTGACGCCAGTATCCGGATCGATGAAGCTCGTGCGTGCCCGCCCATCCCAGAACAGGTCCGTGAACCATGCTGCAGTCAGGAAGCTCGGGGACGAACGGCCGGTCACCTGTGGGGTGAAGCCGAACGTCGCGTCCGGAATGTAGTCGTTGTTCCCATCGCTGCGGCGCACGCCCGGCGAAGCAAAGATGTCATCGCCGATGCCCGGACCAACCGGGTTGAGGACGCGACGGCTGTCGCCACCGCCAGCGCCGAAGGTGTGGCAGGTGCCACAGGCGACGCGGTTGTCCGTCGACATCTGCTCTTCCCAGAACAGCAGTTTGCCGAGCATGGCCTTCTGCGGCGTAATTTGATTTTGAACGGGAACCGGGCGTGGCGGCAAGGGCTGGGGAGGACCACCGCCGCCAGGACCACCGCCGCCAGGACCACCGCCACCAGGACCGCCGCCGCCAGGACCGCCCTGTGCTGCGAGGGCAGTGGAGATGACCAATAGAGAGAGAATTCGCATTGCTACACCAAGGTCTAGGAAGGGAAGGTGCCGCCTGACACGGTTGCGTCGAGGATAACCCAAAAACGGGTGACACACCGATGACACACAGCTGGGGCACAGAAAAACAGCCGCTGATCAGCTTCCGGAAGCGGCCTTGCGTGCGCGCTTTGGTTGGCGCGCAACCGGCCTTGGCACCAGTTCGGTTCCGTGCGGCTCGATCGCGTGTCTTGTGCTCGGCGGGGTTTGTAACTGCTTCACGCGGTGCGCCAGCAGGTCCGCGAAGCGCCCGTTCGCATCGGCGCCGGCGGCTCGCCGATAGCAACGGCGCGCCTTGGCCGGAACGCCGAGCCGGCGCAACGCATCGCCGCGACTGATCCAGGCCGAGACGTCCCACGGGTTCGACCACACCAATTGCCGAAACGTCGACTCGGCAGCGTGCAGTTTGCCTTGCAGCAGTTCGGCGGTTCCTTGCCGGAACCGATCGGTGCGAACCGGAGCTCCGAGGCGCTTTCGCAGTCGCGCCCACAGGTAGCCTGTAGTGACCGACAGCGCCGTCGCCTGCAGGATCAAAACCGCCAATTGCTGACCTTCCGCGGGGGTTGCCAGTAGGAACCGCTGCACGAGCCAGCAGTCCATTGAGGCCCACAAGGCAGTTGTCGCTGCAGCGCCGACCCAAAATCGGCCGGTGCGCAAAAACAGCCAGGCAAAGGCCTGGCCGACGGCAAACACCAAGACGTTGGCCAACACGGCGTCGACGAACACAGCCAAACACTACGCAGAACGATGCCCTGGGGCTACCGTGCTTCGCGCCGATGCCACTAACTGGTCGCTTGTATTTACTGTTCTCTCCGGAGCTATGCCGGCAAGACCCGTTCGCCACTCTCGAAGCGGCGCTCGGTGCCGGTGTGGACCTCGTGCAGTGGCGGAGCAAGCAGCCGGATCGTGTCGGCTTTGAGCAGGTTCGTGCGATCTGCCGCAAACACAAGGTGCCGCTGATCGTCAACGACGACGTCATGTTGGCGCTGCGTGGCGAGACTGCTGGCGCCCACGTTGGCCAAGACGACATGCCCACTGATGCTGCGCGCAAGTTGATGTTCGGCAGACTACTCGGCGTCAGCACTCACGACGAAGCCCAGATTCGCGCAGCCGCAAAGACGACGGCCAACTACGTCGGCTTCGGCCCGTGCTACCCAACGAAGACCAAGGACTACCCCGAAGGTGTTGGCTTGCCGGCCGTCGAAGCCGCCGCCGAAATCTGCCACGAACTCGGCCTACCCATGTTCGCGGTCGGCGGGATCACCCCCCAAAACCTGCCCGCGCTGTATGCCCACGGCGTGCGCCGCATAGCCGTCAGCAGCTACATCCTGCAACACGAAGACCCTGCGCTCGCCGTACGCGAACTCCTAGAGTCGCTGCCCTAACCGAGAGGCCGGTACGGTGCTCTTCATAGGAGCAGCATGGCATCGCCGAAGGAGAAGAAGCGGTAGCGCTGGTCGATGGCTTGGCGGTAGAGCTCGAGGATCTCTTTGTGGCCGACGAAGGCAGCGACCAACATGATCAATGTTGACTGTGGTAGATGGAAATTGGTCAATAGCGCGTCGACCACTCGGAAGTTGCGACCGGGATAGAGGAACAGATCCGACGCGCCGCTGCCAGCAACGACAGTGCGTTCGTCGGTGGCACAAGTCTCGAGCGTGCGGCAACTGGTCGTGCCGACGGCAACCACTCGCGAACCACGTGCGCGGGCCCGCGCAACGGCGTCTGCGGTCGCATCCGGCAAGGTGTAGACCTCTTCGTGCATACGATGGTCCGTCACGATCTCGACGCGCATCGGCGCGAAAGTGCCTTCGCCAACATGCAGTGTGACGTAGGCGATCTCGATGCCACGTTGTACCAGACACTGAAGTAGATCTTCGGTGAAGTGCAGACCGGCCGTTGGCGCGGCGACCGCGCCGGGCTCGCGAGCAAACACGGTCTGGTAGCGCGCGCGATCGCCGGCCACATCCTCGTCGCGCGGTCGATCGATGTAGGGTGGCAATGGCGCCCGCCCACATTTCTCGAGCACCTGCATAACATCACCAAGCGAACTGTTCACGAGAAGGCGCCAACGCCCACCACCGAGTGCTTCGAGCAGTTCTAGCTCAACCGAGCCATCTTCCATTCCCAGACGGTCGCCTACACACAGCTTTTTCGACGGCTTGACGAAGCCTTCTCCGTGGCAACCAGCATCGTCCTGGCCATCAAGTCGCAACAGCAGGCACTCGACGCCGCCGCCGGTGGCGCGCTGACCGCGCAAGCGCCATGGCCGCACCCGCGTATCGTTGAGAACGAGCAGGTCGCCGGGCTCTAGCACTTCGGGCAGATCCGCAACGACGAGGTCGCGGCTTGCCCGGCTTGCGCGATGGTGCACAAACATGCGCGCCTGGTCACGTGGCTCGACGGAGCAACTCGCGATCAATTCTGGCGGCAGGGCAAAGTCAAACTCAGAGACACGCACGCCTCGCGTCATAGCCGGTCGCGCCGCCCCATGCCATGGCGCCGCAACCAAGCAACCGCTTGCCGGAAGGAAAGCTGGCTGCGACCATGGCACGCATGCGCCAACCTGCCCGCCGCCGCCCCTCCCGCTCGAAGGCTTGGGGCACCGGCATATCCACAACGACCGCACTCCTGCTCACGGCCTGCGGCGGCGGTGGCGGCGGCACGAGCCCGCTCGGCCTCAACAGCCCACCCGAGATGCTGGTCTGCCGCGCCCGTGCGGATGACTCGCACCGGTTCGCCGAAGTCGCCCTGCGCACGACGCGCAACCTCGGCACGGGCCGAGTCGGCGATCGCACCGGCCAGGAGACTGGCGCCCGCCTGCACCCCGATGGTGTGCGCGTGGTATTCGCCCGCGAACGCTTCAATGACGACGTCGACAGCCGCGAACTGTACGTCTCCACGACAGATGGTTCTGCGGCGGAACTGCGACTGACTCTGAACTCGGCGCGCGACGATGAACCGGCCTGGTCGCCTGACGGCGACAATTTGCTGTTCACCAGTGAGGAGAACGGCAATGCCGGGCTGTGGATCAGCACCGATCGCGGCCAGAATGCACAACCGTTCTTGCCGACCCCAACTGGCTTTGCTGACGGGCAGGCCGATTGGAGCGTGGCGAGCAACCGTGTCGTCTTCAGTCGCCGCGACCCGACCGGCCGGCATGTGTTGTGGCTAGTCAATGGCTCGGGCTTTGGCGAGATCCCGCTCACCGATGGCGGCGCTGCGGCCGGGCCCGGCAACGGCGACTTGCAACCAACGTTCTCGCCAGACGGAGCGACGATTGCATTCGTGCGTCGGTTGGGCGAACAGATGGCAACGCTCTGCCTCGCCGACGTCCTGAGCGGCACGGTCACGGTTCTCCATGCGACGGCCGGCGAAGTCGGCTACCCGCGATTCTCGCTGACGGCCGACAGGGTCTGGTTTGGGCTCGCCGAGCCGGATGCTGGCCGGCAGACCCTGCGACTCGCGCACCTGCCAATCACGGGGGGTCTACCGACTCTCGCGTGGCCCGATGAACGCTGGCAACTGAACGGCCTCGACTTCCTACCCGTCGCCCCGGCCTCAGAGACGGGGGACACACCCATTCGACTTAGGGTCGAGGAAGCAGCGGTGCAATTCGTCGCTGGCAGCAACGCATTCGGCGCCATCGAGCAACTCCGCGACGACGACGACTTCGAGTATTACTTGGCCACGGCGACGATCGATGACCGCGAGATCGCCGGCCTTAACTGCCGCTTCAACCTGCCGGTCACCGAGCCGGAGGATGTGCTCGAGTTTCGAGTGCGCTGCGTGGTACGTGCGTCGCGCATCGGCGGCGATAGCGTGTTCCGCATCTCGCTGCGCAACCTGACGGACAACCGCTACGACACGGTGGTCGAATTGTCGCCGACGTCGACCGGGGAGCAGACGATGGAGTTCCGCACGTCTAGCCTGCGTCACGTCGCGAGCGAGAAGGAGCTGCAATTCAACGTCATCGCAGACATCGACGAAGGCGACCGCGTCGACTTCTGGATCGACATGGTCGAGGTCGTAATCGTGCCGCGCGTCGACCAGTAGACTGGCCGCGTGCAGCGGCCAGTAGACCGACCGCGTGTCGGGCAGGACGGTTACCAGCGGTTCAGATCGAACAGCAGACCAACACCGCCACCGATCAACGCACCGCGATCACGGCGCCCGCGTTGGTGGCCGATGATCGCGCCGATCCCTGCGCCAACGACTGTGTTGACCGGGAACCGGCTCCGGCGGTAAGAACGATGCCGATACGACGAGCGGTAGCGCAGATAGTCGTCGTACTGACGGTAGTCGCGTCGAGGCTCTGGCTCGTATACCTGCGGCATCTCCACCCGACCTTCGACCGGCACCTCGACGATCTCGATGACCGTACGGTAGATCGGTGCAGAAGGTTCTTGGCCGCGCACGGAGTCTACGACCGAAGGTTGTTGCGGTCTTCCTGCCGGTTGCACTGCGGTTGGTGGATCTGAGCGATTCGGCACCAACACCGGAACCACAGGCAGATCATACAACGGCACCAGTGCTGCGCGCGGCAAGGGTCTTGGCGCCGCACACGCCCCCAACAGGCAGGCCGCTAACGTCGTAATCAGAATGCGCATGGCAGGATCTCCGCTTAACCGTTGGGCCCAATGCTCATCTTCCAATCACGAGCTTCGGATGAAGTCGATGTGACGGTGTGATTGATCGTCATCCCCGGGCTGATGACTTGCGCCTGCTCGTTGGTATCGTCCCCAATCGGCTGACGCTCAAGGTTGAGGAAGTTCACTTGCACGCGAACCTGCAGCGGTTTCCTGGTGATGTTGCGAATCGGCACCGTCACCTTGAGTTGGTTCGAACCCTCGACTCGCCGCACTGCTGGGCGCCCCACCCGCACCCAACGACGCAATTGTGCGTTGGTGACGAACACGTTCGTCATGCTCTCCCGATCATCATTAATGGGAAGTGCAGCGTACGGCGCCGCCGAACCACACGCAGTCAGCAGCGACAAGGCCATCAAAGAGGAAAGCAAGAGAAGGGTTTTCATAAGTCTTCGAGCAGGAGGTAGTGGCAACGCAGCCAATCGCGCGAACGCCAAGGATCAGTTGATAGGGCGGACTTCGGAGACCGCGGCTTCGATGCCGGCAGGATCCGTGATGTCCGCAAGCTGGAACGTGCACGAGGTGGCGTTGCCGCCGACCAGCGTCGCACTGGCGAGGCTCTGCCAATCGGGACTGGCCAGCGAACCGTTGTTGCCAACCGAGAACTTCTTGAAGCCGGCCGCGACGCGGCGCGAGATGCGCGCCTCGACAAACCACTTGCCGCCATCGCCTGCCCACTTGCGTAGCACAACCGGCTGGCGCAGGGTGAAGAACACCTTCTTGGCGACTTCGGCTTTGGCCTTGTCAACCAGCGCCGTAACGAACGCATCGAGACGATCCGCCGAGTACATGCCGGGTTTGTCCGCCGGCACGTCAAATGTTTCGTCGAGCATGACCGTGCGTTCGATCAGGTTCTCGACGCGAACGGAGACCTGCACGGCGCCGCCTTTCATGTATTCCGTTCGCGGCCCCGACGATGGACGCGCAATGTTTGGCCTTTCGACCAGGGAGCTGACCACGAGCGGCTGCCAGTTGATGACGACGCGATGCGAAGCGACCAGTTGATGACCAACCTTCTCGCGCTGCGTGCGGTCACTGTTACCCGTGACCTTGACGCCGGGCCCGGTGCTGACCACCTTGACGGCGCCACTGCGTCGCAGGTACTCACCGATCTTGGGCCCACGAAAATTGCCCTTGCGGCGATCGAACGCGCGACCGGGACCATCCTCTTCGTAGCGTTCGAGCTGCCACTTGCGCAGGTCGTTGTCGATGAGCTCGATGATCAATTCGGATTCGAGCTGATCGACGCTGGCGACCAGCGCGCGCACCGACACTTCCCACATGCGGTCTTTGGCCTTGCCCTTCTTGGTCACCTCGTAACTCTTGACGAAGCCGGCAATCTGCTGCTGCACCCACTCCCGTTCCAGTTCGGATTTGCCATCAAAGAAGCCACTCTTGTCGCCATCCTTGTGCTCGGAAACGACCGCGAGTCGACTGCGAATCGAAGGGCCTCGCGCAATCTCGATTCCCTTGGCCTTGCCGACCGCACCCTCGAGAGCCTGCGCCAGCGCCGCGCGGTAGCTGGTCGCGCGCCCGAATCCCTCACTCCACTGCTCTTTGTCCTGGGTGGCCCTATCCTGGGTGGCCCTACTCGCAGCAACTTCGGCGGTCGCCGCGGATGCCGCTGGCTGCGTGGTCTGGGCAGCGATCCCAGAGGCGAGAGCAGTAACGAGCAGGATCGTGGTCTTCATGTTTCTAGCCAACAATTCTAGCCAACAATAGGGAGTACGGGAGGGCAGCGCGGGTGCGCAAGCGCAGTCGAGGAGCCACGGTTGCAGCGACAAATCGCCCCGGTGCAATTCGGACCTGGTCATGGCTTGGCTGCCGCCGGCGGCAGGGATGGAATCAGGAACCAGGCCTCGCCAGTCGACGGAACGTTGATGCGCACCGTGTGTTGCAGTTGCGGCAGGGGCCGGCCACTGCCATCGAGGAAATCGACCACCAGATCGTGCTCGCCAGGCGGCACTTCTGCCACAAGCACCTGCACTGTCGAGGGCAAGGTCGGCCAATGGCGGACATCGGCAGCGCTCGACGTCAAGGCACTGAAAACCAGCAGCGCACCGCCGACAATCGCCGCAGCCTGCCCCTCATCACTGTCGAGATTGTTGAGGCCTTCGTTGACCAAGACGGTGCCGCCAATGCGCGTCGACCTCTTGAACACCGCCTTGCCCTTGCGGATGCCCTCCATCGCCGTACCCCCCAGCGTACTCGCCTGGTAGTCGACGTCATTGAGGATCCACGACCTGCCCAACGACTCACCATCGAGTGTCGCCTGGGCCCGGACCGCGGGGTGGGATTGCGGGCTGAATCGAGCAAGTTCCTCTTCTCGACCGTCGGCGAATTTCTTCGGGCCTAGCCCAATCGGCAAGAGCAGCACCAGGTTGCCCTTCTCCGGACTCGCGAGAATCGCGTTGTTCACGTCACCGCGAGCGTCGTGCTCGATCGAGAACGTGTTCGCGGTCTGCGCTTCCTTGAAGTAGTCCTCCGCGCCCGAAGCACCAAACAAACGACTCATGCGGCCGGCCATCCAAAACAACAACGCGTTGTCGGCTTGGAACTTCTCGTCAGCTACTTCGCCATCCATCAAGATGCCGCGTTTCAAAGCAGCGCGCGCATTGTCGGGCTCGCCCTTTTGCAGGTAGCAGTACGACAGGTAGAAGGCATTCATCGCCTTCTCGTATGGGTCGCCCTTGTAGGTCTTGCTGCTTTCGCTGCCGACGATCGCGGCAGTCACCTCGTTACCCGAGGTGGCCCACGTGCCCATGATCTGGGCGGCCGTTTGGAATGTCTGTCGGGCCGCGTCTACATCGCCCAACGCGAGTTGGCACTGCCCCTTCACGTTGAGCACGATCGCGAGATTTTCTACATCGCCTTCGGCCTCTTGCGTCTCGGCAAACGTGCGCACGGCGACATAGTCGCCACCGAGGTAGCTACCGACCGGCACGCTGGGTTGAGAAATCGAACAGCCAGCGACGGGTAGCACCGCCAGCACTGCCAACAGCGGCAATCGCATGAATGGTAGTCGTGACACGAGGGCGTCGTGTTGCGATTGAGGATTAGCGGTTGATGACCGAGCGTTCCGACTCAGTCTTCATTTCGTAGTCGTTGGTCCAGACCAGCTTTTGCGTCGCCAGGTCAGTCAACTCGAACGTGACCAGAATGTAGGACGACTTCAACTTACCTGCCTGACGGTCGCGGCTCATCATCCGGCCCTTGAGCACAAAGTCGCTGCCGAAGACCTTCTTGTTGTTGGCGCCCGTCACTTCCCCGCGCTGCTTCATGCGTTGTTCGGCGTTGCTCAGGTCGGTCGCACTCGGTGAGCGGTCGAGAATGTCGATGCGACCCCGAAACGCCTTGAACAGTTCGGTACGAAGCTTGGTCAACACCAGCATCTTGTTGATGGTGTCCGAGCTCTCATTGACCATCTCATAGATGAAGAAGGAGGCCAACTTGCCGTCGCTGGTCGGGGCCAGGACACCCCACTCCTTGATGTCGGCGGCCATCCGGTTCGCCATCGTGCGGATATCCATACTCTGGAGTCCGGTGCCGGTCACGGAGTCGGCGGCATCGGGATTGACACGGGTGTCACGGGTGCTACCACAGGCGGTCAGGAGAAGGCCGAGCAGGCCGACGGTCACGGAGCGAATCAACATGGTCTTTTGTTCAAGTCTGCGGCGGAGCGAACCAGTCGAGGGTCAGGCCACCTAGAGATTCTGCCCGGAAGCGCACGGCGATGCGAAGCGTTCTGCCCGACATGATAAGTCAAAGCCCAACAAGCATTGGCGAACGCCGCATGCCCCCCATAAACTCCCCCCTGGTCAACTGTGCGCGCCTCCACTGTCCTTATTATCCCAGCCTACTGCGAATCCGGCCGTGTCGGTGATGTCGTTCGCTCCGTGCGACGACAAATACTCTCAGGTCAATTGCCCGCCATAGACATCCTGGTCGTTGATGATGGCAGCCCGGACGCAACCACGCTCGAGGCCGCAGCCGCCGGAGCCCGGGTTGTGCGCCACCCGTTCAATCTCGGCTACGGCTGTGCGCTGCACTCCGGCTACTCCGCGGCGATTCGCTCCGGCTACGACCGGGTGCTGCAGATGGACGCCGACGGCCAACACGATCCGACGATGCTGGCTCGACTGATCGAAGCGCTCGACAACGGCGCCGACATCGCGCTCGGCTCTCGTTATCTCGACAGAAACGCCCCCGACAGCAGCTTCGCGCGTCGCATTGGCACGCGTTTGTTTTCGTGGATTGCCAGCCGTTGGATCGGCACACGCATCACCGACCCGACCAGTGGCTTCCAAGGCTTGTCGCGACGAGCGCTCGAGTCGGTGGTCAATGATGGTTTCCCCGAGGACTATCCCGATGCAGACGTGCTCGTGCAACACCATCGCAGCGGCCTCGTCGTGCGCGAGATTCCTGTGATCATGCACGAACGTCTGGGCGGCCTATCGATGCATCGCGGCTCCCGCATCGCTTACTACGGCTACAAAATGCTGGTGACGCTGTTGCTGCTACCGATTCGGCGCGCGACTCCATTGCGCAGCCCAGACACCGTCGCGAGGGGCCTGTGATCAGCACGTTCGTTAATGATTGGCTGCAAGAGATGACACCGCTGCACGAACGCCAACAGGTCGTCGCCATTGCCGGGGCGGCCGCGATCGTATTGATCGTGTTTGAACTGGTGCGCCGCCGCAAACTGCGCGAAGAGTTCTCATGGGTGTGGATTCTCACTGCGATCGGCATCGTCGTGCTTGCCCTAAACCAAGGCCTGCTGACGACCATCAGTGGCTGGGTCGGTGCCGCAAGTTCGGTCTCGACGCTGTTCTTCGGCGCGATCATCTTCCTGATTGCGCTGTCCGTGCAGTTCTCCGTTCGCCTGAGCCGGCTGACCCACCGTCAACGCACGCTGGCGCAGAGGCTCGCGTTACTCGAAGAAGAGCTCGCCGAAGCACGCAAACAGAAGGCGGCCGCCGAACGAAAGGACCGCGCTAGGTCCAAGACAAGCAGCGACGAAGTCGCGTGACCAACGTCCCGAAAGGCGATCCCCAACCCCCAGAACAGCAGCTTGCCGACCGGGTTCGCCGCGAGTTCCGGCGCCGCCTGGTCCAAGAACAGCTACCGCGTATCACCAGGTGCGCCGAGTTGCTCGGCGACGCGCGCATCTGGCAACGCCCGTCGACAAACTGCAACTCCGCCGGCAACCTGATCCTCCACCTCGCAGGCAATACGACCCAGTGGATCATGGCGCAGTTCACCGAACAGACCGACCAACGCCGACGAGACGCCGAGTTCGCGGCCGATGGCGGCCTCACCGTCTCGCAACTGACCGCGCGCCTGCACGACGTCTACACCGAAGCGTGCCACGTCGTCGACCACGTCACTCTCGCCCAACTGCTCGCCCCGCGCACCGTGCAGGGCTACCAAGAGACAGGTCTCTCCGCGATCCTGCACGTTCTCGAACACACCTCAGGCCACGCCGGCCAAATCTACGCGTGGACCAAACAGACCACCGGCATCAACCTCTCCTTCTACAACCTCTAGGACTGCCGGAACGGTTCCTGGACGAGAATTAACCTCTTCGGCGAAGGGCGATAAGAAAGAAGCCATCGCAGCCTTGCTGGTCGGGGCGGAGGGATAGCCAGGTCCCGGTTGGGTCGGTGATGGGCTCGGCGACTTTGCGGCCAAGGATCTCGGCAAGACGAACGGGTTCGAGGTCGGGGTGCTGTTCGCGAAGCGATTCGACCTGCGACTGGTTTTCGGCGGGTAGCAGCGAGCATGTGGCATAGACGAGGCGCGCGCCGGGTTTGAGCCATGCAACCGCCCGGCGCAGCAACATCGCTTGGGTTTCCTGCAGTTCGGACAAACCATTCGCATCGATCTTCCAGCGCGCCTCTTGGCGGCGACGCCACGAACCAGTGCCGCTGCACGGGGCATCGATCAAGATGCGATCGGCGCGCCGCGCAAACTGCTCGAGTGTTTCCTCCGCCTGCGGCGAACCATCCAAGTGCAACGGTTGCACGTTGTCGACACCCGCCCGAGCCAGCCGACCGCGCATCTCGCGCACCCGCGCCTCGTGCACATCGGTCGCAAGTAATGCACCGCGATTGCCAAGCAGCGAAGCCAGTGCAAGCGTCTTGCCACCACTGCCGCAGCACAGGTCCAAGACCTTGCCAGCAGGCGGCGGCGCGGTCGCAAGAATGGCCAACTGACTGGCCTCGTCCTGCTGCTCGAAACACCCTTCGCGATAGGCATGCGTTTGGAACACATCGGCGGTACCGATAACATGCACTGCATCGGGTGCGTAACGCGCGGCAACTGCGTCGACACCTTCGGCGGCAAGTCGCTCGACCAACTCGTCGCGCCCGGCAACGCGCAGTCGATTGGCCCGCAAGGTGCGCGGCGCCGGTTCGGCCAGCGCTCGCAACACGGAGCGGCGTTGTTCCCCGAATGCTTGTTCGAAGTGAGGCAACAACCAATCCGGAATGGAGTGCTCGACCGCAAACCGCTCGGCCGAATCGACAATCGCCGCTACCCGTTCGCGCATGACCTGCAGCGACGGTAGATCGCGACCGTCTGGCGGCACGTGCTCACCAGCCTCAATGAGAACGAGCATGACGTACGCCCGCGCTCGCTCCAGTGCATCAACAGGGCGTTGCTCCCCCAACACGTGGCGGAGGCGGCGACGCCCCGCGATCACTGCCATCGAGCAACGTACGACCTGCGCACGCACGTCGGCTGGCTCGCCGCGCAGCGCCGGCATGCTAGCCATGACGTGCGCAGGGCCACGCCCCTCGCTCAGGCAGCGTGCAACCACCTGGGTCGCGTGCATCACCAAGTTCAAATTGGCAGCCATCATCACGCGATCATTTGTGGTAGGGATGCCCGTCGATCACCGTCACCGCACGATAAAGCTGCTCAACGACGACCACGCGCACGAGCCCATGCGGCATGACCATGCGCGACAAAGACAGACGCTGATCCGCGGAATCGCGAAACTCCGGATCAAGGCCGTCGGCACCACCGATGACGAAGACCAGGTCGCGCCCGGTATGCTGCCAACCCTCGATCTTCTCGGCGAACTGCTCCGTCGACCACGAGTCTCCGCGTTCATCGAGCGCCACGACCAACGCGCCCTTCGGAATCGAGTTGCGGATGCGATCCGCTTCACCACGCTGCACTCGCTGCATCGTGACCCCACTCGTACGCGCCTCTGGTTTGATCTCAATAACCTGGAAGTGCCACTGCCTCGGCAAGCGCTTCTCGTACTCGGCGCAGCCCTCAACCACCCATTTCGGTTGGCGCTGCGACACAGTCAACAGGCGCACCTTCATGGGTTCTCTCCAAACAGGCTCTGCTGTTGATTGGGTCGACGGAATGGTGACGGCGACACCGTCGGTACCGGCGCAGTCATGCCGATCTTTTTAGCCGTCTTCTCGAACAGGTCCACCATCAATTGATACCTAGCGCTCTCGCCGAACTTCAGCATCGAGGTGAAGACGCAGTAGTCAACACAGCAGTCGTTAGGCGAGCACTCGCATCAGAAACGCACGCACCGTCAGCACTTCTTCCATGTTGACGCTGTGCTGGATCGGGTAGGTGTGGAACTCGACGGCGTAACCGCGTCGTTGCAGTTCGTCGCGCGCCGCCTCGCCGCGCTCGATCGGCACCATCGGATCCAAGCTGCCGTGGGCCTGCAGAATCGGCACATTCTGATTCGCCGCGCTGGCTTCTTCGGACAAGGACTCGGCCACAACCATGTAGGCCGACAGCGCAATCACGCCAGCCAATCGCTCGGGATGACGCAAGCCCTGAAACAGCGCAACCGCACCGCCTTGTGAGAAGCCCGCCAGCACGATGCGGTTCCACGGCACACCGCGCTCGTGTTCGCGCGCCATCAGCGCAGCAACCTGCGCAGCCGAACGGCGCACACCGGCTTCGTCGTGGCGACGCTGCAGGTCTACCTCGGAGATGTCGTACCACGCCGGCATCACCATGCCGCCGTTGAGCGTCACTGGGATCGACGGCGCGTGCGGCAATACGAATCGCACGCCCAGCTCATCTGGCAAGGCAAGCTCCGGCACGATCGCCGCGAAGTCGTGGCCGTCGGCACCCAACCCGTGCAGCCACACAACCGACGCACGCACAGGGCCCTTGGGATCCAGCTCGACGGCTGACAATTGCTCGGACATGGCGGGATCGTCGGCTGGCTGGCGGGCATCGACAAGCGAAGATCTGCTCGATTTCGTCTCGGCTTGAGGCATGCGCTCCCTGGTCACTCCAGCATCGCAGCAGCTGGCCCGATGAAGCGATGAGAAGAGGAGGAGACCATGAGCCGCTTTATCATCGCAGCCTGCTGCTTGGCTTTGGCCGCTTGCGGGCCCAGGAGCCAATTCCACGACTACTCGACGCCCGAACGGGCGGCGCGCAGTTTCATCGAAGCTGGCCGCGTGGGCGACACCCAAAGCGCACGCCAATCAGTCGCGGCGGCCGAACGCAACGGCGACCTGCACATCGACTACGGCGACATTGGCGACTACTCGCTGACTCTCGACAGACTCATCACAGACGAACGCGCCGTTGTCATCCTGAAGACTGGCCCCGTCAGCTCCCCGGTGGCATGCGTGTCCGAAGATGGCCAGTGGAAGGTCACGATCCGCGGCACACTCAAGTGCATGCAGGACGCGCCGAAAAACTCAATGGGCAACAACGAACCGGTGTCTGTCGCGCGCGAGCCCTCGGCGCCCAGATAGGGGAGCGCAACAGGTCCGCCAACCGCGCGCTATTTCGCGCGTGTGTAGGTGAACGAGATCACCTGCGTGTTCTCTTCCCCGATCGGCATGTCGTTGAGTTCCATGACAACTAGAGCCCACACGACGCGGCGGGGAGCGACCCAAGCCAGGCGCACGAACACGCGGACGAGCAGCAGTGCCACCAACAGCAGCGGCAGGTTCTGCACACTGCCCAGCAACAAAAGTTCACATCACGCAGAAAGGAATTCGCTCACCGCGATTCCTCCTCGACGAGCTCGCGCAACGTGCGGCGCAGCAGTTCGCGATCGCGCTTGGTGAGCTTTTCTTCGCGAGCGAGGTGGTGCAGCAGGCCACCCACTGCGCCATCAAAGGCGCGATCGATAAACGCGCGAAACGCCGTTCGCGTGGCCTTGTCGCGGCTCACGATCGGCCGGAACCAGTCGGTCTTACCGCGCCTTTCGCTACTGACTGCGCCCTTGTCCTGCAACCGCGTCAACAGCGTCTTGACGGTCATATAGGCCCAATCGGTCTCTGCTTCGATACGCTCCAACAGCTCGCGAGCAGTCGCCGGCGCGTGCGCCCAGAGCGCCCCCATGACGATCCATTCTGAGTCGCTGAGCTTCATGATGCCCACCATCTACTACAACTGTAGTAGATGGTCAAGCCGCAGATTCCCCCACGCCGGCCAACCCTTCCCGCGTAAGCTTCCCGCCATGCACCTACCCCAGTCTGCCGGCCCGGGCCGCTGTTCATGAGTTCAGACTTCGCCTCGCTTGGGGTAGCCCCAACCATTCTGAAAGCTCTGATTGCACGGGGTTACGAACAGCCAACGCCGATCCAGGCCGGCTCGATTCCGCACCTGCTCGACGGCGCCGACCTGCTCGGCATCGCCCAGACGGGCACAGGCAAGACTGCGGCGTTCGCGATTCCGATGCTGCAGATTCTGCACGAAGAAAACGAACGGGCTCGTCCATGCATGCCGCGCGCGCTGGTGATGGCCCCCACGCGCGAACTCGCCATCCAGATCAAGGATGCCTTCATCGAATACGGCAAGGGGCTCGGCCTCAAGGTCGCGATCGTGTTCGGCGGCGTTGGTCAGACCCCGCAGGTCAAAGCGCTCAAGGCCGGCGTCGACATCTTGGTCGCGACCCCCGGACGGCTGCTCGACTTGATGTCACAAGGCCATTGCAAGCTGTCTGACGTCGACATCCTCGTGCTCGACGAAGCGGACCGCATGCTCGACATGGGCTTCCTGCCCGACGTGCGCCGCATCCTGCAGAAGCTACCGCGTGACCGCCAGTCGCTGTTGTTCTCGGCTACGATGCCGAATGACATCACCGCGCTCGCCAAGAAGATCCTCTACGACCCGGTGCGCGTCGAAGTGACGCCACCTGCGGCCACAGCCGATCGCGTCGAACAGTCGGTCTACCACGTGCAGAAGTCGCGCAAGCGAGACGTGCTGGTCAAGCTGCTGAAGGACCCGGATTTTGCCCGCACGCTTGTGTTCACGCGAACCAAGCACGGCGCAGACCGCGTAGTGCGCCACCTGGTCAAGGCGGGCATTGACAGCCACGCCATCCACGGCAACAAGTCGCAAGGCGCGCGCGAACGTGCCCTCGGTGCGTTCCGCGCCGGTACGGCCGGTGTCCTGGTCGCCACCGACATCGCCGCGCGCGGCATTGACGTTCCGGAGATCACCCACGTCATCAACTTTGATCTACCCAACATCGCCGAGAGCTACGTGCACCGCATCGGCCGCACCGCGCGCGCCGGCCGGGCAGGCATCGCGATCTCGTTCTGTGATGAAGGCGAGAACGAATACCTGCGCGACATCCAGAAGCTGATCAAGCAGCGCATCCCGACGAAGCGTCTGCAGAACATTGACAAGGGTACGGCGAAGACCGAGCAACGCGAACCGCGCGCCGAGGCGGCGGAGCAGGCGGAATTCGACGGTGCAACCAAACGCGAGCGTCTGCGGCCCGACCCTCGCCATGCGCCGGGCCCCTACGTCAACTCGGACGAAGTTCGTCAACGCGACTACCGACGTCGGGACGACGAGCCACGACGCCGCAAGGGCGAGGCTCGGCCCGGTGGCCGCACGGTGAAGAAGCCAAGCCGGAAGGGTGCGCACCAGAAGGGACTGCACGCTGATAGCCGCAAGGGGCCAACTAAGAAAGGCCCAGCCAAGCGAGGCGCCGCGGCGAAGCGCGCGGCGGGTCCCAAGAGTCAAACTGGCCCGAAGTCGCGCCCGCGCCGGTAGACGCACAGTCGACTGGCTACCAGTCTCCCCCGTCGAACGTCATGCCTTGCATGCGCCTGCTACTGCCCGTGCTGCTCGCCGCGTGCGGCGCTACGACATCCGCGAGGACCGTTTCGATACTCAGCTATCGCCGCTTTGAGAGCGTTCGCCTGGGTGGATCATCCCCTCAGTGCTGGCGACCACCGCCGCAACAGTCGCATCGCCGGTCACGTTTAGTACCGTTCGGCACATATCGAGTGGGCGGTCCACAGCGAGGATGAGGCCAATGCCAGCCTCGGGCACGTCGACCGCCTTGAGCACGATCACGAGCATGACGATGCCAACGCCTGGCACTGCTGCCGTTCCGATCGACGCCAACGCCGCGGTCAAGACAATCGTCAACTGTTGGCCAATGCTGAGGTCCATACCGAGCGCATTCGCAATGAACACCGCCGCCACGCCCTGGTAGAGGCCGGTGCCATCCATGTTGATCGTCGCCCCTAGCGGCAACACGAAGCTCGACACCTCTTCGTCGACCCCAAGACTCTCGACCGATCGAATCGTGACTGGCAGCGTCGCCGCACTCGAAGACGAGCTGAATGCGAGCAGCTGCGCTGGCACCATCGCCTTGGCAAACTGCTTCCACGACAGCTTCGTGAACAGCTTCAGCATCACCGTGTAGACGAGCAGGTAGTGCGCAACCAACGCAATCACCACGGTGGCCATGTAGCCACCGAGGCTCGACAGCAAGTCACCCAACTGCCCCGGCTCCTTGCCCATATCGGCAACGACGCCAGCCATCATTGCGAACACGCCGTACGGCGCGATCTTCATGATCATCTGCACCATCTCAATGATCGCGTCACTGAGCAATTGGAAGACCTTGACGATGTGGGTGGTGCCCTCGACGCGTCTCGACAACTTGGTCAGCGCGATGCCAAGCATCAGCGCGAAGAACACAACCTGCAGCATCTGCGCGTCGGCCAGCGCGCCGAACGGGTTCGTCGGCACGATGTTGACGAGCTGATCGATAATACTGACGTCGGCGCTCTCTAGTCTCGCCGTCGTGTCGGCTGCAGTCGACTTCTGCAAGCTGTCGCGAGTGGCCTGCGACAACCCCTTGCCCGGGCCAAACAAGTTGACGGCCACCAAGCCAATCGTGATCGCGATCGCCGTCGTGATCAGGTAGAGGAAAATCGACTTGCCACCAATGCGGCCGAGCTTGCTGGTGTCATTGAGACTCGCAACTCCGGCTACCAATGAGAACAGCACCAGCGGCACCGCGATCATCTTGAGCAGGTTCAGAAACAGCCGACCAATCGGGGCGATGTAGTCGAGCACGTGTTTCGACTCGCCGTAGGACGCCGACACGTAGCCGTAGGCAACCCCAGCAATGAGCCCCATCAGAATCCACCAGTGCATCGCGAGCTTCGGCATCGAAGCACGGTAGCTGGCAGGGCCGCCTCAATGCCAGCGTGTCTTCGACGCCTGCAGAACCAGTATCGCGCGAACACCGAGCGACGCCCCCTCGCTGGTACCGGACACCAAGCCCAGATCCCGGTGCGATAGCGCGGATCGCGAACGGCCACGAGGCGGCGGTAGACGCCGCTGTTGTCACTTCGCGCGCACTGCGTCAGGGAAAAACATCGCCTTGTAGGCAGCCTGCGGGCAGGCCCAATACACAAGGTATGCCACAATCACTACTACGCGATACCGTGGCTCTATGACTGTGCACTCTGGCCAGCGCCTGTTGATCTTCTTGCTCGCAGGGCTCGCGTTTGCAGCACATGCCGCCGCACAAAGCGCCTACCCAATGGGCCGCCACCGTCTCGCACTGCTGACACCCGGCGGCGATCTGCCGTTCGGCTTGTCACTCGAGGGCGACGGCAAAGGCAACCTCGAGGCGTTCCTCATCAACGGTAGGGAACGCATCCAAATCCCCGAAGTCCGCGACGGCAACGGACTCGTGCTCGGCTTCCCCCACTACGATTCCGAACTGCACCTTGAGGTCGGCACCGGCAAACGGGGGATCCACGGCGAGTGGATCAAGCGCCGCGGCAAGGGCAAGGAGACGCGCATGCGCGTCGAGAGTCGCAAACTGGGGCCGCGCTTCGCGATGAAGCAGGTAGCCGGCGCAAGCGACGCATGGCCCCATGGCCGCTACCGCGTCACCTTTGCCAAGAGCAAGGACCCGGCAGTCGGAGTGTTCGCGTTCGACAAGAACCCGCGCACGAACTGCACCGGCACGTTCCTGACGACGCTCGGCGACTACCGCTACCTCGCCGGCAACAGCAACGGTCGGGCCTTCAAGCTGTCGTGCTTTGATGGCGCGCATGCATTCCTGTTTCAGGGCGAACGCCAGAACGACGACACCATCAAGGGCGACTTCTGGTCATCCGACAGTTGGCACGAAAAGTGGATAGGCGTGGCCGATGCCAAGGCCGAACTGCCCGATGGCTGGAATCTGACGAAGTGGCGTGCGGACGCGCAGTTGGACCTCCGCAAGTACCGCGGACTCGACGACAAACAGTTCTCGCTGGCTGATCCAGCGCTCGGTGGTCAGGTGCGCATCATTGACGTGTTTGGTTCGTGGTGTCCGAACTGCCACGACCACGGCGAGTACATGGCAGAACTGCACCGCCGCTATCGCAAGGACGGCCTACAAGTCATCGGGCTGGCCTTCGAGCACGACAACGACTTTGAACGCAGCGTTCGCCAGGTGAAGTCGTTCGTGAAGCGACACAACACGACATTCCCGATTCTGATTGGTGGGTTGTCCAACAAGTCCAAGGCAAGCGATTCGCTGGCACTGGTTGATCAGATCCGATCATTCCCAACGACGATCTTCGTCGACAAGCTCGGCCGTGTGCGCGGCATCTACCAGGGTTGGTCAGGACCGGCGACTGGGGACACGCACAAGCATCTGCGACAGCGATTCGAAGCTCTGATCGAAACGATGCTGCGCGAGATCTAAGCGACTTGCTTGGCTCCCGTGTCGGATCACCGACTACACTGGCGCCGCCACAGTCTTGAGCCACGCATGGACCTAGCCTTCGCCTTGTTTCGCTACTTCCCCTTTGGCGGGATGCAACGTGACATGCTTGGACTCGCCGAACGCGCGGCGCGCATCGGCAACAAGGTGACGATCTACTGCCACACGTGGGATGGTGTGCGCCCAGAGGGCATCGACGTATGCGTGCTCGACGCACCCGGACGAACGAACCACACGCGGGCGCGGCGTTTCAACGATGCCCTACGAGAGCGACTGGCGAGTGCGGATCACAAACTTGTCTTCGGGTTCGACAAGCTCGGCGGACTCGACATGTACTTCACTGCAGACCCGTGCTTCGTAACCCGAACGGCAAACCGCTCGTGGCTCTATCGACTGACGCCGCGCTACCGGACCTTTCGCGACCTTGAAGGACGGGTCTTCGGAGAAAACGGTAGCAAGCGCATCTTCCTGCTCGACGAGGGCCAGAAGCATGACTACCAACAGATCTGGAAGACGCCCGACGCGCGGTTCCAGGTGCTGCAACCTGGCATTGCCATGGATCGCCGCAAAGGCCACGACGCCGCAGCACTTCGCGCATCTGGCCGCCAGGAGTTAGGCGCTGACGACAACACCCTCGTATTGCTCATGCTGGCCGCGAACTTCGAACTGAAGGGGCTCGATCGCGCCATGCATGCGGTAGCGGAGCTGCCTGCACAACTACGCGCTCGCACGCGTCTGCTCGCAATCGGCCAATCACCACCGCCACAGTTGCAGCAACTCGCTAACCGCCTCGATCTGCAGGATCACGTCACCATGCTGCCGGGCCGCAGCGATGTGCCCCGCCTACTACAATCCGCAGATCTGCTGATCCATCCAGCGAGACGCGACACCACCGCCACCGTGCTGTTGGAGGCCGTCGTTGCGGAGTTGCCGGTGTTGTGCACCGACACGTGCGGCTACGCCAAGCACATCGAGGCGGCTGCATGCGGCCGCGTCGTTGCCGAACCGTTCTGCCAGGAAACCCTCAACGAGAACTTGCGAGAGCTCCTGATGAGCGACCTCACCAGCTTGCAGACCGCAGCCCGCAACTACCATGAGACCCACGACCTGCACGGCATGCAGGAGTACTTGTGCGAGATGTTCGACTCGCTTGCGCACACCGGCTACGGCGACTTGCCGTTGGCCGAGACGCGCAAGTCGTAGCGAACCGGCACCCATGAGACCTCGCAGTCGAGCGCCTCAAGCCAACCACCCGCCAGGTCGGCGCAGTTGTTGAGCAACGAGTAGGACTCAACCGGCACGAACTTGAAACCGACGTCACGCCGTACGACAACGTGCTTGCGCGCACCGTCAAACTGGGACTGTAAGCGGCGTCGCAATGCCGACGCCTTTTGGCGGTTGACCATGATCGGTTGCAACGTCGCCCACCATGTAAGCGATCGCAACTCAGCCGCCGAGTGCGCACCAAATGTGCGACGGCCCAAAGCGCCCTGGCTCGACCAGAGCACGGTTGCGAAGCCGTTGTACCAGGAGTCGTGGGTCAAGGCCCACCAGCCCCATTCGCCGAACCCGAACTCGACGTACTCATCCGGGTTGCCAGACGCGCCAGGATCCGGCGGCAATACGACGCCCGTATGCATTGCCTCACTGAGTATGAACACCTGGACCTGATCGCTCGGATTACTAGGTGGCGTCACTGTCGCCGTGCAACCCGACGCGACGAGCGCCATCATCGGCACGATCACGAACGAGCAGCGACGGCGACGACGCGGATCCTCGTCAGGCGGCGATGCGGCGGGCGCGGTCATGCCGCGCACTCTAGCAGTCGTCGCCGTGGCCGGCCAACGAAGGTTTGGCAGGCGGTTCTGCATCGGGATCCTTGCTCGCCGTTGGCACATACGCCGCGCGTTCCGCAGCTCCAGTCCACCAGCGACCAGTGATCAGGCGCGCACCACGCGAACCGCCCAATCGTCGCTAGCGAGCCCAACGTGCCCGAAGCCACCGGGCCCGAGGCCCTCACGTTCCGAGTCACCGTCTGCAACCAGAATCGTCAAACAGCACGCTGACGACACCGCCGAAGAACAGGCGCCACTGGCACTGAAGGGCAGCAATCGCAGCATGCCAATGCGATCAGTGTTTCAGTTCGTAGAGCGCGTCCGGAAGCGCATCGGGCGCCGATCCGCTACCATCTTCGCCCCGATGACCTCCCCCTGCAGCACCCCAGACGCGCAGGCCTTCCTCCCGACGACCCGCGCGGAGATGCAGGCTCGTGGCTGGGACGAAGTCGATGTGGTGTTCGTCAGTGGCGACGCCTACGTCGACCACCCGTCGTTCGCAGCGGCTTTGCTCGGCCGAGTGCTTGAGGCGAACGGGTTCAAGGTTGCGATCCTGACGCAACCCGCGTGGCTTGCCGCCGACCCATTCCGTGAGTTCGGTCGGCCCAAGCTCTGCTTCGCAGTCAGCGCCGGAAACATGGACTCGATGATCAACCACTACACGGCGAACAAGAAGAGGCGCAATGACGACGCCTATTCGCCGGGTGGCCAAATCGAATTGCGGCCGGATCGCGCAACCAATGTCTATGCGCAACGTTGTCGCGAAGCGTTCAAAGAAGTGCCGGTGATCGCTGGCGGTGTCGAAGCCTCGCTGCGACGCATCGCACACTTCGACTACTGGTCCGAAACGGTGCGGCCTTCGATCCTCGTCACATCCAAGGCCGACCTCGTCGGCTTCGGCATGGGCGAAGCACAGATCGTCGAAATCTGTTCTCGGTTGCGCGACGGCAAGACGATTGCCGACTGCCGCGATCTACGCGGCGTCGCCTACCTGCTCGGCTCCAAGGAAGAACTGCCACAGCACGAATGGCACGATGCGTCTTGTGACAACAAGACCCTCGCGATGCCGAGCTTTGAAGAGGTCAAGACCGACAAAGTCGCGTTCGCACGGGCAACGCGAATCCTGCACCAGGAGACCAACCCGAAGAACGGCCGCCGCCTGACCCAACTGCACGGCGACCGAACCCTGGTGATCAATCCACCAGCCCTCGCGCTCGACGAGCGCGACATGGATGCGATCTACGATCACGCCTACACGCGCCGGCCACATCCTCGTTATTCGCAGGACATCCCGGCGCACACGATGATCAAGGACTCGGTGACGACGATGCGCGGCTGCTTCGGAGGCTGCACGTTTTGCTCGATCACGATGCACCAGGGTCGCGCGATCCAAAGCCGCAGCCAGAACTCAATCCTCAAAGAAGTGCGTGTCATGGCATCCGACCCGGACTTCAAGGGCCACATCAGCGACGTCGGCGGCCCGACGGCAAACATGTACAAGATGCGGTGCACCAAGCCCGACATCGAAGCGCGCTGCCGCAGGCTGTCGTGTGTGCATCCGACTGTGTGCAAGTTGCTTGGCGCCGACCATGGCCCCACCAAGCAACTCCTGAAGAGGGTGCGTGAAACCAAGGGCATCAAGAGCGTGCGCGTGGCGAGCGGCATCCGCATGGATCTCGCGCGCTTCGACGATGAGTATGTGGAGGACATGGCCAAACACCATGTCGGCGGCCAACTCAAGGTCGCGCCCGAGCACGTCAGCAAGAAGGTGCTCGACTTCATGAAGAAGCCCGAGACGCACACGTTCGATGAGTTCGCTACCAAGTTCCACAAGGCGAGCAAGCGCGCCGGCAAGGAGCAGTACCTGATCCCGTACTTCATCGCGTCGCACCCGGGTTCCGGGGTCAACGAGATGATCGACCTTGCTGTGTTCCTCAAGCAACGAGGCTACAAGCCGCGCCAGGTGCAGGACTTCATCCCGGCGCCGATGGACATCGCAACGTGCATGTACTACGCCGGTCTCGATCCGATGACGATGAAGCCGGTCGAGACGGTCAAGAAGCTCAAGGACCGCGAGGTACAACGCGCGCTGATGCAGTTCTTCAAGCCAGAGAATTACTTCGTCGTACGCAGGGCACTGATCGAGGCGGACCGTGCAGAACTGATCGGCAACGGGCCGCTATCGCTGATCCCAAGCAATCCGCCAAAGGAAGCCCTGCTGGCGCGGCGCGGCGCAGCCAACAAGAAGGGCGGCGACCCGACCTACGTGCACGCCCAGGATGCTGGAGTGAGTTCTCGGGGCGGCAGACGCAAGCGTTCGAGCGGCCCCCGCCGTCGGTAGGCCAGGCCCAAAAAGAAACTTCGCCTCAGCTGTCACCGATTCCCGGAATCGCACGATGGACTGCTTCAAGTCCCCAGCCCTGGCCCTACTCCTGACCGCCACCCTCGCCAGCTGCAGTAGCGGGTCTTCTCCGGCAGCGCCAAGCCAACCGCTACCCGGTGACGTCACAGCAAGCGGCACGCTGACGCTCGGCGGCACGATTGGCTGGATGTAGCGACGAGCCCCTCACATGTATTTCTTGTTCGGGCCCGCCTTCCACGGCGCCTTGTATTTGACGCCGGTGTCGACGATCAGCTGGATCAACGCGTTGTAGTCCATGCCGTGTTCTTCAGCGGCTTCGGCGAAGTCCTCGATCGCGGTCAGGTCCGGATTGACGTTGGCTTCGATGACGTAGACGTTGCCGTCCTTGTCCATGCGCATGTCGACCCGCGCATAACCAGAGATGCCAAGCGCTTTGTAGGTCGAACGCGAGATGTCCTGGATCTGCTTGTGTTGCTGCTCGGACAGACGTCGCGCCGGCCCCGTCTTGATGCCGATGCTCTGCGCGTATTTGACGTTCCACTTGAGCTGCTCGGTACAGATCGCGTGTTTGTTCTTGGCCAACTTGGTGAACCAGACTTCCCACACGGGCAACACGGTCAGACGGTTGCCGTTGCCGACGATGCTGCAGGTGAACTCGCGACCTTCGACAAACTCTTCGACGATCACTTCCCCACCGACTTTTTCGAACATGTAGGCGACGCGTTTCTCCAGTTGGCGGTCATTCTTGACCACGGAAGCCTGCGACAACCCGGTGCTGCCGTGCTCGATCGCGGACTTGACGATGACGGGATAGTCGACACCCTTGGGCAGGCGCGGCTTCTTGGTTCCGGGAGCGAACGACACGAACGCCGGACACTGGATGCCGTGCCAAATCAGGATCTGCTTGCACAGCGCCTTGTCGTTGCCAAGCGTGATGCCCCGCGGATTGCAGCCTGTGTAAGGCAGCTTCAACAGCTCAAAGTAACTGACGACATGCGCCTCGTAGGCGGTGATGTCGTGGAAGTCTGTCAGGATGTTGAAGGCAACGTGCGGCTGAAACTCTTGCGCGCGCCGGCGAATCACGTCGAGGTCCTCCTGGCCGACACCGAGCGTTTCGCAGTCGTGGCCAAGATCGCGTAGGGCCGTCTGCACGTCGAGTTCCATCTGGTACGGATACGTCTCTTCCCAGTCGAGATCCTCAGCGTCAGGCGGCGGCAACAAGAGGTCATGGACCAACATGAGCACGCGAAGCTTCTTCATGCGACTCAGTTCCCGATCGTCCAGCTGACGCCGTTTGACGTCGAAAGGTTGAGCGCATTTCGCTGCGTCAGAGCCGCGTATTGACTAACGAACGTCGTGCCAACCAGCGCGGGGATGGTGGGGATCCCGATCACGAACGCGCCACTGCCGGTTGCACCCGACACCGGCACCCCAGCCGCAGCTAACGTATTGGTAAACACACTGCAACCCGGCGCGCCGGCTCCGAGAAGAGGCTGGCCGGCGGTGTTCTCAACGTTTCCGACAATCAAGAACGCGAAGGGCGCCAGTGGCTCGACGCGATCGACCGCAAGATCCAAAGTCGAACCGAGTCGTGCTGTGCCGACAACATGCTCGAGGGCGAAGTTATCTGGACCATTCGTAAGCAACGGCATGCTGCTCGAGACATCGACGCTGCCCGGATCCGGAACGGGTGACGCAATTCCGCCTTTGCTCCAGCCGACGATCGCGGGCCCCGTTCCTGAACCGATCAGGACATGGCCGTAACGGAACTCATAGCTGCTGTTGCTGTAGATCACGCATTGCACGTTGATCGACGTCGTGCCCGCTGGCGGCGAACCAGTGCGCGCGTCCGCAACATCCAACCACGTGATGTAGACCGCCTGACCGTTGGGATCGATGTCGTAATAGATGCCCGTCGCGCTGTTGGTCGCGGCATTGGCCGACGGATCCATCAGGCTCCACAGCGGCGCCAGGCGCGCGTCTTGCGTCAGCAGAGTGTGGACCGCGGGCAGGCTGCCATCAAAGGTCTGCGTCGTAGCGCCCAGGCGCACCCAGCCATTGGCCGAAGCGTGCACCGTGTTGGTGCTGCCACCCGGAAACGAGAATGTAAACGGCAAGACGATCGGCTCGCTGAACTCACTCGTAGTGATTACACCGGGGTTTGACGAAACGTTGTCAGCGAGCGCCGCACCGGATGGGGCATACCAGGCCGGAGTCGCCGGTAGCACGATGTAGCCAACGGGCCCCGCAACCGTCGCACGCACGGCAATCGGCACCTGGAGCGACCCCGCGAGATCAAACGAAGACAGGTCGGAGAACTGTTGGTACCAAGTGGTCGCGCCTTCGTTGCATCCGGCACCAAAGCTGCGAGTGTAGGCGCAAGAAAACGCACTCGTTTGGCCGAGGTCATAGTGCACGGTGCCGTTCCAGAGACGCGGCATGAACTGCGCGCCGCCAAATGGCGCGTTCGCTGCAGCACCGATGGCCACCGCCAGATCCGCGTTGGAAACTGACAACGGCACACCTGGCCCACCGTTGGTGTAACGATGGCTGATGGTAGGTGCCGTCAGAGCCAATCCGTAGCTGCCAGGTGCCAGGTGGAACCCGGCACCGAGACACACTTCCGAAGGGTTATCCATGCCAGCTGGCACCAACACCCCGCTTGCGACATGTGTCCACGCCAATGGAGTTGCGGCAACGCCGATGAATCCTGTCGGCGTGACGAATACTTGCAGTTCACCGCCAGTCGAGGCCGTGTTGATATCGAACTTCTTGACGGTCACGCCAACTGGGTTGGTGACTGACACGTCGAAGAAGACCATGCCGCCAACCGACCCACCGTTGTTGCTCGCGAACGTTGTCGTCAATGTCGACTGGGCTGCAACCTCCGCAACAAACAATACTGCCACGCAAATGACCGCAGACAGAGGGCTCGCAAGCTCGCATGCGGGCAGAGAGGGATATCGCATTCGTTGGGTGGGACGGAGTGCCGAGAGCTTTTGACCATTGGACCGGCGCAGTTGCCGCCGGTCAACCAAGCAGCACCTCTGCGCTTCGAATGGCGCGGCGCGCAGCCTTAGACTACCCTCCCCTAATGATGGATGCGAATATCGCCAAGCGCGCCGCTGCCTACGCCGCTGCGGACCTCGTGCAGGACAACACCACGATCGGCCTCGGCAGCGGTTCGACGTTCTTGTTCGTGTTGGACCGCCTCGCCGAGCGCATCGCAAAGGAAGGACTCAGGGTGCGCGGCACCCCAACGAGCATCGACACCAAGAACGCCGCCGAACAGAAGGGCATTCCCCTGGTGGATTTGGATCAAGTCGAACGTCTGGACCTGGCAATCGACGGCGCCGATGAAGTCGACCCGCAAAAGAACTTGATCAAGGGCGGTGGCGCCGCGCACACCCGGGAGCGAATCGTCGCGGCTATCGCGGACGAGCTAGTCGTCATCGTTGGCGAGAGCAAAATGGTCGATGCGCTCGGTACGACCTTTCGCCTTCCCGTCGAAGTGCTGCCGTTTGGTTGCACGCACGCGCGCCGCCGAGTCGAGGCGACCGGGTGCCGGACCGAACTACGCCAAAAGGGTGACGAGCCGCTGGTGACCGACAACGGCAACTGGATCCTCGATTGCACTTACGACCGCATTGATGACCCCGTCACATTGGCGGCACGTCTTGATTCCATGGTCGGCGTGGTCGATCACGGCTTATTCGTCAACATGACGGGCCGCGTCGTCATCGCCAATGATGAAGGCTCTGTGCGCATACTGTCGTAAGCCATCCGAACCTACCTGACGCGTGACATGCAAGACCTGGTCATTCGAGATCTAGAGTCCTTTGAGGCTGCCATCCAACAACCGCGCGTGTTGCTGCTAAAGCACAGCCCGATCTGCCCGATCAGCTCGACGGCACGCGCCGAGTGGGCGATGTTCCAACTCGACTGCCCGGATATGCCAACGCTGTTGGTCGACGTCATCAACGCGCGCACGGTCGCGCATGAGATTGCCAACAGGTTCGGCGTGGAGCACGAGTCGCCACAGGCGCTGTTGTTTGAAAACGGCCAAGTGAAGTGGCATGCATCCCACACGGCAATCACGGTCGCGTCGCTAACGGCGGCGTGCATGCCACACCGCTAGACCAATCAGCTGTTCAGTACACTCAGGTACTTGCGCCACGGTCCAACCGCTTCGCCATACTGCCAAGCAAGCGTTCGTGCAATCTGCGCTACATGTGTTTGGTCGTGCACAACCCACGTAGCCAGCAACTGCTTGGCGGTGACCTCACCAAACTCGGGATGCATGCCGGTGCAGCAAGACGACGGCTTCCTTTGGTTCGTATTCCATGGCGGCGGTTCAGGCACGCTGACTCTACGCAGAAGCGTGCTTCTGCCGTCCAGGCGGGCTAGATTCGTAGTCCATGTTCTTCGCAGGCCTGACTCTGCTCGCCCTCACCATGCCGCAAGATCCAACCCCAGGCATCGACCGCGACCTTGCGAGCGCCCGCAAGGAGCAGATTCGCGATGTACAGTACGACCTGCGTTTTTCGCTGAGCGATCGCGCTGACCATGTCGAAGGCACGATGTGGTTGCGCTTCCGACTCGATGACGAACAAGAACCGACGTCCCCGATCGTGCTCGACTTCGCCGGCGAGTCGATCAGCAACGTGCAGGTCAACTCCAAGGCCGTCGAACTCGAGCGGCGCAACAACCACCTGGTCGTTCCCGCCGACCTGCTAGGCGCGGGACGAAATGGCATCCGAGCAACGTTCCGGGCCAAGGTCGCGCCAACCGGCACGCCGCTCACTGTCTATCGCGACCCGAGCGACCAACGCGAGTACTTCTACACGCTGCTGGTACCCGCCGACGCGCACGGGTTGTTTCCTTGCTTTGACCAACCGGATCTGCGCGCGCGCTTCCGACTCGAACTCGACGTGCCGAGTGAATGGACGGCAGTCGCCAACGCAGCCCCAGAAGAGGCTGAAGAACCGCTGTTCCGCGCCGACGCCGTTGGCAAGTTGTGGCGCTTCGCGCAGACCAAGCCACTGCCAACGTATCTGTTCGCGTTCGCGACCGGTGCGTTCGCCGAAGTGAACCCCGAGCACCCGATCGTGCCTGGCATCACCACAGATGAACCGATGCGCATCCTGTTGCGCGCTTCCAAGCTGCAGGACTTCGACCGCCAGGCAATCGTCAAGCTGCACCACGAAGGCCTTCAGTGGTTGGCCAAGACGTTCGACGTGCCATACCCGTTCGACAAGCTCGACATCGTTCTGGTACCAGGATTTCCGTATGGCGGCATGGAGCACGCGGGCGCGATCTTCTATCGCGAGACAGCGATCGTCTTTGACCACCCACCAACGGTCGCCGAACAGGTGCGGCGCAGCACCCTCGTCTACCATGAACTGAGCCACCAGTGGTTTGGCAACCTGGTGACGATGAAGTGGTTTGACGACCTGTGGCTGAAGGAAGGCTTCGCGACGTTCTACGGCTACCGCGCAATGGCCGAACTCGAACCCAAGCAACGCTCTTGGTTGCGCTTCCTACAGCGAGTCAAGCCGCGTGCCTACGCGGTCGACGGGACGGAGGGCACGACACCGGTGTTCCAAGAACTGCAGAACCTCGCCGATGCGAAGTCGGCATATGGCGCGATCGTCTACAACAAGGCGCCGGCCGTGCTGCGCGCACTGTTCGCGCAACTCGGCCCGGACGTGTTCCGCGTCGGTCTCAAGCGATTCCTTGAGAAGCACGCCTACGGCAATGCCGACTGGCGCGATCTCGCGGCGGCACTCGAAGGAGCAGCTCGCAAAGACCTAGGTCGTTGGTCGCAACGCTGGCTCTTGGCACCATCGATGCCGCAGGTGCGCGTCGCGTGGCAGAACGGGGACGATGGCACAGTCACAGAGGCCTTCGTCACGCAGCGTGCGCTCGGTGGCTCCGGCACATGGCCGATCGAGCTGGAGTTGTTGGTGTTCGCCGAAGACGGCAGCAGCCGCACCATTCATGTCTCGACCGACCAAGCGAGCAAAGTGATCCCAGAACTGATCGGTAAACCGAAGCCGGCTTGCGTCGTCGTCAACCCGCGGGACATCGCCTACGGCCAATTCGTGCCAGACGCGACAAGCGCGGCATGGCTGCTCGCGCACGTGCAGGAAATAACCGACCCATTGGTGCGGGCCAGTGCCACGGCAGCGCTCTACGAAGCCGTGCGCGAAGCCGAACTCGACCCGGCGCTATTTGCGCAGACCGCGATCACAATGATTCGCAGCGAACGCGATCCCGACACGCATCGCTGGCTGCTCGGCCGCCTCGGCAACTGCCTGGACCGATACCTCACCAAAGCGCGCGCAACGCCACTGCGCGAAGTGACCACCGCACTACTCTTGCAGCAACTGCAGGAAGAAGCCGATTCGGGCCGCGAGCTCGGCACATTCCGATTCCTCGCAACCAACAGCAACCACAGCGGCGTGATGGATCTGTGCCGCAATCTGGTCGCCAACACCAACCTGCCGACCGGCCTCACGCCGGGGCGACGAGACTGCTTCCTTGCCGCGGCCGCGCTGCTGGTCAATGGAGAGGTAGGCGAGAAGCCCGCAGACCATCCGCTGCAGCAACTGCAGAAACGCTTCCAATCCCAAGACATCGGCAAGGAGCTGTTTTTGGCGCGCGCCGCCACGCCGACCGCGGAATCCAAGCAGGCCTACTGGCAGCGCTTCCTGGTCAAGGACGATCCGCCGGAGCAATGGACCCAGGACAGCCTGTCGTGGTTTCATTGGTCCGGGCAAGAGAACCTGACGCTGCCGTATCTCGAGCCGGCTCTGCAACAGGTGGATTGGGTCAAAGCGAACCGTCGCATCTTTTTCATGCCCGCATGGCTGAACGCGTTCATCAACGGGCACAGCTCCAAAGAAGCGCTCGCCATCGTCGACAAGTTCCTAGCCGAGCGCGAACTGTCCCCGGACACCTCAAAGAAGCTGCTGCAATCGCGCGACAGCCTCGCTCGCGCGGTTCGGATTCGCGAAGCATTCGCACAGAAGGCGAAGTAGCCGTAACGTCGCGGCGATGAAGTTCACCTTCGCCGCGGATTCAAAGCCGCTGATCTCCGCCGATCACCTCCTGGTTCTGGCGCACCAACAGGACTTTGGCCCACGCAAGCAATTGCAGGCGAAGCTCAGCAAGCTGCTCAACAAGCCTCTCGCTGAACTGGCAATGCGTCTGGGCAAGGAAGCGACCATCGGGTTGCTTGGCGGCAGTGCAACGTCCCTCACAACCAAAGGCAAACGCATCACAGTCGGCGTGCTGCCGAGCAATATCTCACGCCACGCGACTCCCGCGTGTGCCGAGTCGGTTCGCAAGCTGACAGCCGCGGCCGGACTGCGCAACGGCAAGAACGCCGTGCTACTGATGCTGCGAGACGACGCCCACAGCCTGGCATCGTGCAATGCCGTCGGCCGGGCCCTACCCGACTTCACCCTGAAGAGCCGCACCAAGAGCACGGGCTCGCTGGCGATCGCATGCGCGCGATCAAACGGCAAGCTGCTGCCCGCCAACGCCGTGACCAAGGACTTGGTGCAACGTGCGCGAGAAGCGGCCCGCTTCGTCGACACGCCGCCCACCGACCTCGACCCGGCAGCGTTCGCTACCGCCGCGAAGAAGTTGTTGCGCGCCGTACCTGGCGTCAAGATCACTGAGATCGTTGGCGATGCTCTGCTCAAGAAGAAGCTGGGCGGCATCCACGCCGTCGGCCGCTGCGCCAAGTCGGCGCCGCGCATGTTGATCGCGACAGCCAACGCCAACAAATCGGGCAAGCACATTGCCCTCGTCGGCAAGGGCGTCACTTACGACACTGGTGGTCTGCACATCAAGGGCCGCGGTGCCATGGAGACCATGAAGGCCGACATGGGTGGCGCGGCGGCGGTACTAGGTGCATTCTTGGCGCTGGCCCGTCACCACAAGACGTCGCGCGTCACGTTGATCATGTGTCTCGCCGAGAATGCGATTGGTCCGATCGCCTACAAACCGGACGACGTGCTGACAATGCACTCCGGCAAGACGGTTGAGATCAACAACACCGATGCGGAAGGGCGCCTGCTGCTGGCGGATGGTTGCAGTTACGCAGCGCGTATTCTCGGCTGCGACATCGTGCTAGACGCCGCGACCCTGACCGGCGCCCAAGGCGTTGCAACCGGCAACCATTTCGCCGCGGTCGTCTGCAACGACCAGGACATCGAACAGGCTCTAGTCGATGCAGGTCGCGACAGCGGCGACCTGTGCTGGCCGCTGCCATTCGCGCCGGAGTTCTACCGTTCGGAGTACGCCAGCCCAATCGCTGACATGCGCAACTCGGTCAAGAACCGCAGCAATGCGCAGGTCAGCTGCGCCGCCGAGTTCGTGCACTGGAACCTCGACGGCAGCAAAGCCAAATGGGGCCACGTCGACCTTGCCTACCCAGCCTTCCGCATGAACCGAGGTACCGGCTTCGGCGTCGCCCTACTCTTCGCCGCCGTCAAACGACTAACCAAGCGCTAGCCCACGAAGAGGTCAGCACGGTGCCAGAAGGCTTATTCGGGGGCTGCGTTGAGGGTGTACCAGCCGGCGCCGTGCAGCAGAGTTGCTTTGCCGGATGCCGCCAGGACTCCGTCGCACTTGATCTCGAACACCCGGCAGAGTTCCAGGTCCGCGACCTCGATCTCTACGGTCATGCCATCCGCATGCACGCTGACCGATCGCACAGCGTGGCTGCGCGTATCTCGCGGGGGACACCCGTAACTCTTATGGTGGTCGTAGGTCCAACTCTTGACCGCGAAGCTCGGGGGCAAGGCACTGCCGGCAAAGATCGGCTTCGTGAAGGCCAGCTGGAAGCCCTTCTTCGTGGCCGTGATCTCGCGCAATTCGAACGGTATCACGCCGCGCCAGACCAGGCGCTGCAAGCCGTGCACGCTGCCGCCACGCGACCCCCAACCGCGATTGGTGAGGCCACACCAGAGCGTTCCCTGCTTGCCCCAGAGCACTCGCGTGATGCCGCTCTTCAAGCCGCGGCGGAACGGATAGCACGCTCCCTGCCAACGGCCGCCAACGCGTTCGAGCGACATGCGGAACACTTCCGCCGAGTACTGATCCCCGCAGAACACCTGCCCCTGGAACGGTGGGAAGTTGCCTGCGGTATCCCAAACGAAGTCACCCGGTGAACGGCCGCACTTGTCGTAAGGAATCCAGACAGCCGGTAGACGGAAGTTTGGAATCGTCTTGGCTGCCTCCGCCATGCGTAGACCGTCGGGCACCTCACCGGGATGCTCGACCAAGGACTCCGGCAGTTTGCACGACTCGATGCCCCACGGATGGCCGTGGAAGTCCCCGACCTCAAGAGGCGTGAACTTGCTGTTGGCACACCACTCGCCTTGGTTGTCGGTGTACCACACCACGCCTTCCGGAGACGTGCCGATGCCACACGGCGACCGCAATCCGGCACAGACCGCTTGGAAGCTACCGCCTTCCTTTGGGATGCGAATGGCCCAACCACGCCACGGTGCCCGGCCAAACGGCTCGCCGCCAAACGGCTTGTTCAAGGTCAGCCAAAAGGAACCATCGCCGGCGACACTCGGGCCGAAGCAGTACTCGTGGTAGTTGCCGGAAATCGGCCAACCATCAGCAACGGTTTCGAGTTCGTCCATGCGGCCGTCGCCGTTGCTGTCGCGCATGCGGGACAACTCGGCGCGTTGCGCACAGTAGAGCCAGCCGTCTTGTTCGATCAGACCGAGCGGCTCCATAAGGCCTTCGGCCCACAAGCTCGCCTTGGGCTTGTCACCGTCGGCATCTTCGATGCGCCAAACTTCGCCGCGGCGAGTCGCGACGAACAGTGCATTGTCGAACTGCACGAAACCACCGACTTCCAACACGACATGTGGCGGCAACGGCACATCGACGATCTCGACGTAGGTCGACTCGTCAGGCAATGGCTTCTTGGTGACGGGACCAGGCGAGGCCGGTTCTTGCGGCACAGCCAAAACAGCGAGCGCGAGCAGCATTACCATTGGTAGACGATCTCCAGAGTTTGGCCGGCGGTCAGCGTGTGCTGCCCGGCGGGCTTACCATCGATGGTCGCCTTGTAGGCGTCCGTGCTTGGGAAGTTGATGACGAGGGAGCCTATGTCACAACGGATCGTGCGCACGAGTTCACTGCCGGTGGCAACCAATCGCGGCACGGTTAGATCTTGGTATCTCGCCTCGCCGCACGCGACGCGCAAGACGGGATAACCATCGTCCGTGCGACGCTGGCCAAGCAGCCGCCGCTTGGGCTCGCCTTCGATCGCGAAGTCTGCGACAACCTGCCAGTCCTCGCCGAGCGGCGTCACGAGTTTGCCGGCACGCCCGTGCCAGGTACCCCGCGAATCGAGAAACGCACCGCGCCAAATCCAAGCAAGTCGCGGTTCGACCAGGTCATAGGCAAAGTGCGTGCGCGCGGGAGTGCCAACGGCGATGCAACGTGCCGAAACACCCTTGAGGAACGCGCCGTGCAAGATCGGTCGCTCGATTGGCACAAGCTGCAACGACTTGGCGTCGACAACGATGCCCTTCGGCAATGGCGCAGCCTTTCCGAGCGAAAGCCATGTACGAATCGCGTCAGCATCTACACGATCCTGCTCCGTACCACTCAACCACAAGGACGGCATGCGCGTGTTCTTGCGCAACACGGTTGGCTGCAACAACCAGTCGCGAAACCAACCAGGTCGTAGGCGTTGGTGTTGCACGGCGAGGTCCATGCCCTGCGGCCCGAGCGAATCGTGGCCGGACATCGGGTGACATGAGATGCAGTTGCGACCGCCGGTTCCTGCCAACGCGCGACCAAGCTCGACCGCATCCGCGGAAAACTCGGGCTCATCGTCGACGATCCCCTTGGCATCCAGATCGGCAAACCACGAAGCGTATTGGCGCGCCTTATCCTCGCCGTACGCAGGCATGCGCATGGCGACGTATTCGCGCGACTTGTGCCCTTCGGCAACCACGCGGTGCAACCACTCCGGTCGAAGGCGACGACCAACGGCCGTCAGGTCTGGCGGCACGATGCCCTCTTCTCCGATGTCCTCAATCTCGCGTAAGGCCTTCTGAACGTCAGTTGGCAGGCCACCTTGACCATCGCGAACGTGACAAGCGAGGCAACCATCGTTGGCCATCCCAAGGTACAAGCGCGTTGCGGTCGTTATGTGGCTCGGTAACGCACCGACTTCCTTGCGCAGATCTGGACCGGCAGCAACAGCGCACTCGCCAGCTCCCAAATCCGCCCAGGGTTTGGCGCGCGATGGTGCCGGCAGCTTTGCGAACTCGGGATCCTCGACCCTATGGCAGGCATCACAACGCGCCGCGCGCGCCGCCTCGCGACCGCGAGCAACCGCGTCGCTCGGCGGCGGCGTTTCGACCCGCTTGGGCGGCACGAGCCGCATCACGGACGAGTGCGCGCTGGTGCCCGGGATCTCCTGCTCGTCGACTCCTGGCCCCGACCAGAACACCTTGAGCTCTTGGCCGCCGCTGCCTTGGGTGTAAGCAACCCGCAACTGGTGCGGTCCCTTGCTCAGTCGTCGGCGACCATTCTTGCGCGTCGACGGCTTCATGCCGGCGTTGTCGACGACCAGAACATCGTCGATCCACAACCATGAGCCATCGTCACTGCGCGTCGCGAACTGCCATTCGCCATCGGCAGGAACTTCGAGGGTCGCGTTAAATTGGAGCGCGTACTGCGACTTCCGCGTCGCGACGGCGATGCTCATTGTCGCGACAACTCCGCGGGCACTCGGCTCAAGGCCCGACACGTCCGGCCAATCGCCGTTCGGAATGTTGCGTTCATAACACTCGTAGGCAAAACCCTGCGACCGCGCCCCTTCCTGCCTCTGCATGCGCAACAGGTAAGCGGCAATGGCATCGGCTTCGCCACCAGCGAGCGGCACGTGGGCAAGCCCGGGGAAGCGCTTTTGTGGTTCGCGCAAGAAGCCGGCCAGATGCGCGTGATCGGTCGTGGCGGCAAGATCCAGATCCGCTGGGGCGTGGCACGCAAAACAGGCAAGTTCGCGCATCAACTGCTCGCCACGCTCGATCGAGCCACCAGCGACCTCTTGAGACTTCAAGGGGGCCTGCGCCGGTGCTAACGAACACAGCCAGGCACGCACGTCGTCAACGTTGCCCGCACAGAAGTGATCGACCAGCGCCGGCACCGAGGCCGTCAGGTCGACCCGACTCGCCAAAGCGACAAGCGGTTGCGCCGGCAGCGCAGCGAGTTCACGATCCATCGCCTCGCCAAGCGAATGACACGCAGCGCAGTGCCCCTGCTGAACGGCCAACAAGCCAGCCGCGGGAGGAGTGGTGCCACTAGCCGACCCTGCGCCGGGCGGCGCAGAGGTGACCGGACCAGGATCGCCACAGGCCGCCAATGCCAGCAGCCAAATGCAGATGAAAACGCGCATAGCCTTCAGCTTGCTGCCAAGGACCATGTAAAGCAATGCAGCGGACCTACTTGCTACGTATGTCGAACCGCACCTGGGAAACCTCGTCGCCGGGCTTCACATTGACAATCTGATCCGGTAGGTCGCTGCCAAACAAGGTGACGCGGTACTGGCCAACGCTGCGGTTGGCAAACCACGCCCGACCGCGGTCGTCCAGCACCGTGCTTTGCAGCAGCACCTTGCCGCGCTGCAAGAGGACAATCCGGTCCTCGGGGACGTCGTCGCCAAGCACGAACACTTCAATGGTCGCGCCTCGCTCCAGGGTGATTGCTAACGGCTTTCCTGACAATACGTCGCCCGGCAGCTGCAGGCTGATCGTGTTCGCCGCGAATCCCGGGGACCGCACCACGAGGTCGTTCGACCAGCTCGTTACTCCTCGAATCGTGAAGATGCCATCCTCGTCGCTACGCACACTCGGCGCGAACAGATCGAAATCCGTTTCTTGGCCAAGCAAGACCATCGCACCGGAGACGACATTGCCATCCGCATCGCGAACCATGCCGCGCAAAGTAGAACCGGGTTCCAACAACACCTCACCAAGATCGTGTTCTTCGTTGGCCTTCAACACGCGCTCGACTTGGAACGGCGCGTAGCCGTCACACCAGATCTCGATGCGAACCGAGCCAATCGGCACCTGGTTTTTGTGGAACGCTCCATCCAACGTATCGACCCATCGGGTTTGCATGCCCGTATCGGGCCCCTGGCCGAGTTCCGTCAGGCGCAGCAACACACCCGGCACCGTTCGGCGCCCTGGTAGGCCAGCGATACGCGCAACCAACGTCGAGGTCGCCGGCGTGTGCAGCTGCACCGTCACCTCTTCCTGTTCCGCAGATACTTGCACGATCTCCCGCTGGGTACGATCGCCGAAGGAAACGACTAGCTCGACGTTGCGGCTGGGGAGTTCCAATTCGAATCGGCCATTCTCCTTGGTCGAGAACACCTGGCTCGGACGGCCGCGAATGCTGACCAACGCGTCCTTCAACGGGTCGCCATGTTCGTCCTCCACCCTGCCGCGAAAGAGCCGGGCAATCTCCAGTGAAATGTCGACGTTGCGCGCCGCCCGATCCGGAGTAACGGCCACAGTCTGGCCATTCTTGCCAGTCGGCCGATCCGATAGCCGGCCCGTCACCTCGTATTGACCAGGCTCGAGGTCCTGCACGATGTACCTACCAAACTCATCCGTCGTCGCCATCGACTGACATTGGTACAAATTGGTGTCGGACGAGATCACGGTCACGGTCGCACCAACGAACGGCTGGCCACCACGAAGCACGCGCCCCGAGATCGTGCAGCTGGCAGAGAGTTGCACGTTGCCGAGTTCCTCGACCATGCCAAGACGCGGCACATCCATCTGCAGCCATCGGCTACCGCGGCCCTGGCAAGAAACGCGTGCGACCAATGGCCCCAGACGGAAACCGCGAATCTCGAACGTGCCATCTTCGCCAGACAACGCCAGAGGTTCGTCGCGAACGACGTAGACCAATTGCGCAAAGCCCTGCCCCAATTGCGTAAAGCCGTCCAAGAGGTTTCTGAACTCCAACTCCCCCGCATCGCTACGAAACATGGCAGACAACAGTTGGGTTCGCGCAAGCCGCACATTGGCCACGGGCTGCCCATCTGCGTCGACGAACCGCCCGCGCACCGTCGCAGCCTTGAGCACGCTGACGTCGAGTTCATTGATCTCACCCTCGGCAAGCCACTTACTCCAGACGCTTCCCTGCGACGGGCTGAACGAGAACGCGCCACCAAGCACGCGAATCTGAGCATGGCCGGGCGACATGCTCCGATCAAACTCGAAGCTACCGTCCTTTTGGACCACGGCGTATGACACCGCGTGGCCCGCATCCTTCATCACCAACACTTCGCCGCCCTTGTAGACGTCGTCTTTGCGCGTTTCGAGTAAGCCAGTCACGCGGGTGCGGTCCGACAAATCAATGGTCACCTCACTGCCCGCTGCGCGGATGAGCTGGGTGCTGCGATCAACGCCGTAATCGGGATGGCGCACCCACATGCGCATGCTGCTGCGCGGTAACCCGCCCAGTAAGAACGTGCCGTCCGCTGCAGTCGTCGTCGCGATTGGATCGTTAAGGCCCAGCGAATCACTGACGGGAACCAACTGCACCGTCGCACCTGCGATCGGCTTCTGCGTCGTGGCGCTGAGAACACGGCCACGCAGCGGGCTCATGCTCGGTCGGTCAAACCGGAAGTCGGTCTGCTTCCGACCTCCGATGACGAGAGCAGCCGCACGTGCTGGCTGCCACGAATCGTGGCGCGCGACCAACTGCGCCGGGCCGGCCGCCATGTTGGTAAACCGGTAACTGCCATCCGCTGATGTATGCGTGAACTTCGCCCGCCGCTGCTCGCCAAGCACCGATTCGACTGAGACGCGCGCATTCGGAACCGGCACGCCAACGTCATTGAGCACGAAGCCTGTGATCTCGAAGCCAGGTTCGAGCTGCAGCCGCATCGGTTCGCCCAACACCGACACCTCAATTACGCCACCCGCAAACTGTGGGTGCTCATAGCGAAGCAGGAAGCCGTGCAAGTGAGGGCAGCGAAACTGGAAGGTGCCGTCGTCGTGCGTAATCGCTTCATCAACCCGTTCGCGCTGCCATTGCGGCCACGCAGTGACGAGTCGGAACAAGGTTACCGTTGCGCTCGAAGCCGGATCCCCGTCAGGCCTCAAGACCGCACCGCGCACGATCACGCCAGCTGATCGCTCGACGGCACCGACATCCTTCATCAGGCGCGGCAATTCTGGCGTTCCTACGGACGCACCATACTGGCCTACGGACACGCCATACTGGGCCAAAGCTCCTTGCGGCGAGCTCAGGCGCTCGTCCTTGTTGAGCATCCATGCGACGGCCGCGCCCAAGGCCACCAGCACGGCAAGGCCAATCAGCAACGCGGACGTGCGGTAACGATTGGAGTAACGACTTCTCATCGACCACCTCCGACACCGGACAAGCCCGTGCCGATTAACCTCTGGAAACTACTCGCCATGGCACGCAGCCCATCGTGCGAGCCGGGATCGGCAACACTGGCTGCCTCGCCAGCGAGCCTTACGATTTGTCGAAGAGCGGTGTCTGCATCGAGCGAGTGCTCTACAGCGACCATGCCGTCATCGACGGCTTCACTCACCTTGCCTTGCCGCAGCAAGACTGCCATGCGGCACAGGCGTGCACTCGGATCTGTGCCCGCTTCGACAACCCAACGGTTGGCCCACTCCTCAGCTTCGCTTGATTCCGCCAGCAAGTGCATGCGCGCCGCGACATCCAAGACACCCGGCAAGCCAGGGTAGATGCTCAAGAACTCCCTGAAGCGACCGAGCCAAAGCTTGGCAAGGTTTGGTGCAGGCTCCAAGATCACGAGCGCACGCCAAGCGGCCAACTGCATCGCTGGTGGCAAGGCGCGCTGTTGCTCATCCAACAGTGGGCCACGTTTGCGTGCCTGCGACAACAGTTGCAAAAGATGGCGCCAGCCCTGCAGTTCGGACTCTGGATGGGCAGCCTTCTGGATCTCCTCGCCGCGTTGCTCAACGAGCTTGCGCAGCCCCATGGGATCCGCCAACCGAGCCATCGCCTCTCGGCCAGCTTCGGCAAACTGCGCCGCCAAACCAGACGGCTTGCCGTGTAGCTGACAGCCAGGAAGGTCTTCTCCGAGCAGTTCTAGAGCAAGCTCATGCACGATACGCCGGCGACGGAAGTCGAGCGAGAACGACATCAGGTTGCTGGCCACGTGCGGGCGATGTGCGGCAGCGGCCCACAACAGCAACGCGATCGCACGTACCCGCTCGGGCGCGGCTGGCCTCAGGCGCTTATTCAGGCGCGCCGCCGCCTTCTCCACGTCGGCGCTTTGCACAACATCGAGCACCGAAAGCAACGCACTCGGAAACACTGCCCCGGGACGCAAGTAGACCGCCAACGCGAGGTCTGTCCGTGCAGCCGGAACTCGGGCGACCGATGCGGTCAGGTTGGCCACGGCACGCGCCAGGTAGAGGTGGAACAAGCCGAGTTCGACCGACAGATCGCCGCCGGTTCGCGCCTCTCGAGCCTCGGAGATCGCGACGTCGTAGAGCTGCAGCGCTTCGTAGCCACGGCCAACTTTCAAGTAGGCAGCCGCCTCCGGCAGCGGATCCTCAAGGTAGGCATCAAGCATCCCTTGGGCCACGGGATCGTCGGGCATCTCCTCGTGAGCGCCCTCGAGTCGATCCACGATCCCGGCACTCGGCGCGGTCGCCGTGACCCGCATGCCGGTCAGGGACTCCAGCATCGGCAATGGCCCCCACGTCGGCCCTCGCTCGATACCGACATCCTTGGCAATCGCAATGAGCGTGCTCTGATGGTTCGACACGCGCCCCTTGCCCTTCTCGCGACTGAGCACGCTAATCAGTGTGCTAGTCGACAAGATGAGGATGAACACGGCGAGCAACGCACCGGTTAGCACGGGGTTCTTGCGCGCTCGCCGCCAAGCCCGCACGTATAGCGACAAGCGGCGAATGTGCACCGGCTCGCCATCGGAGATGCGCAGGAGGTCGCGCGACAGTGCTTCGCCATCTTGGTAACGATCGCCAGCTTCTCTCTGCAACAGCTTGTCGAGCACGGCCTCAAGGTCGCGCGGTGGCTTGGTCACGTATTCACGCAAGCGCGCTGGCGTGCCGTACAAGATCGACTGCAGCAGCGCTTCGGTCGTCTTGCCGGCAAGCGGCAACTTGCCGGTCACCGCCTCGAACATTGTCACACCAAGCGAATACAGGTCGCTAGCCGGAGTCAGTTCGCCGCCGAGGGCTTGCTCGGGCGAGGCATAGTGCAAGGTTCCGAGGAAGCCTCCGCCCTTGGACGTCAACTGCATCGAAACGTGGTCCAACGCCTTGGCGAGGCCGAAGTCGGTCAATGCCAGCGTGCCATCTTCGGCCACCAGGATGTTGCCAGGCTTGACGTCGCGATGCAGCAGCCGGCGGCGGTGCGCCAGGCCAAGCGCATCGGCAACGCCAGCAAACCGGCGCGCCATTTCGAGTGGCTCCAGCGGATTCTTGCCCATGCGCCGTGCCGCTGAGATGTGCTTGTCGAGGCTCAAGCCGTTGACCCGCTCCATCGCAAAGAACAGCATGCCGTGCGACTCACCGTAGTCGTAAATCGGCACGATGTGGCGGTGGTGCAACGCCGCCGTCGCACGAGCTTCCGCACGGAAGCGTTTACGCATCGTCGGGTCGGCCGTGTAGTTGTGCGACAGCACCTTGAGCGCGACTTCCCGTTCGAGGTCTTCCTGCCAACCGAGGTACACAATGCCCATGCCGCCGCGGCCGAGCAATCCCCTGATGTCGTAGCCACCGATGCGTTCGGGTAGGTCCGTTTCGCCACCGACCACCTGGTGCACGAAGTCCAACGCGTTCAAGCGCGACAGCAGATCACTGGCCTCTTCGGTTTGTTCGCTCTGCAGCTTGCGACGCAAATCGGCGTTGCTAGTCGAGCCACTGAGCACCTCGGCCATGCGAACGTCAGCCATCTCGCCTTCGGCTGACACAGCGTCGTTTGGCTTTGGGTCCGGGCTCGGATCGCTCACAGCTTAAGCTCTTCGGCGAGCCGCTTCAGGGCGCGGCTGAGTAGCAGGTGCACAGCATTCTCACTGCGTTCCATGTGTTCGCCAACCTCTCGCGCCGACATGCCTTCAATCTTCATCATCATGATGACGTCACGATGGTTGTCGGAGAGCCGCGCCATCGCCTGCTCAAGCAACTCAAGACGATCCTTGCGGTCAGCGTGGGTTACCGGCCCCGAGCGGCGGTCGGCGATCGGGATATCGGTCTTGATCGGATGTTCGCGCCGCGGGTCACGGGCAGCGACCCCTAGCTGGTCGCGCACGATCCGGGCAACTTTGCGGCGTGCGAGTGTCACGAGCCACGCCCCCGCATTCTCCTCAGCCGAAAGCGTCTTCCAGGAGTTGACGGCCTCGATCGCAACTTCCTGGAGCACGTCCTCGGGATCTAGACGAACCCTCAGGTTGGGCCCCATACGCAGGTAGATCACCGAAAGCAAACGCTCGCGATTCTGTTCGAAGGCAACTTCGGGGGTCAGGGGCATGGCGCGGGCTTACGAGCGATATGGGAAAGGATTCCCGGCTCCGAGGAATGCCAACTTACGCCAAACAGCGACATCCTGCGAGCAGTCAAGGATCCCGAGAGAGAACTGACATCTGAATTGGCCTCACCGGACGGACCTAGGTCAGTTGCCGCGCACTGTGATGTTGCGCCAGACGCCTGAAGACCCGGTGACGGCACCGTTCATGCCACCTTGTGCGCCAACGCCCCAAAAGACCTCGTCTGGCAAGGCGTTTGGCAGCTCGAACGTGCAATTGTGATCGGCGAGCTGCACCTCAAGCTTCTTGCCGTGCCCGCGCACCGAGAACGACACGTCGACACCTGCCCGACATCCGGGCTCGTTGCCGGAGCCGATCACGTGCCATTCGTTGCCGGCTTCGCGATGCTCGAACAACGTGAAGCCACGGCCGGCGGTAATCGCCAGCGAGTAGAAGCCTCTCTTGGTGCGTGCGAACACGAAGTTCATTTGCTGGGAAACGCCGTCGTGAATCAACACGGTACCGCTCGCTGCAAACTTGCCGCCTTTGACCGGCTCTTGGTGGAAGGCCAGCGCGTGGGTCTTGGCGAACGCGGTCTGGTACCACGTGATGCCATCGAACCAGAGCGAACGAACTTTCTCATCGAACAGCGGTTGGCGTTTGCACGCGAGCCTTTGGAACTCGCCGCCTAGATCACCAAACGCCGCCACCGCTGCCTTGCGGATCTTGCCGGCATACGACGTTCCAGCGCCCGTGCCGCGAATCCTCTTGGCGAGAAGTACCAGCTTATCTGAGTGACTGTCGCGCACGAACTCGAAGAACGCCAAACGCACCGCGTAGCGATTGCGCATGCCGAGATCTTCGGTTCGGTCACTCAGTAGCTGCGCGATGGTCGGCAGCTCGTTGTTCTCGGCCAAGCGCCGCACCTGCCACCATCTCTGCGTGAAGAACGGCTGCTCCCCCATCGCCGGATGCAGCTTCATCAACGCGTCGCGCGAGACAGCCGCCGCCAGACCATCCTGAAACCAATCGGGGTGCACGCGGAAGTTTCGGCACAGCTCAAAGCGCGCGATATGGCACGATTCCCAAGCAAGCATCGCCTGGGTTTGCTTCGGCAAGCCAAACTTCTTGATGTAGCCGTCGTTGACCGGCGGCTGCATCGCAACGTGGGCGCTCTTCGTACCCCAATGCGACATCGCCTGGTTCGGTTGGAACTTGCCACCAGTCAAACGGCGATCCGCTTTCAAGTAACCGTCGACATCGCGATACAGCACGACCGACAACAACTTCTTGGGCTTGGCCTCCCTCACGCCGAAGGTCGCGCAGGTCAGCGACCAGACCGGCTCGACAACCGCCAACGCCAACGCCGCCGTATGTTCGTCGCCGCCCTCGCACGTAACGACGAAGTACTTGCCTGACTTGGTCGCGGACGTCTCTTGGGCAACGAGACTGCCGGGCAGGGCAACCAGAGAGGCTGCCAGGGCAGAAAGCAGCACCGCAGGCTGAATGTTGGAGCTACGCATCGGCCCTACTACTCCCCAGCCGGGTTCGAACTGCCCGGGTTTGGGCGGACCAGGAGCTCCTTGGGCAAACGCCGCAGATTGCCATCCCGCCCAACACAGACGAGCTTGGTGCTGCCGGTTGCGCAAATCTCGCCGTCAGATTCACGCCGGGCCTCATAGGCCAGCACGATCGCGGCGCGCCCCGAGGACTCAACACGGACACGGATGGCAAGCACTTCGTCGTAGTCGACAGGCTTGTGATAGCGGCACAAGAACTCGACGACCTGCAGCAAGTCGCCGTCGTCCTCGATCTCGCGATACGGGCGCCCGCGTTGCCGCATCCACTCAGTGCGCGCCTCCTCAAACCAGGCGACGTAGCTGCCGTGATGAGCAACCGCCATGCGGTCCGTCTCGCTATAGCGAACGCGCACGCGGTGCGGAGGGTGATCGAACTCATTCATTGAAACGCTACGCTACGCCGGTAGCCGCCGTGGCTCCAGAGATCATGCGCGGCTGGCACCAACTCCGAGCACGGGGAGGATGGAGGCGTTCGGTTGGACAAGCACTCGAACCTGATCGCGACCTAACCTAAGAGGATAACTCTAGTCCCGGCACCGGACAGGCACTTTTGATTAGTGCTCCGGCTGCAACCGTTCGCGGGCCAGTTCTAGCGCGACGGTTATTGGCGCACGGTCACTCGCGCGGGAGCGGGACAGCACTTCCTTGGTGGTCGCTCCGATGCGGGCGAGGCGCTCAGGCTCGATGCGTTCTTGCTTGAGGTTCCACAATGCGCCTTGGATCAGGGCGCCGGCGTTGGCGATGAAGTCAGGAACCACGACGACACCGCGGCGGTGCATCTGATCAGCCGCCGTATCGTTGGCGAAGATGTTGTTGGCGGCACCACAAACGCCGCGGGCCGGTAGGTTGTTGGCAACATCTTCGGTCAGCACCGAACCTAGAGCGCACGGCGCAAACACATCGCACTCAGTCTGCGTGACGGCATCTGCATCGATCGCCACTGCGCCATAGTTGGTCACAGCATGCGCGACACGGTCCGCGACCACATCGTGAACGGAGATCCTGACGCCGAGTTTGGCGAGCCGGGCGGCACAACCCATGCCAACTGCGCCGAGTCCTTGCACGACGACGTGCATTTGTGCCGGCAGACAATCGAGTTCGATTGCCAGCGCGAGCAATGCCGACAGAACCCCTTCGCTCGTTGCCGCGGCCAGGTCTCCGGGCCCATCGGCGGCGTCGGTCGCGACAAAGCGCGTTTCTTCGGCGACCCACCGCAGGTCTTCGGCGCTCGTGTTGACGTCGGGGCCGGTAAAGAACGTACCGCCGAGCTGCTCGACAGTGCGCCCAACCAGGCGGTAGGCCGCGGCCCGGTCGAGCCCGGGGCGGTCAACAATCACGGCCTTGCCGCCGCCGGCGGGGACTTCGGCCAGGGCGCACTTGAAGGTCATGGCTCGGGCGAGCGCAACCACGTCGGCCATCGCAGCTTCCAGCGATTCGTATGGCCACCGTCGGATGCCCCCGTGGGCCGGCCCCAGGTGAGTGCTGTGCACCGCCACGATGGCCTCGGCGGAGCTCGCCGGGTCCTTCACAACGAGTATTCGCTCGCATTCGGCAGTCAGAGAATCACTCATGCAGCGATCGATTGTGGCATCAACAGCAGGTTGCGGGAAGGATGATGGCCGTTCCCCCTCCAACCACCGCAATGAACCGTCCGCTTGCCCTTCTGCCCGTCTGCCTGGCAACCCTGTTGGCCGCTTGTTCGACAACACCCAACCCGAGCGGCGTGGCGGATCCTGGCCAGGTCAAGATCGAAAAGCGAAACAACGCGCTCGAAGTGAAGCGCCGCGATTTTCGCCGGGTCCTGCTGGTGCTCGACCAGGCGATGGACAGCTACGTGACCGCGATGGCCAATCGCGGTGACCCGCGTGCTGACCATCAGATCGACCGCATTAGCAAGCTGCTGCAAGACGTCGTGCTCGACATGAAGGCACGCCAGATCGACGGCAAGCTCAAGGCGACCGATCATGAACCCGGCCGCAACTACCGGACGCTGCAAGCGCTGGCGAAGAGCAGTAGCGAGCCGGACCAACAGGCGATCGCGCTCGCCGCACTCGGCTTCTCGGGCGACATGGCCATGATGCCTGTCATCCTGCAAGGCGCGCAGCTATCGGATCCGTTCATGGTGGATCGCGCGGTGCTCGGTCTTGCCGTGCTCAAGTCGCCAAAGACACCACCGGGAGTGCTCGCGGCGATCATTGAGAATCCAAAGCATCCTGAAGATGGCCGCGCGCAAGCAGCGTGGGCGCTGTACCAGGTCCAGACGTCGTGCCCTGACCCGTCGGAGATCGCCAAGATCTGGCGACGCTTTCTCGGTTCCGAGCAGCACCTGCTGCCCCCGAGCATCATCGTGACCGCCGTGCGCGGCCTCGGCCTGACGGGCGACCACAAGCACGTTGACCTCATCCTGCCGATGCTCAAGCATCCGTCGCCACGGCTACGCATGGCGGCCTCGGTCGCAATGGGCCGCATGAACGCGCAAGAGAACTGGAAGGACCTGCTCGAGCTGCTCAAGCCGCAGGAGACCAACCCGAACGTTCGCCTGAGTGCCCGCAAGGCGCTCGCCCGCCTCGCCGGTGACAAGGACTACACCTACGACGTCTCCGCGTGGCGCAAGGTGTTCGAGCGCGGCGAGAAGAACAGGAAGTAGGAAGCGTTGCCGCTGTCGGCAGCGACCACTTGCCGTCGGCCGTTGCGCCCAGTACGACCTACGCTGTGGTAGTAGAAGTTCGACTTCAATCGCTTCCAGCGAGGCTAGCGGCCTGCTTGATCGGCATCGCCTTGAGTTCGTGCAATCGCGAACCCGAGCCGAGCAATCAACCCGGCGCTATTGGCTCTGGCAATGGCTCGGCGGGCAATCACGCTGCGGGCAATACCCAAGCTCCGGCGAATGCGCGCAAGGTTGCGGACGTCGCCGACCACAAACTCGTCGAAGCCATTCTCAACGAGTGCCACAGACCACTGCGCAAGCGCATGCAGCAGGTCAAGGTCACGGTGACCTTGACGGACGGTAGGCGCCTGCTGGTGCAAGCCGACTTGCCGGATCGCGCCCGCATTGGCGAGGCGCGCAACGACTACCTGCTGCGGGATGGCCAGGTTCATCGCCTCAGCAAACCGAACGATGACAATCCGGGCGACGCCATCGCTGAGCTGATCAAGCCGCTCGTGCGAATCGTCGACGCAGCATCGTTCGGACCGCTCTACCGCGCCACGGCGTGCCGCCAGGACGGTGACCACTTCGTATTGGTGGACAAGGCCGGCACGACCACGCTGTTGCACCTGTTCGAAGACACTCTGCTGCCGCGCTCGTTCACCTACGGAACGCAAGTCGTGCGCATTGACGACTACCTGCGCACCAAGACAACGTGGATCGTCAACAAGGCCTCGCTGATCCCACTCGGCACGTGCGGCGTGTTTTTCGAAGACGGCGGCATCCTCATTCCGAACGGGTTCTTCGACGCCCCTACTGAGGGCAACAACAAGGATCCGAACGAACGGGTGCGCATGACCGCGCCTGGAACCGTTCGCGAACAAGAATCCCCCACCCCCATCCTCGTGGATGGCCGCGCCGCGAAGTGGGCTCTGCTCGAGGCGTCTGACGGCTGGACCTCCGACGCCTGGGCAAAGCGCCATGAGGCATACCTGCCGGTGTATGAGGAACTCGACGGGCAGGAACAGCAGATATTTGGCTTCCCGATGCTGTGGCAAGAGCATGGCACCAACCACTTCGCGATTCCGTTCCGCCAGCGTAAGGGTGGACCGGCACTGAAGGCGCCTCCCCAATGGCGGATCTCCGGCAGTGACGCGACCCGCATGCTGGTGGTCTACCCGGCCATCAACCCTGGCGACGACCCCGACAAGGCCAGCGTCGAAGATCGCATCCGCAAGGGCACGTCCCTGCTGAATCGCGCCCTGGTCAACCGCAAGCTCAAAGCATTGGGGCCAATCGTTGCGCAGCCGTTCATCCACCTGCATCGCGGCACACCGGACGCGGCCAAGCTCAGCGACTGCAAGGTGCGGATGTCGGTGCGCGTGCAATAGACCATGACGAAGCCGTCGCCCTCACCATTCGCACGCCATTGGGACCTCGATCCCGAAGTCGTGTTCCTCAATCACGGCAGCTTCGGTGCCTGCCCGCGCGTCATCCTTGAACGGCAACACGAACTGCGCCGCGAGATGGAAGCGCAGCCGCTGCGGTTTCTCTACCACACGCTCGAAGAACGCATCGATGCTGCCAAGCCGCGGCTGGCGCGCTTCGTCGGGTGCGAGGCAGAAGATCTCGTGTTCGTTCCCAACGCGACGGCTGGCGTCAATACCGTTCTGCGTTCGCTGCCGTTTGCAGCCGACGACGAACTGTTGGTGACCGACCACGAATACAATGCGTCGCGCAATGCACTCAACTACGTCGCCGAACGGCACGGCGCGCGCATCGTCGTGGCATCGATTCCGTTTCCCATTACGAATAGGAAGCAAGTCGTCGATGCGGTGCTCGACCAGGTCACCGACAAGACGCGGCTGTGTTTGATCGATCACGTCACGAGCCCAACCGGCGTCATCATGCCGGTAGAAGAGATCGTGCACGCACTCAACGAACGCGGCATCGAAACGCTCGTCGACGGCGCCCATGCACCCGGCATGTTGCCACTCGACCTGACCGCGCTTGGTGCCGCTTACTACACCGGCAACTGCCACAAGTGGCTGTGCTCGCCAAAGGGTTCGGCGATGTTGTATGTGCGCCGCGATCGCCAGCCCTGCATACGACCGCTGTCGATCAGCCACGGCGCCAACTCCACGCGCACCGACCGCTCCCGCTTCCTGCTCGAGTTTGACTTCACCGGCACCAACGACTTCACGGCATGGATGTGCGTGCCCAACGCGATCGAGTTCCTCCATTCGCTGTTGCCCGGCGGGTTCGAAGAACTGCGCGCCAACAACCACGATTTGGCCCTCGCCGGCAGGCAACAACTGTGCGATGTGTTGGGCACCGAGCCGCCAGCGCCAGACGACATGATCGGCTCGCTAGCGTCGGTGATCCTGCCGGCATCGAGCCAGCCGGTGCTCCACCCCACCGGATCTGATCCGATGCAAGCCTCTTTGTGGGAACAATATAAGATCGAGGTCCCAGTGATGCGGTGGCCGCATCCCGAGCGACGTATGCTGCGCATCTCGCCGCAGATCTACAACAGCATCGAGCAGTACGACTACCTCGCCCAAGCCGTTCGAACACTCGTTTGAAACAACCGTTCGGCACGGTCCCCGACAACCACGAAGCCATCATCGAACAG
>JAPYTD010000011.1:0-18983 GCA_029936315.1 Planctomycetota bacterium | reverse complement strand
CTCGGACAGCACAGCCATGTCCGACACGATGCCGGAGATCGTCGCCACGTCGACAGTTTGCTGTGCGTCGGTGTAGGCCGTTGTTGGATCGGTGTGCGCTTCGACGATCAAGCCATGCGCACCAGACGCAACCGCGGCGCGAGCCATCACCCGCACGCGAGCACGGTGGCCGATGCCGTGCGACGGATCGACAATCACTGGCAGGTGCGACAGCTCACGCACCGCGGGCACTACGTTGAGGTCCAGCGTGTTGCGCGCGTGATCCGAAAACGTGCGGATGCCGCGCTCGCAGAGGATCACGTTCGCATTGCCAAACGCGAGCAGATACTCGGCGGCCATCAACCACTCCGACAACGTCGCCGAAGGCCCGCGCTTCAGTAGGATCGGCCGATCCACTTCCGCGAGAGCGCGCAGCAATGTGAAGTTCTGCATGTTGCGTGCCCCCACCTGCAACAGATCGACATGTTCGGCCATGACTCCAACATCCCGCGCATCGATGACCTCGGACACGATCCGTAGACCCGTCTGCTCACGAACGTGCGACAACGTCTGCAGCCCCTCGACCCCGAGCCCTTGAAAGTCGTAAGGGCTCGTGCGCGGTTTGAAGGCGCCTGCGCGGAACAAACGCGCACCAGCAGCTGCAACGCCCTCAGCGATCGCCATTGTGCGCGCTTCGGTTTCGACACTGCACGGCCCGGCAATCATGACCGTAGGCGCGTCGCCCCCGATTTTGACATCGCCAACGGAAACGACTGTGTCCTCGAGCTTGGTCTCGCGACTAACGAGCTTGTATGGCTTCGTCACGGCGATCGTATCGACGACACCGGCGAGGCGCGCCAGCGGTGCAGCATCGACTGGCCCCTTGTTGCCAGTCACACAAATCGCGGTGCGGCTTGGACCGGGCACAGGAATCGGGGTGTAGCCCATCTTCAGAATGGTCTCTTCGACGGCTGCCACTTCGGCAACGGTGCAGTCTGGGTGCAGGATTACGAGCATGATGGAATCTCCTTCGGTTGGCGAAACGCCGGTAACAGTTGTTGGAATGCGGTGCGAACGGCAGCAAGCAAATGGGCTAGGTCGCCAGGGTGTTCTTGCAGGGCGTGCGACAAGACACGTAGCAGATGACTGCCAACGACGGCGACCTCCGCGCCGGCGCCGTGCACTTCCTGGATGTGTTGCGGCGAACTGAGTCCGAAACCGACGCACATGGGTACATCGATGTAGCGACGCACACGGGCAACGAGCGCCGCGCGACACTCGGCCATGTTGGCGTTGGCGCCAGTTATGCCCTGATGGCCAGCCAAGTAGACGAACGCATCGCTCTCGGCCGCAATCGCCGCGAGACGCTTGTTCGGAGTCCTTGGGCCAGCTAGCAGCACGTTGCCCAGACCATGTTCGCGACAGATGCGTCGCAACACGGCACCTTCTTCAAGTGGGATGTCCGGCACAAGCAGGGAACTCGCTCCGGCAGCGACGGCATCCGCGCAGAAGCGTGCATAGCCGCGCGCATGTACGAGATTGCCGTAGACCAGCAGGTTGCACGGCGTGTCCGGGCACGCTGCGCGCACCCGAGCCAAAGTCTGCAACGCTTCATCGGTGGAGACACCTGCTTTGCGGGCTCGCATGCCGGCGGCCTGCACGACCGGTCCATCAGCACTCGGGTCCGCGTACGGAAGTCCAAGTTCGAGCATGGACGCACCGGCCGCTACCAACTCACGACACAGCGCGACGCAGACATCGGGCGTCGGATCGCCAAGCATCAAGAACGGACTGACGTGCTGCCGCGATTGGCACAGCACTTCATGCAACCTGGCAAGACTCACGACTCCTCTCCCGGCAGGTTCGCCAACAGCGTCGGCAGATCCTTGTCGCCCCGTCCCGATAGATTGACGACGACGCAGTCGCCTTCGTTGAGCAAACCGTCGTCAACCGCGGTAAGGCACAGCGCAAGCGCGTGCGCGGACTCGATCGCCGGCAGAATCCCTTCGCTACGCGTCAACGTGGTCACCGCTGCGAGCGCCGCATCATCACAAACCGCTCGGTACTCGGCGCGGCCACTATCCTTCAGGAACGAGTGCTCAGGCCCAACAGCGGGGTAATCGAGTCCCGCGGCAACACTGTGGCTATCCAACACCTGCCCATGCTTGTCTTGCAACATGTAGCTGCGGGCTCCGTGTAGAAGTCCCGGCGTGCCGGCACACAACGTCGCGCCGTGGCGGCCACTCGCAATGCCGGATCCACCCGGTTCGGCACCGAAGAACTTTACTTGGTCATCATCGACAAACCCCGAGAACAAACCGATCGCATTGCTGCCGCCGCCAACGCATGCCATCGCAGCAGCTGGCAACTCGCCAATCTGACGCAAGCATTGTGCCCGCGCCTCGCGACCAATCACGGCCTGCAGATCGCGCACAAGCGCGGGGAACGGATCCGGCCCGCAGACCGTGCCCAACACATAGTGCGTGTCATCAACGGTTGCTGCCCAGTCGCGCAGCGCATCGTCGATCGCTTCCTTGAGGGTGGCCGCGCCCGTCGTGACCGGAATCACTTCGGCACCGCACAGCTTCATGCGCGCGACGTTGGAGGCCTGACGTTCCATGTCGCGCGCGCCCATGTAGATCGTGACCGGCAGGCCATGACGGGCGCCCGCCATCGCGGTCGCGACACCATGTTGGCCGGCACCAGTTTCGGCAACGAGTCGGCGCTTGCCAAGCCGTTTGGCGAGCAACGCCTGGCCGATCACGTTGTTGGTCTTGTGGGCGCCGCCGTGTAGCAGGTCCTCGCGCTTCAACCACACGCGCAAGCGTGCCAACGCCGAGAAGCTTGGCACTTCGGTCAGCGGCGTCGGCCGCCCTCCCCACGTGCGCAACTCACGACGGAACGCTCTCTGGAACTCCGGCGACGGAACGATGCGACGATGCGCGTCGGCCAATTCGGCGAGCGCGTGCCACAGAAGTTCTGGCGCATAACGTCCGCCGTAAGCACCGAATGCGCCGACCTGAGGAATGACGCTCATGCCACCACCCCGTGGGCGCGCACGTCGCGCAACAACTGCCTCATCAGAACCGGGTCCTTGATGCCCGGCTCAATCTCGATGCCGCTGCTGACATCGATGCCCCATGGCCGGAACCGCAGCAACTCGGCCACGTTCGTTGGCGAAACGCCCCCGGCGATGAACACAGCGTGCGGCAAGTCATTGGCGAGCAACGACCATGCAAAGCAAGTGCCAGCACCCCCGCAGCCGCCATCCAACAAGCTCGGGTTGCGTTCGGTTGGCGGATCCGCAAACACGGGCAACTGCTGCGCCACGGGTGAGACCACCGCAACGGGGATCGGCAACAGCCCTGCCCCGGCCAACTCGCGGCAACGCTGCACGTCAGCGCCGTGCACCTGCACGCGAAGCACGCCAACGGCTTCACAAGCGCGCAAGATCGCATCATTGCTCTCGCCACGAAAAACGAGCACGGCTTCTGCTCGGCCGCGCGCACACCTGACAATGGCACGCGCCTCAACATGCGTGGCACAGCGCGGGGAATCTGCTGCCAAGACGACGCCAACGTGCGTCGCTCCCAACTCGATCGCCAACTCGGCATCGGTTTCGCGGCGCAAACCACAAATCTTGACCCTCACGACTGGCCTCCGTTGGCAAAGGCGGCCGCTCGAGCAACGGAACTGGGCCCACGCATCAGGGCCGTGCCGATCAAGACGGCGTCGGCCAGGCCATGCAGCTCTCGAAGCTGGGCCGGATCGGTATAGCCCGATTCAGCCACCACGACTCGCTCCTTCGGAACCAGTCTCGCCAACCGCAAGAAGACGTCTCGGTCCAACTGCAACGTATCAAGGTCTCGGTTGTTGATGCCGAGCATCGCTTCGGAAAATGGCAAGGCGCGTTCGAGATCCGCCTCATCGTGGCACTCGATCAGCATCTCGGCTTGGCACTGTGCACACGCGTCCGCCAGCTCCGCCAACTGCGAACCCGGCAAGCAACGTGCGATCAACAGCACTGCACTCGCGCCGTGCGCAACGGACTCCTGCACCTGTTCGGGCCGCACCAAGAAGTCTTTGCGCAAGACGGGCAAGGTCGTCGCAGCGACCGCAGCGCCAAGATCGCCGAGGCTGCCGCGGAATCGTGTTGGCTCGGTAAGGACCGACAAACCCGCCGCCCCCGCCTGCTCATAGCCCGAGACCTGAGCGATCAAATCCGTGCCTGGCGCCAGCTGCGCGTCGCTCGGGCTGCAGCGCTTGAACTCCGCCAACAACTTTACTTGCTGGCGCCCGCGCAAGGCCGCCAACAACGAGGGCCGCGTCGATTCGACCGCGCCACCCGTAGTAACGGCAACGCGACGTTCGCGCGACGCCGACAGCAACTCGAGCAGAACACCGTTCATGATGCCATCTGAGTTGGGGACTGCGAAGAAGTGATGTAGCGATCGAGCACGCGCTCGGCTCTACCGCGTTGCATCACAGAGCGCGCCACTTCGTAGCCTTCACGCAGAGACGGCACGCGTTTGGCGACCCACAACGCTGCACCGGCATTCAAGGCAACGACCTCGCTTCGTTCCGCACCTTCGCCGGTCAGCGCCTGCCGCAGCAACGCCGCATTATTGTGTTTGTCGGAGGATCCTCTCAGCGCATCAATGCCACCGCGGGCAATGCCACACTCGGCTGGATCAATGTGCACCTCATTGACCTTGCCATCGAGCACCTGATGGGCATGGGTGACGGCATGCAAACCGATTTCATCGACGCCATCGCAGTGCACGACCAGCGCTCCCTGCGTACCGAGCAACCGCAACGCTTCGGCGACGACCCGCGTCAGCTTGGGCGAGTAGACGCCGACCAGCTGAAACTCCGCGCGGGCTGGGTTCGCGAGTGGCCCCAGCAAGTTGAACAGGGTGCGCACGCCCAGGGCGCGGCGAATCGGCGCGACATGCCGCATCGCCGGATGGAACGACGGCGCGAACAAGAACGCAAAGCCAACCGCATCCAGCAGTTCGCACGCTCGCTGCGGTGTCTGTTCCAACTGTACACCCGATGCTTCGAGCACATCCGCCGAGCCAACCGGTGACGAGACCCCGCGATTGCCGTGCTTGGCAACCGCGCACCCTGCACCCGCAACCACGAATGCGGCTGCCGTCGACACGTTAAAGGTGCCGCTGCCATCGCCGCCCGTGCCGCAGGTATCAACGAGCGGTCGCACTTGAGGGCGCACCGCAATGCCGTGCGCGCGCAGCGCCAACGCTCCGGCAACCAACCAGTCCGCTTCCGGTTCGCGGCACGCCAACGCCGACAGTAGCCCGCCGAACGCGATCGCGTCGACCTCGCCCGTCATCGCCTGCGAAAGCACCTCTTCGAGCAAAACCGTGTCGACCGGCTGGCCGGATACGACATCGCGTAGTAGTCGCGAAACACTCATTGCGTCACCTCATCACGTTGGAAAGAAACTGTTGCTGATCGGGCCCACGCCAGGACACCGCGCAGCACCTGCTGGCCGTGTGGCGTCAAGACCGACTCCGGGTGGAACTGCACGCCGATCTGCGGCAGTTCGGTGTGTTGCATGGCCATCACGATGTCGTGGCCGTCTTGCCTGGCCGTTGCCAGCGTGCGCAACGCAGTCGATTCTGCGCTGCGCGTCACGAGCAGGCTGTGGTAGCGGGCAACCGGCATGCGCTTCGGCAGGGACACCTGCTGCGATGCGAACGGTTGCGTGTGCCATTCGACTTCGCAAGCCTCGCCGTGCACTGGCTGCGCGGCACGTTCGATTTGTTCGCCGGCGGCAAGCCCAATGACCTGGTGGCCCAGGCAAACGCCAAACACAGGCAGCTGCGGCCGCGTCGCCAACCACCCACGCGCAAGCTCGGCGTCCGCGGGATGACCCGGCCCCGGCGATAGCACCACCAACACCGGCTGCACGCGTTCGAGGCTGAGCTGCCATTCTGCCAGCGACATGCTGCTACGCACAACGTCGACGTCGACACCCAACCGCGCGATGCGGTCGGCGAGCACGTAGACAAAGCTGTCGCGGTGATCGAGCAAGAGTACGCGCTCGCGACTCATGCACGCACCTCAACCGAGGGCACGCCTTGCAGCGATGCCATGACTTCGCCAACTGCGCGCAGCTTGCGATCGGTCTCTTCGAGTTCGCGATCTGCGTCGCTGTGCCACACGATGCCGGCGCCCGCCTGGGCACGGTAGACGCCGTTCTTGGCCCTCATGCTGCGAATCGTGATGCACGAATCGAAGCTGCCATCTGCCATCAGGTAACCGACGGCACCGCCATAGAACCCGCGCCCGGTCGGTTCGATCTCGCGAATGAGTTCGGTCGCCCGCGCCTTGGGCGCACCGCTCAGCGTGCCCATGTTGGCCGCGGCACGATACGCATGCAGCGCATCCAACTCTGGCCGCAGCGCGCCACGAACTCGACTGACGAGATGCTGCACCCGACTGTACTTCTCAACGGCAAACTGCTGCACAACCTCCGTCGTGCCCGGCACGGCGATGCGCGCGATGTCGTTGCGGGCGAGATCGAGCAACATGACGTGCTCGGCGCGTTCCTTGTGGTCGAACAGCAACGCCAACGCGAGGCGCGCATCGGTATCGCTGTCGCTGGATCGTTCGGTCGTTCCAGCGATCGGCCGAATCTCAACCTGACGATCATCAACGCGAACACACGTCTCGGGCGACGCACCAAACAAAGCCCCATGTTCGAGGTCGAGGTGGAACGAATACGGTGACGGCTCACGGGCAGTCAGCAGTTCGAACACATCGAGCGAGTCCGCATTGCACTGCCACTGCACCGCCCTCGAGAGCACCGCCTGGAAGACATCGCCCGCAGCGATGTGCTCGCGCAACTTGTGCACACCATCGAGAAACTGCTGGTCCGGTTGCTCGACGATGCGCGGGCCACACTGGCCGGCAACCGTACGACCGGGCGCCCGCTGATCCGGCTCGCGGAGTGCCTTGAGCGTCTTCGCGTGACGTTCCTGCACAACCGACATCGCCTCCCATGGCAGCCCACGCGTCACGACCTGCACACTGTGGTGGTCCTCGTCATATCGCACGATGTCGAGACCAAGCACAAGTTCGAGATCCGCGTCGTCACCAGGATCCGGGCGCCGTGGACCCAACGACTCGAAGTGATCGACTAGATCGAAAGCAAACGCACCAAACACCCCAACCGGCACCGCACAAGGTTCTCGATCCCCCACGAGAGCGACCAACGCACGCACTGGATCCAGCAGCGATGGTTCGCGCAGCACATCGCGGTCCAATGCGGCGGGGTCAGGCGTCGGGACTTCGATCGGAATCGTAAGCTCAAGGCCGAGCAACTGCGAACCAGGCAAACGCTTGTGCAGGGAACGGAGCAACGGCGCCATCGTCAACTCCAGCAAGCTGACCGACGCCTGATCGCCACGAACCTGCAGCCGCAAAGGCGCCCGCGTCACCACCAGCACCTGCCGGTTGTGGCCACGACTCGCAAACAAGACGCGCCCTCGATTGCGGGTGCGGCCATGCAAGACCTCGGGTGCCACGCAATCGGCAAGGCGCAGCTCGGTTGCCAACACGGCGCATTGCACGCTCGCCGCCCCAAAGGCATCGCGCACGTGTTCTTGAGGACGTTCTGCGCCCTGTTGGATTCGGGGAATTGGGGTTGGGTTTGCCATCGTTGTCGTGGCAACCCGAGCGGTCAGTTCCCCCTGAAACGACAGAAGGCAACTCCCGCGGGGGTTGCCTTCTCGTTTCGGTCGTCAGCGTCTAAATGATCACTGAATGGAACGTGGGCAACCCGCAACTGCGGCTTGCCACCACCAGCACGACGCGGCAACGCAGCTCAAGGCCGTAAGGCGATTGAGCTTTGGCTGCACGTAGCTGGCAAGGAGACGTTCCATGTCTATCAACTAGTATCACACTAGTAGAGTCTGTCAACCTGGGTACCAAAATGTCCCTACACGCGATCCTTCAAGCGCAGACTCAACGTGGCCACCTGCAGTTCGACACGTTTGATCTCGCGGCGCAGCATGCCGCGCTCCACGTGGTTCCAGACCATCATCTTGAGCATGCCGGCAATGATCCACGTCACGATCAGCGGAATGCCCCATAGCACGCGGTCATCAGTGGTCTCTGCCGAGAAGAAGCGCACCGCCGTCCACACCGCAATCCCGAAGATCACGAGCTGAATGACACTGGTGAGCCAGACCCACCAGGCAGTGCTGCCGCGGCAAGACAGCACAAGCAATTCATCCAGGGTCTGATCAGCGGAACGGCGTCAGGTTCGTCGGTTAGGTCGCTCGGCTGGTGCCAGCGGTTCACGAAACTCTGTGTGTGTGCATCATTGCAGAGGAGACCATGACAAACGCGGGACGTGTTGCCCCATCCGGACATTCGCTCAGGCCGGCTCCGTCCGTATGCTCGCGCCATGCGAATCGGCAAGCTCGTCGTTCTCGCCACCCTGGTTGCCTCGACGATCGCGCAAGGTCCTCCGCACAACGGACCGCGACCCGTCCATCCAGGTTGGTATGCACTACAAAACGCAACCGTCATTCCGGAGCCCGGCGAGGAGCTCACACGGGCAACGATTGTCATGCGCCACGGCCGCATCACGTCGATTGAAAACGGGGTCGCGGCCCCAAAGGGCGCCACCGTCATCGACTGCACGGGATTGACGATTTACCCAGGCTTGATCGAACCGTTCTTCGCCTCGGACGTGCCCGCGCTGGACGAGGACATGACCGACAAGCACTGGAACGCGATGGTGCAGCCGCAGCGCAACGCGCTTGACGGCGCGCTCGTCGGCGAGAAAGAACGCAAGGAACTGCGCGCCCTCGGCTTCACTGTCGTCGCCGCCGCCCCCTCGGGTGGCATCCTCAAGGGTTCGAGCACCATCATCCTGCTCGACGAGCCGACCGACACCGACAAGGCGCGCGTGCTCAACCCGACGGCGTTCCCAGTGGCAAGCCTGCAGACCAACCGTGGCGGCTACCCCAACAGTGAGATGGGCGCGATCGCGTTGCTGCGCCAGTCCCTCGCGGACGGCCAGTGGTACACACGCTGCCAGTCGGCGGTTGCGCGCGATGCATCGCTCAAGGCGAACGCTCCGCAGGCGTCGCGAGTACTCGCCGCCATCTCCGGTCAAAGCGCCAAGCCACTGTGGTTTGACACAACGAACGAACTGCAGTCCCTTCGTTGCCTCAAGGTGGCCAAGGAGTTTCGCCGCAAGGCGGTGATCGTTGGCAGCGGCATGGAGTTCCGCCGGCTTGCGGCAATTGCCAATAGTGGTGCCCCGTTCATCGTGCCGCTGCAGTTGCCCGAGACTCCCGATGTCTCGACGGCCGCCAAAGCAGATCGCGTTTCCTTGCGACAACTGCAATCCTGGGAACAAGCGCCGACCAACAGCAAACGACTACTGGATGCGGGCGTCACCATCGCCTGGACCACCACACGCTTGCGCAAACGAAGCGACTTCACCGCACGCGTGCGCGACGCGAAGGAACAGGGCGTTACCAGCGCGCAGGCACTCGCAGCAGTGACCACGACGCCAGCCAAGCTGCTTGGCATCGACAAGGACTGCGGCACAATCGCGGTCGGCAAGCTCGCCAACCTGGTCGTCGTCGAGGGCAGCCTGTTCGGCAAGGAACGCATCGTACGCGACGTCTGGGTTGGCGGCCGACGACATGTCGTTGCCAAAGCCAAGGACGTAGGCCTCGATGGCAGCTGGACGTTGGCCAGCGGCTGGCCGGGCGATGGCAGCAACGGCATGCCAATAGTTACGATCGACGGCAAGAAGATTACCTGCAAGCTCGGCGACGACGAGATCAAGGTCGGCTCGAGTAAGCGCGATAGCGACTCGTTTACGTGCCAACTGAAGGGCAAGGCAACCAAGGACCACACGTTTTGGCTGCGGCTTCACCGCGACAAGAACGGCTTGACTGGCGTTTGCACCCAGTCAGATGGGCGTGCGTTCGTCATCACTGCCACGCGCGCTGCCAAACAAGACGACTCGAACAAGGAGGACGACGATAAAGAGGAGAAGGAGGAAACGAGCAAGCTCGCCATCGAGGCGTCGCTGCCAACGCCCCTCGGTGGCTACGGCTTCGCCGAGATGCCGAGTCAACGCGACTTCGCCATCGTCGGCGGCACGCTGTGGACCGGCGACGGTCGCGGCAAGCTGCGCAGCGGCGCCGTCTACGTGCGCCGCGGCAAGATTGCGTTCTCGGGCCCGAGCAATGACATGCCCGAACTGCCACAAGGCACAGTGGTCGTCGACGCCAAGGGCAAACACATCACCGCAGGCATCATTGACTGCCACTCGCACACCGGCATCTCGCGCGGCGTCAACGAAAGCGGCCAGGCTGTAACCAGTGAGGTTCGCATCCAAGACGTCGTCAACCCCGACGACGTCAACTGGTACCGGCAACTCGCCGGTGGCGTCACGGCGGTCAACCAACTGCACGGTTCGGCCAACGTGATCGGCGGCCAGAGCAACACGGTGAAGGTGCGATGGGGCGTGCTCAATCCCGAAGAAATGATGCTTGTGGGCTCGGCACCTGGCATCAAGTTCGCGCTCGGCGAGAACCCGCGCCGCGTCAACCGGCGCAGCAGTGCCAACACGCGCTATCCGAATACGCGCATGGGCGTCGAAGGCGTTCTGCGGGATCGCTTCGCAGCCGCCGAGGCGTACGCACAAGAGCTTGCCGCCTACCAAAAACTATCGCCGCGCGAACGCGCCAAGGTACTGCCCCCGCGCGTCGATCTCGAACTCGAAGCTCTGGCCGAGGTGCTCGCCAGTCGCCGCCGCATCCACTGCCACAGCTACCGGCAGGACGAGATCTTCATGCTGTGCGGACTCGCGAACGAGTACGGCATCAAGATCGGCACGTTCCAACACGTTCTAGAAGGCTACAAGGTCGCGGACGCGATCAAGCAATCAGCCATCGGAGCGTCGTCGTTTAGCGATTGGTGGGCCTACAAGTTCGAGGTCTACGACGCGATTCCGGACAATGGCGCCATCCTGCATGAGTATGGCGTCAACGTTTCGTTCAACAGCGACAGCAGCGAACACGCCCGCCGCCTCAACACCGAGGCCGGCAAGGCAGTCAAGTACGGCGGCGTCGCCGAGCATGAAGCGCTGCACTTCGTAACCCGCAACCCCGCGATCCAACTCGGCATCTTTGCGCACACCGGTTCGCTGACTCGCGGCAAGGACGCCGACATTGCGCTGTGGTCCAGCAACCCGCTCCGCTACGCGGCACGCTGTGAAGCCACCTGGGTCGATGGCCGCATGATGTTCTCGCTTGAGCGCGATGCAGAACTGCGCAAGGGCATCCAAACAGAACGTCAACGCCTGCTGCAACTCGCCCTCGATAAGGGCGGCAAAGGCTCAGGCCGCACCGCCAAGGAAGGCGATCCACGCGACGCCTACTGGGCTGCCGAAGAAACTCACATCGACTACTGCTGCCGCACTGCCGTTGGAGGCCGTTAATGATCCGTTTCACTACAGGAGTCGTTCTAGTGCTCGCGACCGCCGCGCCGCTCACCGCCCAGGACCTGCTTGCGAAAGCCGCGCCACAAACGGGCCCGATTATCCTGACGAACGCAACCATCCACACAGTGTCCAAGGGCATCGTGCTCGGCGGCACGATCTGGTTTGACAAGGGCAAGATCCAGGCTGTACTGGCAAATGGCGAAGAACCAAAGCTCCCGCGTGGTTTGCCCGCGCCGGTACGCATCGACCTCGGTGGCAAGCACGTGTTCCCCGGCATGATCTCGCCGCACACGCAACTCGGCCTGATCGAGATCGGCATGGTACCTCAGTCCGTCGACACCAATGAACTCGGGGAGATGTCGCCTGAAGCCATCGCCATGACGGCAGTCAATCCGGACTCGGCCGCCATCCCGGTGGCACGTGCAAACGGTGTGCTGGCAGCGACGGTGTTTCCGATCGGCGGCCTGATTCCCGGCCGTGCTTCGATCATGCAACTGGACGGCTGGACCAACGCGGAAATGGCGGTGCGCGTCAACGCAGGACCAGTCGTGACCTGGCCAGCCGCACGATCGCGGCGATTCCGCCCGGCACCGACACCGCCGACCGAAGACAAGGGCAGGCACGCCGAGCAAAGGCAGCAGATCGACGATGCCTTCACAGCAGCCAAAGCCTGGTCGAATGCTCGCACCGTAGACACAAAGGTGCCGCTCGACATCCGTCACGCCGCGCTGGTGCCAGCGATTCGCGGCGAAGTACCAGTGTTCGTGCTCGCCAACACCGTCGAACAGATCGAGTCGGCCATCCGTTGGGGTGTGAGCAGAAAGTTGCGCATCATCATCGTCGGCGGCCACGAGTCGCGCGGCTGCACTGCACTACTTAGTCAGCATCAGGTGCCGGTGATTATCGACGGCGTACATCGCTTGCCACGGCGCGATGACGTTGGCTACGACGAAGCGTTCACGCTGCCACACGACCTGCGCAAGGCCGGTGTCAAGTTCTGCATCGGCACCGGCAGCGACTACTCCAACGACCGCAACCTCCCCTACCACGCGGCCACGGCGGCTGCGTATGGACTGTCCGAGCAGGAGGCATTTGCGGCGATCACCAAGGATACAGCCGAGATCCTCGGCGTCGGCGATCGACTGGGTTCACTCGATGTGGGCAAGGATGCGACGTTATTCATCGCCGATGGCCATCCGTTTGAACTGACGTCGAAGATCGAGATGGCGTTCATCCAAGGACGCAAGATCGACCTGCGCACGAAGCAGAGCGAACTCGCCAAGAAGTACCGCGAGCGTTACCGCCAGATTCGTGGCAAGTGAGCCTGGCCCAAGGCGCCGCGACGCGCTTGTGCGCCGCTAGTGCGAATTGACGCTGCCTTAGCGCGGCGGCAGCAGCGTCAACAAAGAGCCAACGCCTTCTACCAGCCGCACCGCGCCGGCAGCACGCAGGCGATCCATGTGTGACTCCGCCCCAATGCCGCGCGGCAGGATCCCGAACGGCACCACACCCGCGCCGCGTGCCGCAGTCACATCGCTCGGATTGTCGCCAAGCATCCAGGCGCTTTGCTTGCCGAGTTGCTGCAACGCGTAGCGCACCGGGAATGGGTCCGGCTTGCACGGTCCATCCTCGCTGCCGACAACGACACCAACGAACTTGAGGAAGCCATGCTGTTCGAGCACCGATTCGGCAACGCGACGCGGGCATGTCGTCACAACACCCAACGGGTAGTGGGCGGCGATTGCCTGCACGTCCTCGACTTTGGCGATGTGGTTGCGACGCGCGATGTCGACCAGCACCCCGTCCAGATCCAACAGCACGGCCTGTGGCGCGAGCGCCGCGCGTACCGCTCGTTCGACGTTGTCGATGTCCGCCGACGGAACATGCAGGGTCTCCCCTTCGATGTGGGCACGGTGGCCAAACGCAACTAGCACCGCACGCAGCCAATCGACGTTGGCAGCACGTAGCTGCAGTTCTCCGCTAGACGCAGCGATCAGTTCCACCCCGAGCGCTTGCAAAGACTCGCTCACTAGCGCGCCCGGTCTCCCAAGAACTGCCAGATCGCTTCGAACTGATCCGCGGCCTTGCCGCCGAGCACGTCGGTGAACGCGGTCTTGCCGGTGTTGTCCGCATACTTCGGCATACGGGCATCAGGATCGAGGCGCGTCGGATCGGCGAGCCAACGCGTGTAATACTCGTGCCGCAACCGCTTGCGCGCCGTGATCAGGTTGATGCCTTCGCGCTCGAACACTTGCGTCGCCTTCTTGTTGCCAACGGCATGGCATTGCACGCAACCAAAGCCGGTACCCATCTCAATCAGACGGCCGCCGTGAACTGCAAGGTTGGCACCGCCAGGCCGGATCGGTTCGTCCTTCGAGCCGTAGCCATGCTCTCGCACCAGGCCTGCGGTCAAGGCCGTGCCGTGTTTCTCGAACTTCGGCATGCGCGCAGTCAACCACGGTCGCGGCGACGGCAACTCGCCGGTGACGAACTTGCGAATCCACGACGGTTGCAGCTTCGCGCCCACCCAGGTCAATCCCGGCAACCCTTGCGCAACGGGATCCTGCTCGGGCGGCAGCGGCACGTCCATGGACCACTTCTCGGCCAGCTGCGCCCACGTCGAGGCCTGCCCATCGATCGCGTGGCAGGCACCGCAACGCTCTGTTTGCATGTAGCGCGAGCCATAGTCGAGCGGCGACTTGCGGAACGGGATGTCGCCAGCCAACGGCAAGAACGCGCGCAAAGCGTCACGCTGCGATTCTGACAGCTTGTGATCTGGTGCGTTACCGCCCACCTTGTCGGCGAGGCAACCGCGCTTCGGCTTCAAGTTGCGGTAGCGAGGGAAGACGCGGTCCACGGGTGGGATGTCGTCACCGAACACGTGGCACAAGTAGCACGCATGCTTGCGCACAAGCCGCCGCCCTTTCTTCATGTCGCCTCGCTGCACCGGCAACGGTGCAGCGCCCTTCATCAGGTAGGCCGCGAGGTTCACAGCGTCATCGGCGGACACCTTCAAGTCTGGCATGCGCACGTCGGTGTAGTGCGCGGTTGGCTCTTGCAAGTAGCCGATCAATGCCGCTGCATGCCACTTCTGTTTGACGAAGCCGAGCTGGATACGGCGGCCGAGTTCGGCGTCTTTCTTGGTTTCGTCGGTGCGTGTGTGGCAAGCCACACAGCCGAGTTCGGCAAAGCGCTCTTGGCCTGCTTCGACCTGCTTGTCGTCAAAGCCCTGATGCGGCTGCGGTTCGCCGAGGGTGTTCAGGTAGCTGGCGATGTCGATCGAATCCGAACCCGACAGCGGGAACTTCGGCATCGTCGCTTCTGGCCGCATCGCGTGCGGATCGTCGAGCCATTCCTTAAGCCAACCTTGATGCGTGCGCGAACCGACGAAGCGGAGATCCGGACCCGAGCGGGCGAGTTCAAGATACGCCGACTCAGCAATGCGAAGTCGGTCGTAGTCGTGGCAACGCGCACAGCGCCGCTCCGCGAACAGCGTGTGGCCGAAGCGCAACTGCTCACCCTGCACGACTTCGTCATCGCTCGCGACGAACGACAGCAACTCGGGCGCAACCGGCTCGAAGCCAAAGTCTCGCCCGGACCAGAACAACCGCATCTGGCCGTCCCCGCGTGCCGCACTCTCGAACTCAAGCTTGACGTCGTTGCCGCCCTTCTTCAGTCGCACGACCTTGTCGGTCTCGAGCGACCTGCGAGCCGACATTGAACCTTGGAGAATGACCTTGCCGTTGATCGACAGCTTCGCCTTGCCGCGACCATCGATGTGGAAGTTCATGCGATCGCGCGCGGGCAACGTCACCACCGTCTCGTAGGTCGCGCGGAATGCCCCCACGGGCAAGTACGGCGTCGGCGTCTCGCCGCGTTCGACGGCCAGCGACAACAGACGTGCCCGCTGACTGTGCCGTTCCTTGTCCCCGCGGATGGCTTCGAACGTAACCTTCACACCGCGAGCCATCTGCCCTTGCGGAACCAAGGGTGCCGAGTCGCCAGAACCGGCAGCGGTCAGCAACCCGACCGCCACCATGCCAGCGACTGCCAAGCTCGAACGAATCAGCATCTAGCGCGCCTTCGGGAAACCGGGGTCCTTCTGCAGTGCATGAATCGAGTTGTGCAACTCACCGCGCACCCCGCGCCCATCCTTCGAATCGAGATCCCAGGTGATCTTCATCTGGTGAACGGGCTGCATGCCCTCGATTGCCAAGAACACGGTATGCCCGTCAGCTGACAGCTTGCTTGACGTGACCTTCAGCGAGTCACGATTCGGCTTGCCCCGGGCGACCTTGCGTTCGGGGTGCAGGATCGACAGCTCCGGTGAACCGTAGTTTTGCGAGTAGTGGTAGTTCCACACCTGCACGCCGAAGCTCTCTGGATCGGCCGCGGTCTCGGCATCGAGCGCCGACGAGAACGTCAGGTAAACGCCCTTGTCACAAGTGCTCAACGCGACCGGTAGGTCAAGCGGACGACTCGTGCGCCGCACACGGTGGAAACCACCTTCACGCGCCGCGCTGGTTTGCCAACCCTTCAAGCCAATCACATACATCTGGCCGTCGATCGGCGAGAAGCGACCGCGCATGCAGCTCGACGTGTAGTTCGCCGGCAGCCGCACAACGCCGCCTTGCATCTGGCCGTTAACGCGTTCGGACAACACCAGGTAGGTCGAGCACGTGCCATACGAGTAGTGCAGCAAACGACCTTGAAGGTCCCTCCATGCACTACCGGTAACCCACACCTGGCCGCCGCCCGAGTTGTCGACTTCCATCGGCATCCAACACAGAGGCAGATCCGGCTGATCGGGAACGGGCGTGCGATGCGCCGTGTCCTTGACACCAGCGTAGAAGCCAGGCTTCTCGATCCAATTGAGACGGCAACGCGGCATGTAGGTACCTTCGTTGTCTCCGCTCGTGATGATGCCGGTTGGCGACACGCCCATGCCGTTTGGCGCGCGCATTCCCGTCGCAACGGTTTCGATCGTCGAGCCGTCGCGACTGACCTTCAGGATGGTTCCGTGATGCGGCACGATCTTCATGAAGCCACGCCCACCGGGATTCACGGGCGCACCCTTGGTGAAGTAGAAGTTGCCTTCCTTGTCGGTCTGCAGGTCGAACGCGAACTCGTGGAACGCGGCCGTGATGTAGACCTGGTTGTTGAAGCACTCGTAGCGATCGGCTTCGCCGTCGTTGTTGGTATCGATCAGACGAGTCAAGCCATCGCGGCCGTGCACGTAGACGACGTCGTCGACGATGCGCAAGCCGAGTGGATCGAACAGTCCGGTCGCGAATCGCTGCCACTCGATCTTATCGAGGGCTTCGTCGATGCCGGAAACGATCCAGACATCGCCGTTCCAAGTCGAAACGGCGGCGCGGCCATCGGCAAAGAAATCGAACGCGCCGGTGCGCATGCGCGAACCCCACGGATTCTCAAACGGAATCGTGATCGTATCGACGGCAAACGCGCCATCATCCGGACCACGCGTACCCTTCGTGACGATCTTGCCGCCCCAGCGCTTCTTCGACGGACCCGATGCAATGCCGTTGACGGTGCGTGCCTTGACAAGCTTGGGCAATGCCGTCGCGAGCGAGTCATTGCCCAGCGCCGTGATCCGGAGCTGCACGCGCAGCGTCTTGTCGTGGGCAGGCACATTGAGCAGAACGCGGCTGCCATCAACATCGAGGGTCGGGCCATCACTGCCGTGCACCGCAACTGCGAGGTAGCGTTGATCGGCTCCTTCGGCGTCGAGCTTCGACTTGACGCCACCAGCGTAGACGTCGATCTCCGAGAAGAACGTCGCGCCACGGTTCACGTCAAACAGCAGGTGCGTAAACGTGCCGAGCCCGCCCTTTTTGGCGATGCTGACCGCGTGCTTGCCGCCGCGACCAAGTTCGTCGCTGTCGATCTTGGCGATGCGCTGCCAGCCAGCTCCCTTGAGGTTCTTGGCCGCGGCATCCCCCGCACCATTGCGACCGTAGAGCACGTAGGACTGACGCGCGCGTTCCTTCTTGTGCCACGAGTAGGTGTGCACGCGCGAAACATCGACGGCCTTCTTGAGGTCGACGACAAAGCGACCGTGGTCCGTGTTGCGGCCACCAACTTTGCGCTTGTCAAACCAGACGCTGTTGCTTGTGTCGTCGTCATTACCCGCGGCAACACCGTCGGTGAGCTTCGGCACCGACGAGCCTTGCGCGCCATGAACGCGCGCGAAGCCATCGACCGCCTCGATCGTCGCACCCGAGCCACTCTTTGCGTCGAGGTAGTCGGCATTGGATGGGCCACCGAGCACGAGGCTATCCCAGCCACCAGCTGCCGATTCGAGCTCGACTGCCGACTTCTGGTGCATCGACCACATCAACATGGCCGCGCGCAATTCGTTGCCGACTATCGCACCGTGACCCGCTCCCTCAGGACCATCGAGCACGACCATCTGCTGCGGCGTCTTCGACGGAGCAAACTCCAAGGTGCGTAGCAAGACTGGCTGGGCATCACCTTCGATTGCGTACAGCTCGCGCACGTTCATGTCGCCGATGCGGTAGTCGACAACGATTTCATCACCGACTCGACTGTGGCCGCCGTACTTACCCCACGCACTTGGCAGGGGTCCATGCGGAATCGGTCGCGGGTCGGCGAGGCTACCAAGTCGCGCCCAACCGGGGCCCGGGCGCGTCTCGGCCAACTTCTTGCCGCGGCGACTCGGGAACGGGCCGTGCGCACCGTCATAGGCGGTGCCGCGCAGTCGCAACCAACCATCCGTCCACGCTACGGACATTCGCAGCAGTTCGGTATCAAACGCAACCGCGCCGCGGTCGCCAAGGCGAATGACGAGCCCCTTCTCGGTGGTGCCACAAAGGCCACCGCCGTCGAAGGTCGTCATCAGACATGGACCGAAATCCATCGACTCAGGAAAGGATGGCTTCTGGGCGACGAGCGCCGAGGTGAGCAAGACGGGGACGACAATTGCGTGAAGGATCCGCATGGTGGGTTGCGAATCTTACGGATTCAGGCCCGAAAGCGCGCCCTCATCACAAACTCAGTCGGCAACAAGGCTGTCGCTCACGCGTCATCGGGCCGCGAGACCCCGGCGGTAACGCAGAACCGCAGAGCCTCTTCGACCGACATATCGAGATCTCGGATCGACGACAGCGGCATGATCATCGTGAACCCGCCGAGCTGGTAGCTCATCGGCAAATAGACGGCAACTTTGCCTTCCCCGATGTCCGGGTGATCGTCGAAGCGCTCACGCGTGACAAATCCAATTTGCTCAATGCCGTCGGTCAACCGCACCAGCACAACTCGCCGAAAGGGCTTCTCCTCGGCACTTGAGACCAATCGAGCAACGTCGACGAACATGCCGTAGACAAACTTGACGATCGGGATGTGCTCGAGAAGTGCGGTAAGGCGCCGGTAGATCTGGCGCACGATGAACGAGTACATCAGCAAGCCGATCAGGAACACGAGCCCGATCGACAGCACAAAGCCCATGCCGGGCCAATAC
>JAPYTD010000070.1:13411-23600 GCA_029936315.1 Planctomycetota bacterium | reverse complement strand
ATTGAGTAGGGTGCCATCGGCGCGCACCATCACGTCGCCGACACCGTAGTCGAACCCCTCCAACCGCGTTGCCACGGCAAACATGCGAAGGCGCCATGGCACGGCCCAATCGGCGCCGAGGATCCCGGTGTGAGCCGCTGAAGTTGCCTGATCGACGCGGCCAGGTAGTGCCCTAGGACACTACCTGTTGCTACCACATCACCTGGCCACCGCAGTGACTGATCGCTTGACCCGTCATTGCTGCCGCACCCTTGGAGGCCAGCCAGACCACCAGGCTGCCGATCTCTTCCGGCTGTAGCATGCGACCAAGTGGCACTGCCGACATCGCCATGCGACGCGCTTCGTCGAGTTCGACCTGCAGGCCGTCTGCCATCGCTTGCAGACCCTCGGTCGCCATGTTGGTGTCGACCCAACCCGGACAGATCGCGTTGACGGTGATCTCGCGGGCCGCCAACTCGAGCGCCAACGCCTTGGTGAAGCCAATGACCCCGTGCTTGCTCGCGCAGTATGCCGTGTAGCCAGGCACACCAAAACGGCCGAGCACCGAACTGATGTTGATGATGCGGCCGCCGGTGGGCAGATGCCGCTGGGCCGCACGCGATGCGTAGTAGACGCCATCGAGGTTCGTTCGCACGATCTCGTGCCAGCGATCCGGGCCGGGCAACGCGCAGCCGTTGGGGCCACCGATGCCGGCGTTGTTAACCAAGACATCAAGCCCACCGAGTGCCTTGTGGGCGCGATCGATGCTGCGCTTGATCGAGGCCTCGTCGGCGACGTCACCAGTGATGGCGATCGCTTCGATCTTGGCGGCGGCCAGGTCCTTGACGACGCGGTTGAGTTTATTGCGCTTGCGGCCGAGCACGGCGACGGTTGCGCCCGCCTCGCCAAGGCTTCTGGCAATACCTTCCCCGATCCCCGAACCGCCACCAGTGACGAGGCAACGCTTGCCACTGAGCGGTCGCCGGCTCGACTTGACGCGGCTCATTGCTCTGTCCCCTGCGGCTTGCCGTCGCGCATGGCAGACACCAGTGCATCGATGCCCGCAGAGACATCGGCGAGACCCGCATCAAGCATGAACGCCGGCACCTCTTCGCCAGTCATGTGGTCCACGACGTGGGCCTGCGGGCCACTGGGCGCCATGCAAACGGCTTCGAGATCGTGGCGATCGAGTGCCAGCAATGTCAGCACTGCCTCACTGATCTCCGTGCCATCGAGAAAACCACAACCAGAGAGAACGACACCAACCTTGCGCTTCATGATGATCACCGGGAATCTGTAGCTCGGCATCATGCCCAAGCAGCTCCTCCCAGTCATCTTGGCGTTCGTGTTCGCGGCGTCTTGTTCGCAAGACTTCCTGTGGCAGGGCGGCCCGGGATCCGAGTTCGCGGCCTACCGCGCGAGTTATGAGGCGGCCGCCGGACGAGAACTCGTCGCCGAGATGCCACGTGCCGACCTGCTCCGCAAGTTGGCAACGACGCACTTGCTGTGGCTCGGCGACCACCATCGCCATTCTCGCCTGCACGCCTTGCAGAGCGTACTGCTACAGCAACTCTCCCGGCGCGGCGTCGCCATGGCGCTTGGCCTCGAAGCGATCGGCGTGCGCGACCAACACCTGGTCAACGATTTCCTGGCCGGCGAGACCGACATGCGCACGTTGCGCGACCAGATGCGCACGCGATGGTCCGGCTCATGGCTCGACGACCGGGCACTGGATCCGTGGTTCTTCCGGTCGCTGTTGGAGTTTGCCAAGCAGCACGAAATCCCCGTGTTTGCTCTCGAACCAACACCGCGCCTGCCGCTCGCCATGCGCGACCCCTACATCGCACGGACCGTGCTCGATGCATGCGAGCGCTACCGCGATCGCCTCGTCGTCGTCGTGATTGGACAGACGCATCTCATGGGCAACGGCGACGTCGTTGGCCGCACTGGCAAGGCTGGCGTCGTAATCGGCGGCCTGCCACCGAGCCACTTGCGAGAGCAGTCGATCAGAGAGGCTCCGCGCGGCACCTGCTGGCGCGACGACTCAGGCGTTCTGTGGTTTGGCGAGATGCTCGAGAACTAACGCACCTTGCCGAGGTCGTGTAGCAGTCCCCGCGGACCTGATCCTGTCGGGATCGACGCTGGCGAGCCAGCTGGTCGTATTGTCCGCTCTGGCGCCACCCTACCTCAGCGACCGCGCGACCGTCTCGGTCTGGTAGCAGTCTGGTTGCAACGGAGCCTCGGTAGCTCGGAGTTCGGGGGCCAGAGCAGGCAGACACAAGCCCATTTGCCCTGTAACCGATAGAGGCCTAGCGTTCCTGCTCCCCATGCTCCTGACCCGACACTTCGTCTTCGTGCACATTCCGAAGACCGGCGGCAACTTCGTCCGTGAGATCCTTGAGCGGCATGCGCCACCGGAATGGGAACTCCAGGGACTCGACGCGCACGCCACCCACGACCAGATTCCGCCCAGCCATCGCGATCTGCCCCGCCTGGCGATCGCGCGGAATCCGTTCGCGTGGCACGTGTCGTGGTTTCACTTCCAACAACGAGTGCAGGACGAGTTCTTCCGACGCATCAGCGACGACGGCAAGCTGGACTTTGCCGGCAGCATGCGCCGGGCCTACACCGCTGGCGGCCCACTCGCCCAGCAAGCTGGTGCGCTGACGCAGACGCTGCTCGACATGCTCGGGCAAGGTCTCGAAGGCGCCAAGGTCGGCAAGATGGAGAGCTTGCGTGAAGACTTGCTCAGCATGATCGGAGCATGCACGACGGTGCCGCCTGCGATGGCGAGCGCGATCCAACAAGCTCCCCCGCAAAACACCAGCAAGCACCGCCACTACAGCAGCTACTACGACGAAGAACTACGCGATCTGATCCGCACCAAGGACGCACCGGTGTTCGACTTCTTTGGCTACGAATGGGAAGATGCACCAAGCCGCGACTGAGCTCGAGATGGCTCCTTGGGCCCCATGCCTTTCCCCACAACCACTGCCCCCTGAGCACTAGCCGATGAATGCGCTGCTGGTGATCGGATTGTCGTCGCTCGGGCTTCGACCACGTGCACCACTGGAAGAGTTGGCCGTGGACCGGCGTGCGCGACATCCGCGCAGGCTGAGCTCGACTGCACACCATCACCAGCGACAAGACCACGCGCGTTCCGTTTCGCCCGCTCTGGACGCTGGATAGCTGCGACACCGCGCAAGAACTGCAGGAGACGCCGCAGCAGGTGGTCGACCGCATTCGGAGCGACGGCGGCGGCATCGTGCTATTGCACGACTACGATCGGGAGGACCCAAAGATCAACGACTTCGTCATCGAGACCGTTGCAACGCTGCTGCGCGAGACGATGGATGGGATCCGGGTCGTCGACCCGACCCACGACACCTTTCGATAGGCCATTCCTTTCTGGCCCGAGCGACATCTCCGTAAGTTGCAGGTTGCACCCGGCAAGGATCGTGCTTTACTGAGCGCGCCGCCGGAGAGGTGGCAGAGTGGCCGAATGCACCGCCTTGCTAAGGCGACGTACCTTCACGGGTACCGGGGGTTCGAATCCCCCCCTCTCCGCCAGTTTATCCCCGCAGTCTCCTGCGCTGGCTTCCCGACAAGTCAGATGCAGCAAGTTGTTGAAGCGCAATGAGTTGCCTCCGTCATACCGACAGTTGGCTAAGCCGCTTGGGCACGGCCGCCCTGCTGCTCGCCTGCGCCTCCTGCAAGGGCCCACAACTGCACTTCATCAACCCGGACGAGCACCATATCTTCGTCGACGGTCGCCGAGTTCGCGCGAACAAGATCGACCTCGATAAGACCCCCGAGAAGGCCCCCGAAGAGGTCCCTGATGAGGCTGGCGACGCCACCTTCCGCAGCCTCGGCTTTCGCTACTACGGCACAAGCCGCATCGGCACCGTGCCGCTGGTGCGCGAAGAACATGGTGTTCCACAGTTCGAACACGTGCCGAGTAGCGAGCAGATTGTGATTTCCGAGCCCTGGAGTCCATGGCTCTTTCCGATCGACTTCCCGCTCGAAGTGCTCGGACGGGCATTCCTCGGTCGAGGCGATCAAACAGTGACCATCGTTGCCGTTGAGAAGCCGCCGGAGACGCGCATCAACCGCGAGATTCCGCAGGAAGAACTCGGCAAACTGAGTGCGCGCGGGCGCCAGGCGCGCATCGCGCGATGATCCCCGACCCCGCACTGCCAGCCGCTGGCACCAACGTGCTCGTGCACGGCCTCGGCCGCTTCGGTGGCGGGCGCGAAGCAACGCGCCACTTGTTGCGGCGCGGCTGCCGCGTGCGGGTCGCCGACGGCAGTCGCAGCGACGATCTGCTGGCCGTGCAGCACAGTTTCGGCAGAGCCGAGATCGACTGGCAGCTCGGACGCGAAGACCTCGAACTGCTCGACGGCATCGAACTGGTCGTCACGAGTCCGGCCGTTCCCGACCACAACCCGCTGCGGCAAGAAGCTCTGGCGCGCGGCATCCCGTGCACGCAAGAGTGCGAGCTTTTCCTCGCCGCGTATCCGGGTCGCGTCGTCGGTATCACCGGCACCAACGGCAAATCCTCGACCACAACCCTGCTTCACCGCGCCTTGCAGACGGCTGGCATCGATAGCCTAGTCGGCGGCAACATTGGCAACAGTTTGCTCGCCGACGAGGCGGAATGGCGCGAATCGCAGATTGCGCTGCTTGAGGTCTCCAGCTTCCAACTCGAGCGATTCGCCGAACACCGACGCCTACACGGCGCCGTATTCACGCGGGTTGGCAGCGACCACCTCGACCGCCACCGGACGCTGAGCAACTACCACGCAGCCAAGGGCCGGCTCGCCGCCGCGGCGACGCAGTTTGTAGTGCATGCCGCAGACGATCCGGTTGCTGCCGCCTTCGCCAGCGAGGCCAAAGCGCGCGGCTGCTTCACGTGCGACAGTCCCGGGCCGGGCAGCGCCGGGATTGTGGCCGGCTACGTGCAAGTGCGCAGTGACGACGGAACCAAGAAGACCATCCTGCACAAGAACGCCCTGCGGCTAATCGGCGACTTCCAGCTCGAAAACGTTCTGGCTGCGAGCCTGGCCGCAACCTGGCTGGGCGCACCCACACATCAGATTGGCTTCGCGATGGCGACCGCCACACCGTTGCCGTTCCGCCTGCAGTTGCTGACAACGATCGACGGTGTACACATCTACGACAACTCGGTGTCGACCGAAGTCGAGTCGACCCGCCTGGCGTTGGCAGCCGTCAAGACGACGCAGCGCGTGCACTGGCTAGGCGGCGGCAAGAGCAAAGATGGCGATCACGGCAAAGTTGCGCGGGTGGTCGCCGAGCACGCGGTATCGGCGCACGTGTTCGGAGCCGCGGCAGGACCATTTGCGGAGCATTGCCAGATCCCGACGACCAGTCACCTTACCCTGAGGGAAGGGCTCGCCGCGGCACTCGAAATCGCAAGGCCCGGCGACGCGGTTCTATTCAGTCCGGCCTTCGCATCGTTCGATCAGTACCCCAACTTCCGATCTCGGGCACTGGAGTTTCACTCCCTGGTGCGCGATCGTCGGTCAGGCACGCATCGCACGGTGACGGACCGTGCAGCAGACACCACTCATAGCTAGAGTAAAGGGCGCACATGCAGTACTGCACCGCGTGCCAAAAGGCGATCGCAACCATTGTCGTGATGGATCTGAGCGAAGGCTCAGTGACGGGGTCCCAGCATGTCTGTGCCGAATGTGCAGAACTGCTCGGGGTCGCCCCAGCCAAACCGCCGAAGCTGCCCAGCGCGATGCTCGAAGACCTGCTCGGCGGCTTCAAGCCACAAAAGGACTCCAAAGGGCACTCTCGCGAAACGCCGCAAACCGAATGCTGCCCCGGCTGTGGCATGGCTCCTGCTGTCTTCCGCGCCAAAGGACGACTCGGTTGCCCGCGCTGCTACACCACGTTCCGCACTGACTTGATGCCACTGCTGCAACGCATCCACGAATCGCAAATGCACACCGGTCGCCTGCCGAGCACGATGTCGCAGGCACCCGCGCCGATCGATCCGCAAGACCTCAGCGATCTTCGCCAGAAACTCGAAGACGCGGTGCGCGGCGAACGCTACGAAGAAGCAGCGGAATTGCGCGACCAACTCCGTCGCGCAGAACTTGGTGAAGCAGCCGAAGGCGAAGAGAGCAACTAAATCGTGCAAAAGAGCAGGAGCGACGACGGCGAGGATCCAAGGGGCGGCCCCAGCCATCGCGACTTCCAACCTGGCGCCTGGCTAGCAGGCACAGGTCCCGAAAGTGACATCGCGATCTGCACGCGCGTCCGTCTGGCGCGCAACCTCGCCGGCTTCCCGTTTGCGCCGAGCCTTGACGACACCGAATCCGAGCGCCTCTACGCGTTCATCACGGATCGACTCGCCCAGCCGGGACTGCCGGTCAGACTCAACGTGCTCGATCTCGAACCGGTCGACGAACTCGAACGCTCGATGCTGGTCGAACGCCACCTGATCAGTCGCGAACTGGCGTCGAGCACGCGCCACACCGGGGTCGCCTATGACTCTCGCGAGAGCGTCGCGATCATGATCAACGAGGAAGACCACTTGCGCATACAGGTGTTCAGCTCGGGCCTACAGCCGGACGAGGCGTGGGCACGCATGGAATCGCTCGACGACACGTTGATGCAACGACTGCCAATGGCGTGGTCGGAAGAGTTCGGGTTCTTGACCTCGTGCCCGACCAACACGGGCACGGGCCTGCGCCTGTCGGTCATGCTGCACCTACCCGGCCTGGTCTGGTCCGAAGAGATCGACAAGGCAACCAACGTCGCGCAGAAGATCAGCCTGGCCGTTCGCGGTCTCTATGGCGAAGGCAGCCGCGCCCTCGGCGACTTCTACCAGGTCTCCAACCAGATCACGCTCGGTCGCGATGAATCCGAGATCCAGGGCGATGTCATGCTGGCCGTGGGCCGCATCCTGCAGTGGGAACGCGAAGTGCGCGAGGCGCTGTTGCGCGGCGCTGCCCGGGTCAAAACGCTCGATCGCGTGCACCGTGCCCTCGGCACGCTCGAGCGCGCGCAGATCCTGACCAGCGAAGAAGCGCTCGGCTGCCTGTCGGCCCTGCGCTTCGGGATCCACACGCAACTCGTCGAGGGATTCACAGCGGGAGCCGTCAACCAGGCCTTGCTGCTGTCGCAGCCGGCCCACCTACAGCGCTACACCCGCCAGACGCTGACCCCGGAAGAACGCGACCAACGCCGGGCACAGATGCTGCGCGAGCTCCTGGGTTGTACTCCCTAGGGGGATTTCTGGGGCAGGCTTGCGGGGGTTCCAGCACGCAGTCGTGTCAGGTATTGCGGCATTGGCCGCGCCAAGACGTGCTTTACCCCAAATTTTATGGCAGCTTTCCGACCGCAAATACCACCTCTGGATTTGGCCACGATTCGGCCGACTCCCCAGCGAAAAGGTCGACAAATGCCCGTATCAGGGCAAAATGTGGTCTGGCGGGAACTCCAAAAAACACTCCAAGTCCCCCATGCGAAGCTGGATCTCCAAGTCTAGTTAATCCTATACCGCTGGCATCCGATCAATGGATCGGTACAGCAAGAGCCCACCCAGGTTTACAGCATGTTTGATCGCTTCACAGACCGCGCAAAAAAGGTCATGAGCTTCGCCCGCCAAGAGGCAATGAAGTTCAACCACGAGTACATCGGGACTGAGCACATCTTGCTCGGACTCGTGCAGGAAGGGAGCGGGGTCGCTGCCAACGTGTTGAAGAACATGTCGATCGACCTTGAGAAGATCCGGCACGAGGTCGAGAAGATTGTCAAAACCGGCCCCTCGATGGTCACCATGGGCCAGCTGCCCTTCACGCCACGGGCGAAGAAGGTCCTTGAGCTATCGCTTGAGGAAGCCAGCCAGCTCAGCCACAACTACATCGGAACCGAGCACCTGCTGCTCGGCTTGATCCGCGAGAACGAAGGCATCGCGGCGCAGGTTCTGATGAACCTCGGCATCAAGCTCGACGAAGTTCGCGAAGAGGTGCTCGAGTTCCTCGGCGCGTCGGAGAGCAACGACGACGACGGCGACGGCTCGGAGCCTTCGGGTGGCGGCTCGGCCAGCTCTGGCTCCGGCAGCGGATCGGGCAACACCAAGAGCAAGACGCCGGCCCTCGATTCGTTCGGGCGTGACCTGACTGAGTTGGCGCGCGACGCCAAGCTCGACCCGGTCATCGGCCGCGATGACGAAATTGAGCGCGTCATCCAGATCCTGTCGCGCCGCACCAAAAACAACCCGGTGTTGCTCGGCGAGGCTGGCGTTGGCAAGACCGCGATTGTTGAAGGTCTCGCGCAGAACATCGTCAAGGGCACCGTGCCCGAGATCCTGCGTCGCAAGCGACTGGTCGTTCTCGACCTCGCAATGATGGTGGCGGGCACCAAATACCGTGGCCAATTCGAAGAGCGCATCAAGGCCGTCATGACCGAGGTGCGCCGCGCCAAGGACGTGATGCTGTTCATCGACGAGCTGCACACGCTGGTCGGTGCCGGTGGCGCCGAGGGTGCGATCGACGCGAGCAACGTGCTGAAGCCGGCGCTATCGCGCGGCGAAGTGCAGTGCATTGGCGCAACGACGCTCGACGAATACCGCAAGTACATTGAGAAGGACGGCGCCCTTGAGCGTCGCTTCCAAACCGTCAACGTTGAGCCGCCGACCCCAGAGCAAACGGTCGAGATCCTCAAGGGTCTACGCGACAAATACGAAGCCCACCACCGCGTGACCTACACCGACGAAGCCTTCGAGGCCGCCGTCGAGATGAGCACGCGCTACATCACGGGCCGGTTCTTGCCGGACAAGGCAATCGACGTCATCGATGAAGCAGGTGCCCGCATCCGCATCAAGTCGATGACCGCGCCGCCGGATCTGCAGGAGATGGACACCGAAGTCGCCCGACTCAGCAAGGAGAAGGAAGAGGCCGTCGCCGGCCAAGACTTCGAACGTGCTGCCGACCTGCGCGACCAGGCGTTCAAGCTCTCCAAGAAGAAGGAAGAGATCCAACGCGAATGGCGTGAGCGTGAGAACTCCCGCGAATCGGGTGGCAAGGTCGACGCAGAGGTCATCGCCGAAACCGTCTCCAAGATGACGGGGGTGCCGCTGCAACGCCTGGACCAAGCCGAAGCGGATCGCCTCCTCAACATGGAGAACGAGCTCGCCGAGGACGTCATCAACCAGGCAGCCGCGATCAAGTCGATCGCCAAGGCCGTGCGCCGCTCGCGCGCTGGTTTGAAGGACCCGAACCGCCCGATGGGTTCGTTCGTGTTCCTCGGTCCGTCGGGTGTCGGTAAGACCTGGCTGTCGAAGTGCCTCGCCAAGTTCATGTTTGGCAGCGAGGAATCGATCATCCAGATCGACATGTCCGAGTACATGGAGAAGTACAACGCCTCCCGCCTGGTCGGCGCGCCCCCGGGCTACGTCGGCTACGAGGAAGGTGGCCAGCTGACCGAGAAGGTTCGCCGGCGTCCGTACTCCGTCGTGCTGCTCGACGAAATCGAAAAAGCCCACCCGGACATCTTCAACATGCTGTTGCAGATCATGGAAGAAGGCCGGCTCACCGACTCGTTCGGCCGCCACATCGACTTCCGCAACGTGATCCTGATCCTGACGTCGAACATCGGCGCCAACCTGATCAAGAACTCGACGGGCCTGGGCTTCAGCAGCGGCGGTGCCGAGCCAGGCAACGACAAGATGAAGGACCTGATCATGGGTGAAGTGGAACGCCACTTCCGCCCAGAGTTCATCAACCGTCTCGATGAGATCATCATCTTCAACCAGCTCACCAAGAAAGACATGCAGCGCATCGTCGAGAACGAGCTGGTCAAGGTGAACGCCCGCATGCAGGAGAAGGGTCACGAGCTCGTGATCACGCAACCTGTCATCGAGTGGCTCATCGACAAGTCGTTCCACGAGGAGTTCGGCGCCCGCCCGCTGAAGCGCGGCATCGAGAAGCTGATCGAGGACCCGCTCTCCGAGCAGATCCTCAAGGGCAAGCTGGGTGAGCCCTACGAAGTCACGGCGCAGCTCGACGGCGACGACGTTTCGTTCAAAATGGTCAAGCGCCCGCCAAAGCCGAAGGAAGAAGCCGAGACGGAAAAAGCCGCGGCGACGACTGAGCCGTCAGCTGAGTCGACTCCGGATTCGGACAAGGACGAAGGCACCGAGTAGGAACCAAGCGTTCCAACTGAAAGCTCAGTG
>JAPYTD010000070.1:9997-13311 GCA_029936315.1 Planctomycetota bacterium | reverse complement strand
ACTGAAAGCTCAGTGGGCGGTCGGCAGTTTTCTGCCACCGCCCACAGCTTTGTACCCCTAGCAGGGTGTGCACGATGCATACCTGATGCTGGCCATTGCCGAAGGCTTCGGCGAGTCCCCCATAGCTGCGCTGATGGCGCCAGATGTGGACCCTGAGGCGTTGCTCACAGCGCCACCGGGACCACCCGAAGTACCGCCGCGCGCTGCGCAGCGGTTGCGGTTGCCGGATTTGGCCGACCGGGCAGACGCCATCACCCAACAAGCACACGAGCTGGGCATGCGCATCCTGACGCCCGCACACAGCAAATGGCCAGTACGGCTAAGCCAACAACAGATGCAGCCGCTGGTCCTGTTTGCCCAGGGCGACGTCGCCGCCCTGTCGGTCGAACCGGCGTGCGCCGTCGTCGGCTCGCGTACACCGACGCCGTACGGAGTCGATGCCGCAACGGACCTATGCGCAACCCTCGCGCGCACCGGCACGGTGTTGTGGAGCGGCCTCGCCAGAGGCATCGACAGCATTGCTCACAAGGCCTGCTTACAACGCGGCACGCCAACGGTTGCCGTGCTCGCCGGTGCACTCGACCAGATCTACCCGCCTGAGCATGCAACCTTGGCCGAGCGCATCGTCGAAGGCTCGGGCTGCCTGATCACCGAACTGCCGCCAGGCCGGCGCGCGCGTCGCGGCCACTTCGTGCGGCGCAATCGCTTGCTGGGTGCGGGACCACCGGCCGTGATCGTTGTCGAAGGTAGCATCGCGTCCGGAGCCCTGCATACGGCGCGGTTCGCCGCGGAGTGCAGCACCGAGGTGTTCGCAGTGCCAGGGCCATGGCAGAGCGAACGTAGCCGCGGTTGCCACCGACTGATCGCCGAGGGCTGCGGCATCATCGAGAGCCCGGATTCGCTGCTGCAGTCGCTTGGGTTGGTGGCGAGCAGTGGCCAAACCGCGTTGCACCTGCATGTTACCGGCGACCAGCAGGCCGTGCTGGCGCAGCTCAAAGGTGGTCCGAGGCCAACCGACTTGCTGCGACGCGAGTGTGCCCTCGACGATACGGCATTCTGGCGCGCACTGTTCGGGCTCGAGCAGGCTCAGGCTGTGCAGCGATTGCCTGGCGATCTGTGGTGTAGCTCTGGCCTGTAACGCTGTCGCGTAGCTCTCGATATCGCTCTCTGGGTATGGCTCCGTGCTACCAACCAATCACGAACACATCCGCCACAGTCATCAGGGCGACCAGGATCAGCGTCCAGAGTGTCCACCGAACCGTGCGAGTAGCGGCCGCGCGCAACGTTTCCTTGGCGGTCGCATGCTGCTGGCCAACGACGACGACCGCGATCATGAAGAGCACGGGCAGGTAGACCGCGATACGGAACAGCAAACTCATGCGCTCGTCTCCGAGGATGCTTGGCTAGCTTTGTTGGCCGTCGTTGCTGCTGCAGATTTCGCAGCTCCAGACGAACGCAGCGGAAACAACGAGCGCTCGGCGACGGTGTAGGCGTCACACATGACGACGAGGTTCATCAAGCCGGCGACCGTGCACAGCACGATGCCGAGGTCGAGATCGATCGGGGTGCCGGTGCTTCGCATGGGGCCGGTGACCAGTGAGGCGAACAGCGAGCCACCGCCAAACAGGTTTTGCCCGATCCACCAAACCGAATAGTGCGCTCGGTCGACGGCCTGGCCGCTGGAGAACACCAAGCCGAGCGCAAACACGATGAGCACCGACAGGCCCAGGACGATGGCCTTGTCCTTCTGCCCGGCCTTCGCATGGCCAAGCCCGGGGACGAGCCACGACAGGCCAGCGCACAGGGCTGGGTTGGCCATGGCAGCCGCGCCTTCTGCCACCGCACTCGCATCGCGACGAAGCCGCAGATCCCAGTGCGCTTGCGCAGCCCAGAACGCGGCGAGCATGCCAGACGCGCCGGTCAGCCAGCCGGCGAAATGCTCGCCATCGCGCGGCAGGCGCATCATGCGCAAACCGGTCGGCGTATCATCGAACGCCAGGAAGCCGCCGATCGCGTTGGCCGGCAGGTTGATCACCTCGGGCAGGGTCATCGCGCCAAACCGGGCGAGGCCATTGGTCAGGCCACCCTTGTCGTCGGCCGCAAACAACGCCCAGTAGAACAAGCGCTCCCCGACGATCGCCCAACCGACGAAGAACAAGGCCGTGCAACTGAGGAATGCCAGGCCTGCCTTGGACCTCTGGCCAAGCTGATATTGAAGGAGCCCCGGCACAAAGCCAGCGAGGAAGGTGCCCCAGCCAAGGCCCTTGGCGGGGTCGATGCCGTTCTTGGTCACCATGCGCGCGAACAGGTTAGCGGGGAGTGAGGGGTCGCGCACCCTGCACGCACTACTTCTTCTTGTCGAAGCGTCGGCGAGGCCACGGATCGCGCAGCACAACGATGCGTTGGCAAAAGACCTTCTCATTTTCTGCCAGGTCGATGCTCTCGAGATTGGAATTGGGCCCTCGCCCTCATGAGAACGCCGCTGGCGTGCCCGGGCACCGTCCTAATTACCTGAACCAGGTGGCACCCTGCACTAGCTTGGCACACGATTGCACGAGCACGGCCCGGCTGCGCCATCCCCCGCATCCCCATGAACGACGCCCCGCAAGAACAGCAGCCACAAGACGCACAGCCCCAATCTGGTCAGGTGCTCGAGCGCTTAGCCAAGCTCTATGCGAGCTGGCTCGTGGTCTACCTCGTGTCACAAGGCACCAACGGGTTCTTCGCGATAACCATCGACCGGGTAGACAGTGATCTCATCAAGTTCACGTTCCTCAACGTGCCGGTCCATCTCGTTCTGACCGCGCTCTTGTTCGCGTGCCTCCCAACCAAGACCACGGCCCGCCGTCGAATCGGTGCCGTGCTCGCAGGGATCAACGGCGTACTGATCGTCGGCCACATCATCATCTCGTGCGTGACCGCGTGAATCGCCGGACGCCCGACGAACGTGCGAAGACCTGCGCCAAGGACGTCACCTCCATCGACGCCTGCGACTGACACGTCGAAGTGATTCCGGCTAGGCGACCCGTTCGCTACTTCTTGTACCTCGCCCTCTTCTTCTTGCGCAGGCTGGGCCACGGATCGCGCATGTCCACGACCCACTTGCGCCATACCTTCTCGAGCTCGGGCAAGTCGATGCCGTCGAGGGTGCGCTTCAGGGCCCCCGGTGGCGCCTGCGCCACGGCTGTGGCGGTGAGGAGCAATACGAGCGCAGAAACGCGAATCGCCATGATGGCTACCTTAGCAGCTCGCGGTGCGGCAGCGCGCCGCCCTAGTTGCGCGCCCGTTGTTGCGCGCCGCCCTAGTTGCGCGCC
>JAPYTD010000070.1:0-9897 GCA_029936315.1 Planctomycetota bacterium | reverse complement strand
GCGCGCCGCCCTAGTTGCGCGCCCGTTGTTGCGCGCCGCCCTAGTTGCGCGCCAACTTGTCCACGGACAGGAAGGCGATCGCGTAGATGAAGATTGCCGCGATCAAGACCGTGCTGAACCCGAAGTTCATCGACACGATGACCGTGACCACGGATCCGACGACGCTGGCCGAACCGTTGACGGCCCACGCCCATGGCACGAATCCAGGCGACAGTTTGCGCAGCAAGCCAACTCCATGGGCGAAGGGCATGCCGAGCAACAACGCCAACGGAGCGGTCATCGCGCCCGCGACCAGGGCGCGTGTGGTCAGGTCTTCAGCGATCACCGAGGCAACGATTTGATCGCTGAACATCACAATCGCGATCGTCACGATGCCGATGCCGACCGGGATCATGCGGGTCATCATGACGCCGCGCTTCAGCAACGGCCCCGACAAGAAACTGCCGATGCCCGTGAAGATCAGGATCGAGAACAGCGTCACGACGATCGAGTAGAGCGGTTGGCCGAGCAGTAGCGTCAACTTCTGCATCAACGCGATCTCGAGGAAGATGAAGCCGACGCCGATGCCACAGAAGTAGACGAGGAAGCGGCCCACGTGCGCGGACTTGGCGGCCTTGCGCTTGAACCCGAGCGGCACAACGATCAGCAGCAGCGAGACCAACGCCGAGAAGGCGAGCTGCATCCACAGGAAGTTCGGATTGCCTTGGCTCACTTCGGTCGCTTCGTCGAGGTACTTCATGCCTTCCGCCGGCATGTCCCACCGCGTGAAGTTGAAGAAGTACGGCTGGTCATCCGTCGTTGGAGTGATGCGGCGCGGGAACTCGTCGATGAACTTCTGCTTGTCTTCAAGCTTGATGAAGCGCTCGATGATGTTGTTGTCCGACGACCGCATCGGCAAGTAGAGCTGGCCGTGGCCGGAGGTGGCAAGGAACGCCTCCAACCGCACGACTTCGTCTTCGACGAACTTGCCCTTCTTGATCATCACGGACGTCAGGCCATCCAACTGGGCCGTGACTACCGCAACCGAGCCGGCCATGTCGCCGATGCCCATATTGACGAACGCCTGATTGATGTTCGACAGCAGCCTGAGACGCTCCATGTTCGCGCCCATGCGCGTCACTTGGATGATGCCACCCTCTTCGAGGTGCTCGTACATCTGCTGCACGGCCTCGACGGTGTACAGGTAGTTCTCGGCAAGTACGTAGGCACCCGACGCCAACGACGTCCAGGTGTCGATGCCCGTCATCTGGATGATGTCGTACTTGGTCTTATCGCGCATCAGCGCGGATCGACCTTCGTCACAAACGAGTTCGATGGTCGGGTCTTCCAGCAGCCCCCTGGAGAACTCCTCGGCCACGGTATCGTGCACTTCAAGCACGCCACGGTTGAGCTCGATGCCCTTGATATAGCTGGCGCCCATCAACTTGTGCGCCCAAACGTCCGGAGCGCCACCGACTCCGATGATGAAGACGCGCGGGCTGGTGCCCTTCTTGACCGCTGCGGTCAGCGAGTACAGTGTGCGCCCGAGGTACTCGCGACCCAACGTACTGTTGGTGTAGTCGGTCACGAACGTGCCCGCGTCACCGTCCTGCATGATCCACTTCTGCTTACCGAGCTTGGCGCGGTTTGCAGGATCGCTAACGAACGGAATGTCCTTCGCGCCGATGCCGTAGGCCACCCAAATAGGCAGCGGGCTCTCAATCACATCGATGCGACTGTTGGCGCTCCACTTCGAATACTCGCGCGAACCATCGACGTCCATGCCGCGGTCCTGCGTCATCTGCAGGAACTTCTTGCCGGGCACTTCAAACTGGTCATCGAAGAACGGCATCCACGCGGCGAAGCCAACGGTCAAAACACCGGCGCCAATCCACATGGGTCGCTTGATCTTCTGCGGTGCGACCAACGCAATCGTGATCGCACCAAGGATTACCACCGCGCACAGCGTGCCACCGGCGCCGACGGGCCACAGCAAGAACGGGCACAGCATGCAGCCGAACGCCGCACCAACGAGGTCACTCGCGTAGACCTTGTTAACACGATGCGAGTAAGCCGACAGGATCAAGCCAACGGCGCCACCACCGAAGAAGAACGGTACCGCGAGGCCGAGGTTGAACACCGCGAACTGTAGGAACTGCGCGAGCTCTTCGGGCTCAAAGCCAAACTTGAGCTTCTCCGGAACCTCCCACGTGCGCGCAAACTGCCATGTCAGCAGCAAGCTGATGACGTAGAGCACGCTGAATATGCAGATCCACTTCTCTGGCTTCTTGCGCCAGCGCCCTTCGAACAGCGTCAAGAACGAACCACTGGCACCAATGCCGAGCAGACTGTTCGAGATGATCAGGAAGCCGAAGTGGAACGCAAGTCGCAGCGCACACACACGGGTCAACAGCACCTGGAAGGCGAGCAGGGATGCCGAAATGACGGCAATGCCGAGGTACATGCCCCAAGGCACTTTCCTTTCGGATACTTCGTTCATGAGCGAGGCGGCGCGGACCGAGATTCGAGCGAAGAATGGTAGCGCCCCCATCACCCACTGGGCACCCGGAAGTCTCGCGATCTTGCAGTGCCCATGCGAGGGCGCATTGACCAAGTCGCTCAGTCGCGTCGCGAGACTCTTTCGGATCTGCTGCCGGAAAGGGCTACTTGCCGCCGTTCCCGGTGAGACCGAACACCTGCTCGCGCGTCAGTTGATAGCGGCGCGAACTGCTCGGCGCCCCCACCAATCCGTCCGCCCCGTGGTCGGCAACGCGCAACTCAAAGTGCCACGGCTCATGCCGAAAGACCAACGAGTGCAGCGTGCCGAAGTCATGGCTGCCACTCCTCTCCACGGTCGCCAGGATCTGCCACGCTTCGTCCGGATCCACCGAACGGTCGCCAACCTTCAGGCACCCGGCGATGCCGTTGTGCACATCCTCTTCTCGCCCAGTGCTGTCACGCGACGCCTTGCGGCCATCCTTGCGCGTTTGGAAGTGGTTCGTGACGACCAGCGCGCCCGGCGGCGCGTCGCCTAGCATTGGCCCCTCAACGTTGGTCTCAAACAACGCGGCCGGCGGCCCGTCATTGCGTACGCGTGGCAGCACGACGTGCGTAAGGAAGCCAACGGGAGGACTCGTGTAATCCAGGAACTCTCGTGCCTTCTTCAGTCGCGCCGTGTCCTGCGCGCCCTCTTCAAGGATCTTGCGCGTCGCAATTGCCGACGGCCACGAGGATGGTTGCGGCAACGCCGCTCTGGCATTGCCAACGTGTAGGTAGGCCGCCACCCCATCGCGACTGATCCCGGTTACGGACCCGATGTAACCCGGCCACGAAACCGAAGCTGATGCGGTCTTTCCTTTCGGCATCTGCACGATCAGCAGCGTGTGGTCGAGCATGTGCTCGCCGGTCAACGGCCAATCGAAGTTGCGCGCGGTCAGGACTCCGCCGCCAACAGCCTGCTTGCCCCACACGGTGAAACTCGAGCAGCCCATCAAACCAAATACGTCGAGCGCATTGGCGATCAGCAGGTCTGTCTTGTCGAAGTCTCGTGCCAGGTCGGGCATCCGTCGATCCGGATTGCGCGCCAGGAGCCCTCGCCACAGTGCCCCGAGTTCCACGGCGATCTCGTCCGGATATTCGATCAGGCGGGGCAACGCGGCGCGAGCCTGCTGGAGCACTGCTGGCCGGCCGGCAAAGCGCGCTGCGAACTCCTGGTTCATGATCTTCTGGATATCCTCGGCAAGCAGATAGCCGTGCGCGTAACCGCGCTCTTCTGGCGTGCCCCAAACGCGCAGGACGCGCAAGCCTGCATGCGTCTCGATGCGGCCGTGCACCCCCGACTTGGCATCTGGCCTGGTGATGTCGATCGCCGACTTGGAACCAACAAGCGTTGGCAGGCGCGCGCCGATGGGCCCATCGGCCGACGGCACGCAGGCACTGACGAGCCACGACAAAAGTAACGTCACGGCAACGGCTCTCGGTCGCACAAGCTTCATGTTGATCACTGTGCCGTCAAATCCCCGCGCCGCCAAGCATCCCTGCGCGACCAATCACTTACCTCAATTGCTTGAGTTGCTGTCCGGCAGCTGGTGCAGGGCGCGGTTTGTGAGGCCGCGGCGTTACTTCGCGTTGCGGTGGATGTCCTGGACCGTCTTCAGCAACTCGAGTGCTTCGGGCAGTGGCCGTTGGAAGGCGTTGCGGCCCATGATCGAACCAAACGAACCGCCAGCGGCGAGGCCCTTGATTTCCTCGATCACGGCATCCGAGCCCTTGGCTGCGCCACCCGAGAAGATCACGATGCGGCGGCCACCGAAGGCCGACTGGATCACGTGTCGAGTGCGCTCTGCAAGCGTCGCAATTGGGATGCCTTCCGACTCGTAGACCTTGCGCGCAGCATCCTGCTCGATGTGTGCGGTCGGCGGCTTGACCTTGATGATGTGGGCGCCGAGCTGACCAGCAATTTGCGCGGCGTAGGCGCAAACGTCGATCGCGGTTTCACCGTCCTTGCTCAGGCCTGCGCCACGCGGATAGCTCCAGACCACGACCGCGAGGCCACACGCCTTGGCTTCTTCTGCAATCTCGCGCAACTCCATGTACATCTCGTCGCGGAGATCGGAGCCCGGGTAGATCGTGAATCCGATCGCTGCGCAACCGAGTCGCAGCGCGTCTTGCACCGAAGCGGTGACGGCCGGCTTCGGGTTCTTCGGACTGTAGAGCGAGTCCGAGTTGTTGAGCTTGAGGATCAGCGGGATCTGACCGGCGTAGGTGCGCGCTCCGGCTTCGAGAAAGCCGAGCGGCGCCGCGTACGCGTTGCAGCCGGCCTTGAGGGCAAGCTGGAAGTGGTAGTGCGGATCGTAGCCGGGCGAGTTCTTCGCGAACGTGCGCGCCGGACCGTGCTCGAAGCCTTGGTCCACGGGCAGGATGACGAACTTGCCGGTGCCGGCAAGTGCACCGGTATCCATCATCCACCGCAGGTTTTTCAAGACACCGGGATGATCAGATTCATACCAGCTGAGGATTTCGTCGACGCGTTCGCTCATTTCGGATCGGGGCTCTATGGCCTTTGGGGGGCTCGGGTGTTCGGGTGTCGTTTTGGCCGAACATTGTCGACCACCCGGCCCCGGTTGCAAGGCTTGCAACGGCTCCAGCACGATCAACCGGCGAATCCGCACTTTGCGTGCAAGACGATGCCCAGGCAGCGGTGGCCCGGGAACGACGGGCTCGCAAACAGCCTCTAGGACGGGCAAACCCGCCATGAGACCCTCAATAGCTCTACTTCTTCGGCTTCTTCGGCTTCTTGAGCTTGAGCCCCTTCCTCTTGCTACCCGTCGAGAACTCCCAGACGAATACCAACGGGTCGGCGCCACCGAGTTGCAGGTAGGCCCGCGCCTGATAGGTCTTGCCGGGTTTCAACGGCACCTTCGGAAGCGCAAACAGCACATCGCGCTGGTCCCGCTTCTTGTTCAGTGGCACCTTCGGGGTGTGGTAGTAGCACTCGACCTGCTTGCGGCAACGTGCGGCCCATTTGGTCATGTCTGCCGAACGCTTCGCCACCAGGTTCTTTGTCGGCGCCCGCCCCTTGCGCGACTCCCACAACTCGATGCTGCACTCGCCTAGGGCGCTCGCAGTCTGCCGCTGCAACTGGATGCTGACGACGTAGCCGCACTTGGTCACGTCTCGCTCGCCTTCCGGTTGGTCGGCGAGTGGGTTGGGACTTTCCGGATCCCCAAAGTGGGTCGGCACACCCGTCATGTCCTTTGCTGGCCACACGACCAAACGTGGCGCCTTGTTTGGATCGTAGGGCTCCGTCAACGATCCCATATCCAACACGGACACGGACAGCTCGCCATCGACGTGCGAATACCCGAGTCGCTTGATGTTGTGGCGCAACATCGGGAACCGGTGGTACGGCGCGCTCATCCAACCATCAACCGAACTGCGCGCGAACGCCTTGGTTGCCCGGCCGGTGCTGGTGACGATGTTGCCACCGCCGGACTGTTGTCCCTGCCGGGTGAAGTCGTCGTGGGCTGGATCCTCTTCGTGGATCTTGCCGTCCGGGTCGTTGACGAGGTCCGGGTGATTCGAAACGTAGTTCGAGTGCAGATCGCAACCGATCGACGTTTCCGCATCCATCTCACACTCAGGCAAGTCGCCCCAGGTGCCATCGAGCATCGATTCGCCGGGTTTCCACGAAAACGCAATCGTCTGCGCGCGCACCAAGTTGATCTGTGCCAGTGCGGCAATCTCAATATCGCTGGGACGCTCGGGCAACAGCGGTGGGCCATAGCCAGTGCCATAGGCGACGCCACTGTCGCCACGACCCCATTCGCGCCACTCGGCATCGATCACTGCACTCGGCTTGCCAAGCTCCTTGACGACGACTGCCTCGACGTCTTCAAGCGTCGGCACCTTCGTGTCGGCATCCGGCAAGCCAAGATAGAAGTTGAGCCATGCATCCGGATAAGCGGCCATCATCCACGTCATCAAGCTCCACGTCTTGAGGCGGCAGTCGTTGCGGAAGCGGCTCAGCTTCTCGCGCGGAACCTGAGCAAAGGCCCAATCCTGGTGCGACACGGCTTGGTCGCGAATGGTCCGCATCCACCAATTGGTGCCTTCGGGCAGCTCGAGACTGTCTTGCCCAACCGTGCCTTCGGGGATCGCGCCCCACTTCGCGATCGAAGTCGACTTCAGGTACCACGTAACTGCGTGGATAATGCCCTGACCAATGCCATCGTTGCGTTGCGCGGTCAGGCCATCCATGACGACGTACGCAATCAAGGCATCATGAATGCGGCGATGGGAAGCTCCGACCTTCATCACGGCAATGCCGCCTTTGGTGCGCCAGTTGTTGTTGGCGAACCGCCGAGCTTCAGCGACTGTGCGGCCTGCGAGCACCTTGGGGTTGGCCTTCAGGAATTCCTCGCGCTCCCGGTTGGTTGCCAAGAAGCCCTGCCAAGCCCATCGACCCGACGCCCGCTCGACAAAACGCAGGCGCTTGGCAGCCTTCTCCCCCATCAACCAGACGCAGAAGTCGACGGTGCGCTCGCCCCACATGACCGACTCGTTGGCAAGACCTTGTGAGCCTCGTGCCCAGACCGTGAAGCGCGCGCTCTTGGCTCCGTGGATCTCAAAGCTTGGCTTGAGCATCCATTCGGGTGCGTTGTCGATCAGGTTTACAAACTCCTGAGGTGGCTGGTCAGGATTGAGCTCTTCGACCGGGTACTGCTTGCGCGCAAACTCCACGGCCTTGATCTCGATCTCCTTCATGCGCTTGGCATAGGCGATCTGTTCGTCCGTGCCGTAGAACCCAGGCCCTTCCTTGTGGCCGAGGGCGATGTTGGCCTCGCGATGATGCGGGTTGTAGTAGACGGCCTTGCCGAGGTGATAGGTGGCGCGCTTCGACTCGCCGGCATCCTTCAGCTTGAGACCGAGCTTGGCGTGCTGGACGCTCAGCTGTGTAGCCGTCTTTGCCCAATCTTCGATGACCTTGAAGCGGCCCTCGTAGGTTGCCTTGTCGCGCCACTTCTTGCGCTTCTCGGGCGGCTTGCCAATCCACTGACCCTTGACCTTGCGGAAACCGAGCTCACTGCGCGTGCGTTTGTGGTTGGGGTCGTACTCAAGAATGAGATCGAGAGCCTGCTTAGCGCGCGGCCCCACCTTCTTCGATTTCGCAGACCCTGCAAAACGAGTCAGTGCCTTGATGCAGTTCTTGGTGAGGGTCTTCTCGTCCTTGGCAAACGCCTCCTGTGCGCGTAGCTGCGGCACGGAGATGGCGAACGCAAAGAGCACAATGAGAAGGCGTCGAGTGTGCAGATTCGAAAACATATTGGCTGGCAGTCTGGGTGCAGTCGGCGAGCAGTCTACGGGCTTCGCCGTTGGCTCGCAGCCCTCGCGCCCCGAAAGGGCGCGAACTGTACAGGCCAGCGGCCGCCCGCAACGATTGACGTTGCCACGGGCGGCCGCTAGCCGGGAGTTGGGAGTCACTATGTCCCCCTCCTGTGAATCGGGATCAGTTCCCGATCGAGGCCCGGCCCGCGTTCGACAGCACGATTCCCAGCGAGTTGACTGTGTCGAGGATGCCCCATTGGTGGAACACCTCGGTGCCAATCAAGCCGTTGGAGTTCGGCACCGAGAACGAGACGCTGCCCGTGCCCGAACCCGACAGGAGAACCGCGTCGAGCACAACCGGATCGACGAGCAACAAGCAGCCCGGCGCGCCAGGCAACACTGCCGGCAGCGCACCACCGCTCCACGTCGAGTCGGACAGACCCGATGCCAGCACGCCGAACGTACCACCGAGAGCATCCGACACCGAAATGTCGTAGCTACCGCCGAGGCTTGGCAGACCAACGCTGCCCATTGCCGGGGTCAGGTTCGTGCCCGCACCGCTGCAGTTGATCCGCCACGACGGGAAGTTGGTCAGACCCGACAGGGTCCAGGCCGCCGGCCCGTTGATCATGTCGCGGTAGTAGCCTGAGCCACTAGCACCCGAGGTCAGCGAGTTGATGTAGACGGTCTGCGCCGAACTATCGACCCCGATGCAGAAGTCGCCAGTGACGTTGACCGGCGTACTGAACGTTGCGGTGTAGAAGCCGGGGGTCGCACCAATCGTGATCGTCGTCGAAGCGAGCGCCGTGGCCGACGGCACGCCACCAGGGTAGATGTGCGCCGGCACGATGACGGTGCCACCCGTCGAACGCGTGTAGAAGTCGAAGCCAGTCACGACCAAGGCACCTGAGTTCGGAACGACGTAGCAGTATTCGTTGTCACGCAGGTCGGATGCCGGCGTGCCACCGTTCGGGTTCAACTCGGGGCAAACGACCGGCTGCACAACCGAGCCGGGGCAACCACTACCGAACGTGTTGAAGGTCGCGAACGCGACGCTAGTGCCGTTGCCACCCGTGACCACGAGCCCGTAGTCGGCGTCGATGCCGCCGGTTTCGACGTGGTTGTCTTCGACGATCGCGGTCGCCAGGACTTCGACATTCCAGTTGCCGGCTGCCGGGTTCTGCACGAACACCATTTCGATCGAGTTGACCGAATCTTCGCTGCCGCCAGCAACCGACCACACGCCATTATTGAGGCCGTTGTTGCCCCAGTAGACGGTGCCGTTCGGCGCGGTGACGCGCAGCGACAGGTTGTTGATCAGGTGCGCGGACGCAGCCGGGTTGCCCGCCGGCTCACGCCAGTTGAGGGCGGCGCGCAAGGATGGCTCGCCAGCGGCAACGCTGATCGCCCACGAACGCGTCTGGCCCTGCGTCAGAACATCCGCTTCGTCGACGATGAACGTCTTGTTGCGCATGTCCCACATCGTCTGCAGGTTCGGGAAGCCCCAACCCTGGTGCTCGCGACGGTTGTCGCTGCTGGCGCCGGTGAACGCGTATTGCGCGCCACTGATCGTCTGCAGCGCCTTCAGGGTCGGCGCACTCGGACGGTTTTGGTGTGACGTGCCACCCGGAACGCGCAGTTGGTTGCCAAACGGGCCAAAGCCCGGCACCACCTCGTCGCTGAACATGTCGATCGCGAGCACATTGTGACCAGCGACGATCGGCGTCGCACCGGAGGTGCCGCCGAAGCTCGTCGTGTAACCGCCACCTTGAGAAGTCGTGCCGATGCTGTCGTAGTAGGCGGTCATGGTCGGCTTGATGCGACCATCCGAAGCCGGGCCGATGCTGGCACCACCGTTCTGCCACGAATCATCTGCGGCACTGCTGTTGTTGCCGTGCGCAACGCCACCGATCGAGAACACGTTCTTGGCCCACGCCTGCGGACGCGAATCCTGGTTGCCGGCATTCGACTGGCTCTGCGTCCAGGTGATGTCGTGGTCGAACGTGATGTCGTCGGCTTCCGCCGAAATCGACGTGTAGAAGAACGTGCGCGCATTGCCCCACGAAGCCGTGGTGTGAGACACGTTGTGGA
>JAPYTD010000001.1:163450-218588 GCA_029936315.1 Planctomycetota bacterium | reverse complement strand
GTCAGCGTTTCCGCCTTGATGGCGAGACGTTGCGCGATCAGGCCCTGCACCTGTCTGGGTTGCTGGTGCGCACGCTGGGTGGCCCTGGCGTGAAGCCGCCGCAGCCGGCGGGGCTGTGGCGAGCAGTCGGCTACTCGAGTTCGAACACCGCACGCTTCAAGGCCGACACCGAACATGAGCAGGTGCATCGCCGCAGTCTCTACACGTTTTGGAAGCGCACTTCACCGCCGCCACAGATGACGACGTTTGATGCGCCGAGTCGCGAGGAATGCCGCGTACGCCGCGAGCGAACCAATACACCCTTGCAGGCGCTACTGCTGATGAATGATCCGCAGTACGTCGAAGCTGCGCGCGGGTTTGCGGAGCGCATCCTAAGGCAGGGCGGCAAGGGCGATCAGGCGCGCATCAAGTGGGCGTTGTCGTGCGCGACGTGTCAGGTGCCGTGCGCTGTGGATGTCGCCGAGGTGAAGTCGTTCTTGCATGCTGAGCGCGCAGCATTTGTTGCGGATCCTGGCGCAGCCAAGCAGTTGGCCAAGATCGGAGCCGCCAAGGCTGACAGTGCGGTGACGGCCGAAGAACTTGCCGCTTGGACCATGGTCGCCAACCTGATCCTGAATCTCGACGCGGTGTTGACCAGGGGCTAAATCGATGCATGCGACCAACGACTTCGTTCGGCAGATCACGCGACGCCACTTCTTTGGGCAAACTGGCCTCGGGCTTGGCACCGCTGCACTCACGTCACTGCTTGCGCGCGACGGCATGCCGCTTGGCGGCACACTGCCAGGTGTGCCGCTCGGCGGCGCATTGCCAGGTGTGCCGCACTTCGCGCCGAAGGCCAAGCGCGCGATCTGGTTGTTCATGGCCGGTGCGCCATCGCAGATCGATACCTTTGACTACAAGCCGAAGCTGCGTGAGTTGTTCGATACGGACTTGCCCGAGTCGATCCGCAAGGGCCAGCGTCTGACGACCATGACATCGGGGCAGAAGCGCTTTCCGATTGCGCCGTCGATCTACGACTTCAAGCAGTACGACAATGGTGGGGATGGCGCCTACATCTCAGAGCTGCTGCCCTACACCGCGCAGATGGTGAAGGACATCGCGATTGTGCGCTCGGTCTACACCGAAGCAATCAACCACGATCCCGCGATCACGTTCATTGCGACTGGGCGTGAACAACCGGGTCGCCCGAGTCTCGGTTCGTGGCTGAGCTACGGGCTTGGCTCTGAGAATCAGGACCTGCCCGGCTTTGCCGTGATGACGCCGACTTGGACCGGACGCAAGGAGGCGCAAGCCCTCTACAACCGTTTGTGGGGCGCTGGCATGTTGGCGAGTAAACACGCCGGCGTTGCGTTGCGTTCGCAGGGCGACCCGGTGTTGTTCTTGAAGAACCCGGATGGTGTCGACGCCGCGTCCCGCCGGCGCATGCTTGACTCCCTCCGTCGCATGAACGCGCGGCAACAGGAGCAGGTTGGCGATCCCGAGATCCAGAATCGCATCGCGCAGTACGAGTTGGCGTATCGCATGCAGTCGTCCGTGCCAGAGCTGACCGACTTGAGTGGTGAGCCGGCGAGCACGGCCGAGATGTATGGCCCCGATGCGAACAAACCAGGCACGTTCGCGGCTTCGTGCGTGTTGGCGCGCCGCATGATTGAGCGGGGGGTTCGCTTCGTGCAGATGTTCCACCGCGGTTGGGATCAACACTTCAACCTGACGGGTGACTTGCCGAAGCAGTGTCGCGATATCGACCAGCCAGCGTGGGCGTTGGTGCAAGACCTGAAGCAACGCGGCTTGCTCGACGAAACGCTCGTGATCTGGAGCGGTGAGTTTGGCCGCACCGCCTACTGCCAAGGCAAGTTGACGCGCAAGAACTACGGCCGCGATCACCACCCGCGCTGCTTTTCGATGTGGATGGCGGGCGGCGGCATCCAGGGTGGTCAGGTCTACGGCCAGACCGACGACTTCAGCTACAACATCGTGGACCAACCGGTGCACGTGCGCGACCTCAACGCGACGATCCTGCATTGTCTTGGCATTGATCACGAACGGTTGACGATCCCGCACCAAGGCTTGGATGTGCGCCTGACCGGTGTCGAGCCGGCGCGCGTGGTTCGCGAACTGCTGGTCTGACTCGTTCGGACTGCTCGCTGTTCAAAACCATCGTGTTGCCTGGATTCGCTGCCGACTGCCTGGAGACCATCGATGAGATCGGTGTCGAGTTGCGCCAGGAGTTTGAAGCCGCCGGCGGCGAACAGCTCATTGTCGTGCCGGCACTCAATGATGACTCTGACTGGGTCGAAGCGATGGCGCGTAGTGTCCGGGCGCTTGCACAGAGCGCGCAGCCCGATGTGGCAGAGGCTGTTGAGATCGCTAGGGCGTGATCTTGCTGACCACGTCGTTGTCATCAAAGTAAACGCGCCGGCTAACAAACCGGCGCGCTTCGTAGCGCAGCGACGTGGCCTTGAGCGATGGGTTGTTGGATTTCGGCGGGTAACCGAGCGCCAAGAACACGGCGCTGCGGGACATGCCCAGGCGGGCGACACCTTCGGCAATGCCATCGCGCTCCTCGTTGGTCAGTGACTCCGGCAATTGCACAGGCATAGACGAGAAGTGCATGTCGTACCACTTTCCCATCGTCATCATCGAGTGCTTCGGCCGAAACTCGATCACGTGCTCGGTGTCCTCACCATCGATAAGAGTGAACCCTCCCCGGCCCTTTTTGGTCAGGGTCAGTTCGGAGCCCGGCGGCAAGTAGATCGGCACGCCGATGTAGTTGGTCGACGCCATCACGTAGCGGCCGCGCTTGGCGTCGAAGTGCATGCCGACCTTGGTGTAGACCTGGGTGTTGAGCAGCTCATCGGAGATTTGGTCGCTGCCCCGCGAGGACTTGCAGCTTGCTGCCGCGAGGGCCAATGCGACGATAGAAAACGTGCGAAGCAGAGCCTTCATGGCGAGCATGCTAACGGACCAATTGGAGCGTTTGTTGCACTTGCGGAAGCGGTAGCGGCTAGAACGTGCCCGATGAGTACTTCCTATCCCGATGATGCTGACGGCGATGTGCTGAATGCGATTGCCGAGTCGGGCGTCGACATGACGCAGCCGCTGACGATTGAATTTGTGATCGATGCTCCGAGCGAGCAGCATGCCCGGGCGATTGAGAAGGACCTGGTCGCCGCCGGCCATCCTGCCGAGACCGTCTACGAAGAGGGTGAAGAGGAGGAAGGCATTGAGCCCGGTTGGGTTGTGATGATCGAGAAGGACGTCGTGCCCGACCACCAACGCATCATCGACATGCAGGCGGAATACGATCGTTTCGCAGCCGTGCACGAAGGCAAGGTCGATGGCTGGGGGGCGATGATTGACCCGCCCGAACACGAACACGACTAGGTCGTCGCGGCGGAGGGCCTAGCTCGCGGCTTTGCTCTTCTTTGCTTTCTTGTTCTTCTTCGCCTCATCGGCGGCGAGCTTCTGGAGCACTTCGTCGGCCCACTCCTTCTTGGCCATCGGAAACCCGAGGCGTGCACGGCTGGCGAGGTAGCTCTTGGCGACGGCGCGCGCGAGGTTGCGGATGCGGCCGATGTAGGCTGCGCGCTCGGTCACACTGATCGCGCCGCGCGCATCGAGCAGGTTGAACGTGTGGCCGCCCTTGAGCAGTTGCTCATACGCCGGCAAGGCGAGCTGCTGCTCCATCAGATGTTGCGACTGCCGTTCGTGGGCGTCGAACGCCTGCAACAGGAAGTCGACGTCTGAATGCTCGAAGTTGTAGGTGCTCTGCTCGACTTCGTTTTGATGGAAGACGTCGCGGTACTTGAGACCGTCCGCATACTCGAGGTCGAAGACGTTGTCGACGCTCTGTAGATACATGCATAGACGCTCAAGGCCATACGTGATCTCGCCGGTGATGGGACGGCAGTCGATGCCGCCGACTTGCTGGAAGTAGGTGAACTGCGTCACCTCCATGCCATTGAGCCAAACCTCCCAGCCGAGACCCCAGCACCCGAGAGTCGGGTTCTCCCAGTCGTCCTCGACGAAGCGAACGTCGTTTTTCTTGAGGTCGAAGCCGACGGCTTTCAGCGAGCCGAGATAGAGGTCGAGGATGTCGCTCGGAGCTGGCTTGAGCACGACCTGGTACTGGTAGTAGTGCTGCAGGCGGTTTGGGTTGTTGCCGTAGCGACCGTCCTTGGGGCGGCGACTCGGCTGCACGTAGGCAGCCTTCCATGGCTCGGGGCCGAGAGCTCGCAGGAACGTTGCCGTGTGGCTGGTTCCGGCACCGACTTCCATGTCGTAAGGCTGCAGCAAGGCACAGCCCTGTTGGCTCCAGTAGTCTTGCAGGCGGAGGATGAGTTGCTGGAAGGTCAGCATGGCGGTGCAAGATCCTATGCATGCTCGGCGCTTTCGCCAGCACTCGCCCAGAACCGTTAGTGTTCGAAACTGATGCTCACGGTCTTCGTTGCGGTGGCGTTCCCCGCCTCCGAACCCCAAGCGTCGCGTCCGACATGTCACCAAGCCTGCTCCTGATCCTCGGCACAGCCCTGCTTGCCGCCACGGTTGCCGGGGATCCGCCGCCGAAGTGGGAAAGGCTGCCGCAACCGAGCGTCTATCGTATGGCCAACCAGGCGCGCGCCGTTGTAGAGGGCACGCCCGGCCCGAATGGCGTCGTCACGATCACCGCGCGGTATTGGGTTAAACCGGGTGACAAGGTCAGCGACGCACCTTTGCCCGTATCCTTGCGGCGTGACTCGACGGCATCGCAGGCGAGCGACCTGGTGGCAGCGACACGGAGATCAGTCCGTGCTTGCGCTGTTCGTCGGCATCATTGTTTTCACCGGCGTGGCGCCGCCCGAAGGCTGACTTTATGAGGGTTTTTATGTCGCCCGTGCGGCGGAGGATGCGTGTCGCCTGTCGAAGGCCGCGTGCCAACATCACCGAGAGAACGGCAGCTGGCCGAAGCTCGATTTGCTGTTGTCCGAGGACCAGACCTTGCCCGCGCTCGACCATTGGCAGGGGCCGTTCGTGCTTGAGGTCACGGGCAACGAGATGACCATTGCGAGTGCCGGGCCCGACCGTCTTTTTGGCACCGAGGATGACGTGGCAACCCCTCCGGTTGCACCGGACTAGCCGTGGATGCGCGGAGGCGCAATTGGCTTTGCCGATTTTCGTAGTCCGCAGCCTCGGTGCGGGTTGATCGATTCCGAATCGGCGGGGTAGCCTTGATCAGCCTGTTCTCGTTCCGGTCGTTCCCCCGCGGCTTAACTTGCCCCAGTCCTGATCACTAGGCAGAGGTACCTGTGCGTTTTCCCACCGTCTCCTTCTCATTGGCCGCACTCGCGGTTGCCACTTGCGCGCCCAACCTGGCCGCACAGTGGGTCTCCTTCACCAACCAAACGTCTTCACGTCTGGTTGCTTCCTCCTCGTTGGTCGCCAACGACACCCAGGAAAAGGACTACGCCTGGGCTGACCTTGACCAAGATGGTGACGTCGACCTGGTCATTGTTCGCAAGTCGGCGTTCACTTCGGGCGGCCACTTCCCGAACGTTCTGCTGATGAACGAGAACGGCGTGTTGACGGATCGTTCGTCGACCCTGACGACCTCGACGGTGCCAGGCAGCAGTGGCTTCCTCGATGCGACCAACGACCGCGACGTCGCGATTGCGGACGTCAACGGCGACGGTTGGCTCGATGTCATCACTGCGACGACGTTGACTGCCGGTCAGGCTGAGTATATTCGCGCCAACCGCGTCTACATCAACCAGGGCTTGAGCGGTGGTGTCTGGCAGGGTTTGCTGTTTGACGATGCCAACCGCATCGACGATGCAGCTTGGGGTAACGGTGAGCACCGCTTCTGTGCGGTCTCCGCTGGCGACGTTAATGGGGATGGCGCCGCGGACCTCTACTTCGGCGACTATCAGCAAGGTGGAGCCCGCTCGGTCGACGTCAACGACCGTTTGCTGATCAACGACGGCACCGGCTACTTTACGGACCAGTCGGCGGCGCGCATGTCGGCCACGATGCTGGAGTCTTCGTTCGGTATGGCGGTCAAGATCGTCGACATGAATGGCGACGGCCGTCTCGACATCATGAAGGATGATGCGCTCAACTCGCCGCAGGCCGTGTCGATCAGCTACAACAACGGTGCCTCGCTCGGCTTCTTCGGCACGTACGATCTTCCGTACGGCAACGCGCCCTACCACTTCGACACCGGCGATCTCAACAACGACGGCCGTCCCGACATCATTGTCAGTGACGATGGCCAAGATCGCTACCTCCTGAACACTGGTAACAATGGTGCGGGCATCGCAACGTTCTCGCCGACGTTTGCCTTTACCTACAGTGGTGGTGGCAGCGACGACGGCTTTGCTGGCAACAACATCATCGTCGACATCGACAATGATGGCTGGAATGACGTGATCGTCACGGATGTCGATGTCGACATTTCGGGCTGTAACCGCCGTGCGCACATCTTCCGCAACCTTGGCAATTCGCCGAATGTGACCCTGCAAGAGCAGATTGTCTCGGGTCAGGTTGTCGGTGGTATCACCACGGGGGCGCTGCAAGGCTCGCACGATGTTGCGGTCTTCGACATCAATGGCGATGGTTACATGGACCTCGTGTTCGGTCGCTGCACCGGCACGCAGATCTACATCAACGACCCGCCGATCGGTTTGACGTTTGCCTTCGTTGGCGGCTTGACGGCGATGATTCCGCCCAACACGCCCTACCAACTGACGGTGGACGCGAGCGGCATCGGTGGCGTTACGGCAACGGCCGGCACTGGCCAGTTGTTCTACTCGATCAACAACGCGCCATTCCAGTCGATCGCGATGTCGGATTCGGCTCCTGGCCAGTTCCAAGGCACGCTCCCGGCGATGCCGAACTGCGCCGATGGCATTCGCTTCTACGTCAGTGCCCAAGGCAGCAACGGCACGACCTACAGCGATCCACCGACTGCTCCGGTGGGTTACTACTCGGCGATCGCGGCCATTGGTACGTCGACGATCTACGAGAACAACTTCGAGATCAATTCGACTGGTTGGAGCGTGGTCAACAACCCCTCACTCTCGACTGGTGCCTGGCAGCGCGCCAACCCGAACGGAACAATTACCGGTGGCCAGTTCGCAGCTCCCGATGACGATGCTGAGTCTGGCGCTGCGACGTTCTGCTTCGTGACGCAAAACGGTTCGGTTGGCGGCAGCGCTGGCGTTGCCGACGTCGATGGTGGCCCGACGGACCTGTTCTCGCCTGCGATCGACATGGCTGGCACGGATGGCTTCATCAGCTACCAGCGCTGGTTCTTCTCGACGGGCGGCACGGACGTCTTGCTGGTGCATGTGTCGAACAACGGTTCGACCTGGGTGCAAGTGGAGACCGTGTCCAACTCGGGCAACAACCAGTGGACTGCCCACCAATTCCGTGTTGGTGACTATGTGACCCCGACGGCGAACGTGCAGGTTCGGTTCCGCACGCACGATGTCAGCCCCGGTAGCATCTGCGAAGCCGGTGTCGACGTGTTCAAGGCGGAAGCCTTCTCGTGCGACTACTGCCAGCCGACGTACCCGTTGATCACGATCGGTAACGGCACGCTGTCGATGTGTGGTGACGTGCTGTCGGCGGGAACGCCGAACACGACACTCGCCATCGAGAACCTGCCGGCGTTCGCGAACGGCCTGCTGTTCTTTGACGTGTTCCCGTTCCCGACCCAGTCGCCGTGGAACACCGCGCAACTGATCAGCCCGGCACCGGTCATCCTCGGTCCGATCTTTGGTGACGCTTTCGGCGATTTCGTGGTGCCGCTGAGCATCGGTGGCTTGCTGCCGCCGGGCTGGGCGCTCTACCTGCAATCGGCCTACTCGGATGCCACCCTGCCCGGTCAGGTCGGTGTTACCAACGCTGTCAAGATCGAGTGGAACTAATCCGAGCCTGAGTCACGGCTAACGTCGTGACTCGTCGTCGCTGTGGCGTAAGTGCCACATCATCAAGGGCCCGCTCTTCGCACAACGTCGAAGAGCGGGCCCTTGGTGTGTCTGCTACACTTCGTAGCCTACCTGCCATCCGGTGTTCCCCTGCGCCAGCCGGATACATATGTCCAGGATCTCGTCACCAATGCACTTCCTCAAGTTCACAATTCTACTCAGCACACTCGCTGCACCTGGTCTGGCCCAAACGCCGCAGCCGAAGATGGGTGCTCCGCTCACGGGTCTCACGCCACTTCAGTTGCAGCGCTTCGAAACTGGCAAGATCGACTTCGGCCATGTGCTCGATGCCGTTGACGGTCTCGGTCCGATCTTCAACCAGATCAGCTGTGCCAATTGTCACAACAACCCGATCGGTGGCCCCGGCACCACGACCGTGACGCGCTTTGGCTACGACGACGGCAAGGGTGGCTTTGATCCATTGTCGGCGATCGGTGGCACGTTGCTGCAAGCCGGCGCGATTGACCCGGCCGTGCAAGAAGTGATTCCGCCGCAAGCCAACGTGATCTCGCAGCGCGTGACGCCGTCGGCTCTCGGTGCTGGCCTTGTCGAAGCGATTGACGACGCCGACATCATCGCCAACGAAACCAGCCCGCCTAACCCCAGCATCAGCGGCAAGGCCCACATGGTCACACCGCTAGAGACTCCTCTTGGCCCGCTTCGCGTTGGCCGCATGGGTTGGAAGGCGCAGGTCGCGACGGTGTTGACGTTCTCTGGTGGTGCTGCGCTCAACGAGATGGGGTTCACCAACCGCCTCATACCGACCGAGAACGCTCCGAACGGCAACCAGGCCTTGTTGGCTTTATGGGACACCGTTCCGGATCCGGAGGACGGTCCCGACATCAACGGTCTCGACTTCATCGATCGCATCACGCACTTCCAGCGCTACCTCGCCGCGCCGCCCCAAACGCCCAAGTCGGCAATGGCCGGTGAAGCGATCTTTGCCACGGTTGGCTGCACGGATTGCCACATCGCATCGTGGACGACCAAGAACGATCCAGCGCTCGAGTCGGCTCTGCGCAACCAGACGATCCGCCCCTACACGGACTTCCTGCTGCACGACGTTGGTCTCGCCGCGGACTTCATCGAAGATGGTCAGGCCACCGTGCAAGAGCTGCGCACGCCGTCGCTCTGGGGTCTTCGCACCCGTGACCCGCTGTGGCACGACGGCCGCGTCGTCGGTGGCACGCTTGAGACGCGCATTCTTGGCGCGGGCAACATCATCGACCTGCACGCAGTGTTTGGTGCGGAGTCGCGTCCGTCGGCCTTGGCCTTCCAGGCGTTGTCATTGGCTGACCAGCTTGAGGTCGTCGCGTTCTTCGATTCGTTGGGTCGCGCCGAGTTCGACGGCAACGGTGATAACGTGCTCGATGAGGCGGACATCGCAGGGTTCTTGCTGGCGATGGCCGGTGGTCCTTACACCGCGGATGATCCGGAAGCTGTCTACGACATCGACCAGAACAGTTGGGTCGACAGCGTCGACCTCGACGCATTCGCTTTGGTCTACGAGCAAGACTGCAACAACAACGGCACCAACGACCTCGCTGACGTCGTGACTGGTGGTCACGATGACTACAACGGCAACTTGATCCCGGACGAGTGTGAGACTTGTCAGACCGACCTTGGCTTTGCCGGCGGCGGCGCACTGACGTTCGGCATCTGTGGTGACGACCTGACGACGGCCAACTCGACGGCAGCGTTCCAGCTGACCGGCGGCCCGGCCAACTCGATGGTTTTGATCGCCATTGGCATCGCTGCCAACCCGTACCTGATCACGTCGACCGAGTACCTTGTGCCGCTCGAGCCACTGGCTGGCTTGATTCAGTTGTTCTCGACGGATGCCCAGGGAGAGCTGCATGTGCAGCTGTTCGGTGGCAACAACGCCCCGTCATCGACCTGGGTATTCCAGGCGGCAACGTTTGACGGCGTTAGCTTCGACCTTTCGAACGCCCTCGAAGTGATCGTCGGCGGCTTCTAAGATTGCCACCACCGCGCCTCGGCGCGGCAAAGCTTGCGGCCAGCCTTGTGCTGGGCGCCTGCCGTGCTTGGCGGGCGTCTACTGTTGGCGCTCAGTGATCGCCCTTTGCTTGGCCCTTTGCTCTAGCTTCGACGTTCGAAGGTAGACGATCCCTGCCGCCAGCAGCACCGCGATCAAAGCGAACGCGATATCCGCGGCGCCAACCTTGATCTGCAGAAATTCACCGAACGAGCTGTTCCGCACCTTCTCGGTGGACCACGAAAGCGTCACCAGCCGGAAGGTCAGGAAGTAGGCGCCGACGATCGAGACCATCGTCAACACACTCGCCGAGATCATCAGCGGCTTTCCGTAGCCGCGCGCGCGAATGATCGCCATGGCGATGATCACGCCGATGCCTGGCGTCATGTAGCGAGCGCGCAGGTCGTGCGTGTAGGTTGCCATGCCGCATGCCACGGCTGCGACGATCGCCGCGATCGTGGCGAAGATCAGGGCGCGGTTACGCGGTGGTGGTGGCAAGGCACTGCCGTGCAACAGGGCGGACAGTTTCTGGCGGCTTTGCTCCATGCCGCGATGATGCCGGCTACCGCCGGAGTTGTCGCGTCGGTCTTTTCTACTTGGGTGGATTCTGCGCCGGCAACGCCGCCGGACTCTGCTTTGATGCACGCATGAGCGGTTCGCCTACGCGCCCAGATGTCATCGTCATCGGAGCCGGGGTGATCGGTCTCGTGACGGCACTCTGCCTGCGCGAACGCGGCATGAGTGTGCAGGTCTGGACACGCGATGATCCGTGGCAGACGACGTCGTCGGTCGCCGCGGCCATCTGGTATCCGTTTTTGGCCGAGCCGCGTGATCGTTGTTCGGCATGGGGCAGGGTCACGTTTCTGCGCTTGCAGCAGTTGGCTCGCGACCCGGCGAGCGGCGTGCGCATGCAGTCGGTCGTCGAAGTGTTCGCCACCGATGAGCCCGATCTGTGGTGGGCAGGGCAGGTTCCTGAGTTGCAGCGGCTGCACGGCGAGCAACTGCCGGCAGGCTATCGAGCCGCGGTCCGTGTGCAGGTGCCGGTGTGCGACGTGCCGATCCACCTACAGTGGTTGTTGGATGAGTTGCAGCATAAAGGCGTGACCTTGGTGCAGCGGGAGGTTGCGAACTTGCACGAAGCGCTGTCGGTTGCCGACCTCGCAGTCAATTGCACTGGACTCGGTGCTCGCGAGCTGTGTGACGATCACGAACTGCGTGCAGTGCGCGGCCAAGTCCTACGACTGGCCAAAGTGCAGCTTCCGCATGCATGGATCGACGATAGCGGCGAGCGCCCGTGTTACCTGATCCCGCGGTCGGACGGCTTGATCGTCGGTGGCACGGCGCAGATGGGGGACGAACGTCTCGAGCCGGACGCTGAGGACACCGACCGAATCCTGCAGGAGGCGCGCCGATCGTTTCCAGCGCTGCGAAACTGCGAGCCGGACATCGTTCGCGTTGGCTTGCGCCCGTATCGCTCGACCGTGCGGCTGGAGTGTGTCGACCTCGAGAACGGAAAACGCATCGTGCACAACTATGGCCATGGTGGCTCGGGCTACACGCTTGCCTGGGGCTGTGCCGAAGAGGTCGCATCGTGGCTGGCTGGTTGACTTGATTACGTAGTCAGGCAACCTAGTTACCATGCCTCTCGTCCATGCCGTCTGGTCGCGCCCGTTGGGCGCGTCGCTGCTGATTGCATCCGCACTTGCAGCGCAGACTCCGGTCGTGACCTACGCCGGCGAGAACATGCGGCTTGCCTCGGCCAACGTGGCGTCGGGCAGCGGCAATAGCTGGACGCTGACGCTGCAGATGAGCGACGACAACGGCAACACGTCGCTGCCCAATAGCTGGCGGCGCTGGTGGCACTGCGAGGTTGGCAATCTGGCCGCTGGAGCGACACTGAACTTCCGTATCTCGAGCCCCGGCTACACCGATGCGATTGTGCCGGTATGGGCGTTGTCGACCGATGGAATCAACTTCGGCAACTATGAGCGCATGCCGGCGAGCTCGTCACCGATCACGCAGGGCGGCCAAGAACGATTCACCGTGCAGGCACCGGCCGGCGTCGTCGCGATGAGGGTAGCGAAGTACTTTCCGTACACCGTGACCCGCAAGAATGAGCTGCTTGCGAGCCTCTCCGGTGAGCCGCGCGTGCGCAGTATCGTGTCGCTAGGCAACTCGTTGCAGGGCCGCCCGATCGAAAAGATCGAACTCACTGATAGCGGTGTGCCCGACGCGCAGAAGCAGCGCATCTGGATTCACGCCGGCGTGCATCCGGCCGAGACCACTAGTTACTTCCTCGTAGAAGGCTTGCTCGACTGGTTGACGTCTGGTGATGCCTACGCGGAATTGCTGCTCGACAACGCGTTGATCGAGATCGTGCCGATGGCCAATCCCGATGGCGTGTTCCTGGGCAATTACCGCACCAACGCCAATTCGGTCGAGATCGAGTCGCAGTGGAGCGCGCCCTATAACTCGTCGCAACCCGAGGTCATCGCGTTGCGTACCGCCATCGAGGGCTACATGGGCACGGCGGCGAATCCAGCAAGCAACCCGATCCGCATCCTGCTCAACCTGCACAGCTCGCACAACGTCTCCTTCCCGTTCCACTTCCAGCACGTCAGCAACTCCAGTTGGTCGCCGGGCTGCACGAATTGTGGGGTGTTGCCGATCGTCAACCAGACCGAAGGGCAGTGGATCTCGAACTTCGTAGCACGCAGCCCGCTCGTGAATCTCGGTTCGACGGCGAGCAGTTCGCTCGGCTCGCGCCCGTTCGTGGAGTCGATGTGCCACGACCGCTGGACGGCGGTCAATGGTTGGCTCAACGCACCGAACTTCGAGCAGCCGGTCATGGCCATTACGTTCGAAGGCACCTACGGCCGCGGCCCGGACGGCGTGACTTGGAACACGGAGGCGGACTATCGGCAGGTCGGCGAAGACATGGGGCTGGCTCTGTTTGACCAACTGGGCCTCGGCTTGACCGCCAGCACGTCGACGTATGGCATGCCGTGCTCCTCGGTAACGCTCGGTGCTTCACTGGTGCCGCAACCGGACGGCAGTCACATGGCCAGCCTGGTGATTTTCGGGGGGCCGAGCAGTGGCGTGGCGGTGTTGGTCGTCGGCAACTCTCAGGTCGTGGTGCCGCTGCCACAGCCATGGGCCAACTGTGCGCTGCTAACGCCGCCTGCGGCGACAGCCGTCTTGCTTCTCAGCCCCGGCGGAGTTGGCTTCATGCTGTTGCCGGTGCCGGCGCTGCCCGGGCTGGTTGCCTACCTGCAGGCCGTGTCGCTGGATGTGGCCCTCAACCTCGATGCGAGCAACGGTGTCGCGATCCAAAACAACTACTGATTCGCGTCGACTCGCGGTGCGTGACTCTTCGCACCGGACTCGTTGCCCGCTATTCTTCGCCCGGTGAGCTATCGCGTCGAACTGCCGGTCTTCTCTGGGCCGATGGACCTTCTGTTGCATCTTGTGCGGCAGTCTGAGGTCGACATCCACGAGGTCTCGATCGCGAGGATCCTCGATGACTACCTTGGTCACCTCAAGGTGTTGGAGCAGCTGGATCTGCACGACATCGGCGACTTCGTGGTCATGTCGAGCACGCTGATGGAGATCAAGTCGCGCGAGCTGCTGCCGAACGAGACGATCGAGATCGAAGAGGAGTTCGATCCGCGCGACGACCTGATTCGTCGCTTGCTTGAATACAAGCGCTACCGCGATCTGGCGCGCGAACTGGACATGCGTTCTGGCCGTCGCCAACGCCAAAGCAATCTGATGCTGCCGCAACCGCCCCAGATCCGGGCCATGAAGGACGAGGACTTGCTCGACCTTGGCGAACTCGGCATTTGGGACCTCACCTCGGCGTTCGCGAAGTTGCTCGACGAAATCGGGCAGCATCAGTCGATGGAGATCCAGGTAGAGAAGCGCGACGTTGGCTACTACACACGATCATTGCTTGAGAAGTTTCGTGCCAAGCGCCAGGTCCAGTTCTCGGACGTCTTCGACAAGAACGACGGTCGCTACGGCTTGATCGGCACGCTGATCGCGTTGCTCGAGATGATGAAGCAGGGCTACCTGAGTGCGTTCCAGGACAACTGCTTCGACGACATCAGCCTCACCTACACGGGTTCGCACGAAGTCACGGCGGACCTGATCCTTGCCGGCATCACGGCGGAGGAAATGCGCGAAGATCAGGAGAAGGCGAGAAACGCGGCGGCGGAAGCTGAGGCGGCTGCCGCAGCTGAGGGTGGCGACCCGGAGTCGATTGTAGATGAGCCAGTCGGCGATGATCCAGAAGCCGAGCAGGCCGAAACCGAGCTGGGTGGGGACGCCCCAAGTGATCCCGAGGACTCGGCCACGAGCGGCGAAGCAACGGCCTGAGGGTGTTTCGGGTTGATGCATGGGGCCTGATCTCGGGGTGCCAGTGATAAGGGAGCTTTGGGGTGTGATTCCCGTCCGCCGCTGGCCGATAGCATCTGACCGGCTACGCCCAGTTACTTTATTGATGGGCTCCGTCGGCAAGGACGCCACAATCCTTCGTCCACGATTCGCGCGGAACTGCCTTCACCATGCCCCTAACGTCTAGATCTCTACTCGCCGGCATCTTCTGCCTCGGCCTGTCGATCATCATGTTCGAGATCGCGCTCACCCGCGTGTTCGCGATCATGATGTGGCACCACTTCACCTACATGGTGATCTCGATTGGTCTGCTCGGATTTGGTGCGTCGGGCAGCCTGTTGACGGCGACTGGCATCGGCAAGAAGGAAGGCGCCGCGGAGCGTGCGTTGGTCTGGACGAGCCTCGGCTACGGCGTCAGCGTCGTGTTGGCGTTTTGCTTCACGACCTTCGTGCGGATTGACAGCCTCAAGGTGTGGGAGAAGCAGGAGAACCTGTTGGCACTGTCGCTGATCTACATGATCGTGTTCGTGCCGTTCTTGCTGGGTGGCCTGGGGATCGGGATTGCGTTGACCCGCTTTGCCAAGAGCGTCAATCGCCTCTACTTCGCGGACCTTGTTGGGTCCGCCGTAGGTGCCACTCTCAGCGTGATTGCGCTGAAGGCCTTCGGTGGTTCGGCGGCGGTCGTGTTGGCAGGCTGCTTCGGCCTGCTCGCAGCGTTTTGCTTTTCGTTCGCCGCTCCGCGCCGCTACCTGCTTCTCGGCGTGCCGGGGCTGATCTTTGCAGGTTGGCTGCTGCTCGCGTTTACCGGTCTGTTGCCGTCCGTTGTCGGCAAGATCGAATGGAAGGTTCCATATGCTGTCGGCAAGGAAGCAGCCACGCTCGAGGCGGTGCTTGCGGATCCGCTGAAGCGTGCGCAACTGGGGATCGAGCCTGGCGCCAAGATCGAGAAGCTGTGGAGTGCGACCGCTGAGGTCGAAATTGGGCCAAGCCTTTTAGGCGCTCCGATGATCGGTGGCGACATGGGCATGGTCGACTGGCAGCCGATCGTTGCGCGCGGCGTGGGCCAGGATGGCGCCGCGCCGACGATGCTCTATCAAGGAGCCGCCAACCTCGCTGCGTTCCCGTTCCTCGATGACACGCAAGCTTCGTCGGCCTACGTCGTGCACAAGGCGTCTGGTCGATCAGATCAGAAGGTCATGGTCATTGGCGTTGGTGGCGGCGTCGATGTGCTCGTTGCACTTGCCAATGGTGCTGATCACGTCACTGCGGTCGAGCTCAACACGGCGATGATTGACATGGTCACTGAGGGGTATGACGAATACCTCGGTGGCTTGTTTACGACGAGTGACTTGGCCAAGCGCATCAATCTGGTCAACAGTGAGGGGCGCGCCTGGTTGCGCTCGCACGATGACAAATACGATGTGATCCAGATGAGTGGCGTGGACTCGTACACCGCTTTGAGCGGTGGCGCCTACACGTTGTCCGAGAGCTACCTCTACACCATCGAGGCAGTGCAGGACTTCTACGAGCACCTGAAGCCGGATGGCATCGTGTGCTACTCGCGCTTCATGCAGAAGGCTCCGATGGCGGCACGTGAGTCGCTTCGACTGGCGAACATCGCTTGTGAGGGCCTTCGGGCCGCCGGCGTTGCGGAGCCGCAAAAACACGTTTGCGTGTTGCGCGGAGGCATGGATTGGGCCTCGACGATGATCAAGCAGAGTCCGTTCACCGAGAAGGAGATCAAGGCGCTGCGCGCGTTTGCCGAACGTGAGGCATTCGTAGGGTTGGTGTTCGATCCGCTGGCACCGCGTGACGTTGCGATCGAGCCACAGCCGGGTCACTTTGCCATCCTTCGCTTTCGTATTGAGCCTGCCATTCGCGCGACCCTGCCAGACAAGGAAGCAGGCAGCAACGCAATCCGAGCGTGGTTTGGCGCTGCTGCCGAAGTCGCAAAGGGCAAGCCAGCGGCTGCAGGTCTGCTGCCTGCCGATCTACGCGACCAGCCGGTTGCGAAGCCCATGCTTGCGAGCCTGACGGCGCTCAAAGCTGCCATCAACCTTCAGCGCGACTACATGAAGCGCACCGTCACGGACTTCCGTGAGTTGCTCTATGCGGAGGGGCAGGCCAAGCAGGACTTCTACGACGAATATCCGTTCGACGTGCAGCCGGCGACGGACGATGCGCCGTTCTTCTTCAACTACTACAAGTGGTCAAGCCTGCTGTTTGGTAGCAAGGACCGCAGGAAGGACGTCGACGCGTTTAACTACCACCTCGACTTCCCGATTGGCCACTACGTGCTGATGTCGTCGATGCTGCAGATCCTGCTGCTCGCCGCAGCCATGATCTTCCTGCCGCTGCGCAAGCTGGCAGGAGAAGGCCTGCGCACACCGGGGTCGATCCGCATCTTTGGCTACTTCGCGGCACTCGGACTCGGCTTCATGCTGTTCGAGATCGCGTTGATGCAGAAGCTCGTGATCTTCCTCGGCCACCCCACCTATGCGCTGTCGGTCGTGTTGACGAGCTTGCTTGCGTCGGCGGGTCTTGGTTCGTTGCTGTCTGGCCGCATCAAGCTGGTGCGCCGCAAGCACCTGATGTTCATGCTTGCGGGCATCCTGGTGACGGTTGCCGCCAACGTCTTCATCGTCAACCAACTGCTACCTCAATTGCTAGGCCTCGACCTCTGGCTACGCATGCTGGTCGTCGTCGTCATGCTCGTGCCAACTGGCCTCGTGCTCGGTATGCCGTTCCCGAGCGGGGTGCGCCTGGTCGAAGAGCAGTGCCCGCACCTCGTGCCGTGGGGCTGGGCCATCAACGCGTTCTTCAGCGTGTTCGGTTCGATCTTCTGCATCGTTCTGAGCATGGCGATCGGCTTCTCCAACGTCTTCTACGTGGCCGCTGGCGTCTACGCTCTGGGCATGTTGTTCATGAAGACGCCCCGCGGCAACACCGAGTCCCAGCAATTGGCTGAGGCGGTCACGGTCGTCGAAGTTCCGCCGCTGGAAGGCTAGATGGCTCGTCCGCCACTGGCATCCACCGAGGATATCGATGCAGCACTCGGCGGCCTGCCGGGTTGGGTGCGTGTGGCGAAGGAGCTTCGGTGCCACTACGTGCTGCCGGGGTTTGTGGATGCCGTTGCCTTCACCAACCGGATCGCCGAAGTCGCAGAACAACTGCAGCACCATCCCGAGTGGACTGTTGCCTATCGGCGAGTTGATCTCACCCTGACGACGCACGATGCGGGCGGCTTGACCAACCTGGACCTGCAGCTGGCTGGCCGGATCGTCGAGCTTGCCGCTGAGCTCAGCGCTCAGGTCTCTAGCGGTAGCTGAAGGGCATGATTCTGGTCTTGGCCCCGTACCGGAATGGCCCGGTACCGGAATGGCACCGTGCCGACGCTCTTACGCGAGCAGCTTTGGGAGTTGCTTGGTTAGTTGGCGTAGGGCCTTGCCGCGATGGCTGAGGCGGTCCTTGATGTCGGCGCCGAGAACTGCGAACGATTGACTTGGGTCGTTTGCGTATTCTAGGGGTACGAAGATCGGGTCGTAGCCGAACCCTTCTGCGCCGGTGGGCTCGGTGCGTAGCACTCCTTCACAGGCTTGTTCCAGTGCGGTGAGCACACGGTCGCCTGGTGCTGCGACGCACAGGCTGCAGACGAATCGCGCGGTGCGTTTTGCGGTCGGCACGTCGTGCAGTTCTGCTAGTAGGCGCAGTAGTCGATCACGGTCGTCGAGGCCGGGTCCGCCGTAGCGTGCGGATAGCACCCCCGGGCGTCCGTCGAGTGCATCGACGCATAGGCCGCTGTCGTCAGCTAGCGCGATGCCACCCGACAGGTTTGCCAGCAGCGTCGCCTTCTTGCGTGCATTGCCGGCGAAGTCCGGTTGATCCTCGATCGGATCGAACGGTTGGCCAAGTTCGTCGGGTGTGCGCAACGCGATGCCAAGTGGCTTGAGCAGTCGCGTTAGTTCGGCGAGCTTCTTCTGGTTGTTCGATCCGATCCAGAGTTCGGCCACGGGCTACAGACCCAGGGCCGCGCGTTGCAGTGCATTGATGCCGAGGCACGACTTCTGTCCAATCGCAACCATCTCGTGGAACTGTTCGATCGCGAATGGTTGCTTCTCAGCGGCACCCTGCACTTCGATCAGCTTGCCATCGCTGGAGCAGATGACGTTGAGGTCGGCTTCCGCCGAGCTGTCTTCGTCGTAGTCGAGGTCGACCAGTGGTTCGCCATCGCAGAGGCCGACGGAGATCGCGGACACCAAGCCACGCAGCGGCCACTTTGGCAGCGACTTCTGTTCTTCCATGTAGAGCAGGGCGTCGTAGACCGCGACCAGTGCGCCGTTGATCGACGTGGTGCGTGTGCCGCCATCGGCCTGCAGAACATCACAGTCGACCCACAGGGTCACTTCGGGTAGTTGCTTGAGATCGATCGCGCAACGCAGCGCGCGGCCGATGAGCCGTTGGATCTCCTGTGTGCGACCGTCGAGTGGCCGGCCGGTACGACCGTCGCGGGGCTTCCGCGGTTTGCCTGCATTGGGAAGCATGGAGTACTCGGCAGTCAGCCACCCGCCTTTCTGGCTCTTGTACATCCAATGCGGAACCTGATCCTGAATGCCGACGGTGCACAACACCTTGGTGTTGCCACATTCGGCTAGCACGGAACCCGGAAGGTCCGTGAAGGAGCGGGTGAACTTGATTGGCCGGTGCTCGTCCGGCGTCCGATTATTCTTGCGAGCCAGAGGTTGTCTCCTGAGTGAGGTCTGACGGACAACCTATCCCACTGTCAGGATCGAGGCGAGCTTGCGACGTAGTTCGTGCACGCCAAATGGCTTCTGCAGGCAATGCAGGGCAGGCCACGAGTCGGGCGGCGTAGCTACGTCCGGCGTCATCAGGCAGATCTTCAGGTCTGGCGTGTGCTGCCGGATGGTCCGGGCCAGTGGTGTGTGCTCGTCGAGTTGGTGGGGATCGTCGACGATCAGCAACTCAAATCGGTCGGGGGTCGCCTGCAAGAACGTGTGAGCCGAGGTGCCGTCGGCACAGGCAAACACCGCTCGGCCGCTGGCCTTGAGTTCCCGTGACAGCACGGCACGCAGTGTTGGGTCGGATTCGAGCACGAGCGCGCCGCCAAAGCTGTGGGGGCTCGCGTTGTCGGTTTCGATCTTGGCTGGGACGAGTTCTTCGGGTGCGGCCTCGGTCAGCTCCTCGGGAACCGCCATCGGCAAGTGCACGACGGCCTGTACCGACTTGCCTGGTAGGTGCGAGAGCGACAATCCCCCGCCGTGGTTGTGCACGAGTTGCCGGCCCGCCTCAAGATCGAGTGCAAACTCGGCTTTGGCCATGCTCTCGCGCTTGTGGCTGTCGGCCGCACTGATCCACTCGAGGTTGAGCTCGACAATGATCTCCGGGTGCTCGGTCGCAAACGACCGTTCGACCGAGAACGTCAACCGGGTCGCCCCACGCTCCGCTTTGAGCAGCGCCCCGCACACGAAGAGCATTGCGTCGCGCATCGCCGCTGGGCAGGCGCGCACAAGCGGTGGGTTTGCCGGAGGATCGAAGCGCAGCTCGAGTCCGAGTTGCATTTGTTGCAGATCCTCGCCGAGACCATCGATCAGCTCGGTGATGTTCGTTGTGCCGTTGCCGGTCGGTCGCGCGCCGCCGAACGCGACCAGCTTGGTGTGCAGGCCGCGCAGTCGGTTAATTGAGATCAGGATCTCATCGGCGGCGCTCGGCAACTGGGCGCGAGTCGGAGCTGCTTCGATCAGATGGTGCGCGCGGCCTTCGACAGCCGAAACCAGGCTGGCTAATTCGCGTGCCATCGATAGGGCCATTTCGCGCGATTCGGGCGAAATCGTCGTTTCGATGCATGTTGCGGGATCGGCTGCTAATTCAGGATTAGCGGGCTGCTGCGCTCGTTCCAGGCCTCCCGGCTTCTTGGCCAGATTCCATAGACATACAGTTGCGAGAGCAACGGCGACACCGAGGGTTATCCAGGCGAGTTCGTACACGATGGGAGGAGCGCGGGCGGGAGTCGGGGCAAGCTACCGGGCGGCGGCGCTGTCGTCGAGTGCTGGCTGCATGGCTTCTCACACGATTCGTGCCGTGTCTTAGTCGTGACATTTTCCGAGCGAAAAAGTGTGGCAGATTGCGCGCGGACTTGCCGCATCTGGCACCGGAACTGATTCCCCATCGACGAGCAGCGTCGAACACGAACGCACCAGCGTGTCTGCGACAAAACTGCCAACGCTGGTCGTAACCAATTCGCGAACCGGCGTGCAATGATGGTGCACGAGTTCTGGGGGCACGCCGAGGAAGCGCGATCGCAGCCGCCAGTTGGGCACAGTATTCGCGAGTTCGATCGTCAACAGCAGGTTGGGTTGCTCGGTGTGCCCGGTGATCACCACGCGGCAAGGCCAACCAACTGCAGTGAGGCCGAGGCGACCGTTCAGCTCGAGCATGCTGAACTCTTTGCTCTGCACGAACCGCTGCGGCTTTAGATACTGTGCGGAGAACAGGCGAGCGCGTTCGCCATCGGCACCCACAAATTCGTCGAGCGTGCCGGCGTCGCGGCGCGCCTCAAACCAGAGGCAGTTTTCACTGTTGACGTCGTGCTCACGGTCGACGAACAACAGGCCGCCCTTGCGCGAGAAGCGCACCCGGCAGCCGGCGGACGCGACCAGGATGTCCTTCTTGCGGCGCAGTTCTTTGCCGGTGAACTCGGTGGCAATGCTGTCCTGTTGCGTCGTCGGTTCCGTGGTCGGCGCAGCCTCCGCCAGAGAGCAGGCCTCTTCGAGCCGCACCTGGAAGCCGCGGGCGACGCCGTCCCGGACGGTGCCCGCCCAGAGCTCGGGAAACTCCTCGCGGCTGAAGGCGGCCAGGTGCTCGGCGGCCGCGGGCGAATGCTGCGCGGCTCGCAGGGCCAGCCATTGGGCCAACTTCCCTTCGATCCGGCAGTCTGCGGCGCCGGGACCGGCGGTGGGGCAATCGTTAATTGGGCGTCCGGCGCGCGCTTGAGGCAGTGTGGCCAGGGTCGTCGCAAGGCGGTCTGGGTGCGACAACGGGGTGGCGGGCATTCGTCGATCTTGACGTGAGGGCGCCCGCCGTGCCACAGCTCAGTTGTTCGTTTCAGCGGTGGTGCGGAAGTGTCGATGAGAACGAGCGATGAACCAAGTTCGGATCCACGGTGACCCATTTGCCTACAACCTGGCGGCAAGCAGGCTCAGGAGCTTCCTGCACCTCGCGGTTGCCAATGGCATGAGGTGCGCATTGACGCTCTCAGGGGTGGCCAGCCGGGATCCGCTGCCGGGCGAACGGGCGATCGCGTTGACGGACGGAGTTCGAAATTGGACCGCCGCCACGCAGCTACCCCAGGAAGAGGTCGATCTGCTGCTGAAAGCAGTCGGTGAGTTCGTCGGCGCGACGGCTCCCGTGTTTGTGTTCTGCGCTTCGGACAATTACGTCGACACCAAGCAGATGGCCGCACTCGAATGGCCGGACGCAACGGTCGTGATCGCGCCACGACCCGATACGACTGCCGCCGAGCTGCTCGACCGCGTGCGTGGTGAGTTGCGTTGGGCGGGCATCGAGAATCCGCCGCATGCGCTCGAGGACGCGGAGTTGCGCGCATGGCACCGGCTACCGCTCGCCCATCCCAAGACGACGTTTGTGCATACCGCCGACGATTTGTTTGCCGACGGCACAGACTTGGTGGTCCGTGCCTTCCTCAAAGAACATCAACAGAGCGGCTTGCGTCTCCGCCTCGTGCTGCCCGGTGTCACCGCCACGGCGATGGGCTTGCTGCGCGAATGGGCTGGTGAGTCGGCGCATCTGATCGATGTGATCGCCGAGCCGTTTGCGCCGAATCACGTCCTTGACGCCGCGGCCATCGTGTTGCCGATCCGAAAGGTGAACGCAAGTCGGGCGGTGGTGTTGGCAATGGCTTCTGGTCGGCCCGTTTGCGTGTCACGCTTTGCGGGCAACGCAGCGATGCTTTGCGGCCGCGGCATTGTGCACCCGGTCGGGGGTCGCAACGTCGTTGAAGATGCTGAGCACGGCGCGCACTTTGCGCCGCATCCGGTGGCGTTGATGGCCGCCATGACTGCGGCTGCGGGCGAACCCTCCGAGTCGCCGACTGGCAGCCGAGCTCGCCGACATGTTGCCGAACAACTGACGCAGTCGCGCCCCGCAAGTCCGCCGCCGCCGTTGTCGGCGAGGGCGAATCATGCACCTATCGTAGTACTCGAAGCTCCGATCTTCGAGACTTCATCCAGCTCCGAACTGACGATCGCGACCGCACAGGCGCTTGTGCGCCGCGGCAACGTCGATTTGCGGATCGTTCCGACGACCCCGTTCCACAACGACTTGGGCTGGTTGCGGCAACGAGCGCCCGAGCTGGTTGCGCACCTGACACGTTCGCCTGGCGAGGCCGATCTGTGGCTGTCCTCCGGCTGGCCGGTGCGCGCCTCTCGTCCGCAGTGCCGCACCTGGGCTCTGCGAGTGGATTGGGAATACGGCGCCATCCCGCACGAGATGACGCCACACGTCAGCGAAGACGCCGATGTTGTCGTCGTGCACAGCGAGTTTGTCTGCCGTTCGATCAAGGCCGCTGGTCGGCCGATGCCGTCGATCAACGTGGTGCCACACGGAGTGGATGAGGCGATGACGGGATTGACGCAGCCATCCGAGCAGGTGCTGCAGTTCAAAGGCCGCCGACCGGCAGTGTTGTTTTGCGGCAGCATGGTCTGGCGCAAGGGCTTCGATGTGTTCTTGGGCTCGGTGCTGGCAGCGCGCTCCGCAGGCCACGACTTCGTTGTCGTCGTGAAGGGCATCGGATCCAGTCAGCACCACGGCAACTTCAATCTGTCCGGTTTGATTGAGCGCTTCCGTCAGACGCCCAATACGCCTGAGGTGCTGTTGATCGAAGACGAACTGCCGCGCGAACAACTCGCCTCGATCTACACGGCTTGTGATGTCATGGTGCACCCGTACCGAGGCGAGGGCTTCTGCATGCCGGTGCTGGAAGCACGCGCTTGTGGCTTGCCGGTGATCGCTACGCGCGGTGGTGCCACGGAAGCCTTCATGGTTGGCCCATCCGCCCACCGGATTGAATCTGAGCGTCGCGGCGTCGAGTTGCCGGGTGCGCATGTGTCTGCGCCGTGGGTGCTCGAGCCATCGGCGAAGATCACTGGCGAGCTACTGTGCGAGGTGCTTGCCGACCTGCCCGAGCAACAGCGATTGGCGCGGTCGGCGGGTCTGTCGGTGCAAGCGGCGTTCACGTGGGATTCTGCGGCCGAGAGCATTGAGGTGATGGCCAACGAGGCAGTGGCCTTGCGCGGTGTTCGCGATGGCCAAAGCGAGCCGGTCGTGATCATGCCCTCGCAGCCGAGGCTTGTTCGGAGTCCGCCACAACCCACCTGGAGTTGATGGCGATGACGATCGCGATTGCGGTTGTGCTGGGTGTGCTCGTCGCGGCGTTGTTGCTGCTGGCGCTGACACGTATTCCGCCTGATGCGATCTTCATGGCGGCCCTGACCGCTCTGATGGCGTTGCCAGTGCCCGTCGATGGCGTGTGGCAAGTTGGGTTGTTGTCCATTGAGCACGGCGTGCGCGGGTTTGCGAATCCAGGTGTGTTGACGATCGCAGCGCTGTTTGTCGTCGTCGTTGGCCTGCGCGAGACAGGCGCCATCGATTGGATCGCCGCCGCGATGTTGGGGCGGCCACGCAGCGAACGTGGTGCCCTGCTGCGCGTGATGACGCCGGTTGCTGGTCTCAGTGCGTTCCTCAACAATACGCCGGTTGTCGCGATGATGATCCCAGCGGTGCAGGACTGGGCCAAGCGTTTGAAATTGGCGCCGTCGCGTTTGCTGTTGCCGTTGAGTTATGCCGCCATCCTTGGTGGCACGTGTTCCTTGATTGGCACGAGCACCAACCTCGTCGTTGCCGGACTCGTGTTGTCGCACGATACGCTGGCACCTCTTGGCATGTTCGACATCACGTGGATCGGCTTGCCGACGGCGCTCGTGTGTGGCGCGGTGATGCTCTGGCTTGGGCCCTACTTGTTGCCTAACCGCGAGGCGGAAGGGCGGCCACTATCGGACCCGCGGGAATACACGCTGGAGTTGTTGATGCCCGAAGGAAGTGCCCTGGCCAACCAGACCGTTGACCAGGCGGGTTTGCGCAATTTACCCGGCGGTTTCCTGATCCAGATCGAGCGTGGCGAGGACATCGTGGCGCCGGTTGCGCCGGACTTCGTCTTGCGGGCGGGAGATAGGTTGCTGTTTGCGGGCATCGTCGATTCCATTCGCGATCTCGTGAAGACGCGTGGCTTGGTGCTGACGACCGATCAGGTGTTCAAACTGGATTCGCCGCGCCATCGCCGCCGGCTGTTTGAAGCGGTGGTGTCGTCGACGTCGGTGTTGTCCGGAGCCTCGGTGCGCTCTGCCGGCTTCCGCAACCGGTTTGATGGTGCGGTGATCGCCGTGGCTCGAAACGGTGCCCGCATCCGGCGGAAGATCGGTGACATCTTGCTCCAGCCGGGCGACTTGCTCCTCGTGGAAGCAGATCCTGGTTTTGGTGATCGCATTGGTCGCAGCAGCGACTTCCTGCTTGTGCGTTCTCTTGAGGATTCGGCACCTCGCAGCCACGGTCGCGCGCCGGTGGCACTCGCGATCCTGGCAGCCATGGTTCTTGCGACTGCTGTAGGCCTCTATCCGATGCTGGTGTCCGCTCTCGTCGCTGCTGTCGCAATGGTCGCGACTCGGTGTTGCACGCTGACGGACGCGCGGCGTGGCATCGATTGGAGCATCCTGACCGTCATTGGCGCGTCGCTCGGATTGGGCGCCGCAATGGAGCAGACGGGAGCTGCGGGGTTGATGGCGGAATCGGTGCTGCAGGCGTTTGGGCATTCGCCGCAAGCACTGTTGGCCGCCGTGTTCGTGGCCACCGCGTTATTGACTTCGCTGATCTCCAACAACGCCGCCGTCGCGTTGATGTTTTCGGTGGCACTAGCCACGGCGAACTCCATCTCAGCAGCTCCACTGCCGTTCGTGATTGCAGTGATGATGGGGGGCTCGGCGTGTTTCGCCACGCCGATCGGCTACCAGACGAACCTGATGGTTTACGGTCCCGGCGGTTATCGGTTTGGCGACTTCCTGCGTGCTGGTCTGCCATTGACCTTGCTCGTCGGATGCATCACCGTGATCCTGACGCCGTTCGTCTTCCCGTTCTATCCCGCCTGATTGTGATCCATGCTCGACTCTGCTGACCTCGCTTCACGTTTGAAATTCGCGATTGCCATTGCCGGCGAAGCTGGCCGGCGCCTTTCGGAATTGCGCGAAACGGGTCGCTGGACCGACCCGAAGATCATGGGCGACATTGGCGATCAGGCTGCGGATGGCTACCTGCAGGGGGCGATCTTTGGTCGCTACCCCGACGATGCCGTTCTGTCCGAGGAGACCAAGGGCGACTTGTCGCGCTGCAAGAACAGCGTCGCGTGGATCGTCGATCCGCTGGATGGCACCAAGGAGTACTCGGCCGGTCGTCATGACTGGGCGGTGCATGTTGGCCTGGCCGTTGATGAGAAACCGGTACTCGGTGTTGTGTCTCTGCCTTCGTTGGATCGCGTCATGATCGCGACCCTGCCCGGTGATGGCGACGCGAAGGTCGAGGTCCTGGGTAGCAGTGGTGATTGGCCGACCGCCTTTGCCCCGGATCCAGGTGCCGTTGGTGACGCGCCGCTCCGACTGGCTGCGAGCCGTAGCCACACGCCGCATTGGATGCAGCGGTTTGCGGATGCGATGGGCAACGCTGAGATGGTGCGCAACGGCAGTGTCGGCTTCAAAGTCTCGCAGTTGCTGTTTGGCAACGCCGATATCTACGTGCATAAGATCGGCCTGAAGGAGTGGGATACCTGCGCGCCTGAGGCGATTGCACGAGCAGCTGGTTTCGCGGTCTGCCGCTTTAGCGGTGAGGATCATCGCTACAACCAGGAGAATGCTCGCAACGACGAACTGGTCGTTTGCCGGCCTTGGCTCAAGAACCGTGTGCTAGAAGTGCTGCAATCGGTCGGTGCGCTGGAAGACTGATCCGGCGAGCACAGATTCGGCGAGCACTGCTCAGACGATGTCTGAGTGCTTGTGCTTGTTGGCCACGAACGTCGTGAAGCCAATGAGCAGGAAGCCAAAAGCCCACGCCGCGGCAATGCCGAGGTTCTCCCAGAGGCCGCCCATGCCGATCGAGTCACCGGCCAGTGCGATGCGCTGGGCCATGATCAGCGAGTAGGCAGGGTTGGCATTCATCATGATGCCCGGGATGACGGAATCCGGCATCGCTTTGTACAGCATCTCCGGCATCCAGAAGATCGGCGACAGGAACATCCACGCCATCGTGAAGATGCGCCAGAGCTGTCCGACATCGCGCACAAAGACGTTGGCGTTGCCAAGCAGCAATCCAATGCCGATCACCATTACGAACTGCACAATGATCACAAGAGGCAGTGCGAGGATCGTCAGTCCCGGAGTGAACACGCCGCTGATCATGCCTGCAGCGATGCAGACGATCGCGCCAACCAAGTACATCACGACCGAAATCACTCCGACGTGCACCGGCAGTACTTCGGATGGGAACGCGACCTTCTTTACGAGGTTGCCATTCGCAACCACCACATTGCAGCAGGCACTCGTCGCCTCGACCAGCGCGTGGAACATGATGACGCCCGAGAACAGATACAGTGCGTACTGTGCCTTGGGCATGTCACCGCCGCGATTGTACATGACGCCGAATATCAGGTAGTAGACGGCAAACATGAACAGCGGCTGAATCAGCATCCACCACGCGCCGAGGAATGAGCCGTGGAAGCGGCCCATCAGATCGCGGTGGAAGAAGTTCTGCACCATGTAGCGGTTGTGCAGAATCAGCGATGGGTACTCGACCAGCGCCCGCAGGTGCTTGAAGAGTCCTCGCTTTTGGTCGGCAGCGTCGAATGTGCGGGCGAAACTCATCTGGTTGGCGATGTCGGGTTGGCGATGTCGTGCCGGCTATTTGGAGCCCATTGGCTGGATGTCCCAGCGGTGTTCCTGCGCGAACAGGCCGAGGGCCTTCGTGCGGTTCTGCACAATCAGATTTTCGTTGGCGGGGCGCTCTTGAAAGCGGTGCACACCATTCTCGTCGAACAACCACACCGGCACCGTGAACTCGCCCGACAGCAGGCAGAGGTTGGGCAGGTGCAGGTCGACGTGGCCTTCTTCGAAGTCGAACACCAGGTCCGAGAACCCGGTCGAGTGAGCGAAGCACAGGGTGCCGTCGCTGCGCAGGGCTCCGACCGCGAGGGTCAAGCGTTCGCGCTGGGTGTTCTTGATGTGCACGCGCACCGTGACGTTGTCACCGGGTGCAAAGGTCGAGCGCGGTTTCAGCGTGTTGCCGTCCAAGAGGTGCGCTGAGAGCACGCACGGGTTGTTGGTGCCCTCGGCTTCGGCGACATCTTGGAATGGCATCTCATCGCTACCTTCGGCGATCTTGTTCTCGTGGGTCGCGTATTCGTTGGTGACGGTTACGGCGTCAGCAAGCAGCTGCATGCGGCCGTCACGCAACCAGATCACGCGGTCACACATCTGTCGCACGTCGTAGAGCGAGTGTGAGCAGAAGAACATCGACTTGCCGCGCTTCTTGTAGTCCATGATCTTGTCGACGCACTTGCGTCGGAAGTTCATGTCGCCAACGGCGAGGATCTCGTCGATGATCAGCAGGTCGGGTTCGGTCGCGACGGCGACACTGAAGCCAAGTCGCGCCTGCATGCCCGAGGAGTAGGTGCGCACTGGTGCGTCGATGAAGTCCTCCAGTTCGCTGAACTCGACGATCTCATTGTACTTGGCTTGGGCTTCCTTGCGGGAGAAGCCCATCATGGCCGCGTTCATGAAGATGTTGTCGCGGCCCGAGAACGGCATGTGGAACCCGGCGCCGAGCTCAAGCAAGCTCGTGACGCGACCGCGAACCGTGTAGCTGCCGGCAGTCGGAAAGGTCGTGCCACTCAGCACCTTGAGCAAGGTGGACTTGCCGGCGCCGTTGGTGCCGATCAGGCCGACACATTCGCCGGGTGCGACGTCGAACGTGGCGTCGCGCAAGGCGTGCACGGGCTGGTGGAATCGTTTGCCTTTGTTCCACGGCATTCGCTCCCAGATGCGATTGTACGGGTTCCGGTAGATCCGGTACGTCTTGCTGAGATTGCGTGCAGAGATGACGGGTTCTTGGGCCATCAGGAGTCGAGCAGTCCGTTTTGTTTGAGGTAGTCGACCACCTTCTGCAGATTGCTCTTCAGGTCGTGCTTTTCTGTGTCGAGCACGATCTCGGCGTTGGTCGGCGCTTCGTATGGAGCGTCGATGCCGGTCACGTTGGCGATCTCGCCGTTGCGTGCCCGTTCGTAGAGGCCGTGCGTGTCACGGCCTTCGCAGGTCTCAAGTGACGCATCACAGAATACCTCAACGAAGCCATCGCCGACGATGTCTCGGGCTTGCTGGCGTTCGAAGCCGAGCGGCGAGACCAATGCGACCACGGTGCTGACACCGAGGCTCAGATTCAGGCGGGCGAGTTCGGCGGCGCGGCGCTGGTTCTCCCAGCGGTCTGCGCCACTGAAGCCCAGGTCGCGGTTGATGCCGAGACGCAGGATTTCACCGTCGAGAACCTGCACGAACTTCTGTTGTTCGAACAGGCGCTTCTCAAGTTCATAGGCGATCGACGACTTGCCCGAGCGCGGCAGGCCCGTGATCCACAGCACGAACGGCTTTTGGCCGAGTCGCTGCTGGCGTTGTTCCGAGCTGACCTTGCGCTTGTCTTGCAGGCGAACGTTGCTGCCAGCGTCGTAGCTCTCGGTGCGGCGCTGCAGGGCGTCTTCGGCGATCTTGCGCTCGACGATCATGCCGGCCGCGACCGTCGCGTTGCTCATGCGGTCGATCAGGATGAACGACCCGGTACCGCGGTTCTTGGTGTAGGCGTCGACCGCCAACGGTCGCGCACATTCCAAGTGGATGCGGCCAACTTCATTCATTGCCAACTCGGGCACCGTCTCGCGGTGCAGGTCGTTGACGTTGATGCGGTAGCGCAAATCTGTGATCGTCGCCGACGTCTGCGACGTCGTGTGCTTGATCAGGTAGCTGGCACCCGGCTTCATCGGCGCGTCATGGAACCACACGAGCATCGCTTCCACGCCGTTTGTCAGCGTTGGCGCGTTGTTCGGCGCGACGATCATGTCGCCACGGCTGATGTCGATCTCGTCGTCGAGCGTCATCACCACGGCCATCGGCGCGAACGCTTCTTCGAGCTTGCCGTCGTGCGTTTCGAGCGTCTTGACCGTGCTCTGCTTGCCGGACGGTAGCGCGGTGATCTTGTCGCCGACGCGCACGACACCTGAGGCTAGCGTGCCCGAGTAGCCGCGGAAGTCGAGGTTGGGTCGCAACACGTTCTGCACTGGGAAGCGCAGGTCTAAGAGGTTGCGGTCGCTGCCGACGTGCACCGTCTCGAGGTGGTTGAGTAGCGGCGAGCCCTGGAACCACGGCATGCTCTCGCCGCGGTGCACGACGTTCTCTCCAATTAGCGCCGACATCGGGATGAAGTGGATGTCTGGCACCTGCAGGCGCGCGGCGAACTCCGTGTAGGCCGCGCGGATCTCTTCGTAGCGGTCCTGCGAGTAGTCAACGAGGTCCATCTTATTGATGGCGATGACGAAGTGCTTGATGCCAAGCAGCGAGCAGATGAACGAGTGGCGGTGCGTCTGCTCGAGCACGCCTTGGCGCGCGTCGATCAAGATGACTGCCAGGTCGCAGTTCGATGCTCCGGTCGCCATGTTGCGCGTGTATTGCACGTGCCCCGGCGTGTCGGCCATGACGAACTTGCGGCGATCGGTCGCGAAGTAGCGATAGGCGACGTCGATCGTGATGCCTTGCTCGCGTTCGGCTTGCAGGCCGTCCACGAGCAGAGCAAGGTCGACTTCCTTGCCGGTTGTGCCGAACTTGTCGGATGCCTTGGTGGTCGCTTCGAGCACGTCGTCGTGCACCTGTCCGGAGTCGTAGAGTAGTCGCCCGATCAAGGTCGACTTGCCGTCATCGACGCTGCCGCAGGTGAGCAGCTTGAGCATCTCGCGTTCGCCGTACTTGGCGAGATACTTTTCGATGCCCAGCTCATCCAGTTGCGTGGTGTAGGTCACTAGAAGTAACCCTCCCGCTTCTTGTCTTCCATCGAACCGCCTTCATCGAAGTCGATCACCCGACCCTGTCGCTCGGAGTCGCGGCTGCGCAGCATCTCTTCGATGATCTTCGGCAGGGTGTCCGCTTCGGATTCGATTGCGCCGGTCAGCGGGTAGCAACCGAGCGTGCGGAAGCGGACCATCTTCATTTCGGGGGTTTCGCCGTCTTCGAGCGGCATGCGGTCATCGTCGACCATGATCCAGGTGCCGTTGCGCTTCACCACCGGGCGTTTTTTGGCGAAGTAGAGCGGCACCATCGGCAGCTGCTCCTTGTGCACATAGAGCCAGACGTCGAGTTCGGTCCAGTTGCTGAGCGGGAAGACGCGAATCGACTCGCCCTTCTTGACCTCGCAGTTGAACAGCTCCCACAGCTCGGGGCGCTGGTTCTTGGGATCCCACTGATGGAAGCGGTCGCGGAAGCTGAAGATTCGCTCCTTGGCGCGGCTCTTCTCTTCGTCGCGACGAGCGCCACCGAACGCAGCGTCGTATTGGCCCGCGTTGAGCGCCTGCTTGAGGCCCTCGGTCTTCATCACGTGCGTGTGCCGCTGCGTGCCGTGCTCGAAGGGACCGATGTTGTCCTTGATGCCATCTGGGTTGATCCACTCGACAAAGTCGAGATCGAGCTCCTTCACCAACTTGTCGCGGAACGTGATCATCTCGCCGAACTTCCAGCGAGTGTTCACGTGCAGGATCTTGAATGGGATCTTGGCCGGTGCGAACGCCTTTTGCGCGAGCCGAAGCATCACGCCGGAGTCCTTGCCGATCGAATAGAGCATTACGGGTCGCTCGAACTCCGAGGCGACTTCGCGAATGATATGGATGCTCTCCTGCTCGAGTTGCTGCAGGTGGCTGAGAGCGTAGTTGGTCATGACGAGACGGCCTTCAATAGCCTAGGTAGCGGGTGGGCTGAGGAAGCCCTTCTGTGTGAGCATGTCCTGAACCGAGGCCGCGCACTCGGCCAGTGATAGTTGGCCGGTCGGCAACCGCAAGGCGGGTTGCTCGGGCGGCTCATAAGGCGACGTGATTCCGGTGAACTCCGGGATCTGACCGGCGCGAGCCTTCTTGTAGAGGCCCTTGGGGTCGCGTGATTCACAGACGTCGATTGGCGCATCGACGAACACTTCGAGGAACTCGTTCTCTCCGACTACTTCCCGCACTTGCGCGCGGTCTTGGCGGAACGGGGAGATGAATGCCGTCAGCACGATTGCGCCAGCGTCGGCGAGCAGTGCAGCAACGTGGCCGATGCGGCGGATGTTCTCGGTGCGGTCGGCATCGGAGAACCCGAGGTCCGAGCACAGGCCATGGCGAACGTTGTCGCCATCGAGCACGTAGACGAAGCGGCCGGCTTGCGTGAGCAGTTCTTCGGCGGCGCGTGCGACCGTCGACTTGCCCGAACCCGACAGACCCGTGAACCATGCCACGCAACCACGCTGACCAAGTAGGCGCTCCCGATCCTGTCGGGAAATGACACCTTCATGGCGCACGATGTTGCGGGGAGATTCACTCATGTCGGGAGGTTGCGGGACAATTCGGCGAAGTAGCGTCGGCACAGCGACACGGTCTGTCAAACGCATTCATCGACGGCGGCCAGGATGGCGCTGGATTCGGTTCCAAGGGGCCCTTGCGAGTGGTTGTTGATACTGCGCCGCCAGGCCTGAATCAGTGCCGGTCAACCGTTCGGAAGCCGGTGAACGCGTCCGTGCGGTGCGGCAGGAAGAAGTTGCGGTAGCGCGCGTCATGCATCAGCGTGTGGGTCGTGTAGGCGCCGCCGCGCAACTCACGTTGATGATGGAACCATGGTGCCGAATAGGTCACGTACGGGCCGGGTCGGAAGCAGGGATACGGATGGAAGGTCGTTGCCGTCCATTCCCACACCGAGTTGCCCCAATGCGTGCCGTGTTGGCTCGCGATCTCCCATTGTCGTGCTGTGGGCAGCTTGCGCCCGGCCCAGCGGCAGAAGGCCTCCGCCTCGATTGCCGAGATGTGCACGACCGACTCTTCGACGGGTAGCGGCAACCACTGGTCGTAGTGGCGGTGTTCGAGGTCACCTAGTTCGGTGCGGCGCCAGCGTGCCGGCAGCGCGTGTTTGCCTCGGGCTTGCTGATCCGGCCAGAACTCGGCGCGGCCGTAGCCGCCGTCCTCGACGAATGCAACGAACGCGTCGTTGCGCACTGGATGCGAGTCGATCGAAAACTCGCCGTGGCGCACCACCGCGGGACCTTCGTTGTCGAACACGAACTCTTCGGGGTCACGCTCGCCGGTTCTGTACTGGCCGGTTGGCACGACAATCTGCGAGCTTTTGTCGACCTTGGGCATGTTCATGCCGGGTGGCGTCGGGTAGCCGCATTCGGCTCGCGTCCAGGCCAACGCTTCAACATGCATTAGCTCGTGCAGCAAAGTCAGATGTGCGAAGTAGTTGGTGTTGGGGTCGTCGCCGGTTGAGCGGATGTGCGCCTGCGCTGAGCACAGTTGCGCGGCCAAACGCTCTGCCAATTCGTGGCGCGCAAACAGTGGCATCTTCCAGCGGTCGGTATGCACGACGATTGACGAGTCGTAGTCCTCGTCCGGGCTGAAGAACTTCGCCGTCTTCGCGGCCTGCTGGCAGCCCATAGGATTCAGCCGATGGGGGCCGCGCAGCAACCAGAACTCGGCAAACCAGCCGATGTGGCCAAGGTCCCAGGCCACCGGTTGGATGTAGACCCCATACGGCATGACCCACTGTTCTTCGGACAGATCCATCGACGCAGAAAGCGTTGCCTGCCGCGCGTCTGCTAGGGCTTGGCACAGGTTCTCTGTCGACAGGCGGCGAGCGTTGGTCATGGCTCAGGCGGAGACGGCGGCGAAGAACGCGAACCACTGCTGGTCATCCGTCCACATGCCGACGGTGCGAAGACCTGCTTGTGCGAGTAGCTCGCGGAACGCGTCCGGAGTGTACTTGTACGAGTTCTCCGTGTGCATGCGCTCTTTGGCTGAGAAGTGTCGGGAGCCGCCTGGCCAGGTCACGGTCACCGCGTTGGTCGCTTCGAGATGCATCTCGATGCGGTTCTGCCGAGTGTTGAACAATGCGACGTGCTGCCAATCGCGCGGCTTGAAGTCGGTGCCGGCGATTCGGTTGACATTGCGCAGCAGGTTGCGGTTGAAGGCTGCCGTGACGCCCAGGTCGTCGTCGTAGGCGCGTTCGAGGGTCTGGTGGTCCTTGATCAAGTCGATGCCCAACCAGAGGGCGCCGTCGCCATGCAGTTGGGACTTGATCTGCTGCAGGAATCTGATGGCGTGCTCCTGATCGAAGTTGCCAATCGACGAGCCTGGATAGAAGAACAGACGGCGTTCGCTGTGCACGCAATCGGGCAGCACGAGGTTGTTCGAGAAGTCGGTGCCGACGCCGACCATCTCAATGTCCGGGTGCTCGCGTTGCAGCTGCGTCAGCACGCCGCGCAAGTAGTCGACCGAGATGTCGACGGGCACGTATTGGCGCGGTTGCACGTGAGGGAAGAGCTTGGGTGCCTTCTCGCAGTTGCCCGCGCCGAGGTCGATCAGGGTGCAATCCTGGATTCCGGTCGCCTTTGCCATGGCCGGCAGGTGCTCGGTGAAGATGGCGGCTTCGGTGCGCGTCGGGTAGTAGTCCGGTAACACCGTGATCACGTCAAACAGGCGGGATCCGATCTCGCCGTATAGGTACCACGGCGGCACATGAGCTTGCGAGTTGGCAATGCCCGCCCGAAGTTCGGCCGCCGGATCGCCGGAATCTGGCGAGGAAGTTTGAAAAAAGTCCGGTCTCACCGGTTGCTCTTTTGGGCAGTTGCCATGGCGACTTGCTCGACATCGGACGCGTGTCGAACTCGCGAGCATAGGGTCACAGCTTAGGGAGTCAGCGATTCTGTGGTTTTCCGCGTACGAGCCTCAAACGCATTCCCGCGGACTGTCGCGACCCGCAACTGCGAGTCTCGATGCGGTTCTGAGGTGTCGCCAAAACCTCCTGCTTTAGCAGCAATCAGGCAAAGTCATGTTGGACACCACAGGCGGTATCGCATTCACGGGGTAGTCAGTAGTTTCGATGACAGATTTCGAGCCACAACAAGAGCAAGGGAAGGACGGCACCGAAGAGTGGGCGGCCGCGGCAGACATGGCTGCGGCTGGTGCTGATCTTGCGGCCGCTTCGATCCAACCCCCGTTGCCTTTGGCCAGCTAGGCCAAGGCGAGGAGAGTGGTGACAAGCAGAACCTAGATCTATTGCTCGACGTCGAGATCCCGATCTCCGCGCGATCTTCTGCGGCACGTAACTGTCATGCCATCGGCAGCAACTTCACCGCCAACCAGCGCAGGGTGGCGGTGGCGATGGCACGCTGTTCCTCGGTTCCCCGAGCATTCGTTTTGCGCCGAAGGTGCGCGTTGCAGATCTGTGGAGCTGGCAGTCGACAAGGAAATGCCCAATTGAGCGTTACGCACGGTCGGCGCGTGGTGTCCTTGTCTGCAGGATGTCTTCCCATCCCGACACCACCGAGGATCTGCTGCGCCAGAATGAGCGCCTCCGCCACCTGGCTGCGAAGCTGGCCGGCCGTGATCTGTCGCCGGACGACGTGGTACAGGAAGCGTGGCTCGGTGCCATCCGTACCAGGCAGCCCGAGGCGGTTCGTAACGGGAGGGCCTGGTGGACGATCTTGTTGCGTAACGCGGCGCACAACCTACGCCGTTCGGGCGTGCGTCGGCGCGCCCGGGAACAGAGTGCTGTGCCCCCGGCAACCGACTCGACGCCCGGGCCGTTCGACCTCGCGGTATTTGAAGAACGTCGACGCGACCTCATCGCCGTTGTCGAGACTCTGCCGCCGGCCCAGCGCGACGTGGTGTTGGCTCGATATTGGCAAGGGATGGAACCGGCGGAGATTGCGAGGCGCAACAAGGAACGGCCTGCGGCCGTGCGTCAGCGGCTACAGCGCGCCATCGACAACTTGCGGCAACGCCTTGATCGTCGGGTCCAGTCGGATCGGGCCGCGTGGTTGCTGCCCCTGATGATTGGAGCCGACCATGCGCCGACCGCTTGGCATGGCGGTGTCGTGATCACGGTCGGAGGATGGATGATGATGAAGAAGGTGCTAGTCGCGATTGCCGTCGTGCTGTTGTTGAGTTGTGGTTTGTTGGTTTGGCAGCCCTGGCAAGCGTCAGCCGTCGTGCCGGGCGAGACGTCACACCCGGTCAGCCTCGTTCTGCCTGGCGCAAGCGCCGACCAGGAGGTGCATACAGATCGCACGCAAGCCCCACACTTGCCGGCGTCGGTCCCGCCACCGTCCACAGCAAGCGGGCGAGTCCTACTCGATGCCAATGGCAGTCCGGTGGCGGGCGTGGCCTTTTGGGCCGACGGGCGACCATTCCGTGGACACCGCGGCACAGCCCCGGAAGGCGCGCGTACCACCGATCAACGCGGGCGATACGATGTCGAAGACCTGGCGCCACACAATTGGCTTTGGTTTCAGCTCGATGAAGGCCTGAGCCTGGCTCTGCCACCGGCGACGTGGGTGGCGACGGAGCAGGTCGACGTGCCGCGACGTCGGCAGGTGAAGGTCGAGCTTCGTTCGCTACCAGCGGGCGAGCCCTGGCACATCGTGGTCTACCCGGCCTACGAAAGTGCCGACGGCGAGCCCGAAATGGCCGGGTGCCACGTGACGCCGCTCGACAGATCTGGTGCTGCGGAGTTGTGGCTGGTACGCCGCATGTTGGTGGCCGAGGGCACCACCGCACCGGCCCGCGCAACGTTCCCTTTGGTCGATGGCCTGCCGCACTCGTTCGGCTGCTCCGCGACCGGCTACGAAATGGTGCCGGCGAACCAGGAGGCGATCGACCAGGACCTGGTCATCGCTCATGCTGGCGAACGGCGAGTGGTGTTTCCGTTCGAGATCCTCGAACCCGACGGCGCTACCGTCAGCAGTCTTGATGGTCGTTGGGTCATCGCCCCCGAGCCCGGCGGCTGGGCGCATGGGGACGGTTTTGAAGATGGGCGTGGGTTTATAAGTCGTGGCGAGGCAGAGCGACGCAACGACGTTTGGCTATCGTTCATCCTGAAGGATGGCGAGGTCTTCCGGTTCGCGCTCGACGACATCAAGATGACCGATCGCTACGCGTTGCGGATGGTGCGCGGTGACGGTCGGAAGGCAGCGCGCCGGTTGCAGGTCCCGGCAGTGGTGTCTGGCTGGCCGGATTGGCGGGCATATGTGTTGCAGGGAACGCGTTGGCGATGGACTGAGAAGTTTGACTGGTTCCACCCGGGGCAGCAGGGGGGATCCGCGATCGCCGCGTGGCAGCATGGCAAGGAGCTCATCCTGCAGACCGGCGATTCGACCCAGGAGATAGGCGCAGTCTTGCTCGTGACAACCGACGGGCGCATCGCGCGCCAGGTCGACAACCAGCTCGTTGTCGCCAGCCACGTTGCAATGCAACCGGTCAAGCCCCAGGAACTAATCGACCAATACGCCCTCCCAAACGGGGCCATGTCGGTGAAGGTCAGTCAGCAGATCCAGCTCCCGGAACACGTGCACTGGCCCGATGGCGGCTGGATCCAAGTCGATTGGATGCGCCTGCGTCGCGTCGAGCACTTCGGGTGGCGGCTGTCGCTCGCCGCCGATAGCAGCGACCAGCATCAGGCCTTGCCCGCGCAGCTCGAGTATTCTGCGCCCGACGGCGCTCGATCACGGTTGATCCTGGCGATGGACAACGTGGCCGAACCGATCTCGATCGAGCAACGTCGGCAGTAGCAGCAGGGCGGCATGAGCGGCCGTTGTTGATCGCAACGTTCGACCTGCGTGTCAACGGCAAGCTAGTCGCCCGCGGCGAAGTCGTCCTAGTGGACGACGTCTAAGGCCTACGCGTAACCCAAATCGTCGCCGCTGCTCGAGGTTGAGCCCGGGTCGCGGCGGCAATGAACGGTACTTCTCAACTGGCAGAGGGGCTGTCCGTTCACGTGGGTACAGTGGTTGCATGGCTAGGCGCCCGCACATGATTCTGTCCCTCCGCCGCTGCATCCTGTTGAGCCTGTTCGCCGTCGCTTCGGCGAACGCGCAAGACCGCATCGAATCGACCGATGCCTTGTTCCCCGGCGCGTTGGACCCGTTGGATCGCAGCTGGGTCTTGTCTCGGGTCGTGGATGATCTGACCGGCGCGCCGATTGCGAACGCCGCCGTCTACTTCGTCAGGGAGAGCGATACGCCGCTGGCCGGCGAGTTCTGGTTCACGCGCAAGGTCCAGACCGACAAGGATGGTTGGTTGCGGGCACCGGTTGCCGACATCGAGCGCAAGTGGCACATTCAGGTCTTGCGTCACAGAGACTACGGAGTCGCGGCGCGCGTTGGCCAAGGGGGTGACATCTGGCGAGTTGGGCGACCGTTTGATGTGCCCGTATTGGTGCGTGATTGGCAGGGCCGACCCGCCACGGGCGCCACGATCGGCTTCTGTGGTGGTTGTGGCCACACGCCGGATCTGGTCAATGCCGTGACCGATGCAAACGGCATCGCGATCTTGAAGCAAATCGATCCGCACTCGGACATCGGCGATGTGTATGTGCAGCGAACAGGTTTGGGCCTCGGCTACGACAGCGTGCGATGGATGCCAGGCGCGCCGCCGGTTGTCATCGATTGCGACTGGTCGCCGGCAATGCATGGAACGGTTGTTGACCACAAAGGCCACCCAGTGGCAGGGGCCCACGTCGCGGCCCTCGACGTTCATCGCGGCCCGTGGGCGAAGACGGCGGTCGATGGCACGTTCCGTCTGCTTGGGGGGAAGCCGGAGGTCGGTGCGAGCCACGTGCGCACTGCCGATGGTCGCGAGATTTGGTTCGAAGGACCGGAGCGCTATCCGGTCACCCTGCGCCTGCCGGATCCACATGGGAGTTCGCCCCATGAAGGCACGATCGTCGAGCCGCCGCGCAACCAGAAAGCTGCGACGGTGCGCACGATCGAGGTGAATCTCGTCGGGCACGATCAGCTGATTGCGACGTGCGATTGGCCTAGCTCTGCTGGCCCGTGCAAGGGCACCAAGGTTCTGCAGATTCCGAGCAGCGGCCCGTTCGTGATTGAGCTGTGGGTCGATGACGGAGCCGCTCAAATGCAGGATGCTCGCGCGTTCGCTTACGACGACGCGAGCGAACTGCCCGGCGAACCAATCGAGCTGCGGTGGTTTGAGCCAACCCATTTAGTTGGGCGCATCGTCGGCGAAGCTGGCGAGCCAGTTCCTGCCCGCGTGTTCTTGCGGCAACGCTTCAGCGTCGCAATGGCCGAGCACTATCAGGATCGTGCCGCCGTCGCGCGCTTCTCCATCGCAACCTGGCGCATCGGTTTGCATCTGGTCGAAATCGTGCCCGTGCAGGCTGATCTGCAGCCGCGCCTTGTTTGGGCGATGCTGCCCGCCCTGGGTCAGAAGGCGAGGGTCAACCTGGGTTCGATCAAACTGAGCAAGACGGCACAGCTTCGCGTTCTGGATGGTGACGGCCATCCCGTGCCGGGCGCCGTGGTGGGTTTCGCGCGAGCTGGCTATCAGAAGGTCGGGTATCCGCACCGCTTTCCTCTCGCGCCCGACGGCGCCTTCTGTGGTCCGGACCTGGTCTCTGGTGATGTGGTGGTGGTGCGGCTATCGAACAACTCTGCGCCGTGGCGAACTGTCTTGCAGGGTGAGGGCCCGTGGATCATTCGTGCACCTCGCGGCCAATTGCAGCTCGATATCGAAGGCGTCGCCGACCTCGAAGTGACCTGTGTCATTGGCGACCATGTGTGTCGGTGGCGAAAGGGGCAGCCTATCTCAGGTTTGCGGCACGGCCCGTTGCGCTGTTACGTGAGTGCCCCGGGTCGCCGTTCGGTGATCGTCGATACGATGATCGGGAAGCAGATCAGGCACGTCGTAATGCGCATGACCAAACGCTGATCGACGTGTCCTTCGGTAGAAAGCCGTGCGGCCATTGGGGCTTGGGGCGTATGGTGCTGCGCGGATTCTCTCAATGACCGCTCGATTCGACCTCCTCGCCCGTCAAAAGCAGTTCCCCATCCTGCAGAGCCTGACCGAACGCGTGCTCGTGTTCGACGGCGGTATGGGGACGCAAATCCACGCCGCTGACCTCACCCTAGACGATTTCAACGGCCTCGAAGGCTGTAACGAACTGCTCGTCGAAACGCGTCCCGATGTCATCGAGGCGATTCATGAGCGCTACTACGCGGCCGGTGCTGACGTGGTGGAGACCAACACGTTTGGCGGCATGTCGTACGTGCTCGATGAGTTTGAAATCGGCGAACGTTCATTCGAGCTCAATGAGATGGCGGCCAAGCTGGCTCGCCGCGTTGCCGATCGCATGAGCACGCCGGATCGTGCGCTGTTCGTCGCGGGTTCGATGGGGCCAGGCACCAAGCTGGTGACGATCGGCCACATCACGACCGAAGAACTGTTCGAGTCCTACAAGATCTACGCCAAGGGTCTGATTGCCGGTGGCGTTGATTGCCTCAACATTGAGACCTGTCAGGACATCCTGCAGGTCAAGTTGGCCATCATCGCTTCGCGCGATGCGATGGAGGAGCTTGGCCGCGAAGTGCCGATCTTTTGCACCGTGACGATTGAGACGACCGGCACGATGCTGGTCGGCAGTGACATTGCCGCGGCGGTCACGACGCTCGAAGCGCTGCCGGTCGACGTGATTGGCCTCAACTGCGCGACGGGCCCAGACCTGATGCAGGAGTCTGTGCGCCACCTCGGCAAGACGACGACGCGGCACATCATGGTCATGCCGAACGCTGGCTTGCCGCGCAACGTCGGCGGCAACGCGGTCTACGACTTGACCCCCAAGGAACTCGCCACGTTCCAGGCGCGCTTCGTCGAAGAGCATGGTATTGCCGTGATCGGCGGATGCTGTGGCACGACGCCGGATCACGTTGCGGCGATGGCCGAAGCGATCAAGGGCATGGTGCCGGAGGCGCGGCCGACGTTCTACGAACCTCAGTTGGCGTCGTTGTTCCATGCGACCACTCTCGACCAGGACACCGGGCCTTTGATTGTTGGCGAGCGCACGAATGCCAACGGCAGCAGGAAGTTCCGCGAGCTGATGTTGGCAGGCGATGTCGAGGGCATGCTGCACATGGCCAAAGAGCAGGTGCACGAAGGCTCGCACGTGCTCGACATTTGTTCTGCCTACGTTGGTCGCGATGAAGCTGCCGACATGCTGAAGCTGCTGCAGCCGATGGTGCAACAGGTGACAGCGCCGGTGATGATCGATAGCACGCAGATCGACGTTGTCGAAAAAGCTCTGCATGCTGTTCCGGGACGCGCGATCATCAACTCGATCAATCTCGAGGACGGCGAAGGCAAGGCCGACGCGTTGTGCAAGCTTGCGCGCCGCTATGGCGCGATGTTCGTCGCCTTGACGATCGACGAAGACGGCATGGCCAAGACGGCCGACCACAAGCTGGTGGTTGCCAAGCGCCTCTACGACATTGTCGTCAATCGGCACGGCATGAACCCGGGCGATCTGATCTTTGACCCGTTGACGTTCACGATCGGCTCTGGCGACGAAGCGTCGCGAAGCGCCGGTTTGGAGACGTTGAAGGGCATTGAGCTGATCAAGAAGCACTTGCCAGGCGTGCGCACGATTCTTGGGCTCAGCAACATCAGCTTCGGCCTCGATCCGTATCCGCGCCAGATCCTCAACTCGGTCTACATGGCTGAGGCGATCAAACACGGGCTCGATTCCGCGATCGTGCATGCCAGCAAGATCATCCCGACCCACAAGCTCGATGAGGCCGACAAGCAGGTAACCCTCGATCTGATCTACGACCGCCGCAGTGAGGGATACGACCCGCTGTTCAAGTTCATTGAGCGGTTCACTGGCGCCAAGCGAATTGAGATGGGGTCGGGTGCCGATGAGATGGAGTTGTCAGTCGAAGAGCGACTCAAGAAGCGCATCATCGACGGCAACAAGATCAACATCGACAAGCACCTCGACGAGGCGCGTGGCAAGTACGCGCCGCTCGAGATCATCAACGACATCCTGCTCGGAGGCATGAAGGTTGTTGGCGAACTGTTCGGCGCCGGTGAGATGCAGTTGCCGTTCGTGCTGCAGAGTGCCGAGGCGATGAAGACCGCCGTCAAGCATCTCGAGCAGTTCATGGATAAGATCGATGGCGAAGAAAAGGGCGTCATGGTGCTCGCGACCGTGCGCGGCGACGTACACGACATCGGCAAGAACCTGGTCGACATCGTCGTCAGCAACAATGGCTACAAGGTCATCAACCTCGGCATCAAGGTGGCGGCAGAACTGATCCTCGAGGCAGCCAAGGAGCACAAGGCTGACGCAATCGGCATGAGTGGCCTGCTCGTCAAGTCGACAGTAGTCATGAAGGAGAACCTCGAGCTGATGAGTTCGCGCGGCATCACTACGCCGGTCATCTGCGGCGGGGCAGCGCTGAACCGCGCCTACGTCGAGCAGGATCTGGGCGCGGCCTACACGACTGGCAGGGTCTTCTACGGCAAGGATGCGTTCACCGGCCTGCACGTCATGGATGAGCTGACCGGGCGTGCGAAGGCCAAGCCGATCACGAACTCGCCGGTTGGCGAAGGCGTCAGTATCGTCGGCAGCGGTCCCAACAAGCGCATCACGAGCCACCGGCGTATGACGCGCGCCGAGAAGGACGAGATGCTCAAGCACGCGTTCACGGAATATGCCGACAGTGGGGTGGAGCCGTCACCAGTTGTGCCGGAGCCGCCGTTCTGGGGGCCCGCGGTCGTGACTCCTGAAGAACTCGACCTGGGCACTGTCCTGCAATACGTCAACAAGAAGGCGCTCTACCGCCTGCAGTGGCAATACAAGCAAGGCAAGCGCGAGCAGGCCTCCTACGACAAGTTCATCGAGAAGACGGTTGAACCGCGCTTCCGCGAACTCGTCAAGAAGGTGCGCGTCGACAAGACCCTCGAACCGCGTGTCGTCTACGGCTACTGGCCGTGCTACAGCGAGCAGAACGCGCTGGTCGTGCTTGATCCCGTTGATCGCAAGACTGAGATCAGCCGCTTCAACTTCCCGCGCCAACCGGGCGGACGTCGCATGTGCCTGTCGGACTTCTTCCGGAAGAAGGATAGTGGCGAGCTCGACGTGGTTGGATTTTCCCTCGTGACGATGGGCGCGGTTGCGACTTTGGAGAGTGAGCGCTTGTTCCGCGAGAACCGTTACGACGAGTACCTGCACTTCCATGGCCTGTCGGTCGAAGGCGCCGAAGCGCTCGCTGAGTACTGGCACAAGCGCATGCGTCAGCAACTCGACATTGCGTCGGAAGACGCGCACGACATCCGCGACTTGTTCAAGCAGAAGTACCAAGGCAGCCGCTACTCGTTTGGTTACCCGGCGTGCCCGAACATCGAGGACCAGGACAAGTTGCTCCCTTTGCTTGAGGCATCGCGCATCGGCGTGTCACTCAGCGAGGAGTTTCAGTTGGATCCGGAGCAGAGCACATCGGCAGTCATCTGCCACCACCCGGCGGCGAAGTACTTCAACGTCACGGTGACGACGTAGCGCGATGGTTCAGCGCTTCTCAAGATCGGTGATGCGCCCTTCGAGAAACTCAGTCGTCTCGCTCGACTAGGATGACTTCAACTGGGCAGTCGTCAGCGGCCTGCACGATGTCTTCATCGAGCGGCTGAAAGTGCACGGCGGCGTCCGGCTTGATGAAGCAGTCTTCGTCGTCTGGGACTTCGAACACTTGGGGCGCGATGTCTTCGCAGAGCTTGCAGGAGATGCAGCCCTCTTCGATCCAGACCTTCTTGATGGGGGTGTCGGTCACGGTGCAGTCGGCGGCGCATCGTGTGCCGCGGCGCGTCCGCGAACAAGGGCGATCACTTGGGTGGTTGCGAAAACGCGTCGATTGCGGCCTGCAGATCGGCGTTAGCTTGAGAGTCTCAAGATCATCGCGAGCCGTGCAGTTGTCGGCGGTGGCATGCCCCAGCCTGATTCGAACTCTGCGCCGAAGGCCAACGGCTAGTAGCGCTAGCGACCTTTTTCGAAGCGCACTCGCTGGTGCGAGCCGGGATGCTCACGGCGTCGGCGCGCACGAGATCATTTCATCGAGCATCGGATGTTCGGGCGCATCCTTACGCCACGCCATGACGACCGGAAACGTGATTCGTGGCTTGCCCCATGGATAGGCTGTGAGGCGCCGTCCCTTTGGGCCATCGGGATCGAGGCTTGGCACCAACGACCACCCCAGCCCTGATTCGACATAGCCCAGAATCGTGTCGGCCGTGTCGAGGCCGATTGCGGATGTCGGCGTGATGCCGTGCATCGCGAGCGCCTGCAGTTGCAGGCCATACTGCCGGCTGTCGACGGGGTAACTGAGGAACGGCATGTCGTTGAGTTCTTCGAGCTTGGGGCGTCCACGCTTTGGCGCACGTTCGCGCGGCACGACGAGGCAAGCGTGCACGATCGCGATCACCTGCGTGGCGATGTCGTCCGGGATCTCCGGGATGTGCGCAATCAGCACATCTGCCGAACCGCTGCGCAGGATGTTGAGGTCGACTTGGATCAGTTCCTGCAGGTGTAGTTGCGCCTTTGGCCGCTTCTTGCGCAGAGTCATCAGCCAGCTCGGTAGCAGTTGGCGGATCAAGAGCGATTCGGCGTGGATGGCAAGCGAGCCATCGAAGCCGCCGGCGCGCACGTTGTCGACGACGCGTGGCAAGTCGCGAAAGAACGGCTTGATGAATTGCATCAGGTGTTCGCCCGCGGGTGTCGGCTGCATGCGGCCCTTGCCGACACGTTCGAGCAAAGTGGTGCCGACCTCTGCTTCCAACTTGCGCACCTGCTGGTGCAGGGCAGGCTGGGTGATGGGGTAGGACGCGGCGCGGGCGGCTTTGGCGTAGCCCCCTTCTGTTGCTACCAGGTGGAAGCCAGCCAGGCGGTGCAGATCGACCATGTAGCAGAGCTTAACAAGTGCGGCGCCATTGTTGTGTAACGTGACTCGAAGTGATGGCTTGACTAGCCCAGGGGTTTTGCTGAATCCGCATGCGCCTGTGCACACGATCCCTCTACTCTCGCGGCATGCACGATCGTGATTGTTTGCCCGGGGGGCCCATCCGACGGGGCCAAGCTGCGTTCGTGCTGGCAATCATTAAGCACCCGTTAACAAATGGGTCATTGTAACTGTCGCACACAATACGACGGTGCAGGCGATAGTTCCCTGTGTCGAGTTCGCCACAGGCGCCCATCATGACTACAGCCACCAACACCAAACCGTTCCCGTTGCCTTCCCTGCTGACGACCCAGTTCTTCGGGGCGTTCAACGACAACGCGTTCAAGATGATCATCACGTTGATCGGGATCGCGGCGGTGAAGGAGCAAGGAGAGCTTGCGCAGCAAGAGGTGACCCGCAACGTCATGGTTGCATTGACCCTGCCACTGATGCTGGGCTCGATCCCGGCCATGGTCTTCGGGGATCGAGTGTCGAAGCGCAGTTTGATCGTCTGGACCAAGTTCGCCGAAGTGTGCTTGATGGCGCTCGGCACATTGACGTTGTTGTGGGGGCCGGACGGTTGGTTGCCCTATGCGGTGTTGATCGGCATGGGGCTGCAGAGTGCGGTGTTCGCGCCAGGCAAGTATGGCTTGTTGCCGGAAGTGTTGACGCAAGACAAGCTGACGAGTGCCAACGGCAAACTCGAAGCGGCGAGCTTCTTGGCGATCATTCTCGGCACGGTTGGCGGTGGCTTGCTACTCGACACGTTCGTCGGCACGAATACCGGTGACTCGAAGTACGCAATCGTTTGGATCGCCGGCTTGATCCTTACGGCGTTTTCGCTGGTTGGTTTCTTTGCGGCGATGCGGTTGCCGAAGGTGCCACCGAGCGGTGGCAAGGAGCCGGCGAAGGTCATCTTCAAGCAAGCGTGGTCCGCCGTGCGCGGAGACCGGGTGCTGTGGCGTGCGACGCTCGGCACGATCGCATTCTGGAGCATCGCCAGCCTGCTTGGGCAGGACATGATGATCTACGGCAAGAACGTGTTGGGCTTCTCCGACACTCTGGCCGGGTTACCGTTCGCGATCTTTGCAATTGGCGTAGGCATGGGCTCGCTGCTGGCGGGTCGGATTTCGCGGAATCGAATCGAAACGGGCCTCGTGCCACTTGGCGCGATTGGACTGGCTCTGTCGACTGCCTTGATGGGCGCGTTTGTGCCGGGTCGCATCGGCACGATGTTGCTGATGGTCGTCTTGGGCGTTTCAAGTGGCTTGATCGTTGTGCCACTGAACTCGCTGGTTCAGTGGCGCGCGCCGGCTACTTGCCGCGGTGCCGTGATCGCGTTCGTCAACATGGTGTCCTTTGCTGGCATGATTGTCGGCAACTTCAGTTGCACCTGGCTCTCCGCAGCGGGCCTGGACAGCGCCGGCATCTTGCTGGCGGTTGCGATCGTGACCTTCATCGCGACCGTTTGGGCCATTTGGCTGCTGCCGGACGCACTCCTGCGCCTGTTGATCGTCTTTGTGGCGCACACCCTCTATCGCGTGCGCATCCTCGGTGCCGAAAAGATGCCGAAGGAAGGCGGTGCGATGTTGGTGCCAAACCACGTGTCGTTCCTCGACTGCTTGTTCTTGTTGGCGGCAACCGATCGCCAGATCCGGTTCGTCGTTGAGCAGCACTGGTACGAACGGCCATTGCTCAAGCCGTTCATGAAGGCGCTCGGCGTGATTCCAATCAGTGCAGCCGGTGGACCGCGCCTGGTGCTGCGAGCCCTGCGTGATGCTGGCAAGGCGCTCGATGACGGCGAAGTGGTGTGTCTGTTTGCAGAAGGCGAGATCAGCCGCATGGGCAGCACGCTGCCGTTCCGCCGCGGCTTGAAGCGCATCGTCAAGGGGCGTAATGCACCGATCATCCCGATGCACCTCGATCGCGTTTACGGGTCGCTCGGGAGTTCGCGCCAGGGACGCTTGCGGTGGTTGCCGACCAAGATCCCGTGCCCGGTAACGGTGTCGTTCGGGGATCCGTTGTCGAGCGAAGTGCGGCCCGAAGAGGTGCGCGTGGCCGTCGAGAACCTCGCCGAAAGCGCGTCGCAGGTGCGCGCCGACGAACTGAGTCCGCTACACGTCGCATTCGTCAAGAGCGTTCGCCGGGCACCTTGGCGTCACTGCCTGGGCGACAGCCAAGGCAAGAAGCTGTCGCGCGGGGCCTCTCTAGCCGCTGCGATCGTCATGGCTCGTCGCCTGAAGCGGCATTGGGCCGATCAGAAAAACGTCGGCATCATGCTGCCGCCGTCGATCGCTGGTGCCTTGGTTGCCTTCGCGGCGAGCTTGTCTGGTCGCGCGTCGGTGTCGCTCAATTACACCGTTGGTTCGGCGGCAATGACTTCGGCCGTGCGACAATCGGGTCTGCGCTCGCTAGTGACCTCGCGAGCGTTCTTGGAGCGACTGCCGAAGGAGATGCTCGAAGGTCTCGAAGGTCTGGAGATGATCCTGCTCGAAGACTTGATGCAGGACGTTGGCACGTTCGAGCGATTGGGTGGGCTGATGCGCGCGCTGTTGCTGCCGATGGGCTCGTTGGAACGGTCTTGCGGTGCCAAGCGAAGGGTCTCTCGTGATGATGTTGCTGCGATCCTGTTCAGTAGCGGCAGTACCGGCGAACCAAAGGGCATTGTGCTTACGCACAAGAACCTGCAGTCCAACTGCAATGCCATTGCACAGGTCTTGCCGGCCAAACCGTCCGACAAGCTGGTCGGTGTTCTGCCGATGTTCCACTCGTTTGGTAATTTGGCGCTTTGGTACTCGGTTGGCCAAGGTGCCGGCATGGTGTTCCATCCCAACCCGCTCGAAGCAGGTGCAGTCGGCCACCTCGTGGCGATGCACGGTGCGACGGTGTTGATCGCGACGCCGACCTTCTTGCAGCTCTACCATCGCCGTTGCGAACCGGGTCAGTTCGGTTCGCTGCGGCTCGTGTTGACTGGCGCCGAGAAGCTGACCGAAGACCTCGCCGATTCGTTCGCCGATCGCTTCGGTCTGCGCCCGATCCAAGGCTACGGTGCGACCGAGTGCTCACCGGCGATTGCCGTTTGCGCACCGGGCTACCGTGCACCAGGTTTCTACCAATCGGGTTCGCGTCGCGGTTCGGTTGGGCGGCCGGTGCCTGGCGTGACCGTCAAAGTCGTCGACCCCGACACGCGCGAGCCGATGCCCATGGGGGAGCCGGGCATGATTTTGGTGCGTGGTGCCAACGTCATGCAGGGATACCTCGGTCGCGACGAACTGACCGAGAAGGCGATGCATGATGGCTGCTACGTCACCGGCGACATCGGCCGCATGGATGCGGATGGCTTTCTGTTCTTGACCGACCGCCTCTCGCGCTTCAGCAAGATCGGTGGCGAGATGGTTCCACACGGCCTGATTGAGGACAACCTGCAGGAGTGCACGCCGCGGCACGATCGCGCGTTCGCGGTCTGTGGGATCCCCGATGAACGCAAGGGTGAGAGACTCGCGGTGTTGACCACGTTGTCGGAAGCCGCTCTATCCGAAGTGCTCGAGAAGATGTCGAACCGCGGCCTGCCGGCGTTGTTCTTGCCGCGCAAGAACCAGTTCGTGCACGTCAACGAACTCCCCTTGCTCGGCACCGGCAAACTCGACCTCCGCAAAGTCAAAGAAGTAGCCCTCGCCGCCGACACTTAGGCCGATGGCGTGAGCGTGCGAACTACGATTGCGGTCATGGGTGGGGGGGCGAGTCGGATTCAGGGACTTGCGGCAGTTCTGAGTTTAGCTGTCGTGCCACCTGCGGCAGCATAGTCAGCATGCTGCGCACCCTGTGTTTGTTACTCGCCGGCTGCCTCGCCACACCACTCCCGGGCCAAGGTTCGGCTGCTGACTATTTGCGCACGGACGAGTTGTTGCGCAAGTGGAGTAAAGCGGGTGGTTCGTTTGATCCAGACATTCAATGGTCTGCGGATGGTGGTGTCTGGTTCACGACGTCTCTCGGCAACAGAAGGCAGTACGTGCGCGTCGATCGTGAGGGCACGGTGCAACGTGGTGACGATGCGAAGCAACTCGGGCTCAAGGAAGAGCCAAAGCTCTTGAAGCCACGGCGCCAACGGCCCGCCAGCTCAAACTCGCAGAAGCCAGCAACGGTGACCTTTGAGAATCGGCTGAAGCGACCCATTCACCTGTTCTGGCTCGACCGTCGCGGCAAGCCACAGTCCTACGGTACGATTGCTCCAGGCAAGCGATTGACGCAGCCTACGTTCGTAGGTCACTCGTGGATTGCGGACTACAAGAAGGACGATGTGGTGGGTGTGTTCGTCGCGCAGGCTGGCGCTGGCTTGGCGGTGTTTGACGAGAAGTCGCGCCGTGTTGCCACCCTAGCCAAACCCAAGAAAGCGAAGTTGTTCTTCGTGCGCGGCAATGATGTTTGGTGGCGTGCCGCAGATGGCGAGCCCAAGCGGTTGACCGACGACGGGACGGCTGAAGATGGCTACCAAGCGCCAAGGTATGTTGCTCCGGATGGTTCGGTGGCACTCGGCTTCCGGGTAGCGAAGGGGCAATCGCATCACGTGCACGTAGTCGAATCGGCGCCACGCGACCAAGTGCAACCAAAGCTGCACACGATGCAGTATCGCAAGCCTGGCGACCGCATCGATCGTGCGCGGCCGGTGTTGTTCGATCTGGTCAACGGGCGCCGCATAGACGTTGACGAACGACCGTTCGAGAATGCGTGGTCGATCAATCGTGTGCACTGGGCGCCGGACAGCAGTGAGGTCTATTGCCTCTACAACCGGCGCGGTCACCAGGTGCTGCGGCTATATGCGATCAACGCCAAGACCGGCAAGGTGCGCACAGTTCTTGAGGAGAAGAGCGATACGTTCGTCGACTACTCGCAGAAGACTTACCTGCACTGGTTTGACGACGGCACGCACCTGCTGTGGGCTAGTGAACGTGATGGCTGGAACCACATCTACGATGTCGACATCAAGAATGGGGCTATGCGCCAGGTCACGCGCGGCCGCTGGCTCGTGCGCAAGGTCGACCACGTCGACGCGGATGGCAGGATCTGGTTCACTGCCCTTGGCCTTCACGCCAACCAGGACCCGTACTACGCGCACCTTGCCCGCGTCGATGCCGATGGCCAAAACCTGACCGCGCTCACCGATGCGGATGGTTCGCACGTCTGGGAGTTCTCGCCGGACCGGCAGCTCTTCACGACGAGGTGGTCACGCGTCGATCACCCATGGGTGACGGAGTTGCGTCGCGCGAGCGACGGCAAGTTGCTTGCAGAGCTCGGGCGAGATGACCGTTCGAAGATGTTGGCGCAGGGCTTCTTGCCGCCGGAGCGCTTCGTTGCGAAGGGACGCGATGGCAAGACCGACATCTACGGCATCTTGATCAAGCCATCAAACTTCGACCCCAAGCGCCGCTATCCCGTGATCGAGGACATCTATGCGGGACCGCACAGTCACTTTGTGCCCAAGCGATGGGGGATTGGGCGCCGGCAGCGCAAGCTGGCCGAACTTGGCTTCATCGTCGTGCGCATCGACGGCATGGGCACCAACTGGCGCAGTCGTGCGTTCCACGATGTTTGTTGGCGCAATCTCAAGGATAGCGGTTTCCCCGATCGCATCGCCTGGCTCAAGAAGGCCGCTTCTACGCGACCATACATGGACCTCACGCGGGTCGGGATTTTCGGTGGCAGCGCGGGTGGCCAAAGCTCTCTCGCGGCACTCTTGCACTACGGCGACTTCTATCACGTTGCCGTCTCGGACTGTGGTTGCCATGACAATCGCATGGACAAGATCTGGTGGAACGAAGCGTGGCTCGGGTGGCCAATTGGTCCTTGGTATGCAGACAATTCAAACGTGACGCACGCCAAGAACTTGCGCGGCAAACTGTTCCTTACGGTTGGCGAACGGGACACCAACGTGGATCCGGCCTCGACCATGCAGGTAGTCGATGCGCTTGTCCGCGCCCACAAGGACTTCGATCTGGTCGTTGTGCCAGGCGGTAAGCATGGCGTTGGCGAGTCCCAATACTTGCAACGCCGGCGCCAGGATTTCTTCGTCCGCCACCTGCTTGGCACAGAACCCAGACATGACTAGGTGACGCCAACAGGTATGTTTGTGCGCATGCGCGCGCAAACTCGGCACCGAGCGCCTGCTTGCCAAGCCGTTCTCTATGGACGAAGTCCGGCAAGTTCTAGAGGAGACAACCGAGAATGTGCAGGACATCGGCTGAGCTGCATACTCTCGGCATGACAACTATGCGGTGTGTTGTCGTGCGCGAGCACGGTGGCGTGGAGCGGCTCCAACTAGAAGAACGACCGGTACCAACTCCCGGGCCAGGTCAGGTCCGAGTGCACGTGCGCGCCATCGGTTTAAACCACCTCGACACCTGGGTGCGACGGGGCGTGGCCGGCCATCAGTTCCCGCTGCCGTTGATCCTGAGTAGTGATGCCAGTGGCGTCATCGATGCAGTTGGGCGTTCGGTTGCTGGTGTGCGAGAAGGGGATGAGGTCGTCGTGTTGCCAGGCGTGTCATGCGGTGCGTGCGAAGCCTGCCAGTCAGGCGTCGACCACCTCTGCCGCGACTACGACATCCTGGGTGAGAGTTGCGACGGCACCGGTGCCGAATACGTGTGTTTGCCAGCGGCGAACGTCGCCCCGAAACCTCGCTTGCTCGGCTTCGAGGATGCGGCAGCCATCTGCCTCGTCTTCCAAACGGCATGGAACATGCTGGTTCGGCGCGCTGAACTGCGTGCCGGCGAGACGGTGCTCGTGCACGCTGGTTTGTCGGGCGTCGGCTCTGCTGCGGTGCAGATCGCACGTGCGCTTGGCGCGCAAGTTGTGGCGACTGCTGGCGGACCGGAGAAGTGCGCCAAGGTTGCCGCGCTCGGCGCCCATCATGTGATCGATTACCAGGCGACCGACTTCGTCGCCGAAGTGCGCAAGCTGACTGGCAAGGCGGGCGTGCAGGTCGTGTTCGAGCACGTTGGCGAAGCGACGTTCTCCGGATCGCTCAAGTGCTTGTCACGCGGCGGCCGCGTGGTGACCTGTGGGGCGACGACCGGCGGCAACGTCCAGGTGTCGCTGCATCAGGTGTTCTTCAAGAGCTTGTCGATCCTCGGTTCGACCATGGGCAGCAAGGGCGATCTGCGCCACGTGCTGCGCATGTTTGAGCAAGGTCAGTTTCGTGCCGTGCTCGACCGGACCCTGCCGATGGACCAGGTCGCCGAGGGCCATCGCCTGCTCGAAGCACGCGAGGCAATGGGCAAGATCGTGCTCACGGTCTGACCGAGAGTCTCAGTCTTGCACTCGATAGCTGCGGGCATTGGGCAGCACCACGACGCATCCGGGCCAACTCTTGGCAACTTCGCGAACGGCCTGCTCTGCGAAGCGTGTTGCATAGACGGTTAGCGACGTGAGCCGCGCGGGCTTCAAAGCCTGCAATGCCCCGATTTCCAGCGTGCGACAAGACTGCAGCGAGACCGTTCGCAGGGATGAACTATTGGCTAACGCGGCGAGGGCCTCCGGAGTGACCTCGGTGTATTTCAGCTCAATCTCTTTGAAACGCGGCAGGCGTGCTAGTTCTCGCATCGTCGCGGAGTCGATCCACGGCACCATCGTCAGGTCGAGTCGCTCGAGGTCCAGTTGCTCGGCCAACGTCGCGCGGCAAGCCGGCGTCAGGTTGGGGCACCGGATCTTGTCGCTCGGCCTGCCCATACCTTCTCGCATGCCACCAAGGGCCAGTCGCTTCAGTTGCTTGCCGGCGAGAATGGTCTTGAGGCCTGCGTCGTCGAGATTGCTCAGTCCGGACATGCCCAGGTCGGTCAGCTTCGTCAGGCGAGTCAGTGCACGCAGGCTGTTGGCTGAGTACTTGTGGTTGTCATGGATTGTCAGTGAGTGCAAGTCAGTGGGCAGGTTCGCCAGTACCGCGCCGGTCGTTTTTGGCAGGTTGTGCAGGTCAAGCGTGTGCAGCGAACTCATCTTGGCAAGCGAGTCGGCGATGCCATCGGTCAGCGAGCGGCAGCCACCGATCTTGAGGGTCTCCAGCGGCAAAGCGCTCAGCGCCGCGACGACTCCATCGGTGATCCCGATGCCATCTTGCTTCGGTGGAGGCGGCTGCTCGACGTTGGTTGCGCCGCCGAAGATGTCCGCCGTTTGGCCGAGAAATGTACCGCAGCAGATCGAAAGATCGAGGTAACGCAATTCGTTCAGCTTGGTCAGATGCATTGCATCCTTGGCGCTGATCGTCGGGCAGTAGGACAGCTCCAATCGGCGCAGCCCGGGGATCCTGGCGATGTCCTGAAGCGATCTGCCGTGGAAGTCCATGCAGAACGTGAGCGACAGTTCACGTAATGACGGCAGCTGAGCTAGGGTCGCGATCGCTTCTGAGTTGATGGACGTCGAGCTCACGTTGAGGTGCTCCAGTTGTGGGATGGAGCGCAGCTTGGCGAGGGTGCTGCCAGTTATCCGACCACACTGATACAATGACAACCAACGAAGCTTGCTCAAGCCCGCGAGGTGGGTCACGCCGGCATCGGTGATGTCGATGCTGATCGAATAGCCCTTCTCGTTGATGTCTATACCGCTCAGGTTGAGGCGCTCGAGTTGCTCGAACTGAGCTAGCTGCGCCATCGCCTGATCGTTGAAGTCGAAGCAATGCAGGTTGACGACGTCTGCCGGCACGTTGGTGAGTGCGGTGGGCCCGTGGCACTCATGCCACTGGATTGGTTTGTCCGGGATGGAGTCCAGTTGGGGGTTTTGGTTGTTGTTGTGCACCGGTACGTCGTGCTTCGCATTGTTCAAGATGCTGACGCCGATCGCGGTGCCGATTGCAAGCAAGGCAATGCTCGCTGCCAGCCAATGTGTTGCGATTGCCGGGGCCTTCTTGTGTGGCGTTCTTGGCTTCTGGGTTGCTCTTGCCTGGCGTAGGCCAAGCACTTCATCGAGCAGCCACTCGAGTTGCCGTTCGCGTGCGATGTTCATGGTTGCGGTGCTCATGATGGTCTCCGTTCGATGCAGGAGCGCAGCGCCGTGCGGGCGCGCTGGGCGAGGGTCTTGATGCCGTTGGGCAACATGCCAATGCGTGGGGCGACTTCGGACCACGGCAAGCCGTCGTGGTAGTGGAGGTCGAGGGCTTGGCGACTGCGAGGTTGCAGTTGCTCCAGGCAGTCGCGGAGCTTGTTGACCAGCTCGGTGCCGCCATCCGAATCTGCGGTCTCGTGCCAGAGTTCGTCGACGGCAGCCGCGATTTCGCGTTCGCGCCGGCGCTGCCACCAGTGACGGGAACGCAGCCAGAGGTTGCGCGCGACGCCGAGCAAGAACGCGGGCATGTTGGCGACAGACTCCTGGTCTGTCTCACACGCCAGCAGCATCGTTTCCTGGGCGATGTCGTCCGCCTCAAATGCCCCGGCGCCGAGGGCGCGAAGATACCGCCACACAACCGTGCGCTGTTCGGCCGACGCGACCATCTGAGCGGTTTCGCCGTGTGGTGTTGGGGCCATTGCGTTGATCAGGTGGGACGGCACATGGGGGAGTCGCCCGGTGCCCCGGATGCTATTCAATAAATGTTCAGTTGGTGCACGGAGCGCCTCATCGTGCGACATCAGCACAGCATGACTGCAATCCTGCAAAGCGTTCTTCCCTGGTTTCTCTGCCTCTTCATCGGTCCATCGGCCACTCCCGGGGGCGAATGTTGCCCGCCTGGATGCTGTGAGCCGCCGTGCTGTGAGGTGCCTTGCTGCGAGGAGCCCTGCTGCGAGGAGTCCTGCTGCGAGGAGGGTTGCTGTGAACTGGGCTGCTGTGAGCCAGGCTGCTGCGAAGCACCGGCTGCATCACAGGCTCCGACCACGTCTACTGCTACCACCACGACCACGACCACGACTCCGGCCTCGGCCGAGACGGAATCCTGCACAACGGCGTGCTGTGGCAGTTCCTGCGCCGATTGAGGCGTAAGCTGAACGAATGCCAACCGCTCTCGGCCCGGACGAGTTCACCGAGGCGTTCGCCGATCATGGGCGCGCGTTGTGGGTACTTGCGTCCGCATGGGTAGGGCGCGCGGAGGCAGACGATCTGGTCCAGGAAACGGCTCGTGTCGCATGGCAGCGCCGCGCGCAGTTCTCACGCGGGGATACCATCGCGCCGTGGTTGGCCACAATCGCTCGCAACCTCGGCGCGAACTGGCGGCGCAAGCGCAAGCCTGAGCCGCGAGCCCACGACCAACTGCCGGACGTCGTCGCCAACAGGATTGCGACGGCAGACTGGCCCTTCGATGCAGATCGCGCTGGCTTGTGCGATGAGTTGGCGGGTGCCTTGGCGTGCTTGTCGGAGGCGGCTCGCGCCTGCTTACTGCTGCACGTCGTGATTGACCTGTCCTTCGCGGAGATTGCCACCATGCTCGAGATACCGGAAAACACCGCAATGAGTCACGCGCGCCGTGCCCGAGTAGCCTTGCGTGAGGCATTGCGCGGGGGCTTGCCATCTGCTGCGAGCCGTCCGTCGCTGACGGGAGAGAACCGATGAACGACCCAGGGGACGATATGCCAGTGGACGACAAGATCGACAAGCAGCTGCGCGAGGCGTTTGCGCCGCCGCCTGCCGA
>JAPYTD010000001.1:122910-163350 GCA_029936315.1 Planctomycetota bacterium | reverse complement strand
TGGACGACAAGATCGACAAGCAGCTGCGCGAGGCGTTTGCGCCGCCGCCTGCCGAACACTACGGCGACGTGGCCAGTGGTGTCAGTGCGGCGCCGCGTCCGATGTGGATGTGGCTTGCAGCTGCAGCTGCTGCAGTGCTCATAGTGTTGTTTGCGTTGGATGATGGTCGCGGCCCGCGCGGCCCCGAAGGCCATGACGGCTGGCAGACCGGAGCGATGTGGGTCGCGGCCTACGACCACGCGATCGATACCGGGTTTGGTACGGCCGGTTGCTGCAAATCGCAGACGGACTTTGGTGAGAAGTGCCGCGAAGTTTGCGGGCAGACTCTGTCGTTCGTCGGGGATGAAGATGCCCAGGTGCTCGGTTGCTACTTCGGCCTGCCTACGGGCGGTTGCGTTGGTCTGTTGGTGCAGGTGCAGGGCGACCCGGTGTCCGTGTTTGTCGTTCGGCGTGATGCGGATCCGCATCCCGTGATCAGCAACCGCGAGGAACTGCGGCTGCGACGACGTGAGCTCGGCCCGCTCGTTCTCTATGCGCTGGCGTATGCAGAACGCGACGAAGTGCTGGATAGCTTCGAACTCTAGGACCGGCCGTGCCACCAGCGCTGTTGCCGCGCGGCGGGACGATCTGCGCGCCAGGTGTAAGCCGGAGGTCGGTTCGATCTTTCTGTCGATTGCGATCGCGGCTACTGGCGCGGGCAAATAGCACGACCTATGTGGCCCGAGACGACAGCTGGCACGGCCCTAACGGCATGTTCTGGCCGTTCTGCACTGGGTAAGGCACTTCGCGGTGGCGTTGCGGCGCCTAATCCGCAAGATGCCTCGCGCCATGAGTTCCCGAGTGCTGTCTGAGCGACGCGGCGATGCCGTGCTCGTCACCCTGAATGCGCCAGAGCGCCGCAATGCTATCGACCAGGAAATGGTGGATGGCCTGCACGCCGTGCTGGATGAACTCGCCGCCGACGACACCGTCGCGGCGATCGTGATCACCGGAGCCGGTGAAAAGGCGTTCGCGGCGGGTGCCGACATCGCGCAACTGCGCGACCGCACCTCAAAGGACGCGCTAAAGGCGATCAACAGCAGCATCTTCAATCGCATCGAAGAGTTTGCGGTGCCGGTGATCGCAGCGGTCAAGGGTTACGCGCTCGGTGGCGGCTGCGAGTTGGCGATCGCCTGCGACCTGCGTGTGCTCGGCGAGTCGGCCAAGATGGGGCAGCCCGAGGTCAAACTCGGCATCATCCCAGCTGCAGGTGGCACTTACCGGTTGCCGCGCCTGATCGGTCTTGGCCTGGCGAGAGAACTCGTCTACACGGGTCGCATGGTTGCCGCCGACGAAGCGTTGCGGATCGGACTTGCCAACAAGGTTGTTGCCGATGCGGATGTCGTTGATGCGGCGCTCGCGATGGCGGATGAGATCGCCAAGAACGGTCGTCTGGCCGTGCGAGGCGCCAAGCGTGCGCTCAACGCGTTGTCGCGGCCCGGCCATGAGAACGCGGTCGAGTTCGAGAGTTCGACGCAGGCGGTGTTGTTTGACAGTGCTGACAAGAAAACGCGCATGGATGCGTTCTTGAGCAAGCAAAAGAAGAAGGGCTAGAGCGATGAGCGATACACAGTTTGCGAAGGTTGCGGTGCTCGGTGCGGGTACGATGGGTGCGGGCATTGCGCAGGTTTGCGCCCAGGCCGGTTCTCAAGTCGTGCTGCAAGACATCACTGAGGAGTTTGTCGCGAAGGGCCTGCAGCGCGTAGCCGCCTTCCTGCAAAAGGGTGTCGATCGGGGCAAGGTCACCGAAGAGACTCGCGCCCAGGTGTTGGCCCGCATCACGACTACAGTGGATCGTGTCGAAGCCGCTCGTGAGGCCGACCTCGTCGTGGAGGCCGTGCCAGAAAAGCTCGAACTGAAGAACGGTCTGTTCCGCGAGTTGGCGGGCATCGTCAGTGATACGTGCGTGCTCGGCAGTAACACCTCGTCGCTGTCGTTGGTCAAGGTCTTCGATGGCGTTGCCAACCCCGCTCGCTGTATCGGCATGCACTTCTTCAACCCGGTGCCGCTGATGAAGTTGCTCGAGTTGGTGCGCACCGAGACGACCTCCGAAGAGACGATCGATGCGGTCACGAACTACGCCAGGCAGCTCGGCAAGGAGCCGATCGTGGTCAAGGACAGCCCAGGCTTCGCCAGTTCGCGCCTTGGTGTCTGCCTCGGCCTCGAAGCCATTCGCATGTTGGAGTCAGGCGTCGCGTCGGCTGAAGACATCGACAAGGCGATGGTGCTCGGTTACGGCCATCCGATGGGTCCACTCAAGCTCACCGACCTCGTCGGCCTGGACGTGCGCCTTGCGATCGCCGACTACCTGCGCACCGAGCTCAACCTCGCTGGTTTTGAAGCTCCGGAGCTGATGCGCAAGATGGTTGCCGATGGCAAGCTCGGCAAGAAGAGCGGCCAGGGCTTCTACGCCTGGTAGTTCGCAATCGTGAGGCTGCCGCGATCAGCGCGCCCAGCGGAAGCTGGCTTTGACTACCAGCGGACGCTGGCCCTGATTCCCTGGTCGTTGATGTAGCTGGCTTGCAGGATCGAGCCGATGCCGAGACGATCCATGTCGCCGACGACGCCCTTCACGACCTGGGCAGCCATGTCCATCTCGTCGCCAAACTGGCCGGTGGCCTGCAGACCCGAGATGACGCCTTCGAAGATTGCGCCAATCGGCGTGAACGCGATGCCATTCCAGCCAGCTGGGAGACTGTTGCCATGCTTCTGCACAATGCTCGGCACCTGCGACTCACCCGACGAACGGGTATCGATCACGTCGCGAAGGATGCGGTGGGAGCCTTCGTCGTCGCCAAACGCAAGCAACAGAATATCGTTGGTGACGACGTACTCCAGGTCGACGAGGCCGGCCAGCTTCAGGCTGTTGATCTTGACGTTGGCGTAGTCCTCGGTCTTGCGACCAACGTGCATGCCGCGCGAACGGATGGCCTTCTCAAGGGATTCTGCGAACGCCTTGCCATCGCTGAGGGCCAGGCCATAGACCGAACCACCCAAGAACGCAGCCGGGTTTTCATCACTGAGGTCCATGTCCTTCAGCGCGTCGGGGCTCTGCACTGCGAGTATCTCCTTGCCGATGTGATCGAGCAGGTCTTCCTTCAGACGGACTTTGGTGGCTGCGGTGAAGCCTTCCATCGCCTCGTCGAACGTCAACGGCACGAGACCTTCCATCATCGTCCAAATGTCCGCGACGGCGGTGTAAATGGGGGCGATGTCCATGGCGCTAGCCGAGAACGATTCGCTGTTGGCCGGCACCGAACTGAGTAGTTTCGGTTGTTGCGTCGTGCTCGGGAACACGTTGAACAGGCCGCGACCTTCCTTCTTCAGGCCGATCTGCATCTCGCCGACAATCGCCGGGCCATCCGCCTTCATGGTCACGGTCAGGCCTTCGAGCGAGCTCAGGCCGATGATGTCCATCATGTCGACTGGGTCAAACGGAGCACCTTGGGCGTCCATCGTCATCATCGTGTTGATGAGCTTGCCAAGGTCGACGTGCACAAAGAACGGCGTACCGCTGGTCTCCGCGGCGAAACGTGAATCCGTGGCGATCAGCTTGGCGGCGTCCTTCTCAAGTTTGGTGCCACCGATCATTACGAGGTGGCCATCAATCATGACCGGTAGCGTCATGTCCGGCTCATCACCGCCGTTGTCCGAGCGACGCAATGTCAGGTCGCCAACGACCATATCCTTGAGGCCACCGCCATCTGGCGCGGCCTTCTCAACCATCTGCTCGAACTCTTTGCAGACGGCGGAGAGGTCGAAGCTGCCGTCCGGCGTGAGCGCGATCACAAAACTGAATGGTGGTGCTTCGCCGAAGTCCAGCGCATCCGCAACACCATCCCAATCGACTTGTGCCGAGATGATGATGTCGCCTTGCCACGTGTTGAGCAGGCCGTCGGCGAGATCTGCGTTGAATATGCCGCTGTCGCGCAGCATGCCGATACCCATCTCGATCTGCTGGCTGGCCATGCCAACGAACGGCGCCAGTGAGCTTGCTTGCAAGAGCTTGGCGACCTGCGTGGTGCCGAATTGCTTGCCCCACTTGGCGGGCGACGCGATGCGGACGACGAGCGCCGAATTGTCGGGGATGAACCGGTTGGCCGACGATTGTGCAGTCGTCTGTGCCGGGAGAGTCGTCGTCAATGCCGCGCAAAGAGCAGCGGCCGTCAGCATTCGCGTTTTGGTCATAGAGTTACTCACTTGTCTTGCAGGTAGATGAGGATGCGGTCATGGGCGATAAGGACGAGATCACACCTTCCATCCCCGTCGAGATCGCCAGTAGCCAGAGCGCGCGGTTCGTTGTCGGGACTTTCGCTGGGGCGAGTCTCGAAAACCGGCATCGCCAGGGCGCGTCTTATTCCGGTTTTGCTACCGGCGAGAATCTGTAGGCCGGGTAGGCGACGGTCGATCATGGCGAGGTCGGGGATGCCGTCGCCGTCAAAGTCGCCGCTGCGGCCAATCCAGTAGTAGGTGCGTTCGGTCGGAGGCTCGTGGGTTGCCACCGGCTTGAGGGAAGCGCCGGTAGTGAACGCAACCCGTAGCACGCCGCGGGCACCGATTAGCAAGGCCGCGCCGTGATGCGGGACCAAGTTGGTGAAGGCTAGTTGCGGGATCTCGGCAGTCTCGACTGGCTTGCCGGGCTGCGTGCGCAGCAGCTTGTTGCTCTTCTTGTCGAAGAACAGCCATTGGCCGCCCTTCAGCTGGCACGCGAGTGAGAGTTCGATCAGGCCTTCGGGGCCGTTATCCTGGTCGAGTACGCGTACCTGCTCTTTGTCGTCGAATCGGAAGCGACGCACGAAGCGTTCGCGAACGGCGATCAGAGCCGGCTTGCCTTCGTGTTCGCCGAGCAACAGCGAGCCATCCGTCATCTTGCGCGTGAAGCCGGCGCTTGCCTTGGCCTTGGATACGGCCAGCTTGTCCGCTGCGATCGTGACGGTGCGCAAACCAACTCCAGGCACGACGAACGACACCTCCATGCCCTCGCGATCGCCGACATCGGCAGCGATCAAGCGCAGCGGATCGGCTGGCATGCGCCCGAGGTTGACCAGCTTCTTTGGCTCGCCGCCTTTGGTCACGTGCAGCAGGTTGGCCTTGCGCGACCTGTCCCGCGTCAACACCAGCACGCCGCCGGTTGGGGCGACGGTCGCGCAGACGGGTGAATCGGTTGAAGGAAGCTGTTCTGGGAAGCGGTCGATGGGGTTGGCGCCTGAGCACCACGCGACGGCCTCCTCTTCGGGGCTGGCAATGACGAGATCATTCTTGCCGTCCTTGTCGACGTCGCCAATCGTGACGGACGTGACGCCTGCCAAGGACGGCAAATCACTGCGCACGAACGTGCCGTTTTCCCACGCGTAAATGACCATCTGCGCCCGTTCTCGGGGGAAGACCACCAGGTCAAGGTCGCCGTCATTGTCGACGTCGCCGACTGCGAACGGCGGCGTCTTGGTGGCGCCAGGCTCGCCAAACGCCCACCACTCAGGCGCCGCTTGTTCGCCGTGGTCAGCGTAGCGATGCATCGCTACGCGTCGCGTGCCACCGCCAACCGTCGCGAGCACTGACGTGCCATCGGCGAGCTGTGCTTCGAAGGCCGATCGCAAGGCATCCATTCGCGCGATGCGCCACGCGCGGAAGGTGCCGTCACCGTTGCCGAGCCGCATGCGCATGTTCATGCCGTTACCAGACACAATGCCCGTCAGGTCCAGGTTCCCGTCGCCATCCAGGTCGATGAGGTTGACGGAGTAGAGGTTGTCCTCGGTAGGTTCGATTGGGGTCAACTTCGCCTCGCCGGCAACTTGCAACACCACCCGCATCTTGCCGCCGGCGTAGGCGACAATGTCGTCCTTGCCGTCGTTGTCGACGTCGGCGGCGACCAGGTTTAGTCCGCGGGTCTTCAGGCCCAGTTCGAATGGGCGCGTTGCCGCCGAGCCATCCATCTTGCGCACGGACATGCGACCACGGTTGTCGACGATGACGACCTGTGCCTGACCGTTGCCGACGAAGTCGCCGAGCTCGAAGTCGGCGATCTGGCCACCGGTCGGAATCGTTAGCTTCGACGTCGCCCCGTTGTCGACACTGACGACGACGATTTGCGCGCGGCGCGAATCAAACGTGACGGCCTCGAGTCGCCCATCCCCATCGATGTCACCCATCTTGAGCGAACTGATGCCATAACTCACCTTTTGCACGAGCGGCCCCGTAAATCCAAAGCGAGCACGTAGCTCGATTGGAATGGGTGGCGGCGCATTCTGAGCAGTGGCAAGCGTGGCGAGAAGGGCCGAAATGGCGAGGCTCTTGCTGTTCATCGGGGTAGCAATCTATTGTTCACCTAATGCTTCTGGCAACGCTGACGCTGTTCTTCTCGATACAAGATCCCACACCCGCCGCCCCGGATGTGCCGGCGATCAAGTCCGGCGGTCAACAAGTGGAAGTCCTCGACCTCGGCAACGGCTGCCGGCTGCAGGGGCGCGTCTTGCGTGCGACCGAGCAAATGGTGCTGCTCGATGTCGGCTATGATGTGTTGCGGGTGCCCCTGGCATCGGTTCTGCGCCGCGAGACCGTTGAGGGCAAGCGCACTGGTGGCGTCGTCCGTCAGAAGCTGTGGGCCAAGGCCGAACTCCCAGAACTGTCCGTTGCCGAAGGCTCGAGGCTGATGGGTGAAGCCGTCGTCAAGGTCGAGACCGGTGGTGGACTCGGCTCGGGTTTCATCACCCACGAAGACGGCTGGCTCGTAACCAACTTCCATGTCGTCAAAGGCGAGGTAGAAGTCGACGTGGTCGTCTATGCGGTAAGCAACGGTGGCATCGAACCGCGCACGATTCGCAAGGCGAAGGTTGTCGCGATCAATCCAGCCATGGATCTCGCGCTGGTCAAGATGGAGCCGCCGAAGGACCTGCAGCTCAAGACCGTGTTCCTCGGCGCGAGCGACGAGATGAAGGTCGGCGACTCGGTGTATGCGATCGGTGCCCCGATCGGACTCGACCGCACGGTTTCGAGTGGCATCATCAGTGTGACCAACCGCACGTTCCAAGGTCGCTGCCATTTCCAGATCACGACCCCGATCAATCCCGGCAACTCGGGTGGTCCGTTGTTCAATTTGCGCGGTGAAGTTGTTGGCGTGAACAGCTCGGGCTACACCGGCATGCAGGGCCTCAACTTTGCGATCCCGTCCAAATACGTGATCGACTTCCTCAATAACCGCGACGCGTTTGCTCTCGATTCAACGCGCAGTGAGAACGGCGTGCACTACCTGCCGGCGCCGCGCAAGCTGAAGTTCGGCAAGGGCAAGGCAGGCGTATTGCCTAAGAAGACCAAGCTGCCGGAGTAGGCGTTAGCCGCAGAAGAAGCGGGCAAGAGGTCATTACACCGTGCTGGCACCCTCGGCGGCCGCTGTGGTGATGCGATCGAGCGCCCGTGCACCTTGCCCAGAGCACGTGGGTTGGTCGCGATCGATACGCAAGACGAACTCGACGTTGTGGCGGCGCGGAGACGGCCGCGTTGGGCTGGTGCGATAGCGTTTGTAGCTGCGGCAATAGATCGAGAGCTCGCCGTGTTCGCCCGCATCTGCAAGCAGGCGTTCGACCGGAATCAGGCCGTCGGTGCTGTAGCTGATCAATACGTGGCGTACGTCGATGCTGGCAAGCAGCCGTCGCATTGCATCCCCCGATCCTCGCCGTTGGTTGAACGGGCTGCGCCGTTCGCGCCAGTCCGGCCGGATCGCTGCCTTGAAGCCGTGGGTCGTCGGTGGTGGTAGCTCCGGTTGATCCCACTGCACCAGTGAGTTGAGCACGTGGTAGTTGCTCGCGTAGGGATGCTGGTTGTACGGTGGGTCGAGGTAGACGACGTCGGCGCGTTGCTCGAGTGCGTTTGGCAATTCGAAGGCGTCGATGGTTTTGACCTGATGCTTGCGATTGCTTCGGCAGAACTGCAACGGCAGCAAGCGCAGGTCGGCGAGAATGCGATGTAGGGCAGTGCCGTTCTTGCCGCCCCAGCCGGCGTGGAAGCCCTTGAAGACGCCACTTGTATTGGCGAGCCAACACGCCTGGTAGAGCAGCGGAGCGAGGAAGCAGGTCGCCTCGAGTTCGTTGCACAGTCCTTCGGCTTGCCAGTCGCTGATCTGTTGTCGGATTGCATCGAACCGTTGTCCCGTTACCCGCCGATAGAACATGCGCTCGCGCAACGGATCGGCACGGTCGTCGTCGGCGGGGCACAATGTGCGCGTGACCCAGCCATCGACGCCTGGCAGTGCATTGAGTTGGGCGAGCGCCCTGAGGTAGCCACCGAGCTGCGGCATCTCCGGAGCCTGGTCGTGTAGCAGCGCCGCGGAATTCACGACGCGTGCGTACGGTTCCCAGTCGTTGGCGACGACCGCGAAGCCGAGTTGTTTGGCGAAACGGGCCACCACGCCACTGCCCGCGAACGCGTCGACAAAGGTCGAGTTTCCCGGTGAACAGCCAGTAGCCAATAGCGCCTCGCCGATCAGGTCGAGCAAGTGTCGCTTGTTGCCCAGATACGGCAGCAGTTGGTGGAAGACGTATTCATCCGTCGACCGCGCGGCATGGAGGCGGTGTTCGTAGCGCACTGCCTACCTTCTACCCGACGAACGCACTTGACTACACGACGAAGGACATCGCCGCCGTAACGCCGTTCGCCAGAACGGCGGCAGCAGTGGCACGGCCTACTCGGGCCACTTCACGTAGTCCGGCGCGGTCGGGCGATCGGAGCGGAACATGCCCGAAGCCAGTAGCACCAGGTTGCCGTGGTCGTCCTTGATCAGCTTGCCGGTGACCTTGACCTTATCGAGTAGGCGGAGGTTCGGCAGGGCTGGCGTCTTGAGTGGCTTGCCATCGGCGTTGCGTGCTTCGACCAGCAAGCTGCCTGCGGCAATGTCACCCTTGGTGTCGCAGCAGTAGTCCCATGGGGTTGGGCACTTCTCTTCTTTATTGATCTCGCCGCAGTAGTCCATGGTCAGGTCCATGATGCGCATTGCGGCATAGCCCTTGGTGATCTTGTAGAGGCGTCCTTCAACCGTGACTTCGTCCTTCGGGCCGTCGGCTTTGACCTCTGCGACGGCCAGTGCCGCACCCGGATCCGCAGTGAGCGCGAGCTTCTGTGCCTCGGCAGATGCCGGCACTTCAGCCGGGCCGTTGTCCGGTTTGGAGCAGGCGGTGGTGAGCGTGAACAGAGCGAGAAGTGTGAGGGTCAGGTATCGGTTAGACATCATGCACGGCCTCCAAGGGCCTCAACTAGGGGTAGACGGACTGCGCGGACTGCCGGCACGATGCCGCCCAGTAAGCCAGATAGCAATGCCGCGCCCAGTCCCGTGGCGCGACTCGTGAGATCCGCTTCGAGTAGCAGCGCGCCCATTGGGTAGCGCAGCGACACGGCGCCGATGCCGAGTGCGATGAGGGTGCCGATGGCACCGCCCAAGAACGCGACGAGCACCGACTCTTGTACGAGGCCGACGGCGACGGCGGTCGGCGAGTAGCCGAGGGATCGCAGGGTCGCGAGTTCTCGTGTTCGTGCGAGCACGGCGGCGAACATCGTATTGGCGCACGCAAAGGCGCCGGCGATGACCGCCATGACCGCCATCCAATGCGCGAGTGCCGCGATTGGCGTCAGGCTGCTCGCGAGTTGGCGCATCAGTTCTGGTTCGGGCACGGCTTCGATCTCGAGGTCGGGCCGGCGGCTGGCGAACAGACGTACCTCGTCGAGTTTGCTCGGGTCTTCAAGCCGCAGCACGACGCACGACACGTCTTCTCGCTTCGTGACGAGCATGACGTCCGTCAGGCGACCCCAGAGTTCTGCTTCGTAAACGGTGCCGGGTGCAGCGAAGTGGCCGACGATCGTGAACTCGCGGCGTTCGATCTCCATGGTCTTGCCGATGGCGACCTCGTCCGGTGTCAGGCCCATGCGTGGCCCGGCGAGCGCACCGATCATGATTTCGTAGGGTTCGCGCGGTTCGCGTCCGACCACGACGGTGACGTGTGGATGGGCCAGATACGCCGCTGGCGTGACGCCGCGCACCAACCCGATCTGGGTTCCGTTGCGGGTCGCGATGTGCAGTTCGACGGATGCCGCACGCACGCCGCCGACTTCGAGCACGCCGCCGACCGACGCTGCGGCGACCTCGGCGTGGCCGCGGGAAACTACGGATCGCACCAGGTCCACTTCGGCCGATGTTCCGAGCAGGTAAACCGAGTCGTGCCGCACATTGCCTTCGGCAGCTTCGTGCATGCCTTTGGCGAACGCGGTCATGGCGATCACCAGCAACGTGGTGGCGGCAACGCCGAAGATCGTGACGATGGTTCGCACGCGACGCCGCAGAAGATTGCGGAGGAGGTAACTGAATGGCAGCATCAGTCCGTCTTCACGCTGAGGTAGAGGGGGCGCCGCGCGACCGCGATTGCTGGCGGCAGGGAGGCGACGATGCCGACGGCCAGTGCTGCGACCAGCGACTGCGTCACCATGCGCATGCTTGGAGTCAGGTCGATACCATGGCCTTCGACGCCCAGCGTGACCGGCCATATCGTCAATAGTCCCGTCACGATCGCCGTACCGAGGATGCCGCCGATCATGCCAAGGCCGATGCCCTCGCCGGCGATCAAGGCCATCAACATGGTTTTGGGCATGCCGACGGTTTCGAGCACGCCCATCTCACCGATGCGTGATTCGGCACTGATGAACACCGTGTTGGCGACGACCAGCGCGATGATGATCACGCCGAGGTAGCCGAGCCAGCGGGCGAAGTCGACGACCTCTTTGATCTCGGCAATCGCCGCGGCGACGAAGGCCTGCATGCCTTTCGTGTCGGTGCGCGCCTCATCGGTGCGGAAGTGTTCATCGATTGCTGCCGAGATTTCCTCGGAGTTGGCATTCGGGTCGATCTTGACCAAGAACTGCGTCGCCGACCCTTGCCGTTTGCGTGCCAGGCTCAGGATGTCGAGTGGCACGAAGGCCAGGTTGCCAATCGCCGCGGAGTCGCTGCGCATGATGCCGCTGATGTGCACGTCGAGTTCGCCCAACCTAACGCGCTTGCCGACTTTGAGTTTGCGGCGGTCGGCGAGTCGCTCGCCGACCAAGGCTCCGTCGCTGCGCGATTTCCAGTCCGCGATGCTGCCGTCCAGAATCTCAAGGTCATACAGCTGCTCGAGTTGCTCGTGTGGCACGCCGTGCAGCGTGACAAGATCGAGATTCGAACGGCATGAGTTGATGAACACCAACGTCGGCAGCACGTCCTGCACGCCGGGAATCTTGCGGATGGCGCCTTCATAGCGAACGGGGAGTTCGCTCGTCAGCGGGCAGAAGCGGCTGTCTTGAAAAACCACCAGCACGGGTTGTGCGGTGCGTTCGGCCAGTTGCTCGACGCCGTCGTCGACGGTGCGCACGAATGCGAACAGCATCATCGCGAGCGTGCCACCGAGTATGGTCAGCAGGCTGCGCGCGCGGGCGCGAAACGCCGTGCGCAGCACATACGGCAAGAAGGCAAAGAGGCTACGCATGGTCATCACCGTTGCCCTTGGCCTGTGCGGCCGCGTGTTGTTGTTCGACGATCTGGCCCTTGTCGAGGTTTACAATGCGATCCGCCTTCGAAGCCGCTTGCGGATCGTGGGTCACCATCACCAGGGTCTTGCCAAACTCCTCAACGAGGCGCCGCAGTAACGCCATCGTGGCAGTGGCGGCTTCGCGGTCGAGGTTGCCAGTCGGTTCATCGGCAAACATCACTACGGGGTCGGCGACGATGGCGCGAGCGATCGCGGCTCGTTGCTGTTGGCCGCCGGACAGTTGGCGCGGCAGGTGATGCGCGCGGTCGGTCAATCCGACTGCTGCGAGTGCCGTGGCGACGCGAGTTTGTCGGTCCTGCTTGCTCATGCGCAGCAACAGCAATGGTACCTCGACGTTTTCGTACGCCGTCAGCACCGGAATCAGATTGTATTGTTGGAACACATACCCGACGGCGCGGGTGCGCCACTTGGCGAGTTGGCTGGGTGCCATCGACGACACCTCTTCGCCGGCAACGGTGACCGTGCCTGACGTCGGGCGATCGATGCCGGCCAACATGTGCAACAACGTGGTCTTGCCGCTGCCCGATGGTCCCATCAGGCAGACGAACTCACCTTGCTCGACCGTGAAGTCGAGGTCTTGCACCGGCGTGACTGTTTCCGCTCCGGAAGCGAACGTCTTGGTGACGCCTCGTAGTTCGATCAGGCTCATAGGGTCGCTTCCTTGATGGCTTCGCCATCCGTCACGGGCTCTAGCACCACGCGGTGCGTTGGCGACAGCGCGCCACGCACGATGCGAAGGTCCCCATCTTCGCCGATTACTTCGATTGGCACTGCACGGGCGGTGCCGCTCTTGGGATCGAAGATGAAGACATGGCCTTGGTGCACGGCAGCGGCCGGTACGCGGAATGCGCTTACGACCGCTACCTTACCGTCCTGCTTGCCGGCGAGGAATCGCGCGCGACACAGCGTCTCGGGCCGCAGCAGCGTCGGCGGGTCGATCAGGCCGATCTTCACCTGCAAGGTGTTCTTCAGCAGGTCGGTCTCATGTTGCAGTCGTTGCACAACACCCACAACGATGGTGTTGCCGATCGCTTCGCTGGTGATCTCGACTTCCTGGCCTTCGTAGATGCCGCGCAATGAATCAATCGGAACGTCGATTCGCGCCCGCAACTTCTTCGGGTCGTAGATGGCGATTGCACCCTTGGCACCGGGCCCGACTATGTCGCCGGGTTCGGCTTCCAGCCGCATCACGACGCCATTCCTCGGCGAGCGAACGGTTGCCCAGTTGAGTTCGCGCGCAGCAATCGTCGCGTCGACATTCGCCTTGGCGAGGGTCGCGTTGGCCTTTTGCAGTTCGGCTGCTGCGATCGCCACCGCGCCACGTAAGTCCACGGGATCTGCTGCGAGTTGCTCGCACAGCTTGACGGTCGCCTGGGCTTCTTCGCGTTCGTCGCGCAAGCCATCGACTTCGGCATCACTGGCGGTGATCGCGGCGTGCGCTGCTTTGGCGTCGGCTTGGGCGCGTTGCAGCGCCACCGGGAAAGTCTGTCCGGCCTCCTGAAGTCGCTCTTGTGCCCTCAAGTTGGCCTTCGCACTCTCCGCTTGCGCCTGCGTCTGGCGTCGCCGCTCGTTGGCGGTTGATAGTTTTGTGGTCGTCGCGGCTAACTGGGCCCGTGCATCTTGCACACGCAATACTGCGTCCGCGTTTTGCTCAAGCCGTTCCTTTGCCAAGACGCGCTTGGCCTTGGCTCGGCCGACTTCGGCAACATGTTCGGCAACGATGGCTTTGCTGCGATCGCTTGCGGCGAGCAGTGCGGCGCTGGCCAGGCGAGCGATGATGGTCTCGTTGGCTGTGATGACCGTGCCTTCGAGCACTTCCAGGGTCTCGATGCGGCCGCTGACGAGTGGCCGCACGATGAACGGGTAAGGATCCGGCTCAACCCAGCCGACGGCTTCCGCGGTTGCCGTCGACGACGTTTGAGAACTGTGTGACTCGGGCTGCACGGCTGCCATGCGCACGGCCCGCGGCGGCCATAGAATTGGCACGAGGAATGTGGCAGCAACGGCAAGTGCTAGTGCAATCAGCGCGGCGACCAACAGTCGCGGCCCGATCGGGCGCTTCGGAATGGCAGCGCTCGCGTCGTTGATGCGCAGCGCGGATAGGTCGACGTTGCTCATTGTGCTGCTCCTGGAATGGCTTGGTTGCGTGGCCAGCCGAATGCTCTTGCGCGTTGCACCGTGGCACGCGCCATCTCGATGACTGCGCGTCGGTGTTCCATGGTGTTGCGCATGACTATGCCGGCGGCGCGGCTAAACGATCCGAATGCGTGCAGTTCGACTTCGATGGCGATGCGCGATGCAGCGAGCGCCGCCGCGTTGGCTTGCAATGCCATGGATGCGGCATCCGCAACGGCCTTCGCAGTCGCGAACCGCTCCTCGCTGGTCGTGGCATCGCGAGTGGCAGCCAAGAATGCTGCCTCCAGATTCGCTCGTGCGGCTTCGCGTCGTTCCCGAGCAGCCCTGGCGAGGCCATCCATGGCGAAAGGAATCTTCAGCATGCCCATGGCGCGCAGTGGGTCGCCTACCAGCGAGATGTTGGGGCCGATCTGCAGGCTCGGGTATTGATCGGAAACCGCTTTGCGAAAGTCGCGGTCGGCGACTTCGAAGCGGGCAGCCGCGAGCAACAGGTCGGGCCGACTCAATAACTCATCCGCGGCGCCTCTTGGCTGCTGCAACCAGGACTCGGTCATGGTTGTGATTGTTAGTGCGGCGTGGTCAGGCAGCCCGAGAAGTTCACGCAGCCGAGCGCGGTTGTCGTTGTGAGCTCGGCGCAGTTCGGCTCTCTCACTCGTCGCCCGCAGCTGTGCGGCGCGCAGTTGTTGGGCTGCAACGGTGGAGGCCAGGCCAGCGCGCTCGAAGGCCCCGACGTCCAGTTTGAGGTCAACAACGTTGAGTTGGTTGAGAGCGGCATGGATCTGGAACTCTTCGGCTACCGCCGCGACCACTCGCCAGCGCGTGACCGTGAGTTGCGCCACCGCTTCCGCGTGCCGTGCGTGCGCGGCATCGATGGCTGCGCCACGTGGGCCAAGCCCTAGTAAGGCGATGGGGTCGAGCAGAATCTCAACGGCCTCGGCGCGACCGCGCCAGTTTGTGCGCGCTGGCAACGGTACCGTTCGCTCGCCACCGGCAGCGCGCACACTGGCAACGGCCGCACGCAACTCGGCGTTTTGATGCAAGGCCAGCACGACCGCTTCGTCGATCGAATAGGTGCCGCCAGTGCGAGCGCCGATCTCGGCGGCAATCGACTGAGCGTCGGTGTCGTCGCGTTCGTAGCTAACGCAACTGGCAAGAACAGAGAGGAGCAGAAGGTGTTTGTGGCGTACCGACATGGCAGGACTGAATCTGGGAAGCAAACGACAAATAGTCGATGCGCGCAGGCGGAGCCCAAGGCTCTCGTTGCCGTCATCGACGTCGCGGTCGCGCGTTGTGCGCGCGGTGCTCGCCTAGATCAGGAGTACGACATACGCACGCAAGGCGGTGCGTCGGTCGATGCGCGGTGGCCCTCGATCAAAGGGTCGTTCGCGAACTGCTTGGCGCGCTGGCGTCGGTAGGCATGCCGGCAGCGCTGGAGCGGGTGCATGGGTTGCCAAGGTCGGCAGCTGCACCGGTGCGGCAATCGGCGCCATGTCGACGTCGAACGCGACCGCGATGCAACAGCCGGGTGCGCAGGCGCCGGTGGCGAAGTCTGGTTCGTCGCCCCTGGGCGTTTCGTCGGCCGCGTCATTGTGTGTGCCGCAGCAACTGCAGCACGATTCCTCGGCCGTGCCGGCTGGGGCGGACAGTTCGTCTCCGCAGCATGACATCGCTTCGACCGCACAGCATTCGCCGACGCACGTCTTCAGGGTCATGTGGTTGCCGAGCGCTGCCAACACCAACACGACCAGCGCGATCCAGAGGATCGTTTGCGATTGTCGGTTTGTGGAGGTGGCAAGCATTCGGTTCGCAGTGGGACGCAGGGTGTGCCGTTCTCTATCGGCTGTCAAGGTGGGGTACGCAACCTTTGGCTGCGTGGTTGTGGTAATGAGGTACCGTGGTAACATCCACCCATGAGCAAGCCCAAGCGCATCCCCGTCGACCGGGTGCAGACCGGAGTTCGCATGGAGAAACGCCTCGTGAAGGTGCTCAAGGGCCTGGCCGAGTGCTGCGATCTGTCGCTCGGAGACCTCCTAGAAGGTATTTGCTTGCATGCACTTGAGGGCAAGTCGCCATTCTCGGAGAGCACCCTTGGGCAGATCTCCTCGCTCAAGCAGGTCTACGGTCTCGACCTGACCGCCGCCGACAGCCACAGCCTCGAAGGGTGAAGTTGATGAGCTGCTCGGATCCTGACTCGGTCGCGTTGCTGCGCGATCCCAAGAGCTGCGAGTTGCCGAACTTGGACCATGCGAGCCACGTTCGCGTCGCTTGGTTGTTACTGCGCGAGCGCGGGCTGGTGGAGACCCTCCGGCAGTTGCCGCCCATGCTGCGAGCCTACGCCGCGAGCAAGGGGTGTGCCGACGTCTATCACGAGACCATCACCTTCGCGTTCGTCTGCCTCGTGCACGAGCATCTCGTTGGTGCCTATACCGGCGCCACGTGGGTGGAGTTCGCGACCAACAACCCCGAGCTATTCGAGTCCGGGTTGCTCAGTCGTTTCTACCAGAAGCACGTCTTGGCGACGCCGAGAGCACGGCAGACTCTCTTGTTGCCCCGCATGATGCCGGCCCGAAGCTGAACACCGAAGCTGACGTTGTCACCAAGGTGTCATCGCTGACACTGTGGTAACGCTTCTGTCATCGAGCAGCTTACGATTCGGCCCGCATGCCCTCTCTTCGTGCCGCCGTTCTGTTCCCGCTTGCCGCACTCTGTTCGACTCTTGCGCTGACGGCGCAGGTGCCGAGCCCGACGGACTTCTTTGGTCACGTCGTTGGCGCGGACTACAAGCTCATCAACTACACCGACATGGTGCGCTATTTCCGCACCGTCGAAGCTGCGAGTGATCGCATGCAACTGGTCGACATTGGTCCGACGAGTTATGGCCAGCGCATGATGATGGCGGTGGTCAGTTCGCCGAAGAACCTTGCCAACATCGAGCAGTTGCGCCAAGCCAGCGTCAAGATGGCTCACCCCGGCGACCTCGACGAAGCAGGCGCGCGCGAGATCATCAAGACGGCCAAGCCGGTTATCTGGATCGACGCCGGTTTGCACGCGACCGAGACGATCGCGGGGCAGAACATCATCGAACTCGTGTGGCAGATGAACTCGCGCAAGGATGCCGAGATCGATCGCATCCTCGACGAGGTGGTGTTGCTCGCGACGCCGGCCAATCCGGATGGCTATGAGTTGGTTGCCAATGCTTACATGGCGACCAAGAGCACTAGTACTCCGGTGCTATATCAGCGCTACATCGGGCACGACAACAACCGCGACTTCTACGCGTGTAACCAGCTCGAAGCGCAGAACATCAGCCGCGTGTTCTTCCGCGATTGGTGCCCGCAGATTGTCTACAACCACCACCAATCGGCGCCGCGCAACACGATCATCTACACGCCGCCGTTCCGCGACCCGTTCAACTACCTGGTCGATCCGTTGGTCGTGCGCGGCATTGAGATTGTCGCGGCGCACATGAACAACCGGTTCGCCCTCGAGGACAAGCCGGGTGTGATTTCGCGCAGTGGGGCTCCGTACTCCGGTTGGTGGAACGGCGGACTGCGGTCGACGGGCTACTTCCACAACGTGATCGGCATCCTGACCGAGTCGTTTGGTCGACCGGCACCGACGGCGATCAAGCGGCCGATCTCGCGCCGGCTGCCGATCCACGACTATCCGCAACCGGTGGGGGCGCAGATGTGGCACGCGCGCCAGACCATCGAGTACCTGCAGACCGCCAACTTCGCGATCCTCGACTACGCCTCACGCTTTGGTGATGAGTTGCTCAGTGCCATGCACAAGATGTCGACTCGCGCGATTGCGCATGGTCGGCAAGACTTCTGGACGATGACTCCGCGGCTCGTCAACGAAGCCAAGAAGCGCAAGGACGATTCGGTCTTCACGGAGCCGTCGTGGCGGGACCCGCGCGCCTACGTGATGCCGGCAAACCAGCCTAATTGGTCGGCCGCAGTGCGCTTCGCCAAGTCGCTGTGGCACTGTGGGGTCGACCTGCATCGTGCCAACGAGTCGTTCCATCTCAACGGCAAGACCATGCCCGCGGGTTCGTTTGTGATCCTGTGCGACCAGCCATACCGAGCCCATGTGCTCGACCAAATGGAGCCGCAGTGGCACCCCGATGACATGCGCAACGGCAAGCCGATCCCGCCGTATGACGCGGCCGGCTGGACGCTGGCGATGCAGATGGATGTCGCGGTCGAGCGCACCTTCGAAGAGCTGAAGGGGCCGTTTGAACCGATCAACTCCTTGCCGGAGTTCACGCGGCGCAAGCTGCCGATGGCGAGCAGCCATTGGCAGTTGGATGCCCGTGACGTCAACACGATCACGACGGTCAATCGCCTGCTCAAGGCGAAGTGTGTGGTCGAATACTCGAGCAACGGCAACTACTTCGTTCCCGTGTCGCCGCAATCAAGCCAGGTGCTTGGTCGTGCCGCGCGCGAATTGGGCGTTAACGCCAAGGTCGCCGAAGCGGTTGTTGGCGAGACGCGCCGCACGTTGCAACCCGTGCGCGTTGGCTTGTTCGACGTTTATGGTGGCAACATGGCGACCGGTTGGGACCAGTGGCTGCTGGAGCAATTCGAGTTCCCGGTGCAGCTGGTCTGGGGGGCGCGAGTACACGAAGGAGATTTGCGTCGCGACTTTGATGTGCTGATCTTTCACACGGGCTTGCCGGGGCCGCGCGACCTGCAGCGCGCAGTGCGCCAGCGCACGCCGCCGAAGATCGCCGAGTTGCAGAAGGCGCTGCCACCGTTTCAGGATTGGAGTGACCTTGAGTCCCGCAACGTCAAGTTGAAGGGTGATCTGGCGCTGCCTGCCATTCGTGAGTTTGTCGAGCAAGGTGGTACGCTGATGGCGCTCGGTCGCGAAGTCGACAAGGTCATCCGTCACTTCCAGTTGCCGATCAAGGTCGGCACGCACGTTGCGACGACCGACCCGGGTTCGGAGGACGGCGAACGCAAGACAACGCGTGACGAGTACTACGTGCCGGGCTCATTGGTGGCCATCGAGGTCGACACGACCCACGAGCTGACGCGCGGCGTCAGCAAGAACCTCGCGGCGATGCTGTATCGCTCGGCGACCATCCTCGACGTCGTGGGCAACCCCGAAGGCATCGAAGTGATTGCGCGCTACCGAGATCACGACACGCTGTTAAGCGGCTGGGCCATTGGTACGCAGTATCTGCACGGCAAGGCAGGGGTTGTGTCGGCACGGGTCGGCAAGGGGCGAATCCTGCTCTATGGCATCAATGCGACCTATCGGGGCCAGCCGCTTGGCACGGCCAAGATGTTCTTCCAGGGCATTCTGACAGCCAACGAGCGGCGCTGACCGAGCGGAGCAATGGCAGTGCGGTATCTTGCGCCAACCGCCAAGAATGGGGAGGATTGCAGGCGTCGGCCCGTTGTCGCGCGTTCGCCCGCCCTGAGTTCCCTCGTTTCCGGTCGTCACATGCTTCGCATTCTCAGTTCGTTCGCCGTTTGTTCTGCTCTCGCCCTGGCTCAAGACGTTGCTCCAGCAGCATCCGCCGAACAGGCGCCCGCGCTGCCCGCGGCAAACAGCGACGAAGCTCGTGCGTTCGCCGCCAAGGCCCTCGACAAGTTGGCCGCCTACGGCAGGGGCACGTTTTCGACGACCGAGAGTCAGGACCAGGCGATGCTGCGCAACGCAGGCTTGCCGTTTGGCGCGACCGATGTGGAGATCAGCGGCGGTTGGCACCACCATGTTGTTTGGGGGGAAGCCGACGGCCGGGAATACGTGACCGCCAATGGTCGCATGATGGCCAAGGTGGATGGCCAGTGGCGCTTGCGCCGCGACAAGCTGTCCGGCGGTCAGGCGGTGCCGTTCACCCTGGATCCGGATTACCTGGTGACGGTGATCAAGCGGTTGCCGAAGGCCGCCAAGAACGTCATTCACGTTGCGGCGGGCAAGTTGCGCGGCAAGGCGATGACCTTGTTGACGATCAAGCTCGACAACGAAGACGCCCTTGAGTTCGCTGATTCCGGTGCCGCGCCGGGCATCGGTGGTGGCTTCGGCGGCATGATCATGTTTGGCGGCATGGGTGGCATGGAGCCGCCGCGCCCCGAGCTGGAAACCTACATCGTCTTTTATGTCGACACGGAGAGCGGCGACCTCACGCGCGTGTCCATCAAGTCGTACTCGACAGATGAGATGATGGGCAACATCCAGATTGGCCGTGCCGCTGGTGGCGGCTTTGGCGGACAAGAAGAGGTGGAAGAGGAAGAGGTGGAAGAGGAAGAGGTAGAAGAAGATGTGGTCGACGAGTCCGGTGAGGTCAAGTGGAAGCGCGGATTGCCGCGCATCAAGCCGGCCAAAGACCAGTCGGTGATGACCTTCCGCGCCGATTTCAAGAAGCTCGGCTTGGCGGAAGCACCCGAGCTCGACGACAAGTCGAAGCAATTGCTGCGTATTCGCTAGGTAGGCGGCGACCAACTGAGATTGGCGTCGCAGTCTTCGCAAGAACAGCAGGCCTTACGTTGCGATCCTCGCGATTGCGTTTGATGATCCCTGGCATGGTTCATCGCTTCGGCAGTGTCTTGCTTGGTCTGCTCGCCGCGTCCTGTGTGTCGGCTCAGGAGCGAGAGGTGGCGCTGGTTGAGGTGGCACTGCCCGCCGAGCACAAGGCGGACAATTGGGTTCCTGCTGTCATGCTCTGGTGGTCAGGTGACGACCTGGCAAGAACCAAGCTGCGCGACAGCTTGACTGGCAGCGGTTTTGCCGTTGCCGTGCTCGATGGCACGCCAGAGCCAAGAGTGCTGGGCGCAGCACTCATGGATTTGCGGCAGCGTGTGCGCATTGCCCAAGGTGGCTTGCACGCGGTCATCGCGGCCGGCGAGAAGCTTGCACTGGCATCCTTGTTGGCGCATCGGCACGAGTTCCAGACGGTGACGGTGTGTGGCGTTGCCGCATCGGCGGACCTTGCACCCGTGCGCCGCCTGCGTACGCGTCGCGTGCGTTCGATGGCGACCACCGATGCCACCCAGCTTCGCGATCACCTGCTGGCGTGGCACAAAGAACGTCAGGTAGCAGGAGTCGCTGGCAAGGTGTCGCGCACCCTCGATTCGTTCCACGATGCGGCCGCAGTTGCGGATGAAGATCGCTACTTCGCGATCCTGCCGAACGACTCGGTGTTCTTGGGGACGGACGCGACCGAGCGATGGACCGGCAAAGAGTTTCGTGCGTTTGCGATGCGCTACTTCAAACTCAAGTCGGCGTGGACCTACGTGCCGTTGGAACGCCATGTGACGCTCAGTAGTGACGGCAAGATGGCGTGGTTTGATGAGGCTCTCGATAATGCAAGCTATGGGGAGTGCCGCGGAACGGGTGTGCTAGTCGAGCGCGATGGCCGCTGGGTCTTGCTGCAGTACAACCTGACGGTGCCGGTGCCGAACGACTTGTTGGGCGGCGTCGCGAAGCAGATTCGCGCCCATCTAGATGGTGCACAGTTAGATGGTGCACAGTCCGGCAAGTAACTACGAGCTGCACGAGAGTGCCGAACACCCCGGCTTGTTCCGTGCCCATTCGGGGCGCTTCTGCGCCAGGTCGTCGTGTTCGGACTGTTCGTCGAATGGTCGCCACATGACCTCCAGAAGCCGTTGCAGGACCGAGAGGTCTCCCTTGTGGGCAGCATCGATGGCGTTTTGCGCTAGCCAGTTGCGCAGCACGAACTTCGGGTTCGTGCTATCAAGCGCCGTCGCGATTGCGTCTGGCTTGTCGGCCTCTTGGCGCGTGCGCTGCCACCACCTCTGCAACCACTGTATGCCGGTGTCGAGGTGTGTTGTCGTCGGAGTGCCATAGAACGACGACTGCGTGGTGCCAGGCATGGAGGTTGGTTCGTCGTCGACAACGACCTTGGCCAGCGAGCGGAAGAACAGCGTCATGTCTGTTTCTTCCTTGCCCAGCCAGTCGAACAGGTCCTGTAGCAGTTGCCCGTCGTCCTTGTCGGCATCAAACGTGATGCCCAACTTGTCTGCGAAGCGCTTCGTGGCCGTCTCGCTGTAGACCTTCTGGTAGTGCGTCGCTGCGGCCTCGATGCACGTTTCGTCGCCATCGAACAGCGGCAGCAGAGATTCGCCCAAACGCGCGATGTTCCACAGTCCAATGCTCGGTTGGTCGCCGAACGCGTAGCGGTGCTGTTGCGCGTCGGTCGTGTTGGGTGTCCAACCGAGGTCGAAGTTGTCGGTCCATCCATATGGTCCGTAGTCGATCGTCAGGCCGAGAATCGACATGTTGTCGGTGTTGAGTACACCGTGCACGAAGCCGATGGCTTGCCAGTGCGCCATCAGCCGCGCCGTTCGTGCCGCGACTTCGGTTAGCCATGCTGAGTAACCCTCTTTGCCCTTGCCCGCAAACTCGGGGAACCAATGCTCAAGAGTGAAGTCGGCGAGCTTCTTTAACAGCGATGTGTCGCTACGCGCAGTCAGTAGTTGGTAGTTGCCGAACCGCAAGAACGATGGCGCCACGCGGCAGACGATTGCTCCGGGCTCTTCTTGGGCGTTGCCGTCATAGAACATGTCGCGCACGACCTGGTCGCCAGTCTGCACGAGCGACAGGGCGCGCGTCGTTGGCACGCCGAGCGCATGCATTGCTTCGCTGCACAAGAACTCGCGGATCGACGATCGCAGCACGGCGCGCCCGTCGCCGCGTCTCGAATACGCCGTTGGGCCGGCGCCCTTCAATTGCAACTCGGCGAGTTCGCCATCCGGTCGCTTAAGCTCGCCAAGCCCGATGGCACGGCCGTCGCCGAGTTGCCCGGCCCAGTGACCAAACTGATGTCCGCCGTAGTTGGCGGCATACGGATCCATGCCGGGCCACAGCGAGTTGCCGCCGAGAACCCGCGCGGTCTCGGTGTCTACCATCAGCTCATCACTGAGTCCAAGATCAGCTGCGAGCGGTTGCGACCAGGCCAGCAGTTCTGGCGCGGCGACTGCCGTCGGCTGCACGCGAGACCACAACGCCCCGAGCACTTCACGCGGCGTGGTGGTGGTTTCGGTATCGCCAGGCAACGCCTCGAGGAAACGGCGGTGCAGGGTCGGAGGAGTCATGCGTTCTTCCTACCACAAATGCTTCTCGGGTAGATTGCTCAGCGTGGCGAACGTCGAGAGCTTCTTACCTGTGGCCCGAGCGGATGCTCGCGTGCTTATCCTGGGCAGCATGCCGGGCATCGCCTCGCTCGAAGCGCAGCGCTATTACGCGCACCCGCGAAACGCCTTCTGGCCGATCGTCAGCCAGCTGTGCGGATTTGAAGTCGAACTGCCCTACGAGCTGCGGCTTGATCGCGCGTGTGGCGCGGGCATTGCCTTGTGGGATGTGCTTGCCAGCTGCGCTCGGAAAGGCAGCCTGGACAGCGACATCGATCCCGCTTCCGCCCGGGCCAACGACTTCGCGAGCTTCTTGGCAAGCCATCGGGAGGTGTCGCACGTGTTCTGCAACGGTGGCACGGCATTCAAGATGTTCCAGAAGCGCGTTGTGCCAGAACTGCCGGAAACGTACCGCCAACTACGAGTGCGGCAGTTGCCCTCGACGAGTCCAGCCCACGCGAGCATGACATTGGCGGGCAAGTGTGAGGTGTGGCGCCGGGAGTTGGCTGGCTTGTTGCGCTGAGTCGCAAGAGGGCGCCCGGCGGCAGGTGAGGGCATGGGCGGGGCGCACATTGTCGCCAGAAGACGGTAAGCTGTCGTTTCGCCACCCCTGTTATCCACCCGGATTTGCAACTACCAATGCTCCGTTCCAGCTTGGCCGCCATTGGCCTGCTTTGCGTCACCGTCAGCGCGCAGTCTTTCTCCTACCCCAACTTCTCGTCAACAGCGCAACTCAATTTGCTTGGCAACAGCGTGCAGGCGGGCAATGCAGTCCGGCTCACCGCCAACGCCAGCAACCAAACTGGTTGGATGTGGCGTACGACGCCGATGCCGATCCTCAACGGCTTCGACACCACGTTCACGTTCCGCATTGCGCCGCCGCCGGGAGGCGTCAAGGCCGAGGGCATGGCACTCGTGATCCAGGCGGATCCGAATGGTGCTAACGCCCAAGGCGGCACGGTGTGGGGCATGGGTTATGGCTCGGGCGCCAACAGCAGCCCAGGCATTCGCAACTCGATTGCAATCGAGCTCGACACCTATCAGGATCCGTTCCTCAGCGATTCGAGTAACAACGAGTTGACGATCCACACGCGTGGCGTGTTGGGCAATCACGAGAATGAAGCGTGGTCGATTGGCCGCGTGACCCCGCCGGGCAACTTCGTCAACAACCAGGTGCACACGGTGCGTGTTGTTTACGTGCCGGGCACGATCGATGTCTACTTCGACAACATGGCGACGCCGGTGTTGTCGCGTCCGTACAATCTGATTACCGGTGGTCAACTAGCGAACGGCCAGGCCATTGGTGGCATCGGTGCCGTCAGCGGCACTGGCTTCGCCGGGTTCTGCGCCACCACCGGCGCCGGCGTGCTGACCGAACAAGTGGATATTCTATCGTGGGACTGGACGTCAACAGCTGCGGCCGACCCGTGCTTCGATGGCACACTTGGCGCGGACACCTTGACCATTAATGGCAGTGCGGGTGGCTTCTTCCGCCGCGTCGAAGTTGCCACGCACCAGCCGTTCGGCATTGAGATCGCCAACCCGCCATCGTTTGGTGCAGGCGCTCCCTACTTGCTGTTCGCCTCGCTTGTGCCGCAACCGGGTGCATTTGGCACGGCCTTGGGATTTGGCAACTCGTGCTTCCCGATGCTGCCAATGGGGCCGACTGAGCTCGTGCTTTCGGACACGTTTGGGCTTGGCTCAGGATTGCTGATGGGGTTGCCGACGCCGCATACGATCGTTATCCCGACGGGTGTTGTGTCGACTCCGCTTGAGCTAACACTGCAGGCAGTGACGTTTAATACGGCTGCCCCATTGACGCTTGGCATCAGCAATGCGGTCGAGTTGGCCGTGGTTTCTGTTGGCCCGCCGCAGATCACGGTGATGAGTCCGCTCAGTGCATCGGTCGGATCGCCCGTCACGATCACCGGCACTGGGTTCATCCCCGGCTTGTCGTTGACTGTTGGCGGATCGGCGGTGACGCCGCTGTCGGTTGCGCCGACCCTGGTGCAGTTCATCTACCCCGCCGGAACGTCGTGTGACACACCGGTCGTGGTTGCCAACCCCGATGGCCAGGCCGCTAACGCGACGCTCAACCCGACGCCGACGGTTACCAACACGATCCTCGGTTCTGGCACATCGGCTGGCGGCGCCCTCTTCATCGTGCAAGGCACGGGCTTCGCGACTGGCATGACGGTCACGATCGGCGGTGCGCCGGCCACCATCCTGTCGGCTTCGGGTGTGGTCGTGACGATGAATACGCCACCAGGAACGCCTGGTGTTGCATCGGTTGTGCTGACTACGCCGGGTGGTTGCGCGGTGTCTACGACCTACAACTACCAGTAGTTCGTCACGATCGAGCAGCTCACCGCTGCTCGATTGTTCTGACGAACGCCTACCGTCGCTCGATGATCTCGTCGAGCTTGTAGCGGACCTTCGCCGCCGATCCGTACTTGTCTTCCGTCGAGCGATAGCCAACCGCGCACGCACACAGAGTCGCGTAGCGGGTGTCCTTGAGGTTGAGTAGTTCGTCGTAGCTGTTCATGTCGATGCCTTCCATCGGACATGTGTCGATGCCCATGGCAGTGGCGGCAGTCATGAACTGGCCCAGAGCGAGGTAGGTTTGGCGCGCGTTCCAGCCGAATAGGTCCTTAGCGCCCCAGCCAGTCTTGATGAAGTCAGCGATTACGTTGCGGTAGCCCACCATCGCTTCCAACGGCGTGCCACGCACTTCGCAAGTGCGTTGCATTAACCGGTCGACGTCATCGTCAGTGACTGTGCGAAGCGCCGTGAAGACGACGTAGCGATCCGACTCGACGACCTGCGACTGATTCCACGACGCGTCCTTCAATTGCTCGCGCAGGTTCTTGTCGACCACATTGATGAACTTCCACGGCTGCAGACCAAACGATGATGGAGCCAAGACGAGCGATTGCTCCAATACCCGCCATGCATCATCCGGCACCTTCTGGGTGCCGTCGAAGCTCTTGACGGCGTAGCGCCACTGCAGTAGTTCGAGTGTCTGCTCGGGAGTGAGGGTATGCACCTAGTTGCCTGCCATCAGGTCAGTAAGGCGCCGGTTAAACGCGACGGGATCACTCGGAAGCGTGCCTTCGGCGAGTAAGGCCTGGTCGTAGAGCAGGGCGGACCAATCGGCAAACCGCGATTCGTCGCTTAGCGCCTGCAGCTTTTGCACGACCGAGTGGTTGGCATTGAGTTCGAGGATTCGCTTTTGCTTTGGCACGTCGTGTCCTGCTTCGCGCAGCACCTTCTCCTGGCGCGCACTCATGCTGCCTTCGTCGCTGACGAGGCAGGCTGGCGACTCAGTCAGGCGATCGGTGACGCGAACCGTCTTGACGTGGTCGTCGAGTGCCTTTTGCACGCGCTCAAGAACGGGGGCGAGTTCCTTCTCCTGCTCTTCCTTCTTCTTCTTGTCCTCGTCGCTCTCAGGAAGGTCGAGCGCGCCCTTCGCCGCGGAGACGAATTTCTTGCCATCAAACTCTCGCAGGGCATCGACGACCCACTCGTCGATTGCTTCGGTCATCAGCAGCACTTCGCTGCCGTGCGTCTTCAATGCTTCAATGTGCGGGCTCGACTTGGCGGAAGCCAGGCTGTCGGCGGCGACGTAGTAGATCGATTCCTGGTCTTCGCCCATGCGCGACACGTAGTCGGCAAAGCTCGTCATCGAGTCGTCGTCCACGTTGGTCGTGTGGAATCGCAGCAGGCTTGACAGTCGTTCGCGGGCGTCGTGTTCGTGGTAGACGCCTTCCTTCAGGTTGCGTCCGAACTCCGCGTAGAACGTGTTGAAGCGGTTGACCTTCTCGGTTTTGCCTTCGCCTTCAGCGGCGTCCGCGTTCTTTGGGCGTTCGGTCTCGCCTTCAGCGGCGAGTTCTTCGAGCAGCGTCAGGCTCTTGCTGACGACCTGCTTCTTGATGAAGCGCGTGGTCGCGTCCTTCTGCAGGATCTCGCGCGAAACATTCAGCGGCAGGTCTTCGCTGTCGACGACGCCGCGCATGAAGCGCAGCCATTCCGGCACGATCTCCTGCGCGTCATCCATGATGAAGATGCGCTTGACGAACAGCTTGACGCCACTCTGCTTGCGATCGACGACATCAAATGGCGCTTTCTCGGGGATGTAGAGCAGACCGGAAAGCTCGTGGGTGCCTTCGACTTTGAAGTGCGTCCACGCGAGCGGTGGCTGCCAGTCATGCGACAGCGACTTGTAGAACTCGGTGTAGTCAGAGTCGGCGATGTCGCTCTTCGAACGCGTCCACAGCGCGCGCGCCTGGTTGAGAGTTACCGACTCCTTCTCGGTCTTCTGGTCATCGCCGGTGCCCGTCGTGCGTTCGATCTCCATCTGGATCGGCCAACGGACGTAGTCACTGTACTTGCGAACGACGTCGCGCACCGGCCATTCCTGCAGGTACTCCTTGGCGTCTTCCTTGAGCGTCAAGGTGATGTCGGTGCCGCGGCCTTCGCGCTCGGCGGGACGAACTTCAAACTCGCCCTTGGCCTCACTCTCCCAAGTCCAGCTTTCGTCGCTGCCGGCCTTGCGCGACGTTACCGACACAGAATCGGCAACCAAGAACGCCGAGTAGAAGCCGACGCCGAACTGACCAATCAGCGAGACATCCTTCTTCTGCTCGGCGGACAGGGACTGCATCAACTTCTTGCTGCCACTGCGCGCGATCGTGCCGAGGTTGTCGATCAACTCGTCGCGCGTCATGCCGACTCCGTTGTCTCGGATCGTCAGTGTGCCTGCGGCTTCATCGCGGATCAGCTCTACGCGCAGTTCTTTGTCATCGCCTAGTAGTTCATGTTCCGTCAACGCGCGGAAGTTCAGTTGGTCTAGCGCATCCGCGGAGTTGCTGATCAGTTCACGCATGAAGACTTCGCGGTGGGAATAGAGCGAGTTGACGACGAGGGACAGAACCTCGTTGACCTCGGCTTGGAACGTGTGTTTTTCAGCAGTTGACGACATGAGTATCTCGGGGTGCGGGACCTTTTGCGGTAGCAGGATTGCGACGTGGGGTGCCAGGTTCAAGGGGCGCCTTCCCCTGCGGCAGAATTGATGGCTGCGCCCCCCCGTGGCGCAGCCCAGGGCTGCCAAGTTTTTCGTGAAGCCAAGGCCCTCGTCCGCCATGCGCGCGCGCTTGAAGTTGAAGCGGATGCTGAGGCGATGCCTTCCGTGCAGTCGGCTGCTCATGCCGTCGACGGGCTCACGGCGCTCGCCGACAGCACGGTAAATGGATTGCTCGCGAAGTCCGCGACCGCGGTTTCGTCGAGTGACACCTCGAGTTGGCTGGCGGTGGGTTCGCGCTTCTGCTGGCGCCGCTTGCGTTCGGCGAAGCGCGCCGGGGTGCGGATGGCGATGCGTGCCAGGATCGCCGAATCAGGTCCGGTCCGGCCGGGGTTTTCTTCATCTCGTCTGTTGCGACCCGCTTGGCGGCCCAACGGACTTGGGAGATGCGCCGTTTCGTCCTAAGGTCTGACGCTACTCATGGAAGAGAACAACCCCTACAGCAGTCTTGAAGCCCCACCAGCAGCCTTTGCGGCAGCCAGCGAGCGCGCCGCTTTCCTGAGGAAGGTCTACGGCATTCTGTTCCTCGGCATTCTCGGCTTTGCGGCCACTCTGTGGGCGGCTGCCAATGTGCCGATCGTCAATGGGTGGGCCGTTTCCATGGGGAACGCCATCTTCGGCACCTCCTATGGCTGGCTGCTCTACATGGGCATCTTCATAGGCGGGTCGATGGCAGTGCACGCAGTCGCCGAGAAGAAGGTGCTGGGCGGGATCGCGTTCGCCGCATGGGCCTTCTTGCTGGCAATGTTGATTGCCCCTCTCGTGCTGATGATCAACAGCACAGTAGATGGTCCAACGATCATCAGTCAGGCAAGCGGTCTGACGGCACTAGTGTTCGGTGGCCTGACGGTCTACGTGCTCTATACCGGCAGCGATTTCTCGTGGATGCGAGGTGCCTTGACGGTGCTCGGGTTTGCACTGCTCGGCGCGATGTTGCTCGGCATGCTCATGGGCTTCTCGATGGGCCTGTGGTACTCGGTAGGGATCGTGGTCCTGTTCGCTGGCTTCATCCTCTACGACACCAGCCAGATCCTGCATCGTTTGCCGACATCGATGGCAATGAGCGGCGCGATCATGCTGTTCACCGACGTCGTGCTGCTATTCAAGCACATCCTCATCCTGCTCTGGAGCAGCCGCGACTAGTCCGCCACTGGCGGCGGTCTGGCTTTGATGCGAGCCCTGGCGTCCTGTTGCGGCGCCCGAGGGTTTGCACCGATACCCGGCATCATGCCGGAGACCATCGGTACCGACGAGCGACGATGGCTGGTACGCGTTCCGGCGCAGTTTCGCGTAGCGCCGTGGGAGCTACTGCGCACCGACGGGAATGCGCAGCAGGTCTTCGGCGAGCGTGATCTTGCCGCCAAACTTTGCACGGGCTTCGGCGACCAGGTCATGGCCGTCGCATTCTGGATAGAAGTGCGTCAGTACCAGTTCTCGCGCGCCGGCGCGTTCGGCGTAGCCACCGGCGAGTCCCGGCGTCAGATGGCCCTCGATCTTCAAGTCATCGGGCGCGGCGCTGTCGCACACGAACACGTCAGCGTCGCGCGCCAAATCCACGAGCTCATCGCACGTGTCGGCATCTCCGGAGAGCGCGACCAGACCCGAACCGGCGCGCAATCGATAGCCGAGGCTCTGCGCCGTGTGGCGGATCGGGATCGCGGTCACCTCGAAGCCGTGGGCGTCGAATGTTCCTGGAGTCACTTCGCAAAGGCGCAACTCGTAGTCCTTGGGACTCAGCCACGGCCACGCTTCGGTCAGCTTCTCAAGCAGGCGTTCGAGGCCTGGAGCGCCGTAGATCGTCAACGGTGGCCGATTGCTGAGGTGGGGAGATCGCAGCGCAAACAGCAACGCGGCAACATCGGCGCAGTGGTCGGTGTGGTAGTGGGTCAGCAGCACTGCATCCAGTTGTGCCGGAGTTACCGACGCTTGGATGAGTCGGCGCAGCGTGCCGGGGCCGCAGTCGACCATGACCTTGTGTTGGTCATGCTCGACCAGATATCCCGCCGGAAAACGGTCGGGAACGGGCACTGAGGTACCGGAGCCAAGCACGGTCAATTGCATCCGTTGCAACGTACCGTGGCGAGCGCCCAGCGTCGCCTGACTTGCCGATAGCGCGAGAAACCTGGCGTGGTCGATTTGGCGGCTGGTGCCCGCATCATCATCTTCGACTACTGCTTGGCTGCTTGGCGAGCATTCTGCAACACCGCCTGTTTGGCACGCAGCCAACGCGCAACCGTCAGCGCATTCGCCAGCCTTGACCCTGCACGACCGCGGCATGGCACATCGGCCGGCGCCATCCCTTCACGCTTGACGACGTCCTCGAGATAACCCGAACTGCGTTGCCGAACGTTGCAGTAGTTGTGCTTGAGCAGCACCCTCTCATACGACTCCGGTAGCACGAGCGCGCCCCACTCCAGCGTCGTGTCGGTCCACGCAGCAATGGGCGCACCTTCGGGCAAGAACTCAAGGAAGCGCTGCTTCGCTTCCGTGATGTCGATGCCCTCATCCAGATCCGCGAGCGGGATGCCGAGGTGGAACAGGTGTTCTTCGGTTGGCGGGCCACCGCGCGGCTTGATGACCGCCTCGAAGGTTTCGCTACTGTCGACGCGCGCCGCAACCCAGTGCAGTAGTTCGCGTTCTTTGTCGGCGTGGCCGCCGGGTCTTCCCGATTCGGCGAACACGACGACTAAGCGTTCATCCTGCAATTGCGATGACAGCGCGCGTGGTTCGCGATTGCGTTGGTGCTTGAAGCGAACGGATACGCGCGTTGAGCGGTGTGCGATCTGTTGGTCGATCATGAAGTCGAAGGCGCGCAGCAGTTCGCCGAGGCGGGTGTTGTTAGGCTCGATGATGCGCATGGCTTCGACGATGGCTTCAATCGTCGAGATGTATTCGGGCTTCGGCTCCTTACGGATTCGGTAGTTGCTCGGCGTTGATGGCGCTAGCCGAACGTGACGCTTGTTGTGCAGCCACGTGTTCTCGCGGTAGAGCCGCTTGGCGTGCGACCACGTGCCATCGATGGCAATCAGCGTCGATGGCCACTCCGACTCGGGAACTGTCTCAAGATCATCTGCGTGTGCGTGCGGAAACAGCACCACCGCGTCTTCAGGTACGTCGACTTCCTTTTCGAGCGACCCGGTGTAGCCCGGCACCGGTACGTGCACCGTCGCGTTCGGCATGCACAGCTTGGCGAGGCGCGCCGTGCCGAACGGGTGGGTGCGCTCATGCGGATGTTGCAGGATCACCACACGCGTTGCCGTCGGCACGCTCGGTAGCTTGTCGCAGTAACACATGTCCTGCGGGCGCAGGCAGCGATAGCAGCGCGAGGGTGGGGTTTGCTCGGACACGGGCCGCTCGTTGTAGCCGCGCGAACCTGCCCGCGTCTAGGGCTCGAGTTCTCGGCGCACGGCCTCGTAGTCGGCCGGGTTGTTCAGATTGCGGAGGAAGCGCAGTTCCGGATCGTGGTTGCGCAGTTCGGCTTCGGTCAGAACCCTACTCTTCGCAACGGCTGCCAACTCGCGCGGGCGACGTGAGCCCTGTGCCAGCAGCTTGAGGGCGGGCTCTAGCGCCGCGATGCGATAGATGGCGGTCAGCGGCTGTAGCTTGTTGTTGGCTTGCGGCATCAAGACGTCGGCATCACCGATCTGTTCGCTGAGCCACCGTACGGTGGCCGCGGTCAATAGCGGTTGGTCACAGCCGACCGTCATGGCGGCATCGCGGTCGCCAAAGCCGTGCTTGTCCCGGAGGCGGCGCAGCCCCGCCGCAATCGCAGCCAGCGGGCCTTCTCCTGGGATCTCGTCGCTGGTTACGTCGACAACGGCTGGGATCTCGGGCAACGCCTGGCTGGGGTCGCGGCCGACTGTGACGACCACTTCGGTGCACGAAATCAGGGTTCGGCACTGCCAGCCGAGCATGGTCGTGTCGCCGATTGGCAATGACTCTTTTGGTCGACCCATGCGTCGACTACGTCCACCTGCCAGAATGAGCCCGCCTAGCCGCATGGCTAATCTTGTCCGGCATCCTTTGGTGATTGGCAAGTGGCAGGCTCGTAACCATGGATAATCCTGTTCCCAAGAAGGCGGATCTCGTCTCGCCGTTTTTGTTTCGCATCGAGTGGAAGGACGGCGACGTCTCCGAAATCAAGGCGCGCGACCTGCGCCTGTCGTGCCCGTGTGCCGGCTGCGTCGACGAGGGCACCGGCAAGCCGCTGCTCGACCCCACGGCCGTGCGTGAGGACATCATCCTGCTCGGCTCGGAGTTGGTCGGGCGCTATGCGCTGTCGTTTGTGTGGAGTGACGGGCACAAGACCGGCATCTTCGCATGGCCGCGCTTGAAGGCGCTGGGCGAACTGGGGAGCGGCGCTTGAGTCCGTCGCCTCAGGATTGGCTCGATGTTGAGAAGGTCGCCAAAAAGGTCTTCGGTGCGGTCGACTGGGCCAAGCTCGGGGAGATCTACTTTCACGAAGACGGCGAACGTCAGTGGCAAGAACGTCGCCAGCTCGTGATCGAGTTGGGCGGCCAGTTGGCGCGACGGCTCGCTCTGCACGTGAAGCCCGAAGGCATGTCGCTGTGGGCGGGCGCTGGAGTTGCCGAGCTGCCGGTATTGCTTGCCGAAGTGTTGTTGTTGGATCGCACCGTCGTTGCGGCCAACCTGCTCGAAGAGGAGTGCGACGTTCTGAATGCCGCGCTGGCCCAGGCAGCCCCGCAAGTCGCGCTGCATTACGAGACTGGCGATGCGCGCGACGTCGCCGGCGATCAGGCGTTTGATCACCTCGGTTGCATCAGCCTGTTCACCGATCCGGAGACCTGGCCGGCAGTCAGCGGCGTCACCTATGGGCGATTGCATCCTGTGCAGTTGGACCTGGAGCAGTTCGCTACCGAGCGTGACCAGGTTCGCGAGCTGGCCAGCGGCTTGTTCGCGCTGCTCAACCAGGAGGCTTGCATCACGACGACGGCCGAAGAAGTCGCGTGGTTCTTGGAGCTGGCTGCAAAGCAAGAACGTCAGATCGAGCCGACCGACGACGTCATCGAGACGGCAGTCGTTGGCGACCCGGTTGGGTTCTTGCTGCTGAGTTAGATGCGCTCGGCGCTACTTGCCACTGCCTTTCGTTCGGCTGTCGTGGCCTAGGGCAGCAACGTCAATTGGATTGGGTTGCTGACCGCGGTGAACAACGTCGTCGAACCCAGCAATACGGTTGCGAAGTGCGTCGGGCCCGTTGGAATCGCTAGCGATGGCGGCAGCGTGAACTGCGCCTGGCCAACGCCTTGTGCATTGAGCACGCCCAAGAAGCTGCCGAAGATCGGGCCGTTGAGGTTGCCGAGCCCGATCTGCGTCAGTGCGTCGACATTGAGCGGCAACAGCAATCCTGGTCCGAGCGTCGTTCCTGGCGCGGTGCCCGAGCCGGTCCACGCAATCAGGTAGAGCGCGGACGTTGGGTTGGCGCACGGTGCGATCACGGTCGGATGCAGGGTGCCACCGGCTGCGAGCGATATGGAGCCTGCGAACGGCTCGGTCAACGGGTCCTGGAACTCCAGCCCGGTGTTGCACGGCCCGGCCTGCCCCAGAATGACGCGCGCGATTTCGTTGTCCGTTTCGTTGGATTCAGCGACGACGTTGATGCGATCGACGACCGCATGGATGTACATGATCTGCAACGGCAGGCTCCACGGCAGTTGCGTCGTGTGTTGCAGCAGCACTTGCTGGCCGTTGTTGAGGCCAGCAACATCGATCTTGCCCAGATACGTGTCCTGCGTTGTCCAGGCGCTTGGGCTATTCGACAGGAAGAATTCGACTGCGAACGCTCCGGCAACGGCAGGGCCATCGTTGACCACCGTTGGCGACAACGTGACCGTCGTGCCGGGGTTGACCAGCACCAGGTTGTTCGTCATCGATGGGATGCGCAGTTGCGCCAGCGATGGGTCGCTGACGCTGACCACCCACGAGTGGCTCTCGTGCATGACCAGTTGCGGGTCGAGGCGCACGCGATCGGACTGGTCCTTGATCGTGACCTTGACCGTGTGGTTGCCGAGTGTCACCTGGGTCGAGTTGAGGAAGAACGTCGTGGCGGTTTGCCCCAACTGCACGTTGCCGTCGACTTCCCATTCGATGATTGGGTTGTTGCCGGCAGGCACGAAGTGCGCAAACGAAAACTGTTGCACGTTGGGCCGTTGGACCGCGACCGATGCGGTTGCCGGCGTCGTCCACGTGATCACGTTCGCGACCGAGTTGGTGATCTTGACGATGTTCTCCTGGCAGACACGGCACAGCGCCTGGCCGAGCGAGCGCATCAAGCAGTTGCTGCGGGGGCGCCACAGGCCGAATTGGTTGTAGCCAGCGCCCTGGAAGGCACTGATGCCTTGCGTGCCGTGCCACAGGTTCCACTTCTGGCCCGTGGGGGACGTCGTGATGTTGGGCTGTGACGGCTCGGGGCCGGTGTAGGTCTGGCCCGCGTAGTCGTACTCATCGGCGAGTTGCCCAAGGCTGTGGCCGAGTTCGTGCGCTTGCACCTCGGTCATTTGCGAGCCGTTGTAGCTGACGGCAAACGTTGCTGCGCAGCCGCCGTAGCGAGTGTCGTTGACCATCACAATCACGCGGCCTTCGGTTGCTGGTGCCAGCGCTGCGTCCGCCAACGCGATCGACGTGTTCTGGATGTAGAGGCAGCGGTCGACGCCGCCGTAGTTGTAGGTCGCTTCGTAGGCCGTGTTGACGAACACCGGTGGCGTCTCGTCGGGGCGGTCCGCGCCGCTCTGAGCACTTGCCCGGAAGACCGTGTGCACGTTGTAGTACGACGCGAAGATGTTGTAGGGCGACTTCTGGAACAGCGCAGTCAAGAACGTGTTGACGTCCGCGTTGAATGTTGCCTGTTCGCTCGCGACGTATCCGTCGCCGAGGATTACCATGTCGTAGCGCGTATCGGTCGTGCCATTGCTGAGCACGGTCGTGACGGTCTGTGCCGTCAGCGAAGAAGCCAACGCGAGTGCCGCGCCGGCCAATAGGTAGTGCGCTCTCATCGTGCACGTCCTGCAAGTTCGCGAACCGCAGCGCCTGTGGTGGTGCCGAGAGTCGTGACCGTTCCATCTGGTTCGGTGCGCGCAAACACGTAGCTGGCGGCTGTGGCATAGGCGGGCACATTGACGAGCATGCCGATCTTGCTGTCGACGACGATGCAGCCGTGCACGCGCGCCGGCTTACCGACCGCGTTGGCGTCGGTCGCGAACGGGCGCACATCGAGCGGGACAATGGCGAGTTCTGCACCGCGCGCATCCAAGACGGTAACGTGCCAGTTGCTCTTGAACCCCTTGGGCACGCCAGCCCAGCGCGCCGCCTTCTTGCTGGCGAAGGTGCTGGCGAGGCCATTGCGGTCGCCTTCGACGACCAGGACAAAGTGGCCGGCCGCGATCGGTGGTGCCGGCAGTGGCGCTGGAATCGTGTTTTCTGGCCCACCCGAGCCCGGTTGGGTGGTTGTCGGAGAGGCAGCGTCACCGCGCGCGAAAACGCTGATTGCGGCGATCAGGACGCCGGCGCCTAACAGGTGGGAGAGTTGCATGGGATTGAGTTGTCGATGGGCAGCGAACAGAAGCAGGATAGCGGCGATGGAATGCCTGTGGGGCAAGCCGTAAGGATTGCGGGATGGACTTTCGTAATCGTGTCTTCCTTGCCCCTCTGACGAAGGGCGGCAACCTGCCGTTCCGTCGATTGTGTCTGAAGCACGGTTGCGTCGTGACTATGGGAGAGATGGCCTACGCTTACCAGGTCGTCAAGAAGAGCCGCAGCGAGCTGGCCCTGCTGCGCAAGCATGACGATGAGACATGTTTCGGCGCGCAAATCGCGGCGATGCGTATCGATGATGCGGTCAAGGCGGGTGCTGAGGCGGTGGATCGGGGTGCCAGTTGGGTTGATCTGAATTGCGGCTGCCCGATCCACGACATCATCAAGCGACGTATGGGGGCGACGTTGTTGCGCAAGCCGCGCAAGCTGGCCCGGCTCGTGGCGGGCATGGTCGAAGGCCTCTCGGTGCCGGTCACCGTGAAGATTCGCTTGGGCTGGTCGGAAGACGAGCAGAACGCAAGTGAGGTGGCGCGCGTGTGCGAAGAAGCCGGCGCGCAGGCGGTGTTCGTGCACGGGCGAACCAAGGACCAGCGTTACTCGCGTGCGGCGGACTGGGACGCGATTGGCCAGATCGCTTCCGAACGGACCATTCCGGTGATTGGCAACGGCGATCTGCTGACCTGGTACGAGGTCAAGGACCGCTGGCAGCAGAGCGGCGTTGCGTCGGTGATGCTTGGTCGAGGTGCGTTGATCAAGCCGTGGATCTTCCGCGAGATCACCGAGCAGAAGGCGTGGGAACCGACGGCCAAAGAACGCCTTGGCGTCTACCACGACTTCTCCGTCAAGCTGAAGGAGCACTTCCGCGACGATGAGAAGGGGCGCGAGCGCACGATGCGTTTCTTGCCTTGGCACTTGGACTTCTTCTGCCGCTACCGCCCCTTTTCCGACGAGAAGTGGGTGGCATCGGCAAAAGAGCACCCACTGATGCAGACACGGATGCCGTCCGAGGAGGGCTTGTCACTTCTTGAGCAGCTACTGCGTGATCCGCGCAAGGAAGTGCACGCGCGCATCGCAGAGTTGCTGTGGGATGCGGCGGACGTGGATGAAGCCGAGGCGAGTGCGCTGGCGCTTGCAGCCGAAATGCCGCCGGAGGCGGGGGCTGCCGGTGAGATTGCGACGGCTCACGGCTAGAGCGAGCGCGACCTCAGTTGCTCCACGTCTCAGGAACAGAGTAGAACCACTTGTTCCATAGGTCATCGCCGTTGAGCGGCGCTTGCAGAAGCAGTTCGCCGTACTGCAACGCGCGAGCTCTTGTAGCCGGATCCTGCGCAGCCTGATGCATCCCCACAGGATGCGCATCGCGCGTGGCCCTAGGCCGCAGGGAGGGCGTTGAGGTTGGTGCGTGCGTCGACGTGGTTGGGGTCGAGGGCGAGCGCTCGCTCGAAGCTTTGGCGCGCGGCGATCACGTCGCCCGTTTGGAACAGCACCACACCGAGACGATTGTAGTTGTCGGGTGTGCGGGCTCCGGCAGCGAGCGCGGCGCGGAACGCTTGTGCTGCTTCGTTGATGCGTCCGAGCGCGTGCAGCGCCGTGCCGCGACCCGCATGCAGGGTCTCGTTGTCTTCACCATCGCGCAGTCGTTCGTCGTAGAGCTGCAGCGCTTGTTCGGCATTTCCCGAAGCCAGGCGCGACGTTGCCATCGAGTGCAGCAAGCTGTCGTCGTTGTGACCGAGGCAGCGTGCTGCCGCAAGCAAGCGTCCGGCGTCGTTGTGGTTGCCCTTTGCGTTTGCTTGTTCGGTGGCTGTGCGCAACTCGTTGAGCAAGCGCGTGATCGTCTCGTTCGAATCGCCGTCGCTGTTGTCGGCCGATTTGCCAAGCACCTTGTCCGTCAGCGCGGTGATGTTCTTGGCAAACGGGCTGCCCGGCGAAATGTGCTGGGTGATGTCGCTCGCTGGCGGAGTCGGATCCTGGACGGGAGCAGGATCGCGTGTCTCATTCGCGCGCGGTGGCGTCGGCAGACTGACCGGCAGTGGCGGCGTCGGGATCTCCTTTGTCACCAGGCGAAGTTCGTTTGACGGCGGCAGATTCTGGCCCTTCGATGCCACGAGGTTTTTTAGCACGGCTTCAAACTGATCGCCGTGCACATCGGCATGGTAGTGGCTGGCGACTTCGATGCCGCCAGCGCGCAGCGACGTGCGGATGTCGGGTAGCGCACCTGCCAATACGATTGCCTCGGCCATCGCCGTCGGATCCTGCGGATCCACGAACAACGCGTAGCGATCGTGCCCCACGAGGTCCTGGTGGTTGCGGAAGCACGGGATGTCGGTCAGCACCGAAGGCACGCCGCACGCCATCGCTTCGATGGCCGGCAGAAAGAAGCCTTCTTCCTCGCCACTGCTGGTGCCGAGGAATACGTCGAGCGAGCGATAGAACTCGCCCATCTGGTCTGGCCGCAGTTGCTGATGCCATTCGACTGCGAACGGCAGGTCCTGTTCTTCGGGACTCGGGGGCGTGTTGGAGGCGCGCACGAGCACGAGGTTTTGGCCGGCCTTGTGGGCGAGGCCGCAAGCCTTGTAGCCAGTGGCGAGATCCTTCCATGGCACTTGGAAGGGACCGACGAGGCCGACGCGCAATGGCGATTGTGGCGGACGCTTTTGCGTTGGCTTGTGCACGTCGTGGTCGACCACGTAGCGCACTTCGTTGGCGCGGATGCCGAAGCGGTTGCGCAGCAGTGACGTCAGGTGCGGGGAGATCGTGATGTGCTGCAGGCCGGGGAGTCGGTAGGTGGCTTCGATGCGTTCGCGCACCACTTCGTTCTCCGGGTTGTCGCCTTCGTAGCCTTGGCAGAAGTGCACTGGAATGCCCTTCTGTGGTCCGGCACTCGCAGTCCATGGCACCGTGCTCCAAAACGTGCCGATCAATACATCGCCGTCCGGCAGGTGTTCGGGACGGAAGTCCTCGACCTGTAAGAACTCGCAGTCCAGCTTCATCCAGGCTGGGGGGCCGGAGCGACTGACAATGGTGACCTCATGGCCGCGATGACTGAGCCAGTTCGCATCTTCCAGAGCAACTTTGACACCACCCCAGATCTGGTCCGCTACCTCGAGTAAGAACGTGATGCGCATGACTTCGCCTTGGCCACCGGGGGGGAGCGGCCCTTCGATTCCAAGGCTCTTAATCGACCCGATGGCATGGGCGACCTGAGGCCTCTCGGTGACAATGGTTTCTGAGCCTGCCGGTTGGCATGATTTGCGCCTTCACGTGAACCCCCTGATCCGCATCATTCCGGCCTTCATGGTCCGCTTCTTCGCGAAGCCCTATGTGGCCGGCGATTCCCTCCAAAGGGCCATGGAGGTTGTGGGTAAGCTCCGCAAGGACCGTGGCTTGCTGTCGACCCTGGACCTGCTGGCCGAGGACATCCAGCGGCCCGAACAGGTGCAGCGCAACCTCGACGCCTACTTGCAAATGGTTGACGCCGCGGCGGCCATGCCCGCCGAGGACCGGCCGACCGTGTCGTTGAAGCCATCGTCATACACGACGAGCCCCCTACACGCTGGTGGCGATGCGGCAGGGTCTCGAGAGGCAATGATGCAGATTGCCAAGAAGGCTTCGGAGCTAGGTGTCGACGTGTCGGTCGATATGGAAGGGCACCATTGGACGGACTTCACGATCGAGACGTTGCACGAGATGCATGTCGCCGGGTTGCGTAACGCCGGTTGCGTGTTGCAGACGCGCTTGCATCGCACCGAGAAGGACATCGACGAACTGCCCGAAGGCATGCGCGTTCGTCTGGTGATCGGCATCTACCAGGAGTCCAGCGACATCGCGCAGACGGACAAGCCGGCGATGAAGGACCGCATGCTCGAGTTCGCCGAGCGCTTGCTTGCGCGCGGCCACTACGTCGAGTTTGCAACGCACGACATCGCCTACGTGCGCCGGTTTCTCGAAGAGGTCGTGCCACGCGTGGGGGTTGGCCGCGATCGCTACGAAGTGCAGATGCTCTACGGCGTGCCGCGCGATCGCTTCCTCGCGGATCTCCGGCGACAGGGCATCAAGGCGCGGCTCTACGTGCCGTTCGCGCTCAGTTGGGATCTTGCGATCGAGTACCTGCGTCGTCGCCTCGATGAGTACCCGGCGATGATGTGGCTTGTGACCAAGAACATGTTCTGGCGCAGCTAGGGGGGGCTAAGGGATCCGTTCCGGTCCGTTTCCGCCCAAATCAGCCGCCGCGGTCGGGTGGGGCGCAGCTTTGCAGCCGGTTTTCGTCCCGAGGAGCGCTCCGGGCAGCAACGATATTGGTCCACCGTGGCAGCTTCCGGTTGGCTCCTGAGTGACGTAGCCACTGGTCGATGGCGAAGTTCGGCCAATTGCGAGATCGAACGGCAGAGGCCATTTTAGGCGTTCTGCCCAGGGATCAGCCGTCACGCTGGCGGAGCAAGGGCTTCGTCGGTATACTGTTTCCCCCAATGGACCCACTAGCCACTATTGTCGAGCGACTCTGCGCCTGGAAGGATGTCACCCGTGAGGATAAAGACGGGAAGGATTGCTTCCTGGTTCGCGGTCAGGTGTTTGCCTATCTCGGCAAGAAGGGCGTCGTCGTGAAGCTCGCCCCGCCGCAGGTAACTGAGGCCCTTAAGATCCTCGGTGCCAAGCGCATGCCCGATGATGGCGACCCGCACTCTCGCGAGTTCGTGCAGATCCCGGTGACGGGTCCTCGCGAAGTCGAGCGCGCCATGATGTGGCTGCGCCGCGCGTGCCGTCTCGGCCGCACCGCTGCTGGGCCGGTCTAGAACCGCTGCTGGCCCGGTCCCAGTTGACCGGCGCCTGGCTTGCCGTAAGGCAGCGCTAGGCAGCGACTTATTGTTCTGCTAGCCAATTGCGCCGTGTCTACCATTGCAGGCGCAGTGTGCGTAGCACGTGGCTGACGATCGGCTCGGGCATGCCTATCTCGGCAGCCAGATCCCGCCACCCC
>JAPYTD010000001.1:106554-122810 GCA_029936315.1 Planctomycetota bacterium | reverse complement strand
CTCGAGGATTCGTTTCTCACGCTCTTACGGTAGCCCGGCGTACTCCGCCAGATGCTTCAGGTCCTCCTGGGTGAAGCCGTCGGTCTTGCCGTTGATGCTGAGTTGGTGGGCCTACGTGAAGTCGCTGCCCTCGGCGTGGCACAGGTCGTAGGCCGGCGTCAGGTCCCAGTTGCCGTTCCGATCCATCAAGAACGCCGTGTTCTTGACATGATCGTCCTGGTTGCGGCGCGCCGCTTCTTCTTCGCCTCAGCCATTGGCGAACGGAAGTTCTCGGGCAGCAGCAGGTCGATCGTTGCTTCCATCTCGAGGGCCTTGAGGATGCGAAGCCACGAGCCGAGTTTGCTGTCGTTGCCGTCTTCGATGCGGCGCAGAGTCGCGACTCCAATGCCGGCCTCTTGGGCGAGGGCTTCCTGGGAGAATCCTCGTTGCTTGCGGGGCCATTCTGGCCCGAGAGCACTCATAAGTGATCGAAATGGACCCCTGTCCCTAGCGCGTCCAGGGAACGTCCTCGACTCCGGCCGCTTTGTTTGCCAGTCGTGCCCACGAAAAGCACAGATCGGACAAGCGGTTGAGATAGACCCCGATTGAGTCCGGCACCGGGTGGCTCCCGGCGACCTCACGGCGCAGGGTCCAGTAGCACCGTTCCGCGCGACGCGTGACGGTTCGAGCCAGGTGTAGCAGCGCGGCAACGCGCGACCCACCGGGCAGCACGAACGTCTTGAGCGGCGTCAGTTGGTCTTCGGACGAGTCGATCCACGACTCGAGTTCGGCGATGGCTTTCTCGACGCGCGGGACCGAAGCCGTGCCACCTTCGGTTGCGAGGTCCGCGCCGATTTCGAACAGCGCATTCTGGATGGCCTGCAACTGCGCCCGTGTTGGTCCGCCGTTGTCACCAAGGTCAGGGGCGATTAAGCCAATTACCGAATTGAGCTCGTCAACGGTGCCGTAGGCCGTGATTCGCGTATCGTCCTTCGCAACACGTCGATTGCCGAAGAGCCCGGTGCTGCCGTCATCGCCGGTGCCTGTGTAGATGGGCATGGATGATGATCCTGACGCAATCGGTTGCGCATGCAAGCCTCGACGCTGGCGACGTCGGGTCAAAAAAAATCCGACCAGCTAGGCAAGGCCCAGCCGGCTGGAAACTCTGTTCCACACTGTGGCGGTTGCCCGTAAGGGCGAATGGAGAGGCCCGCCTGGAACCGTTGGCTCACCAATCCTGGCGAGAGGACCGGTAGCCGCCCAGGTCTCGATTCCAATGCAGACAGAAAAGCCGTGTCAGACGGCACCCGTCAGGTCGCCGTCGGAGCATTTTGCGCCGAGAGCGGCAAGTCAATTAGGCAACTAGACCTGCCCGAAAGAAGATCGAGTCAGGCGGGCGGTATACTTTAGGGGTCGTCCCTTAAGTCCAGAAACCTGCATAATCCGGTTATCTCGGAGAACACCATGCATTCCTCAAGCACCCTGATTTCACCAATCGCTTTCCTGGCCATGCTTGCCACCCTGCCGGCGCAAACGCTGCAACTCCATGCCACGGGAGGCGCCATGCCCGGGGCTGTGGACATGGTGGCTGCGCCAGCCCTGTATCCGTACGAGTTGATGCTGATCGTGCCGTCGACCACTGCTGGTCCGACGCCGATTGCGCTGTTCGATCCGGTCGACAACCGCTCGCTGAGTATCGGGATCGACCTGGTCAGTTTTTCGTGGCCCGTCATCGCAGACATCAACCAGATTGCGACGCTGCAATTCACGTTGCCGGCGCAACCGTCACTGGTGGACCTGCCGTTGTTCTTCCAGGCCGTGACCTTCGCTTGGGGCCCGACCCTGCTCGATCGCCTGAGCACTCCCGACGTCATCCGCCTCGGCACCGCGGGCACGTTTCGCGACCGCGGTGTTTTCATGCACGAACAGCGAGCGTTCGCCACGGCGCTCGAACTCCCTGATCGCACGACGTTAGTTATCGGTGGTGCGCGCGGCCAGTTGCTTGCGCAACTCGCAACCGCCACGACCGAGATCTATTCGGCGCTCACCGATGACTTCGTCTACGGCCCGCAAATGGCGGCGCCGCGTTCGATGCACACGATGACGTTGCTACAGAACGGCACATACCTGCTCGCCGGCGGCGTCGACGACGGCAACGACCCCCAGTCGAGTTGCGAGATCTATGATCCGATAACCAATGCGTTTTCGATGGTTGCGTCGATGAACACGCCGCGCATGGGGCACACCGCGACCTTGCTCTCCGACGGCCGCGTGTTCATCAGTGGTGGACTTGAAGCCTTGACCGTGACGCCGACCCAGTTGTCGGCGATTCGCGACGCCGTTGATTCGACCGAGATCTATGACCCGGGCGCCAACACGTGGACGACGGCATCGGCGATGAGCGTCCCGCGCGCGGCCCACATGGCACTGCAGCGTCCGGACGGCAAGATCATGTTGTGCGGCGGCGTCAGCTGGAACACGAACATTTTCTTCGGTTGGTTGCCGACGGTTCGCTCGTCGTGCGATCTCTATGATCCGAGCAACAACACAATGAGTTCGGGGCCGTCGATGGGCACGTCGCGTGCTTTGACTGTCCCGGTTGTCATTGCGCCCGGTAAATGGCTTGTCGCAGGTGGCATGAACGGTCTGTCGATCATCCCGTTGAACGCCGGCAACCCGACAGCCGCAGCCGAGATCTACGACGCGGCACTCAACACGTGGACGACGGTTGGCTCGCTCGGCACCGCGCGCGCCAACTTCCAAGGGTGGCCGATCGGCAATGGCCAATTCATACTTGCTGGCGGCGGTTCCGGCAGCCTTTTGTCGCCGACGCCGTTGCCGGATACAGAGATTTTCGACACTGCGACGAACTCGTTCTCCCCTGGCCCGACCATGAGCAGCGGTCGCGCTGGCGCTGGTGTGTTCATGGCGCCGCATGGTCAAGTGCACCTGTTCGGCGGTGCCGCGAGCAACACGTCGATCACGACCACGACGGAGTGGTACTACTTCTGAGCCATCAGGACCCACTGCTCGACACGCTAGCCAACAACGTCCGGGCGCTGCGCAAGGCGCGCGGCTGGTCGCGCCGCGATCTCGTCGAACATGCCGACATCAGCGAGCGCTTTCTCGCCGACGTCGAAGCGGCACAGGCCAACCCGTCGTTGTTGCGCGTGCTCGCGTTGGCAAAGGCGCTCGATGTTGAATTGACGGAGCTGTTGACCGCGCCGGTTTCGACCGCTCGTGATCATGTTGTGTTGCTCGGCTTGCGCGGCGCTGGCAAGAGCACGGTTGGACCGTTGTTGGCCGAACGCATGGACGTGCCGTTCGTCGAACTCGATCACTGCATCGAAGTCGCGAGTGGCTTGAATCTCGCTGAGATCTTCCAGATGCACGGGGAGTCCTACTATCGCGCAACCGAGCGCAGTGAGTTGGTGCGGCTGTTCTCAGGCGAGCCGTGCATCGTTGCTGTTGGCGGGGGCATCGTCAGCGATGGAGACAGCTACCAGGCGCTGCAGTTGCGGGCGCGCACGGTGTGGTTGCGTGCGGCCCCCGAAGACCACTGGCACCGAGTCATCGCGCAAGGCGATACGCGGCCCATGGCGGACAACGAGCAGGCATTCTTCGACTTGCGCCGGATCCTTGCCGAACGTGAGCCGCTCTACCGACAGGCTGATGTGGTCGTCGATACGTCCAAGCTTGCCCTCAGTGAGGTTGTCGACGAGGTCGTGCACGAGCTGGCGGCTGCCGCGCTATAGGTCTTCGGGCAACTCGTCCGGAACGCCGCCTCGGTCTTCGTTGCGCACGACAACGAGAATGGCGCCGTGCGGCACGACGAGGTAGCGCTCGTCTTCAAACGTGATCTCGATCGCCGCCTTGCGGAAGAACAACGCATGGTCGCCGACCGAAACCTGCATCGGCAGGAAGCGCGGGTTGCGGTAGCCCTCCTTCCACGGCTCTTGTTCGTCGTTCGGTGGCGGCAGCGGTTGGCCTGGTCCGATCGCGATCACCCGACCGCCTTGCACCTCTTCCTTCTCGATGACGTTGGCCGGCAGGTATAGGCCTACCTTGGTCATGCGCTCCTGCTGCTCGGGCTTGACGAGCACGCGATCGCCGACGACGAGCAGTTCTTTGTTGCCGCGCTTCATGGGTGGGGGAGACGATACGGCCTCGGCGTCAGATTCCGAGTCAGTCGCTACGCGCTGTAAATAAAGGGTTGTGCGATGAATCCCGCCGTCGCGGGGGAGGCGTTCTGTCGCGCTTCGGGCAGAACCGGCGCGGAGGTCGTCGGATCTTGCGGGTGGCTACTTGACCAGTCCCTTGTCGAAGGGCAGATGCGTCGGCAGCTTGAACCGTGTGCTCGCCGGGGTCCATGGTCAGGGCGGCTATCTTGGCAAGTGAGCGGGTCTCACGGAGGGTTGATCAGCCACGCCATCGCGATGAGGCTCTTGGCCCGAGAAGAGTGCCCTGCAATCCAATGCACATGCTCAGTAACCACGTTGGTGCATACGCGTCCAGCTCAAGGTCGACCCGGAACATGCAGCGCCGATCAGCAACTTCTTGCAGGTGCTACTCGGCAAGTTCTGAGTTGCAGTTACTTGCCGAACATGATTTTCAAGAACTGGCGTTCATCGAAGGCCGCCTTCTCGCTGGCGAACCGCACGATCACGGTCTTTCGCAATGGCATGACAATGAGCAGCTGCTTGTGGAGCCCGATAGCTGCGACAGTGCCAGGTGGGATCGGCCCGTGGCGCTGATTCGAATGGATGCCCAGGAGCCAAAAGTTGAGGCCGTAGTCGACCTTTGCTTTGCTGCCGACGAAGCACTCATCCCAATGCCTGCTCGGCACGATCTGCCGGCTCTTGTGCCTGCCGCGGTTGAGGATCAACTGCCCGAACTTGCCCCATTCGCGGGCGGTCATGTGGGCGCCGAGTGACAAGGCCGGGTTGCCTTTCTTGTCGCGTTTCCACTTGTCGAACCTGCAGTCGATGCGATCGAGAAGGCGAACTTTCAGGTAATCCACGAAGTCCGTCGGCATGGTCTTGTGCGTGCTCGACTTGCGCTGCCTCGCTTGCAACTTGCGCTTCAGGAGTTCGCCGAAGACCAGGACGTGGTTCGAGCCGTATTTGAACTTCGTGCCCGGCTCGCTGGTGCAGAGGCACGCGATCGACGCACCGTACTGATCCGGCGCGCGTCCCTGGTGCAGTTGCTTGTCGTTGTTCTTCAGCCCGCTGGTCAGGTTGAGCAGGTGGCGAATCGTGATCTTCTCGCGCAGCTTGTCACCCTTCCATTCGGTGATGGTCTTGTAGACCTTCTCATCGAGCTTGAGCAGGCCGTCCTTTTCAGCGATCAAGGCGACCATAGGCACGAAGGACTTGGTGCCGCTGAAGATGTGCACCGGCTGGTCTTGCTTGTGCCCGTTCTGGTAGCGCTCGAATATGAGTTTGCCCTTTTGGTAGACGAGCACCGCGAGTCCGGAGTTCTTCTCGGAGAATGCGGCGGCCGCGGCGAAGTCGGGCTTCTGCGCCGGCACAGCAGTGGCGCTGGTTGAGATGGCAATGGCGATTGCGAAGGCGCGCATTCGGGCAAGCATAGCTTGTGGTGGCGGCGGGTAGCCCGGATCCACTGGCAGTTGACCGCGTTTCGTAGTGCCCGGTGCTAGGCTGCGCCTATGAAGATGCCGTCGTCGCGAAGGCTCCAGCCGGGTCTGCTGTGTGTTGCGGCCATCGGCCCGCTGTTGGTGGTCGTGCTGTTGGCGCCGCTTGTTGGCATGTCGTCGGTCCGCGCCCAACAACCGCCGCACATCGTATTGATCGTTGCGGATGACTTGGGTTGGACCGACTTGTCAACCGGACGCACCAACGGTGGCAATGGTTCGCCCTACCACAAGACTCCCAACCTCGACGCGCTCGCTGCCGCCGGCACGTGCTTCACGAATGCCTACAGCAACGGCCCCAACTGCGCACCGACTCGTGCCGCGTTGTGGAGCGGGCAGTGGGCCGCGCGCACCGGGATCTACACCGTGGCCGGTGGTAACCGTGGCAAAGCACAGCACCGCAAACTCGACGCGGCAGCCAACAACGTCACGTTGTCGCCTTCGTCAGTGACGATGGCAGAGACCTTGCAGGCAGCTGGCTACACCACCGCACACTTCGGTAAGTGGCATCTCGGCGACAAGGCGGACAACGCATCGCCGACCGATCAGGGCTTCGACCATCAGGCTGGCGGCGACCATCGCGGTGGCGTCGGCCGGGTCAGCCACTTCGCGGACCAGCAGGGAGCGTTCGCATTCCCCGGGCTGCCGGCGAACGGCAACGCGAAGCAGTTCATGGCGGATCGTCTGACCGACGAAGCGTTGCAGTGGATGACCTCCGCGAAGAAACCGATCTTCTGCTGTATCAGTCACTACTCCGTGCACACGCCGATTGCTGCGCCGCCAGCAGATGTGGCCGCGACCCCCAAAGCCGATGCCGATTCGCGCCATCGACACCGTCGCTACGCAGCGATGATGAAGAACCTCGACGACAACTGCGGTCGCGTGATCAAGTTCTTGGCCGAGGCCGCAGACCCAATGCGCGAAGGCGAGAAGTTGCTTGCGAATACACTGATCGTATTTACTTCGGACAACGGCGGCCTTGGCGGCTATCGCGCTGCCGGCATACGCGGCGGCCAGGAGATCACCAACCAACTACCGCTGCGTTCTGGCAAGGGCTCAATGCACGAAGGCGGCGTCAGGGTACCATTTATCGCCAGGTGGGATGGCAAGGTCCCGGCGGGCTCTGTCGACACCACGCAGTTGCAGTCGCTTGACCTGTATCCGACGTTTGCCGCGATTGCTGGCGCGAAGTTACCGGCAGACCATGCACTGGACGGCGTCGATCTTTCTGGGCGGTTGCAGGCTGAACCGGAAGCCGTCGCCGAGCGCGCCCTGTTCTGGCATTTTCCCGGCTACCTGCAGGCCAACGGCAAGGCTGGCACGTGGCGCACGACGCCGGCGGCGAGTGTGCGGCGCGGGGATCTCAAGGCGATGTTTTGGTTCGAGACGCGCACGTGGTCGATGTTCGATCTTGCTGCCGACATCGGAGAGTCGAACAATCTGGCATCATCGCGGCCCGACGAATTGCGCGCCCTGGCCGCGGAGTTGCGCGCGTGGTTGGCGAAGACCTCGGCGCCGATGCCGAGCGAAGTGGGCGGCGGTCCGGTCGCGCTGCCGGACCTGCCCGAGTAGCACAGGCTAGTAGCCGAGAGTACCGACGCCGGCGTTGCTCGCCGTGAAGCCGAACGGGTTGGCTGCCGGATCGAGCGCGAACGCTTGGTTGAAGAACACGAAGCCGAAGATGCTCGGGTTGTTTGGGATCGCCCACGACCACGTCGCGCTGGAGCCTGGTTCCGAGACGAGATCGAGAATCAGCGCGTCGACGAGTTGGGAACATCCCGACATGCCAACGATGCTCAGGTCGAACGGTAACGGCAGGCCACCGGACGTGATGGAACTCGAGAGGCCGGATGCCATTGCCGCAACGCCGAACGGCAGGTTGTCGATACTGATGTTTAGCGTCGTGCCGAGCGCCGGCCGCGAACCGCTGCTAGCAGCAAGCGCGGGCGTGCCAAGGGTGCCGGGGCAGCCTTGGCCGAACGTTCCATACGTCGCGGTTGGCGATGCGTCTTGCCACGCCGTTACGTAGACGTTCCACATGGCCGCAAGCGTCGTGGTTTGCAGCACGGCGCCGGTGGTGGCGTCGAAGATCGTCAGTTCACTTGGCGTGTTCAAGAATACTGCCGTCGACGTCACCGCCACCCTCGTGCCATCCGGCGACAGCGAGATGCCATCGCAATTCGGGACGGTCAAGCCGGCGTACTGCGTCACCGTTGAATTGCTCGGCGTAGAGTAGTCGAAGTCGACGCGCGCTGCCCAACCGGCACCGCCTTGGCCACTGATGACGGCGAACGAGCGGTCCAGCGACAGGTCCATCGCGTTCGGTACGGCAAACGGAATCGCCAGGTCCTGTTGGCCCGGAGCCGTGCTGAAGTCGACCCACGCTTGTGCGGTGATGTCCCAGACCGCGAGGCCGGCGGAGCTGAGGCCTGACCACAGCAAGTAGGCGAACTGCTCATCAAGTGAGATCTCGCAAGCGGTCGAGAACGCAAACCCCGCACTGGCGGCACCGAGCACCGGAGCCGAAGCGATGACATTGAGGTAGTTCGGGCTGCTGGGATCGAGGTCGACAAGCGTGAACGAGTTACCGCCAATGAAGCCCTCCGGTACGCAGGCGAGGTTGCCGGTGAAGGACAGGCACCAGCGTTCGCGGTACGCACCGGACAAACTGCCGGTCTGCGTAATCACCGAGCCGTAGTTTGGGCTATTGAGGTCGCCGTCGAGGCAGACAAGTTCGCGTGCGGAACCGGTCGTGCCGGTCAGCGTCCACACGCGGTTGCGGATGCGATCGAACTGCACGCCATAGCACGCCGAGCCAGATGAGTAGAACGTTGACCAGCTAGCGGAGGATCCGTTCCAGTCGGCGACCGATACGCGGTTCATCAAGCTTTGCCCGACGTAGAGCTTGCGACCCGTGTTGGCCCACACCGCGCCGCTGACGTTGTCGGTGAAGCTGGAGCCGGTTGCCTGCAAGACGGTGCCCGTTGCCGATTCGACCAAGGCGTGTTGGTCCGCGCTGCCACTGGTCGAGCTGCCGACGAACACCACTTCGTTGCCGATCTGGGCGGACACAGGTAGCAGGAGAGATGCGGCTACCACCGCAATGCGAAGGGAGGGTCGTTGCACGGGATTCGGAATGGGTGAGCGAGATGGGAAGGGGCCGGTTCGATCGGCGGCGTTCCGTGTGCGGAATGCAGCAGCCGAACCGTACGTTTCCCTATTCTATGACGAGTCGTGGTCTGCGTGACGCGAACCACGAAAAACTCTTGGCGCGCTTCAAGGGGCTGCAATCTGTGACTTACGGGGCTTGCAGAGTCCGTTGGTCCTGCTACCGCGGGTTCGATGCCCGACGAACCCTGTGCGTTGCGTTCCAGCGATACGGCGACGTGCCGACGAGTTGCTGCGGCTTGCGGTGTTCCTTCTGGTCTCAGGTGCGCATGCCTTCGAGCAGCTGCCAGCAGAAGAACTGCATGCGCGGGAGGTGGAACGGCCCCTTCCACAGATTTCCCTTCAGTGGCACGGAGATGCGTCCGTCGCGATGCAGGTAGCCGTACCACTCGCCATGCTCCTCGTCACGGAAGTGTTGATGGGCCCAGTCGTGCACTTGCTGATGCCAGCCTGCGTACTTGTTGTTGCCGGTGGCGCGATACGCGAACAGAGTCGCAAGGATCGCTTCGTTTTGCGGCCACCAAAACTTCATGTCGTGCCAGTATTCTTGAACCGGTCCATGATTGAGGTCGCGGAAGTACAGGATGCCACCGAACTCCTCATCCCAGCCGCGTTGCCACATGTAGTCGATGATGTTCGTGCCGAGTTCCGTCAGCTCCGCATCGCCGCCACGATGGTGGGCTTCCTCGAGTACGAACCAGCCGGCCTCGAGCGCGTGCCCCGGATTGAGCGTACGTCCGTCGAAGTGATCAATCACCGATCCGTCGGGCGCGATGATCTCGAGAACTGCCTGTAGGTCTGGTTTGACGAACTCGTGCACTTCTTCGATGGCGCGGTCGACCCAGTGCTTGGCTAGTTCGTCGTCGAGTGTCTCGCGCAAGATCTGGGCGGTGAACAACGTGATCATTGGCACCGACAGCCCCTTGCTCGGCCGTGTGTGTGGATCGACCTTCGGCGGGATGAGGCCTGGCGTCGTGTTGTATCGCAGCATCAATCGGAACAGCTTCTTCGCGTCGTCGGCTGCCTGTTGGTCACCGGATGCCTTGGCGTAGGCCGCAAACGCGATGGCGCCGAAGGCTTCCGTAAACAGGTAGCGACGCTGCCGCAGTGGTTGGCCTTCCCGCGTGACCTGAAAGAACATGCGGCCATCTGGATCAAAGCCGTGACGGCGCATGAAGTCGATGCCGTGTTTCGCAGTCTCCAGCCACTGCGCTTGCCAATGCTCTGTGTCGCGCAATCGGTAGTCGAGCGTCGACAGCAACCACGTGAAGCGACCGTGTTGCCAAAGGCCCTTGTCGGTATCGAGCACGGTGCCATCGCGATCGAGGCAGAACTGAAAGCCGCCGTGTTCGCGATCGATCGCGTGCCGCAACCAGAAGGGCAAGGTGTCCTGGAGCAAACCGTCGCGATAGACGGAAACCAATTCGTCGATGCGTTGCGGGTCCATGGCTAGGCCGGGCGCGTGTTGTGGGTAAGGCCCGTCAGATCACGATCGCGGTCCGGCATGACGAGGCTGGCGAGGTATCCAACCACGATGCACGTTGCGATCCCGATGACGGCGTAGAGGTAGAAGTGCAGCGAGCTGAACCACGTCATGTAGATCAGTGCTGCGATGCTGGCGGACGCGCCGGTCAGCACTCCGCGTGAGCTGGCGCGCTTCGTGAAGATGCCGAGTGCGAAGATGCCGACGACACCGCTCGACAACAGACCGAGGCACTTCTGGAACAAGAACCACAGGCTCTGGATGTCGAACGTGACCAGCACGCTGGCGGTGGCCACGGCGGTGACGCCGAGTGCAACCGTCAGCACGCGCGCGAGTCGCAGGCTGCTCGCTTCGGTTGCGTTGGGGGACAGGCGTTGGTACCAGTCAATTGTGCAGGCTGTCGCGATCGAGTGCATGCTCGAGTCGAGGCTTGACATGGATGCTGCGAATACCGCGGCGATCACCAGGCCGGACAGGCCAGCTGGTAGTTGGCTCGACACGAACAACGGAAACACCTCGTCGTTCTTCATGCCGACGTGCAGCAGGTCTGGCCGGTGCTGGAAGAACACGAACAGGCACGTGCCGAGCAACATGAACAACAAGCCGACTGGCACGGCCATCAGCCCGTTCAGCCAGATCCCGCGCGCCGCCGAGCGTTCGTCCTTGGTGGACAGGTAGCGCTGAATGACGGACTGGTCGGCGGTGTATGGACCGAATTGCAGTGCGAGCGTGCCGAGCAACATGGACCAGGTTGCCAGGTCAGTCGTACTCATCGACCAGTCCCACATGCGAGTCTTGCCGGCGGCGTTGGCGGTTTCGAATACGACCCCAAAGCCGCCGACATCCATCGCGACGATGATGATGGCGATCAGCATGCCGCCGAGCAGCACGACGGTCTGCAGCACATCCGTCCAGATGACGGCCTCCATGCCGCCGAGCACCGTGTAGAGCGTCGATAGCACACCCATGATGAGGATGCACAGGTAGACGTTGATGCCGGTGATCGTCGTTAGGGCGAGGGCCGGCAAGAACACGACAATCGCCATGCGTAGCAGCTGGAACGCGATGAACGACGCACTGCCGAACAAGCGCACCGGCAGATTGAAGCGGCGTTCGAGGTATTCGTAGGCAGACGTGATGTCGAGTCGCCGGAAGAACGGCAGGTACAACAGCACCACGATAGGCGCCATCACCAGGATCATCGCCTTGCCGGGCAGCACTAGCCAATTGCTGGCGTAGGCAACGGCCGGCGTCGAGATGAACGTGATTGCCGACAGTTGCGTGGCGAAGATAGAAATGCCTGCGGCCCACCACGGGATGCGCCGTCCCGCGAGGAAGAAGTCGTTGGCATTGCCGCCGCGCTTGGAGAAGCGCAAGCCAATCCAGACCAACCCTGCGAGGTAGAGCGCGAGCACGATTGTGTTGAGCGCACCGAAGCCCGCGGCTTCTTGCGCGACAGTGACGCTGCGCACAGCGGGTGTTCGCACGCCCGGGCTGACTTCGCCCGTTGCGATGACAATCTTGCCTTCGTGCCGAGCAACGCCGGTGGTCACAAGGCCGGTCGGCATCGTGCCTGCCTCGGTCCACGTGTCGGTGATCGTGTGGTAGCTGCGCACGATCCGCGGAAACTCAGGGCGCGGGTCGGGCGCGAGCGCGTGCTTGCCGGTCGAACCACTGAAGACCAGCACGTGCGACTGGCCGGCAGCAATCGCGCACGCTGCGGCTACCGGGGTTGGCAGGTCGCGCAACTGCTGCCACCTGCCAAGCTTCGTATCGAAGCGATAGCCATCCGTGCGGTAGTCGTAGGTGAGCTTGCCGTCGGCTCCCCGTTGCGGGATCTCGCCGCTGAACAGGTAGAAGCAGCCATGGCTACCGTTGCTCTGAAAGGCGGCGACAGCTTTGTGTCTTGCCGGGCCAGGCCACGCAGGCAGGACCTTCCAGCTGCGCTGCTCGGCCGTGAGGTCGATGGACCAGAATGCGTGCGTCATCGCCGTCGGGTCGCTGCCATCACTGCCTGCCGCGACGTAGATCGTATCGCCGTTGGCAGCAGCTGCCGGGAACGCGGTTGCTACGGGCAGCGGTGGCAACGCTTCGAAGCGCGCGCGCAGAGTACCCTGGTCGATAAGCAGTAGTTGGCAGTCGGCGTAGTGCCGTTCGGAATCGCTGCCGCCGAGCAGGGCCACGCCATAGCTGGTGCTGATCGCGGCGCCATACGCACGAGGTGCATTGAGCTTGCCGGCATTGCGCCAGGCGGTTGCGCCGGGGTCGAGCGCGAACACCGTGTCATGCCAGACCTTCTTGCCGCCCTCCCAGGGGGGCGCGGTCGGGAAGTTGGCGCCGCCGGCAACGAGCAATCGATCGGCGTGGGTGCCGACGAACGGTCCGCCAAAGCCAAGCGTGTCGGGCAACGACGGCAGGTCTGTCCACTGCATGCGCTCCTGTGCAGTTGCGCCGGCGGCCAGCAACCCCACCAGTAGCAGCAGCGACGTCATCGTCCGCAAGCTCATGCGAGCAAGTCCTTGAGTCCGAACCGTTCGAGGTCCGCGATCACCTTCTCCTCACCGCCTTTTTGCAACAAGGGCATCGGACAACGAACGGTGCCGACGTCGACGCCGAGATACTTCATCGTTGTCTTGGCGGCGGCCATGTAGCCGTGGCCTGCGAGCAACTCGACGAGTTCGGCGGCTTTGCTCTGCAGTTCACGCGTGGCGTCGGTATCACCCTTTGCATGCGCTGCGATCAAACGGCGGTAGAGCGGCGCGGCGAAGTTGTAGGTGCTGCCAACGGCGCCGTGCGCCCCGAGTGCGAGCCCAGTGACCAGCAGTTCGTCGCAACCCCAGTACAGCTTGATCGCGTCACCGTGTTCACGGACGCACACTTGGAAGTCGAGCGCGTCGAGGTGCGTGTACTTGATGCCGCGGAAGTTGGAGATTGTGCGTCGGGCCACTTCTGCGAACCGAGCCATCGGCACTTGCACGTGCGACAGCACTGGGATGTGGTAGTACAGGAACGGCAGCTTTGGCGCGCCCGCAGCGATCTCAGCGCAGGTGTCGACGAGTCGGTCGACGGATGACAACGCAAACCAACTCGGTGGTGCGGCGCAGATGCCGTGTGCGCCGACCGAAGCCGCGTGTGCGGCCAACGACTGCGCCTCGCGCGGGCTGTTGTGGCCAACGTGAACCCAAACCTGCAAGCCTTCGCCGACCTCGGTCCAGCGCTCGGCCAAGGATCGGCGTTCGTCGCCGGTCAGGGATGAACCCTCCCCGGTGCTGCCGGCGATCAGCACCCCGTCGAGGCCGTTCGCTCGCAGGTGTGTTGCTTGTTTGGCTACGGCGTCGAGCGCGAGGTCGCCATTCGGTGCGAACGGCGAGTGGGGAGCGGCGATCAGTTCGAATGCGGGCATGGTGCAGTTTGCGAACTGCACCTGTACCCGCTCCGACGTTATTAGGACAGGATCGCCCGCGCGCTCTCCAACTTAACGGATGCCGGCGCGCCGACGGCGCATGGCCGCCTACTTCTTGTCGCGGTTGCCGGCCGCTTCCGTTGCCTGGGCGCCGTTCTTCTTCTCGTCGGCGCTAGGAACCAGGCCGGCTTCGACGGCTTCACGGTAGCTCGGCGCGTTCGGGATCTTCTCGGCCGAACGCTCGTGATACGGAACGCCACGACGCATCCAATCGGGAGCCGCAGCGCCCATGAGGTGGTGGTCGAAGTACTCCTGCATACGGCGCGTCCAATCGCGTTGGTTCTGACGCTTGCGCAGACCGTGGGCCTCGCCGTTGTAGTTGAAGAGGTAGGCCTCCTTGTCTAAGCGTCGCATCGCCGTGAAGAACTCGATGCCCTGGTACCACGGGACTGCGCCGTCCTGGTCGTTGTGCAGGATCAGCACGGGCGTGCGCACCTTGTCGAGGTGGAACAGGGGTGAGTTCTCCCAGTAGCGCATCGGTTGCTCCCAGATGGTGCCGCCGATGCGCGACTGCGTGCGCTCATATTGGAACTGACGGGACATGCCCGAGCTCCAACGAATGCCGCCATACGCGCTGAACATGTTGACGACCGGTGCGCCAGACTCGACGGCTGCGAAGATGTCGGTGCGCGTGATCAGGTGCGCAGTCTGGTAACCGCCCCACGAGTGGCCTGCCGCACCGATGCGATCCTTGTCGACGAAGCCCATGGTGAGCAGGTGCTGCACACCGGAGATCACGCACTTCTCACACGACTCGCCGGGGTAGCCATCGCGGTAGACGATGTCCGGCACGAACCACAGGTAGCCGTTCGAGACGTAGTAGGCGGCGTTGGGGGAGGTGCCGATGCTCGGTGATACGAAGCGGTGGATGCGGCTCGAGCTGCGCTCATAGAAGTAGACCATCATCGGGTACTTCTTGGTTGGGTCGAAGCCATCTGGCTTGATGAGGTAGCCCTTCAGCTCAATGCCGTCGTCGGAGCGCCAGTTGACCAGTTCGGACGAACCCCAACGGACTTCGCGACGAATCGGGCAGCCATCGGTCAGCTTCTTGCCGCCTTCGAAGGCAAGGTCGGTCGTCCAGACGTCCGGGAACATGTCGTAGCGGCTGTAGGTCACGAACAGGCGATCCGCGTTGCGCGGGCGCGAGACTTGGCCAATCGCCAGGTTCTTCATGACGATCTTGCGCGGCTTGCTGGTGCCGACAATCGAGTCGGAGTAGTAGCCAGATGCGTAAGTGTTCGTGTCGGTCGCACGCAGCCTCAGTTCGTTGCGCAACCAGCGACGCTTCTCGTTGTCATCACGGTTGGCGTCCGGGCGAAGGTCTGGGCCACCGGTTCGGAAACTGATGCCACTGGCGCGACCAAGGCCGTCCGTGACGCAGCGGAACTTGCCGGTCTCCGGGCTGACGGCCCAGATATCGTATTGGTCGTAGAGCAGGACCTCGGCGTCGTTCTCGGTCCAGCCAGACGAGCCATGCGCGTTGTGCGGCTCGGGGCGGTCGTCCAGTTCGCGATCGAACGCGACCGGGATGCCCGACGTCAGGTTGCGCTTGGTGCCGTTTTGCACGTCGTAGGTGTGCCAGTCGTAGTCGCGATGATCAAACCAGATGACGTAGCGGCCACCGGTCGAACGGCTGGCGCGACCACGCAGGCCTTCGATGATCTTCTCGCGGCTGCCGTCGATCGTGTTGACGATGTAGACGTCGCTGTAGCGACCATCCCACGTGACTTGCTTCTCGTAGGGTGTCGAGTCGGCAAGTAGCGCGCGCGAACCATCGTCGTTCAACAGCGACATTTTGGGGTTCTTGGGCGTGCCGAGCACAACGACGCGGTCCACGTCCATGTGGTAGGCCGTCGTCAGCGATGCAGTGGCCCGGTTCGGCCGTTTCGCCTGCATTGGCTGCAGCATGCCGTCTTCGAAGTGCCACAGGTCGAGCTTGATCTCATCCTCGGGCAGGATCTTCGGCAGCTTCTCTGGCTTCGGTTGGTCGATGCTCATCATCAACACCGATGCATCGCGCGAGAAGCTGAGGCCGCTCGAACGGATCTTGTGGTCCTCGGGGATGCCCGCGGTCTTCATGTCGACGATCCGGCGGGCCGGCTTGTCCGAGAAGTTCCACAGGTAGATTTCGGACGCCGTCTCCTTCTTGCCAAACGCGCGCAGGTTGCTGGTGAAGGCCAGCACCTTGTCGGCGTGGTCGGTCGTCATGCCCGAGACACTGCTGTAGCCGGCGAGCACGTTGACCGTGGTGCCTGACGACAGTTCGCGCGCGAACAGGCCGTGCTCGACACCTTGCTTCATCTTCTTGGTGCCGATCGTGTACCAGAGCCACTTGTTGTCGGCGAGCGTGCCGAAGGCGCGAACGTGCTCGATCGTCTCGTCCTTGCCAGTTGCGAAGTTGCGCAAGACGAGCTTGCTGCCATCCTTGCGCTTTGCTTCCTTCGGGTCGGTTTTCTTCTTGGGCTTGTCCGCCTTCTTTTTGGGCTTCGCGGCGGCCTTCTCTGTGCTGG
>JAPYTD010000001.1:101351-106454 GCA_029936315.1 Planctomycetota bacterium | reverse complement strand
CTTCTCTGTGCTGGCCTTCTCGGTGCCTGCAGAGGCGACTTCTTCGCCCTTCTTGCCGGCCTCCTTTTCCTTGGCCTTCTCGGCGTCCGGCTTCTTCTTGTCGTCCTTCTTCGGTTCTGGCTTGTTGAAGTGGATCACCATCAGATCGGTGTCCCCGATCATCCGGTGGCTCTTGACGTTCTCGAGCTTCGCGATTTCGCCCGTGCTCAGGTCGAGCACGTGCACGCGCTTCGCCAGCGCCTTGGCTGCCTTCTCGGCCTTATTGTCGCCGCTTTCCTTCTTTGATTTTGGTTCTTCTGCGGACTTCTCGGCCTTCTTTGGTTCGGGCAAGCCGAGGAAGCCGCGCACCTCAGCCATCGAGCTACCATTCTGCTCGATCATGCGTTTGGCCATCGCCTCGGTCATGCCGCGCTCAGCAAGCGCTTCCTTGACGTCGGGCGGCAGGCCTCCCTCCTCTTCGGCTTCTTCGCTCTTCTCCTCTTCCTTCTTGGCATAGAGCTTGTCGAGCTTCTTCTTGCGCTCCTCGTCGTACGACTTGCCGATCTTGTAGAACGCGAGCTTGTTGTCGTTGGAGAACGACACGCTGCTGCCACGCGGAACCTTGTAGACCTTGTCGCCATCGACTTGCTGGATGTACAGCAGTCCGTCGCCAACGCGCGGGTTGATGCTGTACGCCATCCACTTGCCGTTGGGGCTGTAGGTGTTGCTGCGTAACGACGTCCAGTTGTCGTAGTCGTCGTGGGTGACGGCGCGTTTGGCAGATCCTTGCGCGGTCAGCGAACCACCAAGGGCGAACGGCGTGACCAGTGCGGTCAACGCGAGAAAGGAACGGAGAGTGCCTCGGGCACAAACGAACGGCGTCATTGGCTGTGGATTACTCGGGGGAAGGTGAGGGCCCCGTAAACTAGCTGCTAGTTCGCTTGCTCGGGAGTCGGGCCCCGCAACCAGAAGGTAACAGTGGCAATCGACGCCCATGCCATCGGGGCGTAATGCCGTGGGTGGAGGGGGTTGAGCGGGATTGGGCTCAGGATCACCCCAGCAACCTGGGGGACGATCAGGCCCTAGGGACGCTTCGCGTAGAGATTGAAGTGCACCGCGGCCAACCAATAGCGAGCTCCGCTCGCAATTGGTACGCCCGACAGGGTTCGAACCTGTGACCTATGCTTTAGGAAAGCATTGCTCTATCCAGCTGAGCTACGGGCGCGTGAGCGCGGCATGCTAGACCGGAACAGCCTTCGCAGCCAGCCTTCGTCACTCATCGATTGGCTCGGAGAAGATCGATTCTGGCAGGCTGTCTCGCAGCCGTTGCAGGGCACGGCTGTAGCGCTTGGAAACCGCCTTTGGGGTGATTCCGAGGATCTCGGCGACTTGCTCGGTGGGCTGTTGTTCGATGCCCCGAAGGATGATGATTTCGCATCTTGCCAGCACCACGATCCTTGGCACTGGCTGTGGTACGCCGACCTACACGCATGACACATCCGCTATGCCTCGCCGCGGTAGCGTCGTGAGCTACGAAGGCCATGCCGGTCTGCCCAGTGCGATTGGCCTGCTCGCTTTTGGCTTCTCCGATACGCAATGGAACGGCTTGCCGCTGCCGCTGAACCTGCAGCCGTTTGGCACCCAGCCCGGTTGCCATGCTTGCAGCGACTGGGTCATTACACTCGCCTTCATCACGAATGCGGCTGGTTACGCGTGCCATCCCGTGACCATTGCCAACGACTTGGGCTGGTCGGCTACCAGTTCTACTCGCAGTGGCACTCCCTGAACGCAGTGATGTCGATTGCGAGCAATGGCTTGCGCCGCACGGTAGGTCTCTAGCAGACTCATTGCGCTGCCCGGCTTTGGGGTGACAATGCCTGCTCATGCCAGGCACGCGATTCGCACTCCGAAGCCATCGGGCAGCACCCAGTTGGTTGGGTGCTGCCAGCGGCGTATGCCTGATGGTTCTGCCGCTCTCGGCGCAGCACGAGGTCGACTTCACGCGCGATGTGCAGCCGATTCTGTCGCACCGGTGCTTTCAGTGTCACGGTCCGGACGCGAACAAACGCGAGGCCGGGCTGCGATTGCATGTGCGCGAAGGCGCGTTGCAGGAGTTGCCGAGTGGTCGCTTCGCGGTGGTTCCGGGCAAGCCGGATCAGAGCGAACTGCTGCGCCGCTTGACCGCGCACGATGTCGCAGAGCGCATGCCACCGGCAGCGAGCAAGTTGACCGTCAGTGCTGCGGAAGTCGACGTATTGCGGCGGTGGATTGTCGCTGGCGCGCCATACGCCGCGCATTGGTCGTTTGTGCCACTGCCGGCGGAGATTGCGCTGCCGGTCGTTCAGGACCAGGCCTGGGTCAAGAACGGTATCGATGCGTTTGTCCTGGCAAGGCTTGAACAAGCAGGCCTGGTGCCGTCAGCGCCGGCAACGCCAGCTGTGCTTGCCAGGCGTGCGAGCCTGACGCTGACGGGCTTGCCGCCAAACGCTGCCCAGCGAGATGCAATGCTGCGCGGCGGGTTGTCGGACGAGAGCGTCGAAGGGCTGCTTGCCGAATTGCTTGCCTCCAAACGCTACGGCGAACGCATGGCGAGCGAATGGATGGACGTGGCGCGCTACGCCGACACGTTTGGCTATCAGTCCGATGTCGAACGTCCGGTGTGGCCTTGGCGTGATTGGGTTGTTGGCGCCTACAATGACAACTTGCCGTTTGATCAGTTTGCGACGTGGCAGATCGCAGGCGATTTGTTGCCGGAGGCGACACGTGAGCAGAAGTTGGCGACGGCATTCCAGCGGTTGCATCGACAGACCAACGAAGGCGGCAGTGTCGAAGCGGAGATGCGGCTCGAATACGTCGCGGACCGCACGGAGACGTTTGCGACCGCGTTCTTGGGCATGACGATTGGCTGCGCGCGTTGTCACGACCACAAGTTCGATCCGGTGTCGCAGCGGGAGTACTACGAGTTGTCGGCGTTCTTCGACAACATCGATGAGTCGGGGCTCTACTCGCACTTCACGCGGGCGACGCCGACCCCGGCGCTGTCCTTGGCGACGGCCAAGCAGTCGAAGGCGGAGATTGAGGCGCTAGCAAAGGTGCATGCGATGGAGTCCGAGCTTGCTGCTCTTGATGAGAGCCTCGTCGAGCAGCTGCTTGAGAAGCCTGCGATGATTCTGCGTGATCGTTCTAACGATCCGGATCTAGTCGGCAGCTTCGCGTTCGAGTCGTTGGCGAAGGCTGTTGTTGCCAATGCCGCCAATGAGAAGGCTCCTGGCAAGGTCGGCGACAAGCCTGTCTTGGTGGCAGGATACGCTGGCAAAGCGATCCAGTTCAGTGGCGAGAATTGGGCGAAGTTTCCCAAGGCTGCGGACTTCGATCGGCACCAGCCGTTCTCAATCGCCTTCTGGTTGCGGGTGCCCGAGCAATATGACCGCGCGGTTGTCATGCATCGTTCGAAGTCGTGGACGGATGCGGGGAGTCGGGGCTACGAACTGCTCATCGAGGACGGCGAACTCAGCTTCGCGTTGGTGCACTTCTGGCCCGGCAATGCGATTCGCATCCGGACAGAGCAGCAGCTCCCCGTCAATCGCTGGACGCATGTGACGCTGACCTACGATGGCAGCAGTCGTGCAACTGGCATGGCGATTCACGTGGATGGTGACACCGCGGTCACGCGTGTCGTTCGTGATGCGCTGACCAGGACGATTCAAGGTGGCGGCGCGGACGCACTGACCCTGTCCCAGCGCTTCCGCGACCGCGGTCTGAAAGGTGGCGCGATCGACGAGTTGCAGGTCTATCGCCGTGAATTGACGCGAGCGGAGGCGAGCAAGCTGTCGGGGCGAGGAACTGCGGTGGTTGCCTCGGAAGAGATGGCCTACTACCTCAGGGCGCTCAGCAAGGAGGGGCGCGAACTGCGCGACAAACTGCGGGACGCCCGTCGAGCACTTGGCAAGATCCGCGACGCGCAACGCGAGATCATGGTCATGCGCGAGATGAGCACGCGCCGCGCCACCTACGTGCGGCCGCGCGGTTCGTATCTGGCACAAGGCGAACGTGTTGATCCCGGCACTCCCGCGTGCTTACCGGCGTTGCCGAACGAAGCGCCGCAAGATCGCCTGTCGCTTGCGCGATGGTTGATGGATGCGCGCCATCCACTGACCGCGCGCGTCGCGGTCAATCGGATCTGGCAGATGCACTTCGGCACTGGCATCGTCGCTACTGCCGAGGACTTCGGCAGCCAGGGAACGAAGCCGATGCATCCCAAACTGCTCGACTGGCTCGCGCGCACGTTCATTGACTCTGGTTGGGACGTCAAGGCGTTGCACCGTCTGATCGTGATGTCAGCGACCTTTCGGCAAAGCTCGAATATCTCCGCCGAACTGCGCGATCGCGATTCTGAGAACCGCCTCCTGGCGCGCGGTCCGCGTTACCAACTGTCGGCGGAGGTGCTGCGCGACCAGGCGTTGTGGGCTTCGGGCCTGCTCGTGGAACGCCTCGGTGGTTCTCCCGTTCGCCCCTACCAGCCTGCTGGCTTGTGGAAGGAAAAGTCGGGCGCGACCTACCACCGCGCCAAAGATGACGGCCTCTACCGCCGCAGCCTCTACACATATTGGAAGCGCACGTCGCCACCCCCGGCGATGTTGTTGTTGGATGCCAGCAAGCGCGATGTCTGCGTCATGCGTCGGCAGAGCACCTCGACGCCCCTGCAGGCATTGCTGATGCTCAACGATCCGCAGTTTGTCGAGCCGGCGCGCGTTTGGGCGGAGAGCGTCGTGGCGGCTGGCGGCTCGGATGCTGCGCGTTTGTCGGCCGTGTTCTTGCGTCTCACCGGCCGTACTGCAGAACAACGAGAGTCCAGAATCCTCGAGCGGGCGCTGGCCGAGCAACGTGATGCCTACCGCGACGCCAAGGACCGTGCCCAAAAGACTGCATCGATCGGCGATCGGCAGCCAAGGCAGGGACTCGATGCGTCGGAAGTTGCCGCTTGGACCATGGTGATCAGCATGCTGATGAACTTCGACGAAGTAGTGAGGTTGCGATGAGCAATGCCATCACCAGGCGGTTGCTGTTCTCACGCGGTGCGACCGGCCTCGGCGCGATTGCACTGTCCCACTTGATGGGCGACGA
>JAPYTD010000001.1:99819-101251 GCA_029936315.1 Planctomycetota bacterium | reverse complement strand
ATGGGCGACGATGATGCGCCACGGCCGCACTTTGCGCCGCGTGCCAAGCGCATCGTCTACCTGTTCCAGAGTGGTGGGCCGTCGCAGCTCGACCTGTTTGACTACAAGCCGCTACTCAATGAGAAGAACGGCGAAGAACTGCCTGCGTCTGTGCGCGATGGCCAACGCCTCACCGGCATGTCCGGTAACCAGGCATCGTTTCCATTGGCCGGTTCGAAGTTTGCTTTCGCGCAGCACGGCCAAAGTCGGCGTTGGGTCAGTTCGCTGCTGCCGCACACGGCGCGAATCGTCGACAAGTTGACGTTCGTGCACTCGATGCACACCGAGGCCATCAACCACGACCCGGCGATTACGTTCTTCCAAACGGGTTCGCAGCTGGCTGGTCGGCCGTCGCTCGGGGCGTGGCTCAGCTATGGGCTGGGCAGCGGCAATCGCGACCTGCCGACGTTTTGCGTGCTCGTCAGCAAGAACAAGGGAGGCCAACCTCTCTATGCGCGGCTGTGGGGCAATGGCTTCCTGCCGGCGTCACATCAAGGCGTGCAGTTTCGGCCCGGTCGCGATCGCGTGCTGTACTTGGCGGATCCCGAAGGCGTTGACAAGGCGACGCGTCGTCAGATGCTCGACCGTTTGCGCGACCTGCACGAGGCAAGCTACGAACGTGAGGGCGATCCTGCGGTGCAGTCGCGCATCGAGCAGTACGAGATGGCTTACCGCATGCAGATGTCGGTGCCCGAAGTGACTGACATCTCCAATGAACCCGACTCGGTGTTCAAGCTGTATGGCGAGGATGCACGCAACCCGGGCACCTACGCGGCCAACTGTTTGATGGCGCGACGTCTACTCGAACGCGGTGTGCGCTGCGTGCAGCTCTATCACAAGGGCTGGGACCAGCATGCCGGTTTGGTTGGCGCGATCGGCCAACAGTGCCGCGATACCGATCAGGCGAGCGCTGCGCTCGTGCAGGACCTGCAAGCGCGCGGCTTGCTTGACGATACGCTGGTGGTCTGGGGCGGTGAGTTCGGCCGAACCAACTACTCGCAAGGCAAGCTGACGGCACGCAACTACGGCCGCGATCACCACCCGCGATGCTTCACAACGTGGATGGCCGGGGCGGGAATGAAGCCTGGCTACGCGCACGGCGAGACCTGTGAGTTTGGCTACAACATCGTGCGTGACCCTGTGCACGTGCACGATTTGCAGGCGACGATCCTGCACCAGATGGGGCTCGACCACGAGCGCTTGACTTACCTCTACCAGGGGCGCCGGTTTCGGTTGACGGACGTGCACGGCAACGTCGTTCGACAATTGTTGGCGTAGTCCATTAGGAAGAGAGTGGCTCGTACGAGAGTTCCTCGGATGGGGGCAAGACCTGGACCGTGCGCATCGACGTAGATCTTGTGCTAGCTGATCGGACTTTTTGGCCCGGTGCAGC